>NZ_JBFTLJ010000003.1:0-531135 GCF_056396385.1 Variovorax sp. 05T418 | reverse complement strand
CTCAATGCCTCGCAAGCGATACAGCTTGGTAGAAAAACCAACCCAAACCCGTGCTTGACTGCGCGAGAAGTCCCGGTACAAGGGGGAGGCCGCAGGCCGGAGGACATTCGCGGAGCAAGGTACCCCGTCGGCGGGAGCGCGCCCTGAACCGACAAGCGCGCAAGAACCAGAATTCAGACCACCGGCACCCGCACCGAATCCGCCGGGTCCACGTTGCGCCGATAGAGCACCAGCGTCGCCACCAGCCCGCAGGCGGCAGCGGCCGTCATCCACAGGCCCGGCGCGCCCTTGTCGCCGGTCATCTCGATCAGGCCGGTGGCAATGGCGGGCGTGAAGCCGCCGAACAGCGCCGTCGCGAGGCTGTAGGCCAGCGAGAAGCCGGCGGTGCGCACATTGACCGGCATCACCTCGGTGAGCGCCACCACCATCGCGCCGTTGTAGCTCGCGTAGAGAAACGACAGCCACAGCTCCACTTCGAGCATGCGCCCGAAGCTCGGCGCGCCGACCAGCCACTTGAGCGACGGGTACGCAGTGAGGATGGTCAGCACCGTGAAGAGAATCAGCAGCGGCTTGCGGCCCACGCGGTCGGACAGCGCGCCCATGACCGGCAGCCAGATGAAGTTGGAGATGGCCACGCACAGCGTGACGACCAGCGCGTCGGTCGTGCTCAGGTGCAGCACCGACTTGCCGAAGGTGGGCGTGTAGACCGTGATCAGGTAGAACGACACGGTGGTCATCGACACCAGCATCATCCCGGCCACGACGAGGCCCCAGTTGGCCACCATCGACTGGAAGATCTCGCGCGCGTCGGGCCGGTGCTTGCGCGCCATGAACTCCTCGGTCTCCTGCAGCGAGCGGCGGATGATGAACAGCACCGGCACGATCAGGCAGCCGACGAAGAACGGAATGCGCCAGTAGAAGTCGCCGATCTCCTGCGGGCTGAACGTCACGTTGAGCCAGTAGCCGAGCGCGGCCGCCACGATGATCGCCACCTGCTGGCTGGCCGACTGCCAGCTCACGTAGAAGCCCTTGCGTCCCGGCGTGGCCATCTCCGACAGGTAGACCGAGACGCCGCCCAGTTCCACGCCGGCCGAGAAGCCCTGCAGCAGCCGCCCGACCAGCACCAGGAGCGGCGCCGCGAAGCCGATGGTGGCGTAGCTCGGTACGCAGGCGATGAGCAGCGTGCCCACCGCCATCAGCGCGAGCGTGGCGATCAGGCCCTTGCGGCGGCCCACGCGGTCGACGTAGGCGCCCAGGAAGATCGCGCCCAGCGGCCGCATCAGGAAGCCCGCGCCGAAGGTCATGAAGGTCAGCATCAGCGAGGCGAATTCGTTGCCCGCCGGGAAGAAGGCCTTCGAGATCTGCGTGGCGTAGAAGCCGAACAGGAAGAAGTCGAACATCTCCATGAAATTGCCGCCCGTCACGCGCAGCACGGTGGCGAATTTCGAGGAGGAGGAAGCGCTGGAAGAAGCGGTGCCTGGCGCGGTGCGGGCGGCGGCCGCGGCCGATGGTTGCGCGGCGGATTGCGCAGGATTCATCTGGTTGTCCCCTTGGGCGATGTCGTTCGTCCGAGGGTAGGCCGGGGTTCCCGACCACCGCCTGACCGCGCGAGTCAGGTACCTGTCACTGCCTGTGGGGCGTCGTCAGCTCTTGTACTTCACCGAGCAGCCGTAGGGCCGCGTGGAGGCGGTCGAGATCGGCTTGCCGCCGAAGGCTTCGCCGAGCGCCCGGTTGACGTAGTTGGTCGCGCTCTTGATGTCGTCGGGCCGGGCCGAGGCGATGCTGTCGATGCCGCCGGCATACACCAGCATGCCCTTGGGATCGATGATGAAAATGTGCGGCGTGGTGCGCGCGCCGTAGGCCTGGCCGATCACGCCGTCCTCGTCCATCAGCACTGCGGTGGGCGCGGCCTTCTGCGACTTCATCCAGGCGTCGAGCGCGGCGGGCTGCAGGTAGTCGCTGGCCGCGCGCTCGGTGGAATTGACCGACAGCCAGACCACGCCCTGGGCCGTGGCGGCCTTCTGCGTGGCGGGCATGTTGCCGCTGTTGTAGTGCTTGCGCACGAAGGGGCAGCCCGGGTTGGTCCACTCGAGCACCACGAACTTGCCGGCAAAGTCGGACAGCTTGTGCTTGGCGCCGCTGGTGTCCACCGCAACGAAGTCGGGCGCCTGCTGGCCCACGGCGGGCGCGGCGAAGGCATTGTTGCCCATCAGGAAGGTGGCGCCCAGCGCCACGGCGGCCGCCACCACGGCGCGGCGCGAGGCGCGGCTGAGGGCCGCACGGGCATGGCGCGCGGCACGAATGGAACGCGAGTCGGACGATGGCGAAAGTGACATGGCCAGCTTGAACTCCAAAAGAAAAAACGAACAACGGCGACAGCTTAGAGCGCTTTGCTCATGTGCATGTGACAACCCATGTCACGCCGGGGGTCAAAGCGCGGCAAGCGCGGCGCGCACCTCGTCCTTGCCCAGGATCTCGGTCAGCACGACCGGCGCCTTGCCGGGCGCCTGCAGCACGTACAGCGGCACGCCGCTGCGGCCGAGCGCGGTCAGCGCGGCGGTGATGGCCGGGTCGCGGCGCGTCCAGTCGGCGCGCAGCATCGCGACCTTCTTGCTGTCGAAATCGGCCAGCACCTCGGCATCCGCCAGGGTGGCCTTCTTGTTGTACTGGCAGGTCACGCACCAGGCGGCCGTGAAGTCGATGAACACCGGCTGCCCGGCGCCCGTGAGCTCGGCCACGCGCTCGGCCGACCAGGGCTGCCAGCGCTGCCCCGCGGTGGCCGCCATCCTGGCCGGCTCCACCGTCTGCAGCACGTTGCGCCCGATGGCAGCGGCCAGCACCGCGGTGAATGCGACCATCAGCGTGGCAATCACCAGCCGCGTGCGGCCGCGCAGCGTCAGCGCCCAGACGATGGCGGCCATGCACACTAGCAGCGCGAGCAGGGTGCCCGCGCCATCGATGCCGCTTTGCTGGCCCAGCACCCAGACCAGCCAGGCCACGGTGGCGAACATCGGGAACGCCAGCAGCCGGCGCAGCGTGTTCATCCAGGGGCCGGGCTTGGGCAGCAGCAGCGCCACGGCCGGAATGAAGCCCGCCACCAGGTACGGCAGCGCCAGGCCCAGTCCCAGCGCGGCGAACAGCAGCAGCGCCTGGGTCGCCGGAAGCCCGATGGCAAAGCCGAGCGAGACGCCCATGAACGGCGCGGTGCAAGGCGAAGCGATCACCACCGCCAGCACGCCCGAAAGAAAGTCGTTGGCAATCGGATGCCGGGCCTGCGCCGAGCACAGCGACAGGGGCGCGGCGCGGCCGAATTCGAACAGGCCCGCGAGGTTGAGTCCGATCAGCGTGAACAGCGCCGCCAGCGCCGCCACCACGGCCGGCGATTGCAGCTGGAAGCCCCAGCCGAGCTGGGCGCCGGCCGCGCGCAGCCCCAGCATGGCGCCGCCCAGCGCGAGCACCGAGAGCATCACGCCGGCGGTGTAGGCCAGGCCCGCGGTGCGGTGCGCGCTGTGGTTCCCGGCCTGCCGCGCGAAGCCCAGCACCTTGATCGCCAGGATCGGGAAGACGCAGGGCATGAGGTTCAGCAGCAGTCCGCCGAGCAGCGCGCCGAGCAGCGCGGCCATCAGCGTGACCGTGGGTTGCGGCGGCAGATCCGAAGAAGGCGACGAAGGCGCGGCGGCCGCATTGGCGGCCAGGGCCGCCTGCAGCGCGGGCGAGACCTCCGCGCGCGGCGCCGCGGCCGGCCAACTGCCGCTGACGGGCGCCTCGGTGCGCCAGGCAACGGGCTGGCCCGGCTGCCGGTCGGCCTCGGCCAGCGCCACCACCAGTGGCAGGGTCGTCGGGCTGGCGCTGCGCTGGTCGGCCAGCGGGAGCGTGGCGGTCCAGGTGCCGCCTTGCCAGCTCTGGGTCCAGTCCTTGCCCGATTCGGCGGCGGTGCGGATCAGCTCGGGCGTTTCGGGGAAGAAGCCCAGGGTCTTGCCGCGGGCCGAGGCGGGCAGGCCTTCGAGGCGCACCTGCAGGTTGTTGCCGCTGACCTCGACCGCGCCCGGCTTGGCCAGCGGCTGCGGCTGCGCGGCCTGCGCCGCGTCGAACTCGGCCTTGTGCAGCGCGGTCGAGCCTTGCAGCGGCAGGGCCAGGGTGAATTCGCCTTCCTCGGGAATGCATTCCTTGCGGCACACCAGCCAGCTGGCCTTGAGCCGCACGTCGAGCGCCGATGCGCCGGCGCCCAGGGCCAGCGGCGGCTTGAAGTTGCTCGACACCTCGAGCGGCACCGGCAGCAGCACCGTGCCTTCGTAGCCGTAGTTGGCGAGGTTGCCGACCGGAATCTTGCGCGGCACCGGCCAGGCGATCTCGCCGGCCGCCACGCCGCTCGGCAGCGTCCAGTTCAGCTCGGTGGGAAGGCCCGAATCGCCGGCGTTCTTCCAGTAGGTGTGCCACTCGGGCTGGTGGGTGATCTGCAGACCGACCCAGACCGGTGCGCCCGGCGCAACGCCTTCGGGCGCATGCGCCACCAGTTCGGCGCGCACGTGGGGGGTGGTGACCACCGCTCCCGGCCTGGATGCCAATTGGGCCGCAGCCGGCATGCAGGCTGCGGCGGCTGCTACCAGAAACGTAGCGATGTTAAAGCGGGAAAAGATCATGCCGTCAGTCGGAGCAGGGGAGTGGTGCGAAGTTCCGAGGGTTGCGGCGGCTCAGGCGGCCCAGCCCAGCACCACGCGGCGGCTGTTGGCGCTCTTTTTCTCGATCTTGGTGACCATCACGGCGCCGATCTCGGCGGTGTTTGCAACATGCGTGCCGCCGCAGGGCTGGAAGTCGATCTGCGCCTCGCCCTCGCCGCCGATGCGGATGGTGCGCACCGTACCCGTGCCGCGCGGCGGCTGCACGCTCATGCTCTTGACCAGCGCCGGGTTGGCGTCGAGCTCCTCGTCGGTGATGGCACCCACGGTCAGCGGATGCGCGGCTTCCACCAGCCGCGCAAGGCCGGCCGTCAACGCTTCCTTGTCGAGCGGATCGGTCATGTGGAAGTCGATGCGCGCGTAGTCGGGCGTGATCGAGCAGCCGTTCACCGGTACCGGCACCAGGTGGCACAGCAGGTGGCTCGCGGTGTGGAAGCGCATCAGCCGGTGGCGGCGCTCCCAGTCGAGGCGGGCGGTCACGGCGGCGCCGGGCTCGAGCGCGGCGAGCAGTTCGGCCTGGCCGGGCGCGGGCACGTGGACGACTTCCTGCGTGGGCTGGCCTTCCTCGTTCTTTGCCTTGCGCGTGTCGGCAATGGCCAGTTCGCGCCCGTCGGCCAAGGCCAGTACACCGGTGTCGCCGGCCTGCCCGCCGCCCAGCGGATAGAACACCGTGCGGTCCAGCACGATGCCGGTATCGTCGATGCGCAGGATGCGGGCTTCGCAGGCGCGCAGGTAGGCGTCGGCGCGGAACAGGTCGTCGGTCATGCGGCCGATGGTAGCGGCGATGCGTGAATGGGGTGCGCCCACGCCAAAAAGCGCCCATGGCCGACAGTCCATGCCGGCGCCGTCCTCATCATTTGCCGAAGGAACGACGCTGAAAAAGGAAAAGGGCGGCCTCCGCGCCGCAGCAACCAAGGAGCGCGAATGAAGGTACCGAGCATCGCCATTTCCCCGCTGGCCTGGATGGCCGCCGTGGCTGCAGCGCTGGCGCTGGCCGGCTGCGGCGAAACCGCCAAGGTGGCGCCCGAGGCCACCATCGGGCCACGCCCGCAACTGGCCGAACCCAACAAGACGCTGATTCCCACCGTCAACGTGGCCGAGGCGGTCGGCTGGACCGACACCGCCGCCCCCAAGCCCGCCCCGGGCCTGCGCGTGAGCGCACTGGCGCGCGGGCTGGACCATCCGCGCTGGGTCTACACGCTGCCCAACGGCGACGTGCTGGTGGCCGAAAGCAACAAGCCGCCCAAGCCCGAAGGCAGCAGCGACGGCGGCAGCGGCCCGATGGTCAAGGTCCGCAACTGGGTCATGGGCAAGGTCATGGGCCGCGCCGGGGCCAACGCGCCCAGCGCCAACCGGATCACGCTGCTGCGCGATGCCGACGGAGACGGCGCGGCCGAGGTGCGCCAGGTGTTCCTGTCGAACCTGAGCTCGCCCTTCGGCATGGCGCTGGTGGGCAACGAGCTGTTCATCGCCAACGCGGACGCGCTCGTCAAGGTGCCCTACACCGAGGGCCAGACCTCGGCGAGCGCAACCCCCACGGTGGTCACGCCGCTGCCCGCGGGCATCAACCACCACTGGACCAAGAACGTGATTGCCAACGCCGAAGGCACCAAGCTCTACGTCACGGTCGGCTCCAACAGCAACATCGGCGAGAACGGGCTGGCCGCCGAAGAAGGCCGCGCCGCCATCTGGGAAGTGGACGTGAAGAGCGGCGAAAAGCGCCTGTTCGCAAGCGGCTTGCGCAACCCCAACGGCATGGCCTGGCACCCCGAGACCAAGGCGCTGTGGACCGTGGTCAACGAGCGCGACGAGATCGGCAGCGACCTGGTGCCCGACTACCTGAGCTCGGTGAAGGACGGCGCCTTCTACGGCTGGCCCTGGAGCTACTACGGCAGCAAGGTGGATGCGCGCGTCACGCCGCAGAACCCCGAGATGGTGGCCAAGGCCATCGCGCCCGACTACGCGCTCGGCGCCCACGTCGCGGCGCTGGGCCTCGTTTTCTCGGACGGCCGCGGCATGCCGCCCCAGTTTGCAAGCGGCGCCTTCATCGGCGAGCACGGCTCCTGGAACCGCAAGCCCAAGTCGGGCTACAAGGTGGTGTTCGTGCCGTTCTCCGCGGGCAAGCCGAGCGGGCCGCCGGTCGACGTGCTGACCGGCTTCCTTTCGGCCGACGAGAAGGCGCATGGCCGGCCGGTGGGGGTGGCGCTCGACAAGAGCGGCGCGCTGCTGGTGGCCGACGACGTGGGCAACGTGGTCTGGCGCGTGTCGGCGCAGGCGAAGTAGTCGCGCGTGGCCTTGCTCATCCTTGCTTCGGCCGCGCGATGCGATAGAGCCTGTGCCGCCGCAGCGAATGCCCCTCGGGCACGGCCGGGTGGTCGAAGGCGCCATCCACGTCTTCGCGCATGCCCAGGCGCTCCATCACCGCCGCCGAGCGGTGGTTGCCGAGCGCGGTGAACGCCACGATCTCTTCGAATCCGAGCCGCTCGAAACCCACCTGCAGGGCGGCGCGCGCGGCCTCGGTCGCGAGCCTCTGGCCCCACCACTTTCGGGCGAAGCGCCAGCCGATCTCGACGCAGGGCGAAAAGGGCAGCGCGGCCAGCGGCACGTTGAGGCCCGTGAAGCCGGCGAACTCGCCCGATGCCTTGTGCTCCACGGCCCAGAGGCCCCAGCCCTGCTCGGCGATGCGGGCCCTGATGCGCGCGGCGAGTGCATCGCTCGCGGCCCGCGTGGGCACGGGCAGCAGGAACTCCATCACCAGCGGATCGGCCGCGAGCGCGGCAAAGGGCGCGAGATCGCGCTCCCGCCACTGGCGCAGCCGAAGGCGCGGGGTTTCGAATTCGATCGGGGGCTGGATGCTGTCTTCGGCCATGCGGCCGATTGTGCTCAGAACCCCGCGAGCACCACCTTGCCCTGCGCCTTGCCGCTCTCGATCAGCGCATGCGCCTTCCGGAGGTTGGCGGCGTTGATGGTGCCGAAGCTCGCATTGGCGGTGGTGCGGATGCGCCCCGCGTCGACCAGCGCGGCCACCTCGGCCAGCAGCGAGCCCTGCTCGGCGATGTCCGGCGTTTCGAAGCGCGAGCGCGCGAACATCATTTCCCAGTGCAGCGAGATGCACTTGGTCTTGAGCGGCATCGCGTCGAGCGACGGCAGGTCGTCGATCACCGCGAGCTGGCCCTGGGGCTTCAGGCTTTCGATGATCTGCGCGTAGTGCTGGCCGGTCTGCGTGAGGCTCGCGACCATGTCGACCTCGCCGATGCCCGCGGCCTTGAGCTCGGCCGCGAGCGGCTTCGAATGGTCGATGACCGCGTGGGCGCCGAGCGCGAGGCACCAGGCCCGCGTCTCGGCGCGCGAGGCCGTGGCCACCACGCGCAATTGCGTGAGCTGGCGCGCAAGCTGGATGAGGATCGAGCCCACGCCGCCGGCCCCGCCGGTGACCAGCAGCGTCTGGCCCGCACCGCCGTTCTTCGGCACCTTGAGGCGGTCGAACAGCAGTTCATAGGCGGTGATGGTGGTCAGCGGCAGCGCCGCGGCCTGTGCGTCGTCGAGGCTCGTGGGCGCCAGCGCCGCGATGCGCTCGTCCACCGCATGCAGTTCGGCGTTGGCGCCGGGCCGCACGATCGAGCCGGCGTAGTACACGCGGTCGCCGACCTTGAAGTTCTTCACCCCGGCGCCGACGGCCTCGACCGTGCCCGCGGCATCCCAGCCCAGCACCTTGGGCTGGCCGGCTTCGGGCGCCATGTTCTTGCGCACCTTGGTGTCGACAGGGTTGACCGAAATGGCCTTCACGCGCACCAGCAGGTCGCGCGGGCCGGCCACGGGGGCGGGCAGTTCGATGTCCTGCAGCGACTCGGGGTTGTCGATGGGCAGGGGCTGGTAGTAGCCGATGGCTTTCATGGTGGATGACCTTTCTTTCTTGAACGATGGCTCGACTGTAGGATGGCAACCAGAAATTGATAAGACTGCCTCAATGAGCAACACTTTCAAATGAAGATTGAAAATCTGTCGGACCTCCAGGTGCTGGTGCAGACCGCCCGCGGCGGCACGCTCACCGCCGCGGCCCATGCGCTCGGCATGACGCCGGCGGCGGCCAGCGCCACGCTCAAGCGGCTGGAAACGCAGCTCGGCGCCCGGCTGTTCGAGCGCTCGACCCGCGCCATGCGCCTGACTTCGCAGGGCCAGACGCTGCTCGACTACGCGGTGCGCGCCTTCGAACTGCTCGACGAAGGCGAGTCGCTGGTCACGGCCGAGCGTGGCGAGCTGGTCGGCACCTTGCGCGTGGCCGCTCCGTCGGACCTCACGCGCAGCACGCTGCTGCCCTGGTTCGACGAATTCCTTGAACGGCACCCGGGTGTGCAGCTGTCGCTGTCCGTCGGCGACCGGCTGCTCGACGTGACGCGCGACGAGGTCGACGTGGCGCTGCGCTACGGCGCGCTGGCCGATTCACGGCTGGTGGCACGGCCGTTCGCGCTGACCAATCCGCTGCTCACCGCATCTCCCGCCTACCTGCGCCGCCACCCCGCGCCGAAGACGCCGCAGGACCTGGTGCACCACAACTGCCTCACCTTCGACCGCGGCGGGCGCCGCCACCGCACCTGGCGCTTCGCGCAGAACGGCCAGTGGACCGAAGTGCGCGTGAAGGGCGACCGCAGCGTCGACGACGCCTCGCTCGCGCGCGAGTGGGCCGTCGCGGGCTTGGGCATCGTGCTGAAGTCGGCGCTCGACGTGCGCGAAGACCTCCGCAAGGGCGCGCTGGTGCGGCTGCTGCCCGAATGGGACACCGAGCCCTATCCGCTGCACGCCCTCTTGCCGAGCGGGCGCTTCGTGCCCGCGCGCGTAAGGGCATTGGTCGATTTCCTGGCGCTGAAGTTCGAGGCGCTGACGGCTGCTTAGATCATCGGCGTCACGGCGCCGTCCATCGCGACGATCGCGCCCGTCACATAGCTCGCCTTCGGCGAGGCCAGGAACACGACCGTGTTGGCAATCTCCTGCGGCGTGGCGATGCGCCCGAGCGGCAGCCGGGCCGTGGCGCGCTGCAGCGCCTCGTCGCTGCCGATGCCCTGCAGCTTCGCATCCGCCTTCATGCCTTCCTGCAGCCGCTCGGTCAGCGTGAGGCCGGGGTTCACCGCATTCACGCGCACGCCCTTGGCCGCATAGGCCGCGGCCATGCCGGCGCTCACCAGCATCAGCGCCGCGTTGGCCGCGCCGCCGGCCATGTGCACCGGGCTCGCGACCTTGCCGCCCTGTCCGATCACGTTGACGATCGCGCCGCGGCCGCGCCGGCCCATGCGCTTGACCACCGGATCGATCATGTGGATGTAGGTGAAGTACTTGGCGTCCATCGCGTCGTGCCAGGCAGTGGCATCCAGCTCGTCGGGCGGCGTGCGGCGCGCGGCGCCGGCCGAATTCACCAGCACGTCGACCGGTCCGAAGGCCAGCTCGGCCGCATCGAGCGCGGCCACGGCGCTGGCCGGGTCCTTGAGGTCGGCTGCATGCACCGAGACCCGGCCCTCGGCCTGCGCAAACGCCTCGGCCAGCGCCTTGCGGCCCCGCTCCAGGTTCTGCAAATCGCGCGACACGAGGCTCACGCGCGCGCCCTCCTGCAGGAAGCCGAGCGCGCAGGCCAGGCCGATGCCCTTGCTGCCGCCGGTGATGAGAACGTGCTGGTCCTGGAGCTGGAGATCCATCGGGTGTCCTTGTGTGTCGTCGAAGCGCGCAAGGCGCGGGTCGCGTGGATTGAAGCACCGCTCTAAGATCGGCGGATGAACGCATCCCCGGTATCCCTGCCCCGCTACTGGTCTCAACTGACGACGCGCGACTTTGCGGCGCTCGATGTGGCAGCCACGGTCGCGGTGCTGCCCCTCGGTGCCACCGAACAGCACGGGCCCCATCTGCCGCTGGGCGTGGACACGGTGCTGGCCGACGGCATCGTGGCCGCGTCGCTGCCGCTGCTGCCGGCCGCGCTGCCGGTGCTGTTTTTGCCGACGCAGCAGATCGGCCTGAGCCCCGAGCACGCGCGCTTTGCGGGCACGCTCACGCTGTCGGCCGAGACCCTGATCCGCATGTGGAAGGAGATCGGTGCCGGCGTGGCGCATGCCGGCGTGAAGAAGCTGGTGCTGTTCAACGCGCATGGCGGCCACGTGGGTGCGATGGACATCGTGGCGCGCGAACTGCGCGCGGCGCACGGCCTCATCGTCTACAGCGTGAGCTGGTTCAACCTGCCGCTGGGCGATGCGGGCGCGCAGTTCGATGCGGGCGAGCACCGCTTCGGCGTGCATGCGGGCGAGATCGAGACCTCGATGATGCTGGCCCTGGCGCCGCAGCAGGTGCGCATGGCCGAGGCGAAGAATTTCCGCTCCACCTCCGAGCAGCGCGCGGCCGACTACGCGATTCTCGGCAACGGCAAGAGCGCCAAGCTCGGCTGGGCCATGGAGGACTACAACGCACAGGGCGCAGCCGGCAACGCCGCCGCCGCAACGGCGCCGCGCGGGCAGGCTGTTGTCGATGCGGCTGCGCAGCAGCTCGCGCTGTTGCTGGCGGAGGTGTCTCGGCTGCCGCTGGACACGGCTCGTACGGGGCCGCTGCTTTAGCTTGTTGTTGCTGTTGTTCTTGGCGCCGTTGTTCAGGGCGCGCTCCCGCCGACGGGGTACCTTGCTCCGCGAATGTCCTCCGGCCTGCGGCCTCCCCCTTGATTTCGCTGCGCAAGGCACCCCATCAGCGTGATCGTTGTTCAGCGCGGTGGTTGATCAGCTGCGAACCGACAGCGTGCCCTGGTGCACAGGGCATCGGGTGCTCCCCGCAGCGAAATCAAGGAGGAGCCGAAGGCGGGGGACATTCGCGGAGGGGAGTACCCGGTGGCCTGTGCACGCGCCCTGAACAAAGCGCGCTTGGTCACGCCAATGCGCCAGCGCCCCCCAGCACCCCCGCGAACATGCCCGAATCGACATTGCCGCCGCTCACGCAGATACCCACCGTCTTCCCGCGCCAGCGATCCTGCTGCTGGAGCGCGCCCGCCAGCGCCGCGGCGCCAGCACCTTCCGCCACGTTGTGCGTGTCGCTGAAGAGAATGCGCATGGCCTCGGCCACCTCGTCGTCGGTGACGGTGATCACGTCGTCGGCTTCGCGCAGGATCACCTCGAGCGATTCGGGCACCGGCGTGCGGCAGGCCATGCCGTCGGCCAGCCGCGTGCCGGCCGGCGACTCGACGGGCCGGCCTGCGCGGAACGAATCGCGGTACGCCGTGGCATGCGCCGACACCACGCCGATGAGCCGGGTCGACACGCCGCAGTGCGCCCGCGCGGCGGCCGCGGCTGCGAAGCCGGAGCCCAACCCGATCGGCACGAACAGCACATCGGGCGGCGCATCTTTGAGTGCGCTGAAGAATTCGACATACGCCGTCGACACGCCGCGCACCAGCTCGCGGTGGAACGAGGGCACGCGGTGCATGCCGCCTTGCTCGGCGAGCAGGGCCGCATGCTCCGCAGCCGCCTGGAAGTCGTCGCCATGCTCGACCAGCTGCACGCCCAGCGCGCGCATCGCGGCGTTCTTTTCGAGCGAGTTGCCATGCGGCACCACGATGGTGGCCGCGAGCCCGTGGCGCCGCGCCGCGAAGCCCACCGACTGGCCATGGTTGCCGCGCGTGGCGCTGATGGCATGGCGCACGCCGGGTTGCTCGCGCGCCAGCGTTTCGAAGTAGGTCAGCCCGCCGCGGATCTTGAAGGCGCCCGCCGGCGTGTGGTTCTCGTGCTTGGCCCACACCGTGCAGCCCAGGCGCTGTGCGAGCAGCGGCCATGCATATTGCGGCGTGGGCGGCATGGCCGCGCCGACGGTGCGCTGCGCGGATTCGATTTCTTCGCGGGTGAATCTCACGCGCGCTCCTTCTCTTTTACTTGCGTTCCGTCAGCGCCACGCGCACCGCCAGTGCCGCCAGCACGCTGCCCATGATGTAGCGCTGCGCGCGCAGCCAGCCGGCGCTTTGCGACAGCACCGCCGTGATGCTCGCGGCGCCGAGGATCACCGCGGTGTTGACCGCGGCGCTGCTCGCCATCTGCGCCATGCCCAGCTGCATGCTCTGCAGCAGCACCGAGCCGCGCTCCGGATGGATGAACTGCGGAAAGAACGAGAGATAGAACATCGCGACCTTCGGGTTCAGCAGGTTGGTGAGAAAGCCCATGCGAAACAGCTTGCCCGGCGGATCGGCCGGCAGCGCGCGCGCCTCGAAGGGCGCATTGCCGCCGGGCTTGACCGCCTGCCATGCGAGCCACAGCAGGTAGGCGGCGCCGGCAAGCCGGATGGCGTCGAACGCGACCGGCACGGCCAGCAGCAGCGCGGTGAGGCCGAGTGCGGCCGCGAACAGGTGCGCAAGAAAGGCCATCATCACGCCGCCGAGCGAGACCAGCCCGGCGCGCCGGCCCTGGATGAGCGTGCGCGACACGCAATAGATCATGTTCGGCCCCGGCGTGAGCGCCAGCAGCATCGAGGCGAGTGCGAACCAGGCGATTTCGGTCAAGCTCAGCATGTCAGAGTCCTTCGGATTGAAGCGTGACGGGGCCGCGGGGCGTGTCGAGCACGGCCACCAGGTTGGGCGCGCCGGCCTGCACCGCCATGCCGGCCATGCCGATGGCCGACAGCGCCGCAGAGAGGTCGGCCGCGCGCGGATGCGTGGCCTGCAGCGAGCGCATCGCAAGGCCCGAAGCCGGCATGGCGTCGGTGGGATGCACGGGGCCCCACTGGATCAGCGTGGGCAGCGCGCCGTAGAACAGGCGCTGGCCGTCATTGCGCACCGTGATCTGCCATTCGAGCCGGCCGGCGGGCGTGTCGCGCGAGGCTTCGAGCAGCTGGCCGCGGTCGATGTGGGCGTGCTCCTCGCGCGCCAGCGCCTGCAGCGCGGCGTGCGCGTCGGGCACGCGCGCGACGAAGTGCACCAGCCGCGGTCCGCGCCGCACGAGCCCGGCCTGCAGCACCGGGTCGTCGAGGTCGAACCAGCGGCGCGTGCCGGGGCGCGATGGCCGCTTGCCGGGCTCGATCGCGATGATTTCCAGGTAGGCCTGCGGGAACGCCTCGGCCGCGATGTTCAGCAGCCGGTTGTGCGTGCCCATCAGCGGATGCGAGCCGCCAGGGCCGGGCGTGACGCCCAGCGTGGCCTCGCACCACGCCACGCCCTCGGCCAGCGAGGCGGCGGCGATTACCAGGTGGTCGAGCTGCGCGCGCATGGTGCCTTGCCTTTACAGCGTGACCTGGCCGTCGACGCAGGTCACGGCATCGCCGCCGACCCACACCTTGCCGTCGGCGTCGCGCTCGATGTACACGCGCCCGGAACGGCCGAGGCACTGGCCCTGCGCGGCCACATAGCGCGCGGGCATGTGGCCGTCGGCAATCAGCCATTCGGCCAGGCTGGCGTTGAGGCTGCCGGTGACCGGGTCTTCCTCCACGCCGATGGGCGCGGCAAAGGCGCGCACCTCGAGGTCGATCTTCGGGCCTTCGCCTTCTTCGATTGCAGCGGACTTGCCGCCGAAGGCGCGCGCCTCGCGGTTCGAGCGGCCGATCAGCATCGACGAACCCTGCTCGGCAGGCATGCCCGCCACGCCGGCCTTCACACCCAGCTCCTTGAGCAGGCGGTGGTCGGGCACGAGCCGGAGCACGGTGTCCGCATCGCTGAGCAGCAGGCCGAACCACACCGGCCCGTTGTCGAGCACCTGCGCCGCAACCACCTGCTGCGCCTTCAGGCCCAGCGCACCCGCCACCTTGGCCAGCAGCGTGGGGCTCGGCGCGCTGCGCTTGAGCGGCGGGGCCGAGAAAGCCAGGCGCTCGCCTTCATGGCGCAGCGGCACCAGGCCGGCCGCGCACTGCTGCACGATCCGGCCCGCCGCCTTGGGCCTGCCGCCGGCCTGCAGCCAGGCGTGGCAGCTGCCGATGGTGGGATGGCCCGCAAAGGGCAGCTCGCCGCCGGGCGTGAAGATGCGCACGCGGTAGTCGGCCGTGGGCTCGGTCGGCGGCAGCAGGAAGGTGGTTTCCGAAAGATTGGTCCACTGCGCGAAGCGCTGCATCTCGGCGTCGCCCAGGCCGCTGCCGTCGAGCACCACGGCGAGCGGATTGCCGTGGTAGGGCGTGGCGGTGAAGACGTCGACTTGTTTGAACGGGCGGGGTTTCATGCTTTTCATTCGAGCGGGAGGTCGAGCACGCCGCGCGTGCCCGGCCGGGAGATCAGTTCGCCGTACCAGCGTTCGAGGTTCGGCCAGCTGGGGCGCTGGTATTCGGCCGGCGGCAGGCCGAACCAGCGGTGCGCCTCGCAGCCGATGGGGATGTCGGCCATGGTGAAGCGGTCGCCGGCCATGAAGGGCTGCCGCGAAAGATGCGCGTCGAGCATCGCGAACAGCGCCTCGCTCGCATGCACCGAGGCCGCGATCAGCGCGGGGTCGCGCTCGGCCGGCAGCGTGCGCACCCATTGCACGAAGGCGTCGCGGCTCGCGCGGTTGAGCGTGGTCTGCTGCCAGTCCATCCAGCGTTCGGCATCGAAGCGCGCGGGCAGCTCGCTCGGATAGAACTTGCCGTGCGAATGCCTGGCGCAGAGGTAGCGCACGATCACGTTCGATTCCCAGAGCGTGACGCGATCGCTGCCTTCGCCGTCGTCGATGGTGGGCACCATCGCGTTCGGGTTGAGTGCCAGGTACTCGGGCGTCTGCACCACGCCGAACCGGCCGCCGGCCTCGGTGCGTTGAAAGTCGAGCCCGAGTTCCTGCGCGCACCAGACGACCTTGCGCACGTTGATCGAACTGATGCGGCCCCAGATATTGAGCATGGTGTTCAGCTTCCTTGGACAGGTGTGGCGGACAGGGCGGATGGCACGGCGGGACGGTCGAGCAGCAGCAGGCGGATCGCCAGGCCGACCATCACCAGGGCCAGCAGGCCGCGCTGGAACTTTTCAGCCCCCGGACGGCGCTGCAGCCAGCGGCCGAGCTGTCCGCTGCAGGCGCCGAGCAGCGTGTTGAACGCGAGCGCGGCTGCCGACAGCATGACGCCGAGCTGCACCAGTTGCAAGGGCACGCTGCCGCGCGCCGGGTCGACGAACTGCGGCAGGAACACCATGAAGAACAGCAGCGCCTTCGGATTGACGAGGTTGTTCAGGAAGGCCATGCGCACGATGCGGGCGAAGGCGGATGGCTGCGCACGCGCACCCGCGGGGAGGCCGCCGCTGCTGCTGCGAAGCGCCTGCACCGCGAGCCACAGCAGGTACAGCGCGCCCGCATAGCGCAGCAGGTCGAAGGAGGGCGGCCAGGCCGCCACCAGCGCCGTGACGCCGGTGGCGGCGAAGAGCGTGTGCACCAGGTCGGCCGACGAGATGCCGAGCGCCGCTGCGAAGCCGCCGCGCGGGCCGTGGGCCACGCCGTGCGAGAGCACGAAGGCCATGTTCGGTCCCGGCGACAGGAACAGCGCGAGCACGGCCAGCAGGAAGAGCGCGAGCGTGGCGAGGCTGATCATGATGCGTCCTGCGGCGCTTCCCTCAGGCGGCGTCGGCCGTGGCTGCGGGAACCGGTGGAAGGTAGGGCTCGATGTTGCGCAGCGCGCGCGCCACGTAGTCTTCCTTCTCGCCCACCGGCGCCACGTAGTGCAGCGCGCTCTTCGCGGCCTCGATGCCTTCGCTGCGTGCGATGAGCCAGGCCGCGAGGTAGGGCGCCGACAGGCAGCCGCCGGCCGTCGCCACATTTCCCTTGGCGAAGAAGGGCTGGTTGAGCACCTCGACGCCGGCCTCCTGCACCCAGGGCTTGGTCGTGAGGTCGGTGCAGGCCGGCACCGCGCCCAGCAGGCCCAGCTTGGCGAGCAGCAGCGTGCCCGAGCACTGCGCGCCGATCAGCTGCCGCTTCGCATCGAGGCGGCGCAGCGCGCCCATGATGGCCGGATCGGCCGCGATCTCGCGCGTGCGGATGCCGCTGCCGACGAGCACCGCGCCGGCTTCGGCGGCCGCCTCGAGCGTGGAGCTCGCATGCATGGTGACGCCGTTCATCGAGGTGACCGTGGCGCTGGGCGCGGCCAGCGTCACGCGCCAGCCCGGCCTCTTGATGCGGTTGAGCACGCCGAGCGCGATCAGCGAGTCGAGTTCGTTGAAGCCGTCGAAAGTCAGGATGGCGATGTGCATCGTGGTCTGCCTCGCGTTGCGTCTCAGACGGGTTCGGGCGCGAGCTTGCGTTCGCCCAGCAGCGCCAGCTCTTCGCGCAGCGTCAGGGCCAGCGCGGCGATCGCGGTGTCGATCTCCTCCACGCTGGCCGTCACGAACGACAGCCGCAGCGTGCGCGGATCGCCCTGGTCCGCATAGAAGGGCGCGCCCGGCACGAAGGCCACGTTGCGCTCGACCGCCTTGGGCAAGAGCGCGACGGTGTCGATGCCCTCGGGCAGGCGCGCCCACAGGAACATGCCGCCCTTGGGTGCATTGAACTTCACGTCCAGCCCGGCCATCTCGCGCGTGAGCGCGGCCATCATCGCGTCGCGCTGGCGCTTGTAGAGCGCGCGGATGGTGGGCACGTGGCGCTCGAGGAAGTTGTCCTTCATCACGGCCGAGACCATGCGCTGCGTGAAGATCGGCGTGTGCAGGTCGACCGCCTGCTTGGCCTGCAGCAGCTTCGGGAAGATGGCCTTCGGCGCAACCAGGAAACCCAGGCGCAGGCCCGGTGCGAGCACCTTCGAGAACGAACCCAGGTAGATGCAGCCTTCGGGATTGCGCGCGGTCAGCGGCAGCGGCGGGGCTTCGTCGAACCACAGTTCGCCGTACGGGTTGTCCTCGACGATCGGCAGGCCGGCGGCGGCCGCGGCGGCCGACACGGCGGCGCGGCGCGCCTCGGTCATGGTGCGGCCCGTAGGGTTCTGGAAATTGGGCAGCAGGTAGACGAAGCGCCCATCCTTCGCCTTGGCCACCAGGTCTTCGACGATCACGCCTTCGTCGTCGCTCGCCACGCTCACCGGGTTCGGCTCCATCGGGCCGAAGGCCTGCAGCGCGCCCAGGTAGGTGGGCGTCTCGACCAGCACCTTGCTGCCCGGATCGATGAGCACCTTGGCCACCAGGTCCAGGCCCTGCTGCGAGCCGGTGGTGATGAGCACCTGCGCGGGATCGACGTTCCACGGCAGCATGTCGGCCACGGCCTGGCGCAGCGGCGCATAGCCTTCGCTCGCGGCGTACTGCAGCGCCGCCTGGCCGTCGTTGTGCAGCACCTCGGCGCAGGCGTCGGCAAAGGCCTGGATCGGGAAGGTCTTGGGCGAGGGCAGGCCGCCGGCCAGGCTGATGATGCCGGGGCGCTCGGTGACCTTGAGGATTTCACGCAGCACCGACGGATTCATCTTGGCGGCGCGGGCGGCGAGTTTCCAGTTCATGGGGTCTTCTTTCAGTCGGGTGGGGTGGGATTCAGGATTGTTCGGCATGCGCGGCGCGCGGCGAAACGGCAGGAACGGGCTGCGGCTGCGACAGGCGCTTGCCGAGCACCACCGTGCAGACCACGGCAATGGCAAAGCCCAGCGTGACCACGTCGAGCGGTTCGCCCAGCAGCGGAATGGATGCAAGGATGGAGAGAAAGGGCTGCAGCAACTGCGTCTGGCTCACGCGCAGCGCACCGCCCAGGGCCAGGCCGCGGTACCAGGCGAAGAAGCCGATCCACATCGAGAACACGCCCACGTAGACGAAGCCCAGCCAGGCCGAGGTGGCGATGGGCTCCGTGGGCCACATGGCCAGCGTGGCGGGCAGCGTCACGGGCAGCGCCATCACGCAGACCCAGCAGATCACGCGCTCGGCGCCGAGCGACGGCGTGACCTGCGCGCCGTAGATGTAGCCGAACGAAGCCGCGACCACCGCGCCGACCAGCAGCAGGTCGGCCCATTCGAAGCCGAAGCCATGGCCGCCCTGGCTCGCGCGCAGCACCGAGAACAGCACCACCAGCACACTGCCCGCGATGGCGCAGAGCCAGAAGCCGAGCCGCGCGCGCTGGTGCAGCACCCAGGCCGCGACCGCCGCGGTCACGAGCGGCAGCAGCGCCGTCACCACCGCCGCGTGGCTGGCCGTGACCACGCGCAAGGCGTAGCCCAGCAGCAGCGGATAGCCGATCACATTGCCGAGCACCGCCATGCCAAGGGGCTTCCACTGGTGCGGCGCGGGCCGCGGCGAACGCGTCGCCAGCAGGAAGACCGTCGAGAGAATGCCCGCCAGCGCGGCGCGCCCGAGCGTCACGAACCAGGGCGACAGCTGCGGCGCGCCCTGCGTGCCGGTGGCCAGCCGCGTCATCGGCAAGGTGACCGCGAACAGCGCCACGCCGATCACGCCAAGCCACATGCCCAGCGTTTCGTCCTTGATAGGGAGGCGGTTGTTCATACACCCAGCATCCACCAGGCCGTGAGCACCAGCACCAGCCCCATCGCGCGGTTGAACCACAGCAGGCGCTTGCCCTTGGAGAGCCATTCGCGCAGCAGTGCGCCCGCCAATGCATAGGTGAAGTTGCTGATGAAGGCGTAGACCAGCATCACCGGCGCGACGATGGCGAAGCGCCCGAGCGCATCGGGCTGGCCTGCGATCCAGCCGGCCACCAGCGTGAGCGCGAGCAGCCAGGCCTTGATGTTGACGAACTGCAGCATCACGCCCTGGCCAAAGCCGACGTCGAGGCTCGCGCCGTCGGCACGGCCGAGCGTGCCGCTGCCGCTCAGCTTGTGGGCCAGCCACAAGAGGTAGCCGACACCCAGCGCCTTGATGGCCAGGCGCAACGAAGGCACCGCCACCACCAGCGCGCCGATGCCGGCTGCGCACAGCACCAGCAGCAGCGTCCAGCCGACCGGCACGGCCACCACGAAGCGCATGGCGCGCGGCAGGCCACCGTTGGCCGCGAGGGCGGTGGAGAGCGTGGTGTTGGGACCGGGCGAGAAACTCATCGCCGTGGCCAGCACCAGCAGCGCGGTGAATTCTTGCCAGTTCATTGCATACACTCTAAACTTTCACACCATTACAGTTCCGATACAGTTAGTCGAACATATTCGAAAACTGTATTGGTCTTTCTTTCGACACAGAAGCCGAGCCCCAGATGCTGACACGAACCTCCACCCAGTCGCTCACGGGGCAATTGGCCGACCGGCTGGCCGAACGCATCCGCACCCGGCTGCTGCCGCCCGGTGCGCGCCTGCCCTCGGTGCGCGAATGCGCGCGCCAGCAGGGCGTGAGCCCCTACACGGTGGTGGCGGCCTACGACCAGCTGCTGGCGCAGGGCCTGGTCGAGGCGCGCCGCCAGCGCGGCTTCTACGTGCGCGACTCGGCGCCGGCGCAGGAGGGGCGTCCACCCAACGCGGCGCCCATGGTGGTCCAGATGATGGCCTCGCGCGTGCCGGCCGATGCGAGCTCGCTCATCCGCAGCATGTTCCACCGGCCCAGCGACAAGCCGCAGCCGGGCATGGGCGTGTTTCCGCCCGACTGGATGGCGTCCGCCTTCATGCCGACGGCGGTGCGCCGCATGACCAGTACAGCCGCGCTGCAGGAACTGTCGCTCCAGTACGGCGAACCCTCGGGCGACGCCGCGCTGCGCCGCAGCCTGTCGAACAAGCTGGTGGGCATCAACGTGCCCGCCGCGCCCGACCAGATCGTGACCACGGTGGGCGCCACGCACGCGCTGGACATCGTGAGCCGCACGCTGCTGCGCGCGGGCGATCCGGTGATGGTCGAGGAGCCCGGCTGGGCGCTCGAATTCGCGCGGCTCGAGGCGCTGGGCATGCGCATCCTGCCGGTGCCGCGCCGCGCCGACGGGCCCGACCTGGAGGTGATGGCGCAGTACTGCCAGCTGCACAGCCCCAAGCTCTTCGTGAGCGTGAGCGTGCTGCACAACCCGACCGGCTACAGCCTCACGCCCGGCAGCGCGCATCGCGTGCTCAAGCTGGCCAACGAGCACGACTTCCACATCGTCGAGGACGACACCTACAGCCACCTCGCGCCCGAGCACGCCACGCGGCTCAGCGCGCTCGACGGGCTGCAGCGCACCATCTACGTCAGCGGCTTCGCCAAGATCCTGGCGCCCAACTGGCGCATCGGCTTCCTGGCCGCCTCGCCGGAACTGAAGGAGCGGCTGCTCGAGACCAAGCTGCTGGCCACGCTCACCACGCCCACGCTGTTCGAGCGGGCGCTTTCGTGGTGCATCGACCAGGGCCAGCTGCGGCGGCATGCCGAGCGCATACGCATCCGGCTCGACGGCGCGCGCGGCCGCGCGGTGAAGCTCGCGATGGCGCACGGCTGCAGCTTCGCGTCGGAGCCGGCGGGCCTGTTCGGCTGGGTCGACACCGGCGTCGACACCGACGCGCTCACCCAGCGCATGCTCGACCAGGGCTACCTGCTGGCGCCGGGCTCGCTGTTCCATGCGCGGCGGCCGCCGAGCACGATGATGCGGATCAATTTCGCGACCTCGCAGGACGCGGCGTTCTGGAAGGTGTTCAGCAAGGTGCGCGCGGAACTCTGAGGGGGCAAAGGGGAGGGCGCCCGGGCCCAAAACGGCGGTGCCTTGGAGTAAGCTGGCATCACAAGAAAACCCAACCGGAGACCTCCGCATGAGCAACGCCAGCCAACCCTTCGACTTCAGTCAATTCGTCCCCGGATTCGATTTTCTGAAGAACCTTGCCGGCGGTGGCGCCGGCGGCGCGGCGGGCAGTGCGGTGCCCGGGTTGCCGAGCCTCGCGAGCTGGGTGGCCCCCACGCTGAGCGTGGAAGAGGTCGACAAGCGCATCCAGGAACTCAAGACGGTGCAGTATTGGCTCGAGCAGAACGGCCACGCGCTCAAGGCCACCATCCAGGCGCTCGAAGTGCAAAAGATGACACTTTCGACCTTGCGCGGCATGAACGTGCGGATGGAAGATATCGCCAGCGCGTTCACCAAGCAGGCGGCCGCCGTGGCGCCTGCCGCTGCTCCGGCACCTGCAGCAGCCGCTGCGCCGGCCGAACCGGAAGCCGAGCCCGAGGAAGAAGAAGCCCCGGCACTGGCGAAGAAGGCGCGCAGCAAGCCGGCTTCGGCCGCTGCCGCTTCGGGCGGCAATGGCGCCGCCGGCGTGATCGATCCGATGCAATGGTGGGGCTCGCTGACCGAGCAGTTCCAGCAGATCGCGAGCTCGGCGCTGCAGGATGCAGCCCAGCTCAAGGTGCCGGCCATGGCCCAGCCGGCGGCTAATGCTCCCGCGGCTTCGAAACCCGCGGCCAGGAAGGCGGCAGCGCCCGCCGCCGCCAAGAAGGCATCGGCCGCCGCGCGCAAGCGAACGACCGGCCGCCGCTGACGTCATACACACATCTTTCTTGAAGAGAACGGGTTGGCACGCATCATGAAGCTGTTTCCTTCCGGCCATGCCACCCACCCGCAATGGCGCATGGCAGCCGGCCTCGTGCTGGCCCAGTTGCGCGCGCAGATGGCGCTGCCCGACTACGCGGCATCGCCCACGCTCGGGCTGCTCTACATCACCGACCATTACGCGGCGGACGCGCAGGACATCCTCGACCACCTGAGCGCCGAACTGCCCGAGGTCACCGACTGGTCGGGCACGGTCGGCATCGGCGTCTCGGCCAACAACGCCGAATATTTCGACGAGCCTGGCCTCAGCCTGATGCTCTGCGCGCTGCCCAGCGACCAGTACCGCGTGTTCTCCGGCGTGGCGCCGCTGGGCAATTCGGAAATGAGCGGCTTCGAGGCCCACACGGCGCTGGTGCACGCGGACCCCGCCACGCCCGACCTGACCGAACTCATCGGCGAGATGGCGGGCCGCACCGACACCGGCTACCTGTTCGGCGGGCTCTCGTCGGGCCGCGGCGGCGCGCTGCAGTTCGCGGTGGGCGGCAACGGCAACATCCGCGGGCACGGCGCCGCGGGCGGCGTGTTCTCGGGCGGCCTGTCGGGCGTGGTGTTCGGCGAGGGCGTGCGGCTGGTGTCGCGAGTCACCCAGGGCTGCCAGCCGCTGCGCTCGGGCGCGGGGCGCGAGCGCGAGATCACCGAGGCCGATGGCAACCTGCTGCTCAAGCTCGACGGCGAACCCGCGCTCGACGTGCTGCTGGCCGACCTGCAGGTGTCGCTCGAGCGGCCGCAGGAAGCCATCGACGCCGTGCGCGCCACGCTGGTGGGCCTTGCCGACGCGGGCAGCGACGGCATTCGCCGCACGGGCGACCTGGGCGCCGATGTGCTGGTGCGCCACATCATCGGCCTGGACCCCACGCGCCGCGGCATCGCGATTGCCGACGTGGCCGAGGCGGGCATGCGCCTGACCTTCTGCCGCCGCAATGCGCAGGCCGCGCGCGCCGACCTGATGCGCATCTGCGCGGAAATCCGGGAGGAACTCGAGCCCGAGGAGCAGACGCTGGCCACCGCACGCGCCGTCGCGGCCGGGGAGGCCGAAGCGGCGCCGCATCCGGCGCGCCGCATCGCGGGCGCGGTGTACGTGAGCTGCTCGGGACGCGGCGGGCCGCATTTCGGCGCGCCGGGCGCCGAGCTGCAGATCGTGCGGCATGCGCTGGGCGACGTGCCGCTGGTCGGCTTCTTCGCCGCAGGCGAGATCGCGCGCCACCACCTGTACGGCTACACCGGCGTGCTGACGGTGTTCACCAGCAAGGACTGAGTCTCCCTCGCCCTGCCTGCCGGCATTCAGGCCGGCTGCAGCACGCGCGCTGCCGGCGCAGGCATGCCGGTGAACGCAAAGTCGACCTCGGGCGCGAGTCCGCTCACGATGCGCGCAATCGACTTGCCCGAGCCGCAGGCATGCGTCCAGCCGAGCGTGCCGTGGCCGGTGTTGAGGAACAGGTTCGGCAGTTTCGTCTTGCCGATCAGCGGCACGTTGCTTGGCGTCGCGGGGCGCAGGCCGGTCCAGAACTGGGCCTGCGTGGTGTCGCCGGCACCCGGAAAGAGCTCCTCGACGCGCCGCACGATCGCCTCGCAGCGCACGCGGTTCAGGTCGCGGTCGTAGCCGTTGAGCTCGGCCGTGCCGGCAATGCGCAGGCGGTCGCCGGAAGCCGAGGTGTAGCGCGAGAACACGAGCTTGAACTCGTCGTCGGTCAGCGAGACCTGGTGCGCCCTGGAGGCGTCCTTCACCGGCAGCGTCACCGAGTAGCCCTTGGCCGGATAGATCGGCAGCCGAATGCCCAGCGGCGCGGCAACGATCGGGCTCAGCGAACCCATCGCGAGCACGAAGGCGTCGCCGCGGATGCGCTGGAAGCGGCCTTCGCTGTCGGTGGCTTCGACATGATCGATGCGGCCGCCGGCCTCACGCAGCGCGGTCACCGTGTGGCTCATGAGGAACTTCACGCCCGCTGCGGCCGCGCGCTTTGCCAGCTCGCGTGCAAAAAGATTCGCGTCGCCGGACTCGTCCTCCGCCGTGTAGGTGGCACCCGCCAGCTTCGGGCGGATGTGGGCGAGGGCGGGCTCGATCTTCACGGCTTCGTCGGCCGAGATCACCTGGCGTTCGCAACCCAATGCGCGCATCTGCTCGGCGGGCTGGAGGGCGCCGTCGAACTCCTTCTGCGTCGTATAGAAGTGCAGGATGCCCTGCGTGCGCTGGTCGTATTGGAGGCCGGCGTCGGCACGCAGCTGCTGCAGCACCTCGCGGCTGTAGGTGCCCAGGCGCACGATCTGCTCGATGTTGTGCCGGGTGCGCGCCGGCGTGCATTCGCGCAGGAACTGCAGGCCCCAGAGCCATTGGCGCATGTCGGCGCGGATGCGAAAGAGCAGCGGAGCGTCTTCCTTGCCGAGCCATTGCAGCACCTTGAGCGGCGCGCTCGGGTTGGCCCAGGGTTCGGCATGGCTGACGGAGATCTGCCCGCCGTTGGCAAAGCTGGTTTCGGCGGCCGGCGTGGCCTGCCGGTCGATCACGGTCACCTCGTGGCCGAGTTGCTGGAGGTAGTAAGCAGAAGTCACGCCGAGCAGGCCGGCGCCAAGAACGATCACACGCATTTCAAGTACCTTTGAAGATTGGCACTTGAACGGCGGACTTGGTGTGCTACTGATTCAATAGCAAGCAACCGGACGAACGCCGTCCAAGTTGCCGCTCCCCCTGTCCTTGGTACCTGAGAGATTCACCTGTTGCACCTTGCAACGGGTTTGCTCCTTCGGTGCATCACGCGAGGTGATGGCTCTCCAGACGGCTTGTCAGTTGATGCAGTACGTGCCACGCAACTCTTTGAAAGAACTTCAAGGAATCTGTGGGCCAACCTGAGCGTTTATGGGAGTTTGCGCCTTCGGTGAAGTAGTAATAGGTACTACTCGCTCTCCTGCAGTGAAACGATTGTAGGCGGGGACCGCAAAGCCGCCAACCATGAATTTTGACAATTCGGACCAATGGGATAATTGTCATTGATTCGAAACTTCGGGGAGACTCATGATCCTGGTAACCGGCGGCGCGGGCTTTATCGGCGCCAACTTCGTACTCGACTGGCTGGCGCAGAGCGACGAGCCTGTCGTGAACCTCGACAAGCTGACCTATGCCGGCAACCTCGAGACGCTCGCGTCTCTCAAGGGCGACCCGCGGCACATCTTCGTGCAGGGCGACATCGGCGACAGCGCGCTGGTCGACCGCCTCCTGGCCGAGCACAAACCGCGCGCCATCGTGAACTTTGCTGCGGAATCGCACGTCGATCGCTCCATTCACGGCCCCGAGGACTTCGTGCAGACCAACGTGCTGGGCACCTTCCGCCTGCTCGAGTCCGTGCGCGGCCACTGGAGCGCGCTGCCGGCCGAGCAGAAAGCCGCCTTCCGCTTCCTGCACGTGTCGACCGACGAGGTCTACGGCTCGCTCTCCAAGACCGACCCCGCCTTCACCGAAGAAAACAAGTACGAGCCCAACAGCCCCTACTCGGCCAGCAAGGCCGCGAGCGACCACCTCGTGCGCGCCTGGCACCACACCTACGGCCTGCCGGTCGTCACCACCAACTGCTCCAACAACTACGGGCCCTTCCACTTCCCCGAGAAGCTCATCCCGCTGATGATCGTCAACGCCCTGGCCGGCAAGCCGCTGCCCGTGTATGGCGACGGCATGCAGGTGCGCGACTGGCTCTACGTGAAGGACCACTGCAGCGCCATCCGCCGCGTGCTCGAAGCCGGCCGGCTCGGCGAGACCTACAACGTCGGCGGCTGGAACGAGAAGCCCAACATCGAGATCGTCAACACCGTCTGCGCGCTGCTCGACGAACTGCGCCCGCGCGCCGACGGCAAGCCCTACAAAGAGCAGATCAGCTACGTCACCGACCGCCCCGGCCACGACCGGCGCTACGCCATCGATGCGCGCAAGCTCGAGCGCGAACTCGGCTGGAAGCCCGCCGAAACCTTCGACAGCGGCATCCGCAAGACCGTCGAGTGGTACCTGGCCCATGGCGAATGGGTGCGCAACGTGCAAAGCGGCGCTTACCGCGAATGGGTCGAGAAGCAATACGACGCCGCCCCCGCGGCCAAGGCTGCGGCATGAAGCTGCTGCTGCTGGGCAAGGGCGGCCAGGTCGGCTGGGAGCTGCAACGCAGCCTCGCGCCGCTGGGCGAGCTGGTTGCGCTCGACTTCGACAGCACAGACTTCAACGCCGACTTCAGCCGCCCCGAGCAACTGGCCGACACCGTACTCAAGGTGCGCCCCGACGTTATCGTCAATGCCGCGGCCCACACCGCCGTCGACAAGGCCGAGAGCGAGCCCGAGTTCGCGCGCAAGCTCAACGCCACCTCGCCCGGCGTGGTGGCCGAGGCCGCGCAGCAGATCGGCGCGCTCATGGTGCACTACTCCACCGACTACGTCTTCGACGGCAGCGGCAGCACGCCCTGGAAAGAAGACGACGCCACCGGCCCCCTCAGCGTGTACGGCCGCACCAAGCTCGAAGGCGAACAACTGGTGGCCAGGCACTGCGCGAAGCACCTGATCTTCCGCACCAGCTGGGTCTATGCCGCGCGCGGCGGCAACTTTGCCAAGACCATGCTGCGCATCGCCGAGGAGCGCGATCGCCTGACCGTCATCAACGACCAGTTCGGCGCGCCCACCGGTGCCGAGCTGCTGGCCGACGTCACGGCGCATGCCATCCGCGCCACGCTGCAGGACCCGGCCAAGGCCGGCCTGTATCACGCGGTGGCCGGCGGCGAGACCACCTGGCACGGTTATGCGCGCTTCGTGATCGAGCAGGCCAAGGCGGCCGGCGTCGAACT
Organism: Variovorax sp. 05T418; assembly: GCF_056396385.1. NCBI lineage: Bacteria > Pseudomonadati > Pseudomonadota > Betaproteobacteria > Burkholderiales > Comamonadaceae > Variovorax > Variovorax sp. 05T418. Next base: position 504,315 of record NZ_JBFTLJ010000003.1, on the reverse strand, counting down.
CAAGGCCGGACCCGAAGCCGTCGACCCCGTGCCCACCAGCGCCTTCCCCACGCCCGCGACGCGCCCCGCCAACTCGCGCCTGGACACGCGCAAGCTGCAGACCACCTTCGGCCTGGTGCTGCCGCACTGGCAGCAGGGCGTGGCCCGCATGCTGCGCGAGACCCTTTGACAAGCGAAGCAAGCAAGCAAGAAGCGGAGAACACAACACAATGACCACGAAGACCACGCAACGCAAAGGCATCATCCTGGCCGGCGGCTCCGGCACCCGGCTGCACCCCGCCACGCTCGCGCTCAGCAAGCAGCTGCTGCCGGTGTACGACAAGCCGATGATCTACTACCCGCTCAGCACGCTCATGCTCGGCGGCATGCGCGACATCCTGATCATCAGCACGCCGCAGGACACGCCGCGCTTCCAGCAGCTGCTGGGCGATGGCAGCCAGTGGGGCATCAACCTGCAGTACGCGGTGCAGCCCAGCCCCGATGGCCTCGCGCAGGCCTTCATCATCGGCGACAAATTCGTAGGCAATTCGCCGAGCGCGCTGGTGCTGGGCGACAACATCTTCTACGGCCATGACTTCGCGCACCTCTTGGCCGATGCCGATTCGAAGCCCTCCGGCGCCACCGTCTTCGCCTACCACGTGCATGACCCCGAGCGCTACGGCGTGGTGGCCTTCGATGCCAAGGGCAAGGCCAGCAGCATCGAGGAGAAGCCGGTCAAGCCCAAGAGCAGCTATGCCGTGACGGGCCTGTACTTCTATGACAACCAGGTGGTCGAGATCGCCAAGGCCGTGAAGCCCAGCGCGCGCGGCGAACTGGAGATCACGGCGGTCAACCAAGCCTACCTCGACCTGGACCAGCTCAACGTGCAGATCATGCAGCGCGGCTATGCCTGGCTGGATACCGGCACGCACGAGAGCCTGCTGGAGGCCGCGCAGTTCATCCAGACCCTGGAGCATCGGCAAGGGCTCAAGATTGCGTGTCCTGAAGAGATTGCGTGGCGCAATGGATTCATCGATCGCGAGCAATTGGCAAAGCTTGCCGTGCCGCTGCAAAAGAACGGCTACGGCAAATATCTGAACCATTTGCTGGCGGAGGAGGTGCGCTCGTGAAGGCAACACCTACCGCGATTCCTGAAGTGCTGGTCATCGAGCCGAAGGTCTTCGGCGATGCGCGCGGCTTTTTCTATGAGAGCTTCAACGGCAAGGCGTTCGATGAGGCGGTCGGCCGGCACGTCGAGTTCGTGCAGGACAACCATTCGCGCTCGGCCAAGGGCGTGCTGCGCGGGCTGCACTACCAGATCCAGCAGCCGCAGGGCAAGCTGGTGCGCGTGGTGCGCGGCGCGGTGTTCGATGTGGCGGTGGACATCCGCAGGTCGTCGCCAAGCTTTGGCAAATGGGTGGGGGTGGAGCTCAGCGAGGACAACCATAGGCAGTTGTGGGTGCCTGAGGGGTTTGCGCACGGGTTTCTGGTGCTGAGCGAGACGGCGGAGTTCTTGTACAAGACCACTGATTACTATGCGCCGGCGCATGAGCGCAGCATTGTCTGGAATGATGCCGCCTTGAATATCCAATGGCCAGCCATCGGCATGGCGCCCCAGTTATCGGCCAAAGACGAAGCTGGCGCCGACTTTGCCAGTGCAGAAGTATTCAGTTGAGGCTCGGATAGGTCGGATAGGTATTGCCCGAGTCGAGCTGCTGCTTCAAAAGATATTCATATTTGCGAACAGCCGGCGCTATCGGCCTGTAGCCCGATTGAGTGCTGGGCGCTCGTCTCTTGCTGCGGGCCTGCTTGTCGGCAGCGCCGAAGTCCTGGCGCTGAACTTGCTCGCCATGGTCGACTAGAAGCGTATGAAAGTCATTGCGGGCTTTGTCCACCTGATTCTTGCAAGCAATCCGAGGGAGTTCGTTTCTGCGACGCCCATTCCCATCCATACGTCTTTTTTCGAGCGACGCTTCGGCTGAGCGGCGCATCAACAAAACAACTATATGGCACGCAGCACACTCGCAACACTCTATTCCAGGCACCAAGGCAAGCTTTCGGACAAATGGTCGATCTACATTTCGATCTATGAGCGGCTGTTTTTCGAACTTGTCGACCAGTCCCTGCGGGTTCTGGAAATTGGCATCCAGAACGGCGGATCTCTGGAGATCTGGTCCGAATTTTTCCCTAGAGCTACGAAAATTGTCGGGTGTGACATCAACGAGGCGTGCCGGCAGCTCATTTACGGTGATCCGCGTATCGGTGTCGTCGTAGGAGATGCCAACACCAATGAAGTGGAGGAGGCTATCGCCGCGCATTCGCCGAAGTTCGACCTCGTCATTGACGACGGCTCGCACCGATCCGGCGACATCATCCGTTCTTTTGCTCGCTATTTTCCGCGTCTTGAGGACGGAGGCATGTTCGTCGTTGAGGACCTGCATTGCTCCTATTGGGCCGAGTTCGAGGGCGGATTGTTCGATCCTGCGTCCTCGATGGCATTCTTCAAGCGCCTTGCCGACGTCATCAACCACGAGCACTGGGGCGTTCCCGATACGCGGACCGCACTGCTCGAATCCTTCACCAGAAGGTATGGTGTGGCATTCGACGAGGAGTTGCTCGGGCATATCCATGCGATAGAGTTCCTGAACTCGGTCTGCGTGATTCGCAAGAAGGCAGCTGCCGACAACCGACTCGGTACGCGCGTGATTGCGGGGAAGGAAACAATTGTTGATGCAGGTCCGTTGGCATTGCACGGCACTGCTTCGCGGCAATCCAATCAATCGGATAACGCTTGGTCAAGGGTCAAGCCCCTGCCTGAGGATGAACTCGCGGCACTTCGTGCTTCGACGCGAGACCTTCAAACAGATCTGGCGTCACGCTCCGAAGAACTGCGCGACGCCCAGAGGGCGGCTCTCTACGCAGATATCCGGTCGAATGTTGCGCAGAACCACATTCACCAGATCAGGGCGAAGTTGAGCGAGAGGGCGCGGGAGGCCCAGCAACTCGTCGAGTCGCTTCAAACACTTCGTGCGCACACAAGCGCACTCGAAAGCGCGTTGCGGCAGCGCCAGGTGCAGGTCGAGGAAATATTCGGCTCCACGAGTTGGCGTGTCACGAAGCCTCTTCGATGGGCCGGCCTTCAGAAGGGGCGGATCGCGCGCGCGGTCAAGCTGTTGCCCGTGCTCTCTCAACGTGCGGGTGGGTTCTCAAATCTGGCTCGCCGAGGCATTCAGGTGCTGAGCGAATCGGGCCTGGGCGGCGTACGCAGCGCTATCCGTGCTGTTGAAGCTGAAGAACTGGTGTCGAAGGCCTCGCCCGTGCCTTACGACCACACTACGTCGGGCGGCGATCCATTCGAGGATGTTGCTCGCCAGATATACACCAGCCAACAGGCGCAACTGGCCCCTCGCGAGATTTTCGAGTCCATTAGGAACTTCGAGCAAAAGCCCCTGATCTCCGTAATTATGCCGGTCTATAAAACACCGGTGCAGTGGCTGAGTCGTGCCATCGAGTCGCTACAGGAGCAGTTCTATGACAATTGGGAGCTGTGTGCTGTGGACGATTGTTCACCGACGGCGGACCAACGAGAAATCCTGCAGCAGTATGCAACGTGCGATCCTCGCGTGCGTTATCGGGTGCTTGAGAAGAACGGCGGCATCGCCGCAGCGTCCAATGCAGCGCTCGAGATGGCCCAAGGCGGATTCATTGCATTGCTGGATCACGACGACGAATTGCCGGGAGATGCGTTCTTCTGGATCGTGGATGCCATCAACAAGAATCCGGGTGTCGATTTCATCTACACCGACGAATGCAAGATCGACGACACATCGGAGCGTCAACTTTCCCACTTCATATTCAAGCCGGATTGGTCGCCCGAGATACTGTTCAACTCCATGCTGACCGGACATCTGACGGTCTACAAGAAGGATGCGGTCGATGCGCTGGGAGGCTTCCGCAGCCAGTATGATTTTTCGCAGGATTACGATCTCGCATTGCGGATGGCCGAGGTGGCGAAAAGGATCGTGCACGTGGAGCGGGTGCTCTATCTTTGGCGTTCCATCCCTGGTTCGGCGGCAAGCGGTGGAAAGGACTTTGCACGTGAGTCCAACATCGCCGCGCTTGACGATGCGCTTGCCCGACGCGGCATCGAGGGGAAAGCGATACCGCTGCCCCACGCCAACTATGCCCGTATTGACGTGCCAACGACCGCCAAGGTCTCGATCGTCATTCCTTCGGATTCCTTCAAGAATCTCAAGCTCGCACTGAATGCGATCCTGGAGAAGACCGACTACCCGAACTACGAGGTGGTGGTCGTCTGCAACGGCCCCCTTGCCGAAGAGCTGAAAGGCGAGTTTCATAGCTCGCCGCACATCGTCTTCCTCCCATATGATAAGAAGTACAACTTCTCCGACAAGTGCAATGAAGGGGCGCGAGCAGCCGGGGGCGAAATCATCGTCTTCTACAACGACGATGTGTTGCCCGCCCAGCCCGACTGGATCGAGAAACTGATCGAGTACCTCTGCATATCGGATGTCGGAGGCGTTTCACCCAAGCTGCTGCACGAGGACGAGACGATTCAGTACGCGGGGATGATTTCGGGGACGCCAGGCCTTTGTGGTACCGCGTACAACAATGTCCCCAGAGAAGCGAACGATTCGTTCCTCTCCATGCACAAGTACGTGCGCAACGTCTCCATCCTTTCGGGCGCCTGCTGCGCGCTCAAGACCGAATTGTTCTGGCGTATCGGTGGCTTCGATGCAGTCAACACGCCCGACGGCCATTCGGACATGGACCTGAGCTACAAGCTTCTGGAGGCGGGGTACCGGTGCGTCTACACGCCGTACGCTGTCCTCTATCACATTGGGAATCACTCCTGGGGCGCAAAGTCCGCTAAATACAAGGCCGACATCTTCGTGCTGAAGCGTTGGGGCGCCTACGTTTCAAGAGATCCGAATTTCACGGATTCGATGAAAAAGGTGCTCTATCGCGATTTCCGGTTTAACTACAAGATTTTTGCATCGCATGTTGATGCATCTGCCACGTACACGGGCCCGGACGTCTTGTTCGTCTCGCACGAACTTTCGCTGACCGGGGCGCCTCGCATGCTCCTGTGCGCAGCGGTTGCAGTGCTGCGCGGTGGCGGTTTCCCTGTCGTGGTGGCCCCAGCGGATGGACCGATGCGAAAGGAGTTGGAGCAGGCAGGCGTGGTAGTGATCGTGGATCAGTCGCTTCGCGACGGGCATTTTCTGTTCGAGCGTTTCGCAAGAAATTTTGATGTAGTCGTTGTCAATACGATGGCAATGAGCGGCGTCGTTCGGCAGCTCGAAGCTATCGACAACCTGGACGTGATCTGGTGGTTGCACGAAGGACAGGCGCTCGAAGTCGAACTGGCGGCTGAACCTGAGCTCGACAGTACGCGCGTGCGGTTGCTTTGCGTCAGCGAGTACGCTCGCGATTATCTGCCTGCCGGTTTTCGAGCTGATGTGGTCTATAACGGGATCCCGGATCGCAGTGGCGAGATTCAAAAGAAGCCACTGCCCGACCGATGTACCTTTGTGCTTGCGGGAACGCTCGAAAGTCGCAAAGGACAAGACCTGTTCGTCGACGCGATCCTTCTGTTGCCGGAAGACGTACGTGCTTCCTGCCGATTCTTGATAACTGGCAGGCTCCCCGAACAGAACATCCCCTATTGGTCGGACGTGTACAAGCGGATGGAGGCTGCCCCGGAGATCGAATATCTGGGCCTGGTGGACCACGGTGAACTGCTCGGGCTACTGGCCGGCGCGGATGCGGTCGTCTGCTGCTCGCGCGACGAAGCTTTTTCACTGGTCGCCGTTGAAGGTGCAATGCTCGCCAAGCCGTCGATCATCAATCCACATGTCGGTATTGCGGAGGTGCTGGAGCACGACAAGTCTTGTCTTCTCTTCGAAGCAGATGATGTGAATTCACTGGCAGAACAATTGCTAGCGGCCTTCCGAGATCGGGCCAAGATGCGCGACATCGGGCTTCAGGCGCGCAAAGTCTACGAAGAAAAATTCACCATCTCCCGCTTTTCGGAAGAGTTTCTTCGACTCGTGAGATAGGAGGGGGCGTTGGATCGAAGATATTGCCAAGAGGGGCCTCGATCGGCCCGGCACGTGAATGGAGAAGAAGAGCTGGTCGGCACTAGTCCCTGTCTCTTTCGGTTGAAATCTAAAAAAGCAAGGAAGTAGCGATGAATGAGCGATGGAGGCGGCTTGTGGCGTTTTGGAATGAGCACGGCACGGTTGCTGTGGCGCGGCTCATTCGCACCAAGATAGATGCCGCGATTGCGGGGCGCCCAATCTTCAACGAAGTGGCCCCTGTCAATCCCGCGGTCTTCGACGAAGTGGCCCCTGCCGATCCTGTAGTGCAAAGTCACCTGATGGATATTGCCGTCAACACAGACAATCACCCGCCGGCTGCGAGCAAGGTCGTTCGCGAACGTTTTCAGACCACTCAGCCGTTGGAGACTTATCTTATTCCCAAGACGTCTATCCGAAGGGTGAGCTTGGTGACCGACAGCATTGGCAGGGAAAGTTTGTTTGGTGGAGTGGGGACAGCGTTGTTGCTGGCTGCACAGCTGGCAAATCGAATGAATGCCACTTTGCGGATCGTGACACGCACCCAAATACCATCAGCTTCCAACGCTGCGCAAATCTTGAGTGCGTACGGAATCCAACTGACACACGAGATTCAGTTTGCATTTTCTCCCTCGGCCTGGGATTGCACGACGCCCCAGAACAACGCAGAGGTCGCGGGCCTGGATATCCACCCCGACGAGACATTTATCACCACCTCGTGGTGGACGACCGCCGCAACGCTGACCAGTGTGCCCCCTGCTTCGATCATCTACCTCCTTCAGGAGGACGAACGGATGTTCTATCCATTCGGGGATGATCGAGTTCATTGCGAACGAATCCTGAGTAACCAGGACATCCGATTCGTCGTCAATACGCGGCTCCTGTATGACCATCTGATCGCGAGTGGCTTGGACAACCTGAAACACAACGGGAGTTGGTTCGAACCAGCGTTTCCGAAGACGCTGTTTCACGAGCGCCAGCGGGAGCCGGGCGGCAAGAAGAAGTTCTTCTTCTACGCGCGGCCAAACAATCTGCGCAATCTTTTTTATGTTGGGCTTGACATCATCGAGAGGGCCGTGAACGAGGGGATTCTTGATATCGAGCGCTGGGACCTTCTTCTGGTCGGCAAGCACATCCCGAACGTGGCCTTCGGCAATGGCTATGTGCCCGAACGCTGCGAAGGGCTCGACTGGGAAGCCTATGCTGATCTTGTAGGAACGGTCGATCTCGGGCTCTGTTTGATGTACACGCCGCACCCCAGCTATCCGCCGCTCGACTTGGCGGCCAGCGGCGCGGTCGTGGTGACCAACAAGTTCGCCAACAAGCAGGATTTGTCCAACTATTCGCGCAACATCATTTGCGCCGAACTGAATACAGAGGCCGCGCTCGATGCGCTTCGCGCTGGGGTGGCGCTTGCGGAAGACAAGGAAACACGCGCGCGCAATTTCGCGGCCAACGGGCTGGGCGCGGACTGGACTCAATCGTTCGAGCCTATCCTCGAGTTGCTCACGACGGCACGCTGATGTTTGAACTGGCGACTCCCCTCGTTCCGTACGCGGACCCTTGGCTTCAGCCTCTTTCGGAGCGGCTGGCAATGCTGCATCGACGTGAGGTGCGCGTTGCTTACTTCTACGAGGAGCCGAACAACAGCACGTTTCGCTATCGCGCCTACAACATGGCTCAGGTGCTGAACGGGTGCGAGACAGGGAACGTCTCGGCGAGCTATTTCTTCTTGTCTGACCGAGAGCGTTTCGACGAAATCGCCGACGCGGCGGACATACTGGTTATCTGTCGTTCGCGCTACTGCCATGAGGTCAACGGACTGATCACCAAGTTTCGTGCGCGCCGAAAACGCGTGTTGTTCGACATAGATGATCTGGTGTTCGATACCGACTACGCCCATCTCGTAGTTGCCACCCTAGGCGTCGACGTGACGAGAAAGGGTCTGTGGGACGACTGGTTTGCAATGATTGCCCGCATGGGGCAAACATTGAAGATGTGCGATGGCGCCATAACGACCAACGAGTTTCTCGCGCGGAAACTTGCTAACTACTCGGGCCTTCCGGTGTTCGTCGTGCCGAATTTCATGAATAAGGAGCAACTCGAGCTTGCAGAAAGGATCTTTGCCGAGAAGGAGCGCGCGCGCTTTGTCGGCGACGGCAAGGTATGCCTTGGCTACTTCAGCGGCTCGCCGTCTCATCGCCTCGACTATGCGATCGTCGAGCCCGCGCTGGCCGAGGTGCTGGCCGAGCGGCCAGATGTGGAAGTCATGGTCGTCGGCTACATCGACCATGGTCCTGTGATGCGCGAATTTTCTCACCGCATCAGTCGGCAACCCTTTCAAGACTATGTGAATTTGCAACGCCTGCTCGGGACCGTTGAGTTCAATCTCATGCCGTTGCAATCGAATGCCTTCACCGACTGCAAGTCCGAGTTGAAGTATTTCGAGGCTGCCAGCGTTGGCACTTTGAGCATCGCTTCCCCGAGCTTCACTTACCGACGAGCAATTCGCGACGGTGAGAACGGGTACCTGGCCAAAGCACACGAATGGACCGAGACGATTCTGCGAGCTTTGGATCGCGGCGAGGCTTATGAGGTAATGGCGGCGGAGGCTCGGCGTGATGCGCTCTTGAAGTTTGGCTGGCAGCACCAGACCGAAGCGATTCTCCGCGCGCTGCAGCTCGGCTAATCTTGCTTGGCAAGCAACACGTGTTTCAGCGTCTCTTCCAGCGAAGGTTCATGCAGCGCGACGCCCTGCTCGGAGAAGAGCGCTTGGAGCTTCTGCGGGTCACCACATAAGCGGCGCACTTCATTCGCCCTGATAAAGGCTGGATTGATCTCGATGCGCAGATCATGCGAAGTCATCCGTGCAAATGTCTCGATGATCCGGCGCAGCGCATACGGCCGTCCCGAGCAGATGTTGTACGTCTCGCCCGGCTCTCCATGTGCGAGCAGCAGCAGGTAGGCATCGCAGACCATCTGCACATCGTTGAACTCGCGCTCGACATCCAGATTGCCCAACTCGATCGACGGCGCACGCGAGGCAAAGTGCGCGGCAAGTTTGGGGATCAGAAAATGAGCGTCCTGTCCGGGCCCGGTGTAGTTGAAGGGGCGCGCGACCACCAGGTTCAACTGCTCGTTGTAGGTCCTCGCCATGAATTCCATGGCGAGCTTGCTCATGCCATAGTGGTTGATGGGCGCCGGCGGCTGGCTTTCGGTGATGGGCGATTGGGCCGTGTTGCCGTAAACATTGGCGCTGCTGGCCAGGAGAACACGGGCAGGCCTGGCAGGCAGTTGCACCAGCGCGTCCAGCAGATGGGTGGTCCCGACCACATTGACTGCGTAGAACGCTGCCTCGTTGGCGTGCCCCACAAAACTGATGGCTGCCAGGTGCACCACGGCGTCGGGCGCAAGCGCCAACACTTCCTGGTGCAGGGCCTCGCGATGCGTCAGGTCGGACTGAAGTGCAATGACGGCGTGGCCAGCCGCAACAGCTCGCTTGGCAAATACCTGGCCGGTGAATCCTTCGGCGCCGGTCAGCAATATCCTCAAAACGACTGGCCCTGGGCGTTTCGCCGAAGGTCAGCCTCGACCATCAACTGGCACAGCTGCTCGAGAGTGGTCGCAGGTTCCCAGCCAAGCTTGGCCTTGGCCTTGGCGGGATTGCCGATCAAGAGTTCCACTTCGGCCGGGCGATAGAACGCCGGATTGATGCGCATCACGGTCTTACCGGTGGCCGTGTCGACCGCGGACTCCGAATCGCCGGTGCCCCTGAATTCGATGGCCATGCCGGCGCTCATGAATGCCATGGCAACGAACTCGCGCACGGTCTCCGTGCGATTCGTTGCGAGCACGTAGGTGTCGGGTTCTTCTGCCTGCAGCATGCGCCACATGCCCTCGACGTATTCCTTCGCAAAGCCCCAGTCGCGCTTGGCATCGAGATTGCCGAGTTCCAGCACGTCCAGTTTGCCGAGCTTGATCTTCGCAACCCCGTCGGTGATCTTGCGGGTGACGAATTCCCGGCCTCTCAGGGGGCTTTCATGATTGAAGAGGATGCCGCTGCAACCGAAGATGTTGTAGCTCTCGCGGTAGTTGATCGTCATCCAGTGGGCGTAGAGCTTTGCAACGCCATAGGGGCTGCGCGGATAGAAGGGCGTTTCCTCGGTCTGCGGGATGGCTTGGACCTTGCCGAACATCTCGGATGTCGAGGCTTGATAGAAGCGGATCTTGGGGTTGACCAGCCGGATGGCTTCCAGCAGATGCAGCGTACCCAGGCCGGTGATCTGCGCGGTGGCGATGGGCTGATTGAAGCTGACGCCGACGAAGCTCTGGGCTGCGAGGTTGTAGACCTCGTCCGGCGCTGCGTCGCGGATCAGCGTGATCGAGCTGCCAAGGTCGGTAAGGTCGTATTCGACCAGATGAAGATCGGGGTTGTGCTGGATTCCAAGCTCTTCGATGCGCCAGAAGTTCACCGAACTGGTGCGGCGGTAGGCGCCATAGACAACATAGCCCTTGGCGAGCAGAAGCTCGGCCAGGTAGGCGCCATCTTGCCCGGTGATGCCCGTAACAACAGCATGCTTCTTCATGAAACCCTCTCTCTTTGTTCAAGGAAAGCGCACAACTTTGCACGTCGAATGCCGATACGTGCTGCAGACGCTTGAATTCTGCCTTGGAAGAGAGAGATTGGACACATGGGCCGGAGCCCTGCCGGCCAAGGCGCCCGCGGCACAGGTCTAAGGCCGGTCGTCCAGTTCCGTTGCGTCGGCCAGCACGGAAAGCTCGGCGGGCTCGAGCCGCCCATGGCTCAGCTTGACCACCATGTTGCATTCCTTCGCGATCAACGCCGGCGAATGCGAGGCCAGGACCAGGATGCCCGACTTGGAAACCACGTCCCGCATGCGCTTTTCCGCCTTTTCGGTGAAGTCGGCATCGCCCACCGAGAGCCATTCGTCCATCAGGAGAATGTCGGCCTCGACGCTGGTGGAGATCGAAAAGGCGAGCCGCATCATCATCCCGGTGGAATAGGTGCGCACAGGCATGTTCACGTACTGCCCGAGGCCGCTGAATTCGCAAATCTCCGGGATCCGTGCGTCGATCTCCTTCTTGCTCAGTCCCATGACGAGTCCGCGCAGCATGATGTTCTCGATGCCGGTCGCGTCGGCCTCGATGCCGAGCGACGGATCGATCAGGCTCGATACCGTTCCCTCGCGCTTGAATTCGCCGGCGGAGGGCTCGTAAACGCCGGCCAGCGTACGCAGCAGGGTCGATTTGCCCGCCCCGTTGTGCCCGATCAGCCCCAGGCGGTCTCCGCTCTTCAGCTCGAGGTTGATGTCGCTCAGCGCCTGAACGACGGTGACGCCGGTCTCCTTGCCAAACCTGCCGCCGGTGACGGAAGCCGCAAGTGTTTTCTTCAATGACGCTGCACCAGCGCCATAGATCGGAAAGTTGACGGCAACGTTTTTGAGGGAAATGGAAGCCATGTATCAGAGCCAGTAGACAACGCGTCGGCGGTATCTGGAGAACAAGATTGCGGAGCCGATAAGAGTCAGGGCAGACCATCCCAGGATGCCGAGCCAACTGTGCGCAGCGGCAACCCCCCCCATCAGCGGCGTGCGCAGCAGGTCGAGCATCTGGGCAAACGGGTTCCACAGGATGTACTTGGCGCGGTCCGGAAGACTCTCGGGCAGCCAGAATACAGGGGTCAGGAACATGAGCATCTGCATGACGCTGCTCACGATCTGGGTGACGTCGCGGAAGCGGGTGCAGATGAGCCCGAGCAGCAGTCCAAGGGCGTGGGCATTGACAATGGCGATGGCCATTGCCGGAATGACCAGCAACGCAGACCAGGACAAGGAAATACCCGCCCAAAGCGCAACCGGGACGTACAGCACGATCTGATGCGCAAACTGGATCAGGTTTCGCGCAATGCTCCGCCAGACGAACAGGCTGATTGGAAAATAGCCTTGCTTGAGGTAGTTGGAGGAGCCTACGAAGGCGTTGCATGACTCCGTCACCACGCTCGAAAAGAAGCCCCAGAAAATGATGCCCAGCGCAAGGTGAGGGAAGAACTTGGAGAGTTCCGTTCCGAACAGCGAACTGTACAGAGGCCCCATGCCGCCGATCATGGCGCCCATGCTCAACGTGAGCCAGAGCGGACCCAGCATCGAGCGGCGATAGCGCAGCACCACGTCGAACCATGCGAGCGTCCACCAGATATCCGTGCGGCGGGTACCTTCCCACCAGTCAGACCATGGGCTGCGGTGCAAATTGGAATGGACTTGGCTCATATGCGCCCGTTGGTGTTTGCCAGGCGCGCGAAGCCGTTTTCGCCCGGATGTTCTCGACACTGGGCTTCAATGAGCACCAGTTCCTCGTTGCCGATGTTCGTCAATCGATGTTTCTCTTTCAATGGGTATGGCGATATCCGCCGAGAAAGGGTCCCCTGCTGGACTTGCCGATCTGGCCAATACCGCGGGCCTGGACGCGGGCCCAGTGCGCTGCGCATTGGTGATGATATTGCAGTGACAGTTCCGCCCAGGCCTCACAAACATGCACCTGGCTTGGATGTTGCCTGCTGCGATGCCGGTCGGATCCGGGATTCTGCGCGCCCCAATAGCACAATTGAGAGGGCGCGCATTTTCTTGTTCGGGAGTGAAGAAAGGGATAATTTTACCGGCCCCCGCGCTGGAGGCTCCAGGAACCGTTGAAACCGCATCCCATCGCCTCGCCACATTGATAACCGCTCGCAAGACGAGCAAGCCATGAGCATCCCCCCTTCCCCCGAGATCTCCGTCGCCCTTTGCACCCACAACGGCGCGCGTTTCCTGCGCGAGCAGGTGCGCAGCATCTGCCTGCAGACCCTGCCGCCGGCGGAGATCGTGCTGTCCGACGATGCGTCGACCGACGGCTCGGTGGAGGTGGTGCGGGCTGCGGTGGCCGAGTGCGCGGCCGAACAGCCGGGGCACCCCGTGGCCCTGCGCATCTTCGAGAACCGGCCCGCGCTGCGCGTGGTCAAGAACTTCGAGCAGGCCATCGGGGCCTGCACCAGCGAACTGATTGCGCTCAGCGACCAGGACGACATCTGGCTCCCCGAGCGCCTCGCGCAGATGGCGCCGCTTTTCGAGAGCGATCCGAATCTTCTGCTTCTGCACACCGATGCGCGCCTCGTCGATGCCGAGCGGCGCGACATCGGCGATACGCTGTTCCATGCGCTCGAAGTCACCCCCTCGGAGATCGAGCGCGTCCACGGCGGCAACGCTTTCGATGTGTTCCTGCGGCGCAACCTCGTGACCGGCGCGACCACGGTGTTTCGCCGTTCGCTGCTCGAGCATGCCCTGCCTCTGCCCGTCGAATGGGTGCACGACGAGTGGCTGGGCATCATCGCGTCGGCCATTGGCCGGGTCGACCTGCTGGAGCAGCCGCTCATCGACTATCGCCAGCACGAATCGAACCAGATCGGGGCCCGGCGCGACACTTTCGAAGCCAAGGTGCGCAAGGCACTGGCTTCCAGGGGCAACACGCATGTGGAGCGGGCCATCAAGGCCGAACTGCTCCTTGCGCGGCTGCAGAAGATCGGAGGCCGGGTTTCGCCGGAGATTCTCGACAGGGTGCGCAGCAAGATCGAGCACCAGCGCTTCCGCGCAGCCTTGCCGGCATCACGGCTCGCCCGATGCCTGCCCATTTTTCGCGAAGCCATGACCGGCCGCTACGACAAGTTTGGCCGTGGCTTCCGGGGCGTGGTGCGCGACCTCTTCGAATCTGTGTAGGCTTGCGCCCAAGCGAATCGCGTCACTCCCACAAAAACAATGACCACCACGAATTCACCTCCTGTTTCCATCGCCGGCACTCCGGGCGCTCCGCCCAGTGTGGTGGTGATCATTCCGTTCTACAACGGGGCGGACTTCATCGAGCGTTCTGTCCGCAGCGTGTTCGAGCAGTCGGTGCCCGCGAACGAGGTGATCGTCGTCAACGATGGCTCCCGGCCCGAGGAGCGCGCGGCGCTCGACGCGCTTGCGAAACGCTATCCGTTCCGCATCCTGGACAAGGAGAACGGAGGGCAGGGTTCGGCGCGCAATGCCGGCGTCGCCGCGTCCACGTCCGAGTACCTCTGCTTCCTGGATCAGGATGACTTCTACCTGCCCAACCACATCGAGACGCTGGTCAACGCCATTCCGCCCGACGATCAGCTCTTCGGCTATGTCTACGCCGACTTGTTCGAGGCGGATGCCGATGGCAATGTGATTCGCACGGATGTTGTCAAGGATCACGCAAAACACCCGAAGCGCAGCATCTTCGACCTGTTGCGCTACGACATGTTCGTTCTGCCTTCAGCCAGCTTGGTGAGCCGCAAGGCCTTCGAAGCCGTGGGCGGCTTCGACCCTCAGTTCATGGGCTATGAGGACGATGACCTTTTCCTGCGTATTTTTCGCAAGGGCTACAGCAATCAATTCGTGGACAAGGCCGTCACCGTCTGGTGCATTCATACGGCCAGCACGTCCTTCGGCATCCGGATGGTCCGTAGCCGCTTCAAGTACTTCAAGAAGCTGCTGCAGATGTTTCCCGATGAGCATCAACGCGGCCGCTACTACCTGCGCGACTCGCTGATGCCGCGGTTCCATCCGTTCTTCGTGAACGAGGCCATTGAGGCAATCAAGACAGATTCCGAATACCGCGGTGAAATGAGTGCGGTACTCGCCGAATATGCGGCCATCGTCTTTGCCAATCCCCATGTGGGCCGCAAGGCAAAGCTGCGCCTGTGGATCACGCTTCAGGCGCTGCAACGCAGCACGCCGGGGATGGTGCGCTTCGTGGGCGCGATGACGCGGCTGCCCGGCATTCGTCGCTTGCGGCGCATCTACGGAGGCTGATCCCACGCCCTGAGGGGGCCTTGTCGACTATCGTGGGGCTTCGGCGGGAGGCCTCTGCGTACTCATCGCCTTATCGATGTAGGTGGCGAATTTGCGCACGTACTCGGCACGCAAATGGCCGGAGTCCTTGTAGATCGGTGTGGCATCGGCATCCGCGCGGGTGCATTCGCCGTTCTTGCAGAGCGTCGGGATCGGGTCGATCACGATGGCACCGCTTCGCTGGGCAATCTGGCGCATGCGTTCGTGCAATTGCTTCTGTGCCGCCGGCCAGGGAGCAGTAGGCGACATGCGCGCCACTTTCATGTCTCCGAGCCGGCCTCCCTTGATGAATTCTTCGGGCCCAAAGCCTTCCCCCACAGGATTGTCCAGCACCAGATAAACCTGCTTGTGCTTGGCAAGGTTGGTCATCACCGCCTCGAGCATGTTGAGCGCAAGGTCCACGCCGCCGCCCCCCAAGAAGCGGTGCTTGGTCTTGCCGTCGGAGTAGTAGTAGCGGTCCATTTCGGCGGTTGCCGCATCGGGCTTGCCGGTTTCCGAGAAGTAGCAGTTCCAGCAGCCGCCGAACACCACTGCGTCGAACTTGTCGCTGATGGCCAGGCGCATGGCGCCGTCGCGGCGCTCGCCGCAGAGGTTGTTCTTTTCGTCGACCACGTTGGGAATGGGCGGGCAGGCGCCCCAGGTGGCGAAGGAGAGCGAATCGAGGGTGTCGGGCGCGATCTTGTTCAGCTCCACGGCGCGCGGGCCGTATTGCTCGATGTGGCTGTCGCCGAAAAGCAGCACGCGGCGCTTGCCGTGGCCGATCTGCTGGAGCACCTCGCCATCGACCTTGATCGGGCTGAGCCCGTCCGGGTAGCCCCAGTCCTTGGCGGCCGCGGCCGTCTTGTTGAAGTAGGGGTCGCTGTGCCGCCCGACGTAGTAGCGCGTGGCCGCCAGCGTGCCCAGCACCACGAAGCCCACCATCAGCGCCACCAGCACCGAGATCACGGTGCTGCTCTCGCTGCGGCGCATGCCGCGCTCGACAAAGCGGTAGGTCAGCCAGGCCAGCACGACGGCCGCCAGCAGCATCAGCGCGCGCAGGCCGTTGGAGGGCAGTTCGCCCTCGACGATGCGCGCATACACCAGCAGCGGCCAGTGCCAGAGGTACAGCGGATAGCTGATGAGGCCGACCCACACCATCGGCCTGGAGGCGAGCACGTAGCGGTTGAGCACGCCGGTCGGGCCGGCCGCAATGCAATAGAAGGCGCCCAGCGTGGGCAGGATGGCCCAGAACCCCGGAAACGCCTTGCCGCCGCGGATGAATGCAAGGCCCAGGCCGATCAGCACCAGACCGGCAATCGACTGCGCATGGCGGCCCCAGCCCGGCTTGGGCAGCGGACGGTGCAGCCGCATGTACGCCAGCATGCCGCCGATCATCAGCTCCCAGAAGCGCGACAGCGGCGAATAGAACGCGGCCTCCCGGTGGCTGTGGATGGTCGCGACGTTGAGCAGGAACGACAGGGCCGCCACCGCGCCCACCACCGTGAGCACGCGCCACTTGCGCTTCCACGCCAGGCCCAGCAGCACGGGCCAGAAGATGTAGAACTGCTCCTCGATGGCCAGCGACCACAGGTGCAGCAGCGGCTTGGTCTCGGCCGCGTTGTCGAAGTAGCCGGCCTCGCTCCAGAAGGCGAAGTTCGAGACGAAGCCGGCGCCCGCGGCCACGTGCTTGCCGAGCTGCTCCCACTCGTGCGGCAGCAGCGCCCACCAGCCGAAGGCGAAGGTCGCGGCCAGCACCAGCACCAGCGCCGGAAAGATGCGCTTCACGCGGCGCGCGTAGAACTCGCGGTAGCTGAACCCGTCGCCCTCGAAGCTGCCCAGGATGATCGTGGTGATCAGGAAGCCCGAGATGACGAAGAAGATGTCGACCCCGATGAAGCCGCCCTTGATCCACTGCGGGAACGCGTGGTAGCCGAGCACGGAGAGCACCGCGACGGCGCGCAGGCCGTCGATGTCGGGTCGGTACTTGGGATGGAGCAGGTGGGCGTGTTCCTGCGGGGCTGTCGGGCTGCTCGTGGTCGTCATCGTCGTGGTTGGGAGGGGACGGCGCCTGCGGTTTCTGCTGGCTTCCCGGCCCCGGATTGTCTGCGCAAACGCGGGAGCGGCTTTTTTCAGGTCCCGCGGGAGCGGGTCCGCAGGTAGCGCCAGAACGCGCCCGAGGTCCACACCTTGAGCAGGCTGGTCACGTGCCAGTAGAGGTGCTTCCTGCTGCTGCGGCTGGCGCGCTGGGCCTCGTGGCGCGCGAGCAGGTCTTCGCCCACCTGCAGCTTCCAGCCCGCCAACTGGGTCCGGGCGCAGATGTCGAAGTCTTCGCCGTACATGAAGAAGCGCTCGTCGAAGCCCCCGATCTGGCGGTAGGCCTGGCTGCGGAACAGCATGAACAGGCCCGGAATCCAGTCCGGCACCGCCGGGCGCACGTACCCCGGCTTGCGGCGCGTGAGGATCTCGAGCGGCGTGATGACGGCGCGGTGCTGCTCGGGCGCGCTGCGGCCGGGCTCCAGGATGCGCGGCGTCAGCAGGCCGGCGTCAGGCGCGGCCTGCGCGACCAGCGGCGCCAGCACGTCGCCGTCCAGGCGGATGTCGGGGTTGAGCACCAGGAACCACGGCGTATCGCAGTGCCCGAAGGCCTGGTTGTGGTTGGCGCCAAAGCCCTTGGGGCTCGTGTTTTCGATCCGCTCGACCGCAAAACCCCATTCCAGGCCGGCCAGCACGTCGGGTTCGGGGATGTTGAGCGTGAGCACCACCTTGGCGGTCGAGCTGCGGCAGAAACGGTCCAGCTGCTCGAGCAGCGGGCGCACCAGCGCGAGCTGGCCGTGGCTGACGATCGAAATGGTGATCGGGGGGGAAGAAGGGGAAGGGGGCGCTGGCATGGTCTAATTTCGCTCGGGAATTCTAGGGTTCCCCAACACCCACACATGATTGCTCTGATCGTCATCAGTTTCTTCGTCTCGGCCTTCGGGGTCCAGGTGTTCATGCGCCGCGCGCGCAGGCACGCCCGGCTCTACGGCGCCGACATGCCCCAGCGCTTCCACAAGGGCCACGTGCCGCGGCTCGGGGGAGCGGGCATCCTGCTGGGCATGGGCGCGGCCTGGCTGGCCTCCGGCATCACCGGCACCGACCCGTTCAACGTCTCCTGGCCGCTCAAGACCTCGATGCTCACGCTGCTGTGCATTGCGCCGGCGGTGCTCGGCGGCATCGTCGAAGACGTGACGCAGAACGTCAAGGTGCGCTACAGGCTGGCGCTCACCATCGGCTCCGCGCTGCTCGCGTGCTGGGTGCTGGGCCTGGGCCTGTCGCGCACCGGCATCGAGGCGGTCGACGGCTGGCTGGCCCTGGTGCCGTACGGCGCCGTGCTGTTCGCGGCCCTGGCCATCGGCGGGCTGCCGCATGCCTTCAACATCATCGACGGCTACAACGGGCTGGCCGGCACGGTGGCGGTGCTGGTGTGCCTGGCCGTTTCGCACGTGGCGCTGCAGGTGGGCGACCGCCAGCTCGCGGCCATGATGGTCTGCCTGGTCGGCGCCACCATCGGCTTCCTGATCTGGAACTATCCGCGCGGCAAGATCTTTGCCGGCGACGGCGGCGCCTACGTCTGGGGCATGGTGATTGCGCTGGCCTGCGTGACGCTGGTGCAGCGGCACCGCGTCGTCTCGCCGTGGTTTCCGATGCTGCTGCTGATCTACCCGGTGTGGGAGACGCTGTTCTCCATCTACCGCAAGCTCGCGCGCGGGCAGTCGCCCGGCACCGCCGACGCGCTGCACTTCCACCAGCTGATCTTCCGGCGCATCGTGCGCGTGGCCTTCGCGGACGACGAGGCGCGCCAACTGCTCGCCCGCAACAACCGGACCTCGCCCTACCTCTGGATGTTTGCCGCGCTGTCGGTGGTGCCGGCGGTGCTGTTCTGGAACAACACCATCGTGCTGATGCTGTTCTGCCTGCTGTTCGTCACGACCTACGTGGGCGCCTACCTGATGATCGTGCGATTCAAGGTGCCGCGCTGGCTGCGCCCGTGACGGCTTCCCTGCTGCAAGAATTCATTCTTTCCATCGTCCCCACCGTTTTGGAGCCTGCCCGCCCATGACCGATCCCGTCCTCAACATTCCCCCGCGCGACAAGGCCGAGATCCTGGCCCAGGCGCTGCCGTACATCCGCAAGTTCCACGGCAAGACCATCGTCATCAAGTACGGCGGCAATGCCATGACCGATCCGGCCCTGCAGGCCGACTTCGCGGAAGACGTGGTGCTGCTCAAGCTGGTCGGCATGAACCCGGTGGTGGTGCATGGCGGCGGCCCGCAGATCGAGGCGGCGCTCAACCGCCTGGGCAAGAAGGGCAGCTTCATCCAGGGCATGCGCGTGACCGATGCCGAGACCATGGAGGTGGTCGAATGGGTGCTGGCCGGCGAGGTGCAGCAGGACATCGTGGGCCTGATCAACCAGGCCGGCGGCAAGGCCGTGGGCCTGACCGGGCGCGACGGCGGCATGATCCGCGCGCAGAAGCTCAAGATGGCGGACCGCGCCGACCCCAACCTGCACCACGACGTGGGCCAGGTGGGCGACATCGTCTCCATCGACCCCAGCGTGGTCAAGGCGCTGCAGGACGACGCCTTCATTCCCGTGGTGAGCCCGATCGGCTTCGGCGAGGAGAACGAGAGCTACAACATCAATGCCGACGTGGTGGCCGGCAAGCTCGCCACCGTGCTCAAGGCCGAGAAGCTCATGCTCCTGACCAACACGCCCGGCGTGCTCGACAAGGACGGCAATCTGCTCACCAACCTGAGCGCGCGCGAGATCGACGACCTGTTTGCCGACGGCACCATCTCGGGCGGCATGCTGCCCAAGATCGAGGGCGCGCTCGATGCGGCCAAGAGCGGCGTGAACGCGGTGCACATCATCGACGGCCGCGTGCCGCACGCGATGCTGCTCGAGATCCTGACCGACCAGGCCTACGGCACGATGATCCGCGCGCGCTGAGGCCGCAGCCTCAGCAGCCGTTCGCGCCCGCCCTGGCCACCGCGGGTTTCCGGCCGAGATACTCGAAGCCCGCGGCGCCAACTTCCTGCACCGACTGGGGCAGCTTCTCGAAGTCGGTCCACAGCGGCGTATCGCGCAGCGACGGATCGCGCCACAGGTCCACCAGCTCGCCCGCGGGGGCCTCCCGGAAGCGCTCCGCGGCTTCGTCGGACACGTTGGCGCGCAGCGCCTGCTCGCACTCCGACGCCAGCCAGCTGACGGAGTGGTTCGGCGCGAAATTCTCCGACACCCGCACGCGCTCGGCCTCGAACTCTCGGAACCACTGCTCCAGCCCGTAGCGGGTGCAGTTGAAGAAATGCCAGGGCCGCTCGTGCAGCGGCTGCATGAAGGCGGTGCGCACCAGGATGCGGCCACCGGGCTTGAGCACCCGAAGCAGTTCCGCCGCCACCTTCTGCGGTTCGCGGTAGTGCTCGAAGGCGTTCATGACGATCACGGCGTCGAAGACCGCGTCGTCGAACGGCAGCACGTGGGCATCGGCGACCACGTCGGTGTGCCTGAACAGGCAGTATTCGACCTCGACCACGTTCTCGATCTTTTCCTGCGAGCCTCCGCCGCTGAGATTCAGCACCCAGCCCTTGGTGCTCTTGGCGAGCTTCAGGGCCTCGGGCGGCAGCGGGTTGCTGACGTGGTCGGCGGGCTTGACCTCGGGCTCGCCGATGTCCTCGCAAAGAACCGGCCGGCCCTGGACGACGGGCCAGCGCCGCCAGCCGTCCACGGTCGCCAGTGCGCCGCTTGCCGCGTCGGCCGTCAGCTTGAGCCCGGTCTTCGGGCAGCGAAGAATCGGCAGCAGTGCCTGGAGCCGCGACTTCGCGCCGCCGTCGCTCAGCGCCACCTGCAGCGCCGGCGGCTTGCGCGCGAGCCGCTCGTCAATGAGCGACACCCAGGGATGCTGAGCCTTGAAGTTCTCGATCAGCCGCTGGTAATTCTGCGGGACCGTGGTCTCGGCCCTGAGCATCGAGCTCGCATGCACGCGGTAGTCCGCGAGCGTTTGCGGCTCCCGCACGCCGCGCTGGCCCTGCTCCGCGAGCCGGCACCAGAAGTCGAAGTCCTCCCAGCCGTGGCGAACGTGGTTGTAGCCGCCGACGATCGCCCACGCCTCCTTCGAGACCAGCGCCATCGCGTCGATGTAGTTGCCGGCCACGAAGCGCTGCGGCTCGTAGGAGGCATCGCCGAGCAGCGCGCTGGAGGCGCCGAAGTGCTGGATGGTCGGGTAGGCGAAGGCCACGCGCTCGGCGCGGATGGCGCGGCGCAGCTCTTCGCAGCATTTCGGGCGCAGCCGGTTGTCGGCATCCAGCGGCAGCACGTAGGGACTGTCCGCGAGGTGGAAGCCCGCATTGCGCGTGAGGCCCAGGCCGCTGTTGGCCTCATGCCGCGCGACCACCACGCGGTTGAAGCGCCTGGCGTGCTGCCGGGCCCATGCCAGCACGGCGTCCAGCGAGCCGTCGGTCGAACAGTCGTCCACCACCACCAGGTCCAGCACCGCCAGCGTCTGGGCGCGCACGGATTCCAGCGCCTCGACGATGAACTGCTCGTAGTTGTAGAGCGGAATGGCGACCGTGACGTCCGCAAGCTCGGCCTCGTCGGCCCGGTGCTCGAACAGCACTTCCAGCGGCATCAGCTGGGGCCGCGGAATCGGCGCCGCGCGCACGCGCGCATCGAGCGCAAAGGCCCGCGCGGCCAGCGCATCGCCTTGCAGCTGGTCGAGCACGCGGCCGAACTGCGTGGCCCGCTGCAGCGGCCCGTACGAGGCCATCGCGCGCAGGAACGCGGCCGAGCCGACGCTGGCCCTCAGCGCCGGATCCGACGCCAGGGTCGACAGATGGTGGTACCAGTCATCGGCGCTCGCGGCCAGGAAGCCCGACACGCCATGCTCGATGGCCCGCGTGAACGGGCCGGTCGGCGATGCGATGGTCGGCACGTCGACCAGCGCGGCCTCGAAGAACTTCAGTTCGCTCTTGGCCTCGCAGAAGGGGTTGCCGAATTCCAGCGGCGCGATGTTGATGTCGAAGCGCGCAATTTCGCGCGGCAGCGTCTCCAGGGTCTGGAAGGGCCGCCATTCGATGCGGTGCGCCAGGCCGGCCATCACCGGGTATTCCTCCACGTCGACCAGGCGCATGCCCGATTCGGTCTGGAAGAGCACCAGCCGGCACAGCTCGTTCTCGCGCAGTACGCGCGCGATCGCCTCGATGGCCAGGCCCAGGTCGCGCTGGTGCGTTCGCGAGCCGCCGGCATAGCCGATGCGCACCAGGTTGTCGGTCCGCGCGCTGCGCCACTGCCGGGCGCTGCGCCTGGAGAGCTCGAAGGTCTGGTCGTCGAAGCCGTTGAACAGCACATGGGTGGACTTGCCCGCCCAGCGCATGTGATAGGCCAGCTCCTGGGTGCTGGCAATGCAGACATCGGCTGCGAGCATGGCGCGGCGCACACTGGCGAAGAGCTCGCGCACCGCGGCCTCCGGATGGGCGTTGGAGCGGATGCCGTCGATCACCTTGGTGTCGGCCAGGTCGGGTTCGATCATCAGGTCGTCGATGTCGAACACCACCTTCTTGCCTTGCGCATGCATCAGCCCGATGGCTTTTTCGAGCACCGGGCTCCACTGGGTGCGCCAGAGAATCATCACGTCGTGCCGCGACGTCAGCTCGAGCCGCGCCTCCAGCTCTTCCTGCCGCACCCATTCCGCCGGCACGCCGTTCATCCGCGCCGCCTCGATGTAGCGCGCGACACGGTACAGGTGGCCGGGCGTGTCCGCCTCGCCCGAAACGTAGAAGATCGAGAACACCCGGCTGGGCAACGCAGGAATGGGGGGCGGCTCGGTGTCGTCGCTGCCGAGCAGGCCGGCGCGCCGGCCTTCTCGCGCACCCACCAGCGTGTAGTGAATCAGCGGATTGAAGCCCGCCGCGTCCCCGTAGCGCGCCGCGTATTCGGTGCCCGAGAACCATGGGCCGGGTTGGCGCCCTTCGGCCGCGCCGTGGGTGACGTAGTGCTCCGCGGGGTCCGTGCCGGCCGATGCGACGTCGGGGTAGGTCTTCAGGTACCACTCGCGGTCGAAGTAGGGCGAGAACCGGACGATCTCCACCGCCCCCAGGTCCACCGGCTTGCCGGCAAGGCGCCGGGCAAGCAGCCGCAAGCGCCTGCGCAGCTTGGCCTTCACGCTCAGGGACGGATCGACCCGCAGGCGCGTGAAGCGCTCCATCAACGATTCGACCCGGTCTTCCTTCCGGTCGGCAAGGTTCTTCCAGGCCAGCGCGGTGCGCTGCTGCAGGCTCTTGGCTTCGCTGGTCTCGTTCAGGTCGTCGCGGGTCTTGTTCAGGTCGGTGGCCAACTGCGCCACGACATTCCGCAGCTCGGCCACGCGCCGGTTCGCCTGCTCGTGGGCGAAGCCGGTTGCGCGCGCGGCGGCTTCGGCCTGGGCGGCCTTCGCCTGCGCATCGCCGGCCTGCCTGTTCAGGTCTTCCAGCTGGGCGGCCTTCTCGGCCACCTCGTGGGACAGGGCGTCCAGCTGGCCTTCGGCGCGGGCGCGGGCCTCGGCCTCGGCCGCGCGGGCGGCCGCCACCTGGGCCAGCTCGGCTTCCACCGGCGCGCGCAGGGCATTGGCCTCGTGGATGCGCTGATGCAGTTCGGCCGAGCCGAGCTGTTCGCGCGTGGTCACGAACCAGCGCGTTCCCAGGTGAGCGAAGCGCGCCCTGGCGGCATCGGCGCGCTCGGGTTCGAGGTTGCACAACGCCATGGCGGCGGCCGGCGCGCGGTCGCCCACGGCCAGCACGCCGAGCCCGTGGCCGTGCAGGAACTCGAACGAGGGATAGTGCCGTGCCTGCTCGGCAAAGAACCGGAAGACGCCGAAATTGCCGCTGCGCACATTGGTGTCGTGGAACAGCACCACGGCCTTGTCAGACAGCTTGGGAAGCCAGGTCTCGAAGTCGTGCTTGACCGCCTCGTAGGTGTGGAAGCCGTCGATGTGCAGCAGGTCGACGGAGCCGTCGGCAAAGTACGGCAGCGCGTCGTCGAAGGTGGACTTGAGGAGTTCGGAGAAGGCGCTGAAGTGCTTGTCGTGGAAGTCGCGCAGCTCGTGGTAGACCTGCGCGTCGAAGTGCCCGGCATGCTCGTCTCCGGCCCAGGTGTCCACGGCATAGCAGCGCGTGGCCGACTTGAGCCGCGCCACGGCCTCGCAGAACGCCGCGTACGACACGCCGTTGTGCGTGCCCAGTTCCACCAGCAGGCCCGGCTTGCAGGCGGCCACGATCCAGAACGCGAACGGCGTGTGGGTCCACCACGCGCTGGCCTTGCCGAGCAGGTGCGGCGTCCAGAACAGCGGGTCCAGCACCGGGTGCGTCAGCACGTCGAGCGACCGGTCGACCGTCGGAAGAATGAGGGTGGGTTCTTTCATTTGTATTCCTGCCCGGACGGGTCCGGGCCTCCGCTAGAAAGTCGATGAAACCGCCGCGCCCGCCTCAGCGCGCGAGCTGCCATTGCTGGCCGGCGCTGGGGGCCAGGTGCGCGCCGGTGAGCCAGTCCCACTGGACATTCGGGTTGTGATAGGGGTCGTGCTCGAAGCGATCGATCCACTTGGTGCTGGCGTGCGCCTGCTCGCGCGCTGCCCGCTGCTGCTTCTCTTCGGAAACATGGTCGTGCCCGCGCGAGGCGCTCTCCAGGTGCAGCAGCGAGGCGAACGGCGTGCAGACGTTGCGGTAGCCCGCATCGTTCACCTTCAGGCACAGGTCGATGTCGTTGTAGGCCACCGGCAGGTGCTCGCCGTCGAAGCCGCCCACCTGCTCGAACACCTGGCGCCGAACCGCCAGGCAGGCGCCCGTGACCGCCAGGTAGTCGCGCGTGCCCGCCAGCCGCCCGTCCAGGCCGCTGTCGGTGGCGCCGTCGGTGCGGCACACATGCATCGCCAGCGGGCCGCTTTGCAGCATGACGCCGGCATGCTGGACCGTGCCGTCGCCGTACAGCAGCTTGGCGCCCACGCAGCCGATGTCCGGCCGCATGGCTTCGCCGACCATCTCCCTGAGCCATCCGCCATCGAGGATCTCGATGTCGTTGTTCAGGAAGAGCAGCACCTCGCCGGTCGAGGCCTGCACGCCGGCGTTGTTGATGGCCGAAAAATTGAAGGGCCCCGGCACCCGCAGCACGCTGACGCGAGGGTCCGCGGCCAGTTCGGCGAAGAGGGACAGCGTGGCCGGCTCGACGCTGTCGTTGTCGAGGATGAGGACTTCGAAGTCCGGATAGTCGGTCTTGCGCAGCAGGCCGTCCAGGCAGGTCCTCACCAGGTTGGCGCGGTCGCGCGTCGGCACGAGCACGCTGACCCGTGGCGCGGGGCTGGGCAGCGGGCGGCGGACATGGTTGACGAACTCGGCGATCGGCGAGGGCAGCACCTCGGCCGCCAAGCCCGCCTGCCGGAACGCCGCCTCGGCCGCCACCCGCCGGGCCGCCGCCGCATAGGCCTCGACGGCCTGCCGCGTGTCGCCCGCATCGATGACCAGCGGGACCTGCCGGTGGTACAGCACCGAGGGAACATGGCGCACCTGGCTGCAGGGCAGCGGCATGGCCACCCTGCAGTGCAGGTCGTAGCCGGCGGCCGGCTCGAATTCGGCGCGAAAGCCTCCGGCCGCCAGGACGTTGGCGCGCCTCATCACGCACAGGCCGTCCAGCAGGTCGAAGCCGAGCTGCGCCTCCGGATCCCATGCCGACTTGAAGCGCGGCTTGCATCGCAGTTGGCCCTCTGCGATCCAGTCCTCGTCCGCATAGACGACGGCCGCATCGGGCCATTTGGCGAGGGTGAGCTGGATCGACGAAACGGCCTGCGCGGCAAGGCGGTCGCCCGCGAGGATCACGCCGAACCACGGCTCGGCCGTGTGCTCGAGCGCGAGCTGCTGCAGTTCGAGCCGGCTGGCCGGCGCACTCGCGGGCACCAGCCGCACATTGATCGAATCGCGAACGAACAGGAGCGCATGGCCGACCACTTCGGCGCGCGAAGGGTCGCAGGCCACCACCACGTCGAAGCGGTGGCACAGCTGTGCCGAGAGCGAAGCCAGCGTGCTGTGCAATGCCTCGTCGCTGCCGCTGTCGGCAATGGCGAAGGTCAAGCCCTCGCGGTACGGAAGATTCTCCAGCTCAGAGCGAAGCGCCGGCTGTTCTGCCTTGTGGCGGGACGCTTCGTCGCGTGTCCACGCGCTGTAGGCGGTGTCGGTGAAGGCAGAGAACCGGCACGCCGCGGCCCATTGGGCGTATCGCGCTTGATCGATAGGCAAATCTTTCCCCCTACTCTGCAAAGAGATGGCACAACCCTCGGGGCTTGCCGGCATGCAGAGCCCCCCATCAATTCAGAATAGCGACGCGATGGATCGCTTGGGTAACAACCCACTTAACATTTGTTGCGGCCGGGTTCCGCGGTGAGCATTCGTTACATGCCCGGGAACCCTTGCGGGGCTTGTTTCCGAGGAGGCCGGCCGTCCCGGTCAGCAAGCGGTCAGTGACCTTTCGTAGCCGTTCGGATTGCCCTGCTGCCAGCGCCAGCTGTCGGCGCACATCTGGTCGAGCCCGCGGCGCGCGCGCCAGCCCAGCGTGGCTTCCGCCAGCGAGGGGTCGCCCCAGTACGCGGGTACGTCGCCGGGCCGGCGGGGACCGATCTCATAAGGCAGCGGCCGTCCGCTCGCGCGCTCGAAGGCCTGCACCACCTCCAGCACGGAGGCGCCGCGGCCGGTGCCGAGATTCAGCGTGACCAGTCCCTCATGGCCTTGCGCATGCCGAAGCGCCGCCACATGCCCTTCGGCGAGGTCCATCACATGCACGTAGTCGCGCACGCCCGTGCCGTCGGGCGTGGGGTAGTCGTTGCCGTGGATCAGCAGCTTGTCGCGCTGTCCCACGGCCACCTGGCAGACGAAAGGCATCAGGTTGTTCGGCTTGCCCTGCGGATGCTCGCCGATGAGGCCGCTTTCATGCGCGCCGACCGGGTTGAAGTAGCGCAGCAGTGCAATGCGCCAGCCCGGCTGTGCACGGTGCAGGTCGGCCAGCGCCTCTTCCACCATGCGCTTGGAGCGCCCGTAGGGATTGGCCGGCCTGCAGGGCGCGTCTTCCGGAATGGGCGAGTGGTCGGGTTCGCCGTACACCGTGGCGGACGACGAAAAGATCAGCGTCCGCACGCCCGCCTGCTGCATGGCCGAGGCGAGCACGAGGCTGCCGTGCACGTTGTTGTCGTAGTAGGTGAGCGGGTCGGCCACCGAGTCGCCCACGGCCTTCAGGCCCGCGAAGTGGATCACGGCCGCAAAGCTCTCTTCGCCCAGCACGCGGTCGAGCAGCGCCCGGTCGCGCACGTCGCCCTCGATCAGCCGCGGCGCGCTGCCGGTGATCTGCCGCAACCGCTCCAATACCCGGATATCGCTGTTGCCCAGATTGTCGAGAATGACCGGCGTGTATCCGGCGGCGGCCAGCGCGACGCAGGTGTGGCTGCCAATGAAACCTGCACCACCTGTCACCAGAACGCTTTTTGGGGCCATGAGAACTCTTGCTTGGTTGAATGGGCCGATTCTGTACGAGCTTTCCCGGGGCCGGTTTGCGCGCGCTCACTGCGCGGCCCTGTGCGAGAATCAATTGATTACATCTTTGCACGCGCTTCCATGCAGAACGAAGAGACAAGCTATCCCGGCATAGAAACCCAGACCGAAACGCTGACGCCCGTCGCGCCGGTCCGAAAACGCCCCAAGCCCGGGGAGCGGCGCGTGCAGATCCTGCAGGCGCTGGCCGCCATGCTCGAGCAGCCCGGCGCCGAGCGCGTGACCACCGCGGCACTGGCTGCGCGGCTCGACGTCAGCGAGGCCGCGCTCTACCGCCACTTTGCGAGCAAGGCGCAGATGTTCGAGGGCCTGATCGACTTCATCGAGCAGAGCGTCTTCACGCTGGTGAACCAGATCCTCGAGCGCGAAGGCGCAACGGGGGCCCAGCAGGCCGCAAAAATTCTCACGCTGCTCGTGCAGTTTGCCGAGCGCAACCCGGGCATGACGCGCGTCATGGTGGGCGATGCGCTGGTGTTCGAGAACGAGCGCCTCCAGCAGCGCATGAACCAGTTCTTCGACAAGATCGAGGCCACGCTGCGACAGGTGCTGCGCGGGGCGGCCGCCGCGGACGGCTCGGCCACCCCGAGCGTGGATGCGCAGGTGCGCGCCGCCGCGCTCACGGCCTTCGTGGTCGGGCAGCTGCAGCGCTTCACGCGCTCGGGCTTCCGCCGGGCGCCGTCGGAGCACCTCGAAGCCACGATCGCGCTGATCGTCTGAAACCTCGGGCGGCCTTCGGCGGGCCGCCTATCGAGGCGATAGCTCAATGTGATGCGGCAAGGCCGCATTCATTGACAAAATGCATGGGCCCCTACAACTCCAGAGGAAAGCCCACCCATGACCGACTCCCGCAAGCTCACCACCGAAAACGGCGCGCCCGTCGAGAACAACCAGCAATCGCAGACGGCCGGCCCCGGCGGCCCCGTGCTGATGCAGGACCACCACCTGATCGAGAAGCTTGCGCGCTTCGACCGCGAGCGCATTCCGGAGCGCGTGGTGCATGCGCGCGGCTCGGGCGCCTTCGGCACCTTCGAGGTGACGGCCGACGTGTCCAAATGGACCAAGGCCAGGTTTTTGAGCCAGGTCGGCAGGAAGACCGAGGTGCTCGCACGCTTCTCGACCGTGGCGCTCGAACTCGGCTCGGCCGACACCGTGCGCGACCCGCGCGGCTTCGCGCTCAAGTTCTATACCGAAGACGGCAACTACGACCTCGTCGGCAACAACAC
Source organism: Variovorax sp. 05T418 (assembly GCF_056396385.1). Taxonomy (NCBI): domain Bacteria; kingdom Pseudomonadati; phylum Pseudomonadota; class Betaproteobacteria; order Burkholderiales; family Comamonadaceae; genus Variovorax; species Variovorax sp. 05T418. The sequence continues at coordinate 475,531 of NZ_JBFTLJ010000003.1, read as the reverse complement.
GCCGGTCTTTTTCATCCGCGACCCGCTCAAGTTTCCCGACTTCATCCACTCGCAGAAGCGCGACCCCTACAGCCACGTGCAGGAGCCCAACAACGCCTGGGACTTCTTCTCGCACTCGCCCGAAGCGACGCACCAGTTCACCTGGCTGTTCGGTGACCGCGGCATTCCGAAGAGCTACCGCCACATGGACGGCTTCGGCTCGCACACCTTCCAGTGGGTGAACGCCAAGGGCGAGGCCTTCTGGGTCAAGTACCACTTCAAGACCCACCAGGGCATCCAGACCTTCGTGGCCGAGGAGGCGCAGCGCGTGGGCGGCGAAAACCCGAACCACCACCACCTGGACCTGCTGCATTCCATCGAGCGCGGCGAATTCCCGAGCTGGAAGGTGCAGGTGCAGATCATGCCGGTGGCCGAGGCGCAGACCTACCGCTTCAACCCCTTCGACCTGACCAAGGTCTGGTCGCACAAGGACTATCCGAAGATCGACATCGGCATCCTCACGCTCAACCGCAATCCCGACAACTACTTTGCCGAGATCGAGCAGGCCGCGTTCAACCCGGCCAACTTCGTGCCCGGCATCGGCCCTTCGCCCGACAAGATGCTGCAGGGCCGCCTGTTCAGCTACGGCGACACGCAGCGCTACCGCCTGGGCATCAACCACACGCAGCTGCCGGTGAACCGCCCGCATGCCACCACGGCGCAGAACTACGGCCGCGACGGCGCGATGCGCGGCGACGGCAACGGCGGCCGCGGCCCCAACTACGAGCCCAACAGCTTCAGCGATGCGCCCAAGCAGAGCAACGAGCCGGTCTACGCGCCGCTCGAGATCCATGGCTGGACCGGCAGCCACCAGTGGCAGCAGCACCCCGAGGACAACGACTTCGTGCAGGCCGGCGACCTCTACCGGCTGATGGACGAAGCCGCCAAGGAGCGCCTGGTGAACAACATCGCGGGCGGCCTGGGTGCGGTGACGCGGCAGGACATCATCGACCGTTCGGTGAGCTACTTCCGCCAGGCCGATGCCGACTACGGCGCGCGGCTCGACAAGGCCATCAAGGCCGTGCAGGCCAGGCTCAGGGGCGAGGAGGTGAGCGTGCAGATCGGCAAGCCGGCGCACGACGCAAGCCGCAGCTGATCCACGGGCGGCAGTGGGGTACCCAGGGTAGTGCGCGGCGGGGCATCGTGCTCGACTTGCCCGGTTGCGAAGCGTAGGATCAGCGCCCCCCTTGCCGCTGAGTCGCGGCGACAAGTTCCGTGTTCGTGTGGCTTCTGAACGGAGGTTCGTATGAGCTATCACCTGGAAGGTCGCCTGCTCGAGGTATGCAACTGCAACGTCCTGTGTCCCTGCTGGATCGGCGAGGACCCTGACAACGGCACCTGCGACACCATCGTCGCGTGGCGCATCGACAAGGGAACCATCGACGGCGTCGACGTCGGCGGCAACACCATCGCGGCCGTGGCGCATGTGCCCGGAAACATCCTCGAAGGCAACTGGACGGCGGCGATCTTCGTCGACGACAAAGCCTCCAAGGAGCAGGAAGAGGCGCTGCTCAAGGTCTACACCGGCAAGGCCGGCGGCCCGATCGCCGACCTGGCCGCCCTCATCGGCCAGGTGGTGTCGGTCGAGCGGGCGCCCATTCGCTTCACGGTGAACGAAGGCAAGGGCGAGCTGGAGATCGGCAAGGACTACTACGCCGAACTCGAACCCTACCGCGGCGCGACCGGCGGGCAGACCACGCTGTCGGACACCGTGTTCTCCACGGTGCCGGGCGCGCCGGTGTTCGTCGGCAAGGCGCCCACCTACCGCTCGAAGAACCCCGCCCTCGGCATCGACCTCGACATCAAGAACCACAACGCCCTGCAGAGCACCTTCGTCTTTGATTCATGAGCGCCGTGCCGGGCCGCCCCAAGCAAGCTCGCACCGCAGTGCGGAGCACGAAGGTTAGCCAGTGAACCCCGCGGCCGGCTTGCCGCCGCGCAACGTCATCCGCCACCGCCGCGTGTTCCTGCCGGTTCTCGCTGCGCTGGCCGCGCTTGCGTGGATGGCATTGTGGGCCTGGGCGCGCAGCCCCTACGGGCGCTATCTCGAACACGGCGACTGGACCGCCTCGGGGCCGGCCGCGTTCCTGTGCCAGGCCATTCCTGCCGGCGGCGTGGTCGTGCCCGCAGTGCTCTATGCGGTGGCGTGGATCCTCATGACCATGGCCATGATGCTGCCGACCACGCTGCCGCTGTTCAACGCCTTCGACCGCCTGACCGCGGGGCGTGCGGACCATGCGCGCCTGCTCGTGCTGCTGGGGCTTGGCTACATGGCCGTGTGGGGTGCCTTCGGGCTGCTGGCGCACGGGCTCCACAGCGCGGTGCTGGCGCTGCTCGCGAGCGCGCCCACGCTGGCCTGGCACGGCTGGGTGATCGGCGCCGCGACCATCGCGCTGGCCGGCGCGTTCCAGTTCAGCCGCCTCAAGCACAAGTGCCTCGAGAAGTGCCGCACGCCGCTGAGTTTTGTCATCGAGCACTGGCGCGGCCATGCGCAGGCGCGCCATGCGTTTGCGCTGGGCCTGCACCATGGCCTGTTCTGCGTCGGCTGCTGCTGGGCGCTGATGCTGCTGATGTTCGCGCTCGGCACCGGCAGCCTGGGCTGGATGCTGCTGCTGGCCGCCGTCATGGCGCTGGAAAAGAACGTTCCCTGGGGCCACCGCCTGAGCGCGCCGCTCGGGTTTGCGCTCTTGGGCTGGGCCGTCTTCATGGTGGGGGCGCATGTCTGAAGCCATCTCCGAGGTGCGCCGCGCGCCGTCCACCCTGCAGACCGTCGCGCTGACCGCGGTGGCCATGCTCGCATTCGCGGCCAATTCGCTGCTGTGCCGGCTCGCGTTGCAGCAGCGGGGCATCGATCCGGCCAGCTTCGGCAGCATCCGGCTGGTTTCCGGTGCGCTCACGCTCGCGCTGGTCGTGCAGTTCCGCTCCCGGCCTGCCGTGCCCGGCCGTGCCGACTGGCTCGCGGCCGCCATGCTGTTCGCCTACGTCGCCTTCTTTTCCTTCGCCTACCTGAGCCTCTCCGCGGGCACGGGCGCGCTGATCCTGTTCGGCGCGGTGCAGCTCACGATGCTCGGCGCGGGCCTGGGCTCGGGCGAGCGCTTCGGGCTCGTGGCATGGCTCGGCTTCGTGCTGGCGGCCGGCGGGCTCGTCTACCTGGTGCTGCCGGGCGTTGCGGCGCCGCCGCTGCTGGGCGCCGTGCTGATGGCCATCGCCGGGGTGGCGTGGGGCGTGTATTCGCTGCGCGGCCGCGGCGTGCCCGATCCGCTGGCCGCCACGGGCCGCAACTTCTTGCGGGCCGTACCGCTGGCCCTGGCGCTGAGCCTTGCCTTCATGATGCGCGCCCATGCGGATGCCACCGGCATCGCGCTGGCCGTGGCCTCCGGCGCCTTGACCTCGGGGCTCGGCTATGTCGTCTGGTATGCGGCGCTCGCGCGCCTGTCGGCCATGCAGGCGGCCACCGTGCAGCTGTCGGTGCCGCTCCTGGCGGCGTTCGGCGGCGTGCTGCTGCTGTCGGAGGCGATCACGCCGCGGCTGGCGGCGGCCTCGGTGGCCATCCTGGGCGGCATTGCGATCGTGCTGAGCCAGAAGTCGCGCAAGGCGCGGCGCTAGAAGGAAACGCGGCCTTTACGCGGCGGCGACCGCCACGCCCACCTTGGTTCCGGCCGCGACGATCTCGCCCCAGGTCGCATCGTCCAGCCAGATGCCGTCGCGCTCGCGCGCCACGCGTGCAGCGCGCTCCGGCTCGCCGGCGATCTGCACCTGGTCGAAGCCGGCGCCCGGCGGGCTCTGGCGCAGCCACTCGACGAAGGCCGTCGCCTCCTGCGCGAAGCTCTCCTGGGTTCCCAGTTTGGCGGGATCGATCAGGATCGTCAGCATGCCGTTGAGCACCGTGCGTGCGGTGTCGGCCGGGCGGTGCCAGGTGCCGCCACCGGTGAGCGCGCCGCCCAGCAGCTCGCAGGCCATCGCCATGCCGTAGCCCTTGTGTTCGCCGAAGGTCATGAGCGCGCCGAACAGGCCGTTGGCCTGCGGCACGACCACCACGCCCGGGTCATTGGTGGGCGCGCCGCGCTCGTCGATCAGGTAGCCGTCGGGCACGCGTTCGCCCTTGTTGTGGGCGACGCGCATCTTGCCCTGCGCCACGCGGCTGGTGGCAAAGTCGAGCAGGAAGGGTTCGGCGCCTGCGAGTGGAATGCCGATGCAGCAGGGGTTGGTGCCAAAGCGCCCGTCGCCGCCGCCCCACGGCGCCACCACGGGCCGCGACAGCACGTTGACGAAGTGCATCGAGACCAGGCCCTCGGCCGTTGCCATTTCGGCGAAGTGCCCGATGCGGCCCAGGTGGTGCGCGTTGGCGAGCGTGAAGATGCAGCTGCCGTGCTGCTTCGCCCGTGCAATGCCGAGTTCCATCGCCTGCACGCCGACGATCTGGCCGTAGCCATGCTGGCCGTCGAGCGCGAGCAGCGTGCCGATGTCGGTGTTGATCTTGACCGCGGCATTGGGCACGAGGCCGCCTTCGGCCACCGCATCGACATAGCGCGGCAGCATGCCCACGCCGTGCGAATCATGGCCGCTCAGGTTGGCCAGCACCAGGTTGTCGGCCACCTGCGCGGCTTCGGCCGGCGTGCTGCCGGCGGCTTCGAGGATGCGGGCGCATTGCGATCGCAGAACAGAGGAGGAAAGGGTTTGGGGCATAGGTTCCTTACATCACCGCGCCGACTTGCCAGGGCACGAATTCATTTTGGCCGTAGCCATGTTTCTCGCTCTTCGAAGGCTCGCCGGACGCGGTGGCCAGCACCAGTTCGAAGATGCGCTGGCCCATCTCCTGGATCGAGCTGGTGCCATCCACGATCTCGCCGCAGTTGATGTCCATGTCTTCTTCCTGCCGCTGCCACAGCGCCGAGTTGGTCGCAAGCTTGAGCGAAGGAGAGGGGGCGCAGCCGTAGGCCGAGCCGCGTCCGGTCGTGAAGCAGATGATGTTCGCGCCGCCCGCGACCTGCCCGGTGGCGCTCACGGGGTCGTAGCCCGGCGTGTCCATGTAGACGAAGCCGTGCGCCGTGACCGGCTCGGCGTATTCGTACACCGCCTCGAGGTTGCTCGTGCCGCCCTTGGCCACCGCGCCGAGCGATTTTTCGAGGATGGTCGTGAGGCCGCCGGCCTTGTTGCCCGGCGAGGGGTTGTTGTTCATCTCGCCTTCGTTGATCTCGGTGTAGTGCTCCCACCACTTGATGCGGTCCACCAGTTTTTGGCCGACCTCGCGCTTGACGGCTCGGCGCGTGAGCAGATGCTCGGCACCATAGACCTCGGGCGTCTCGCTCAGGATGGCCGTGCCGCCGTGCGCCACCAGCAGGTCGACCGCCGCACCGAGGGCCGGATTGGCGCTGATGCCGGAGTAACCGTCCGAGCCGCCGCACTGCAGGCCGATCGTGATGTGCGCCGCGCTGCAGGGCTCGCGCTTGACCGCATTGGCGCGCGGCAGCATCTCGTTGATCAGCGCAATGCCTTTCTCCACCGTCTTGCGCGTGCCGCCGGTGTCCTGGATGTTGAAGGTGCGGAAGTTCTCGCCCTCGGCCAGGTGGCCGGTCGCGAGCCAGGCATTGATCTGGTTCGCCTCGCAGCCCAGGCCCACCACCAGCACGCCCGCGAAGTTGGGGTGCGTGGCATAGCCCGTGAGCGTGCGCTCCAGGATCTGCATGCCCATGCCTTGTGTGTCCATGCCGCAGCCCGTGCCGTGGGTGAGCGCCACGATGCCGTCGACGTTCGGGTAGCCGGCCAGCGCCGATGGATTGGTCTTGCGCGAGAAGTGGTCCGCAATGGCGCGCGCCGCGGTGGCCGAGCAGTTCACGCTCGTGAGCACGCCGATGTAGTTGCGCGTGGCCACGCGGCCGTCGGCCCGCCTGATGCCCATGAAGGTGGCCTCGCGCTTCGCGGGCGCGGGCTTCACGTCGGCGCCGAAGGCGTAGTCGCGTTCGAAGTCGCCCTTGTCGGGGCCCATGTCGAGGTTGTGCGTGTGCACGTGCTCGCCGGCCGCAATGGGCTTGCTCGCGAAGCCGATGATCTGGTTGTAGCGGCGCACCGGTTCGCCGGCGGCAATGGCGTGCGTCGCCACCTTGTGCCCGGCGGGAATCAGGCCGCGCACGGCAAAGTCTTCGACCTTGGCGCCGCCGACCAGCTGGCTGCGCGCGATCACGACATCGTCGGCCGGATGCAGGCGAATGAAGGGATTCATCGTGGAACTCGTGTTGTGTGGGAATCGGAAGGAGGAGCGGTTTTTTTCGCGCGGCGCCAGCTCGCGCTGAACCGCTGGTGCGAGTTGTCCATGTGGGCGTGCATGGCGGCCCGCGCGGCCTCGGGGTCGCGCGCGGCCACGGCGTCGCGGATGGCCTCGTGCTCGGCAATCGCCGAGCGCCAGGAGGCCACCGTCTCGAAGTAGCCGCCCAGGCGCGTGAAGATCGGGCCGTTGCGCGAATCCCAGAAGCTCTGCACCGTTTCCACCAGCACGGCGTTGCCGCTGGCATTGACGATGGCCACGTGGAATTCGCGGTCGCCTTCGAGCGGCAGTATTTCGCGGTCGGCGAGCCCGCGCATCGTTTCGATGGCGCGGCTCATGGCGTCGATGTCCTTGCGCTTGCCCACGGCAGCTGCAATGGCGGCGGTCTCGCCCTCGATCACGCGGCGCGCGCGGATCAGCTCCAGCGGGCCCCATTCGGTGGGCGCCACCGGCTTGCTCGCGCGGTGCGAGCGGTCCAGCACATACACGCCCGAGCCGGTTCGGACCTCGACCCAGCCCTCGACCTCGAGCGCGATCAGCGCCTCGCGCACCGAGGGCCGGCTCACACCGAGCTGCTGGGCCAGGTCGCGCTCGGCCGGCAGCCGCGCGCCGACGGCAAGCTCGCCCTTGCCGATCAGCCCGCGCAGCTGGTCGGCAATCTGGCGATAGAGGCGCTGGGGTTCGACGGTCTGGAGCGGCACGGGTGGTGGGGTTAAGGGTTGTCCTGAATTGGACAAGTGGTAAGGCCAATTCAGAATACGATCCGTACCGCGCCGCTGCCATCGGGCCAAACCCTGAACGCCGGGCAGCCGGTGCGCCACTTTCCAAGGAGACATGCATGAGACTCAAGGGCAAGACCGTGCTCGTGACGGCGGCCGGACAAGGCATCGGCCACGCGAGCGTGCTCGCCATGGCCGCCGAAGGCGCGCAGGTGTGGGCGACCGACGTGAACGAGAAGCTGCTGGGGCGCTACGCCGGCGTCGCCAACGTGCGCACGGCGAAACTCGACGTGCTCGACAAGGACGCGATCGGCGCCTTCTTCAAGAGTCTTCCCGCGCTCGACGTGCTGTTCAACTGCGCCGGCGTGGTACATAACGGCACCGCGCTCGAGGCCACCGACAAGGACCTCGAATTCGCGTTCGCCCTCAACGTGCGCGCGCAGTTCTGGACCATCCAGGCCGCGCTGCCCGGCATGCTGGCCGCAGGACGCGGCAGCATCATCAACATGGCGAGCGTCTGCTCCAGCATGAAGGGCCTGCCCAACCGCTTCGTCTACGGCACCACCAAGGCCGCGGTGCTGGGCCTGACCAAGAGCGTGGCGGCCGACTTCGTGTCGCGCGGCATCCGCTGCAATGCCGTGTGTCCCGGCACGGTCGACACGCCCTCGCTCGGCGAGCGCATCAATGCCAACGAAGACCCCGAAGCGGCGCGCAAGGCCTTCATCGCGCGCCAGCCGATGGGACGGCTCGCGCAGGCCGAGGAAATCGCGCCCGTGGTGGTGTTCCTGGCGAGCGACGAATCGGTGTTCGCCACCGGCCAGGCCTTCACGGTGGACGGCGGCATCACCATATGAACCAGCTCGACTTCGCGGGCCGCCACGCCGTGGTGACCGGCGGCGCGGCGGGGTTGGGCTACGGCATTGCCGAGCGGCTGATCGCATCGGGCGGCAGCGTCACGCTCTGGGACCGCGACGAGGCTGCCGCCGGCAAGGCCGCGGCGGCGCTCGGCTCCAAGGCCTTTGCCGTGAAGGTCGACGTGGCGCAGCAGTCTTCCGTCGCTGCGGCCGTGGCGGCCACGCTCGCGCATTCGCCGCGCATCGATGCGCTGGTCAACAGCGCCGGCATCACCGGTCCCAACACCAGGCTGTGGGACTACCCGGTGGACGATTGGCGGCAGGTGATGGAGGTCAACATCAACGGCGTGTTCCTGTGCTGCCGCGAAGTGGTGGCGCAGATGCGCGCGCAGGGCTACGGCCGCATCGTCAACATCGCTTCGGTCGCGGGCAAGGAAGGCAATCCCAATGCCAGCGCGTACAGTGCAAGCAAGGCCGCCGTCATTGCGCTCACCAAGTCGCTGGGCAAGGAGCTGGCCGACACCGGCATCCGCGTCAACTGCGTGACGCCCGCGGCGGTGAAGACCGCCATCTTCGACCAGATGACACCGGAGCACATCGCATTCATGCTCTCGAAGATTCCCATGGGCCGCTTCGGCACGGTGGAGGAGGTGGCCGCGATGGTCGGCTGGCTCTGCACCGAAGATTGCTCGTTCTCCACCGGCGCCGTGTTCGACCTGTCCGGCGGCCGCTCCACTTACTAAGTCAGTCAGTCTCCCCAAGAAAGGACCACATGAAACTCGTTCGCTATGGCAACCCCGGCAAGGAAAAGCCCGGCCTCATCGATGACAACGGCCAGCTGCGCGACCTGAGCGCGCTGGTCAAGGACATCGGGCCCGAGCAGCTCGGCGATGCCGCGCTGGCCAAGCTGCGCAAGCAGAAGGTCGACAAGCTGCCGCTGGTCAAGGGCAAGCCGCGCTTCGGCAGCCCGGTGGCCAACGTCGGCAAGTTCATTGCCATCGGCCTGAACTACGCCGACCACGCGGCCGAGTCCGGCCTGCCGATTCCGAAGGAGCCGGTGGTCTTCATGAAGGCCACCAGCTGCATCCAGGGCCCGAACGATCCGGTCATGCTGCCCAAGAACTCGGTCAAGAGCGACTGGGAAGTCGAGCTCGGCGTGGTCATCGGCACGCGCGCGCGCTATGTCTCGCAGAAGGACGCGCTCAACTTCGTGGCCGGCTACTGCACCATCAACGACGTGAGCGAGCGCGAGTTCCAGATCGAGCGCGGCGGCACCTGGGACAAGGGCAAGGGCTGCGACACCTTCGGCCCGATCGGCCCCTGGCTCGTGACGCGCGACGAAGTGCCCAACCCGCAGAAGCTGTCGATGTGGCTCGACCTCAACGGCAAGCGCATGCAGACCGGCAGCACCAAGACCATGATCTTCAGCATCGCCAAGATCGTGAGCTACCTGAGCCAGTTCATGACGCTCCTGCCCGGCGACGTCATCACCACCGGCACGCCGCCCGGCGTGGGCCTGGGCATGAAGCCGCCGCTCTACCTGAAGAAGGGCGACGTGATGACGCTGGGCATCGAAGGCCTGGGCGACCAGCGCCAGGAAGTGGTTCCGTTCAAGCTGTAAGCCAACAACCAGCGAGCAGCCAGGAAGCGGCGCGGCGGGCATTGGCCCGGCGCGCCGTTCTTGTTTGTGCGGCGTCGGTTTTAAATGTCCCATTGACAGAACATTGAAACTGCAAAAACATCAAAGGCATGTCGCAGATGCCTTTGCCGAAGTACCACCAGATCTACCTGGTCCTGCGTGAGCAGCTGCACGAAGGCCGTTTCGCCGAGGGGCTGCCCGGCGAGCTTGCGCTCATGGCGCAGTTCAACGTGGCGCGTGTCACGGTGCGGCGCGCTCTCGAGCAGCTGTCTTCCGAAGGCCTGATCGCGCGCAACCCGGGGCGCCGCACGCGCGCGCTGCCGCCCGTGCTCGCAGGCGAAGCGAACAACAGCGGCAACGGCATGGAGCGCGCCAATCTGCGCGGCCTGCTCGAGAACCTGGTGACGATGGGCCTGCACACCTCGGTGAAGGTGATCGAGGTGGCCACCATCACGGCCTCCACCCAGGTGGCCGAGGCGCTGCAGCTGCAGCTGGGCGACCCGGTGCAGAAGGCGGTGCGCGTGCGCTCCACCAAGGAAGGCCCGCTCTCGCACATCACCACCTACGTGCCCGACACGATCGCGCGCCGCTTCGGCCGCCGCGAGCTGTCGAAGAAGCCGATCCTCGTGCTGCTCGAGGAATCGGGCGTCAAGGTGGGGCGCGCGCACCAGACCATCTCTGCGCGGCTGGCCGACAGCCTGATCGCGCAGCACCTCGACGTGTCGGTCGGCTCCGCGCTGCTCGCGGTGCGCCGCCTGATCTACGACGAGGACGAGCGGCCCGTGCAGTGGCTGCATGGCCTCTACCGCCCCGACCGCTACACCTATGAAATGCAGCTCTCCCGCGTGGGCGGCATCGACGCGAAGGTGTGGGTCAGCAAGGACGTGTCAGCCAAGTTCAACTGAAGAGAAGAAAAGGAAAGCCCCATGCAGAACCGCCGCAGTTTCGTGTCGCAGTCCGCCGCCCTGGCGACCGCCGTTGCCTTTCCGCTCGTGGCCGGCGCGCAGCCCAAGACCGTCAAGGTCGGCGTGCTGCATCCGGTCACCGGGGCGCTGGCCTATTCGGGCCAGCAGTGCCGCCTCGGCGCGCTGATGGCCATCGAGGACATCAACGCCGCCGGCGGCATCAAGGCGCTGGGCGGTGCGAAGCTCGAGGCCCTGCTGGGCGACGCGCAATCGCAGCCGCAGGCCGGCGCGGCCGAGGTCGAGAAGATGAACGAAGCCGGCGTGTCCGCCATCGTGGGCGCCTACGCCTCGGCCATCTGCCTGGCGACCACGCAGGCAGCAGCCAAGTACAACCTGCCGCACGTCGTCGACGTGGGCGTGGCAGACCAGATCGTGGAGCGCGGCCTGAAGAACACCTTCCGCTTCGGCCCCGGCTACAAGAAGTCGACCGAGGTGGCCATGGCCAACCTGCTGGTGCTCAACAAGGCCGCGGGCAACCCGGCCAAGACGGTGATGATCATCCACGAGGAGTCGCTGTTCGGCGCCGGCACCGCGCAGCTGCTCTCGCGCGAGCTGCCGGGCTACGGCTTCGAGGTGAAGGAGGTGGTGAAGCACGCCAACCCCACGCGCGACTTCAACAACATCGTGCTGCGCATGAAGTCGGTCAACCCGGACATCGTGATCCCGGCCAACTACTACAACGAGTACGCGCTGCTGGTGCGCACCATGCAGCAGCAGAAGGTGGTGCCCAAGGCGATCTTCTCGGTGCTGGGCGGCGCCGCATCGAGCTACAAGTTCGTGAAGGAGTTTCCGGACGCGGCCAACGGCATCATCGACTGCAACCACTGGTTCAACCCGAAGGACAAGCGCTCGCAGGAGCTGCGCAAGCGCGTGGAGGCCAAGGGCCAGTTCTTCAGCTACGAGGTCTTCATGACCTACACCTCGATGTGGCTGCTGGCCGATGCGCTGGAGCGCGCGAAGTCGGCCGAACGCGCGGCGATCGTCGACGCGCTGGAGAAGAGCACCTTCTCGAATCACATCATGCCGTATGGCCCGACGAAGTTCGTCAACGGACAGAACGAGGGCGCGCAGCCGTTGATGACGCAGGTGGTGAAGAACGACATCAAGGTGATCATTCCGCGCGACTACCGCGAGGTGGAGCCTGTGTTTCCGCTCAGGGCATGAACATGTCGCTGCATGGTGTGGGGTGCGGTGACGGGCGGTCTGGCTCTGGGCGTCCGACGTCACCGGTCCTTCGGACTTCGCTGCTGGCAAGCCCCCCGTATTCCGCCGATCGTCGATCAAGCATGGAGCCCGGTATGCGGTGCGGGCCGGGCGAACCCCTCTGCGCCGCCGAGGAGCGCAGCGTTTCGCGGATCAGGGCTCGCAGCTGTTTGAGCGTAGCGAGTTCTGCGAGACCCCGCGAAACGCGAGCACCGCAGGGCAGCCCGAAGGGCCGGCGCAGTGGGGTCGCACGGCCCGCACCGCATACCGGGCGGATCCCACAAGGCGCACAAAGCAAATGTTCGATCTAAGCATCCTCTTCCCCTCGATCCTGAACGGCCTCACCACAGGCGCCGTGTACGCATTGATCGCGCTGGGACTCACGCTGATCTACGGCGTGCTTCACATCATCAACTTCGCCCACGGCGCCTGCCTGATGCTCGCGCTGTACGCCGTCTACTTTCTCAAGGAGCGCTGGGGCATCGACCCGTACATGGCGCTGCCCATCGCGGTGGCCGGCATGTTCGCGCTCGGCTACGCGCTGCAACGCGTCGTCATCAACCGCGCGGGCCACGGCAAGGACGAGAACATCCTGCTCGCCACGCTCGGCATCGCCATCGTCATGGAGAACCTCGCGCTGCTGTTCTTCAAGTCGGACACGCGCAGCATCGACACCGCCTACTCGCTCAGCACCGTCGCCATCGGCCCCGCCATGATCGCCGTGCCCAAGCTCGTGGCCTTCGCGGGGGCGCTCGTGGTGTCGGGCATCCTGTTCTGGATCATGGGCCGCACCGACCTCGGCCGCGCCATCCGCGCCGTCGCCAAGGAGAAGGAAGGCGCCAAGCTCATGGGCATCGACGTCGACCATGTCTATGCCATGAGCTTCGGCATCGGCCTGGCCTGCCTCGGCGCGGCCGCCTGCTTTCTGCTGCCGGCCTACTACGTCAACCCGCAGGTGGGCGGCGGCTTCGTGCTCGTGGCCTTCACCATCGTGGTGCTCGGCGGCATGGGCAGCTTCGTCGGCGCGCTCATCGGCGGCCTCCTGGTCGGCGTGGTCGAGTCGCTCGGCGGGCTGTACCTGGGCGAATCGCTCGGGCAGATCGGCATCTTCGCGATCTTCATCGGCGTGGTGCTGTTCCGGCCCCAGGGCATGTTCGGAGCCAGGGCATGAGCAGCGCACGCGCACAACTCGCGGGCATCGCGCTCTTCGCGGTGCTGGTCGGCTGCGTGCCGCTCGCCACCAAGTCGGGCGTCGCGCTGAACTTCGTGATGATGGCGCTCTACGCCACGCTCATTGCGCAGGCCTGGAACATCCTCGGCGGCTTCGGCGGGCAGTTCTCGTTCGGGCATGCGCTGTTCTTCGGCACCGGGGCCTACATCCAGGCCATCGCGCAGTTGCAGGGTGGCATCAACGCCTGGGCCGCGCTGCCGCTGGCGGTGGCCGGCGCCGCGGGGGTCGGGCTCTTCGTCGGCGCGCTGAGCTTCCGCTATGGCCTCAAGGGCTCCTACTTCGCGCTCGTCACGCTGGCCTTCGCGGAGGTGTTCCGCATCCTCGCGCTGTCGGTGAATTTCACGGGCGGCGGCGTGGGCCTGATGGTGCCGCTGCGCGAGTCGGCGGCCAACCTGCAGTTCGCCTCGCGCGCCGGCTACCTGTGGTTGGTGCTCGCGATGGTGGTCGCGGCCTTGCTCGTCACCTGCTGGCTGCGCAACGGCCGCTTCGGTGCCTACCTGCAGGCCGTGCGCGACAACGAGGATGCGGCGCGCGCCGTGGGCGTGAACCCGTTTCGCGTCAAGCTCGCGGCCATCGGCCTCTCGGCCGCCTTCATGGGTGCGGCCGGCGCGTTCTATGTACAGGTGTTCCAGTACATCGACGCCGGCATCGCCTACGGCCCGGCCGTCTCGGTCGAAGCGCTGGTGGCCGCCATCGTGGGCGGCATGGGCACGCTGTGGGGCCCGGTGCTGGGCGCGGTCGTGCTGCACCTGCTGTCGGATTTCACGCGCAACCTGTTCGGCGAGCTGCCGGGCATCAACATGGTGATCTACGGCACGGTGCTGGTCGTGATCGTGATCTTCCTGCCGCGCGGCGTCGCCGGGCTGGGGCTGTCGGCGCGGCAGCTGTGCAATCCGAAGAAGGGAGGCCGCCATGACTGAGGCGCTGCTGGCCGTGGGCGGGCTCTCGCGTTCCTTCGGCGGACTGAAGGCCGTGCAGGACGTGAGCCTGTCGGTGAAGGAGGGCAGCCTGAGCGCGCTGATCGGCCCCAACGGCGCCGGCAAGACCACGCTGTTCGCGCTGATGTCGGGCTTCCTCAAGCCCGACGCCGGCACTGTGCGCTTCGCGGGCCAGGACATCACGGGCCGCGAGCCGCACCGCAATGCGCTGCTCGGCATGACGCGCACCTTCCAGATCGTCAAGCCCTTTGCGGCGCAGACGGTGCGCGAGAACATCGCGGTCGGTGCGCACCTGCACCTGCGCGGCCGCCGCGAGGCGCTGGCGCATGCCGAGGCCATCGCGCTGCGCGTGGGCCTTGCGCCGCAGCTCGACAAGGCCGCTTCGGACCTCACGGTGGCCGGCCGCAAGCGGCTCGAACTGGCGCGCGCGCTGGCCACGCGCCCGCGCCTGCTGCTGCTCGACGAAGTGCTGGCCGGCCTCAACCCGCAGGAGATCGCCGAGATGATGCCGGTGGTGCGCGGCATTGCCGACAGCGGCGTCACGGTGCTGATGATCGAGCACGTGATGCAGGCCGTGATGCACCTGGCCGAACATGTGTGGGTGCTGGCGCAGGGCCAGCTGATTGCCGAAGGCAGCCCGGCGCAAGTGACCTCCGACGACAAGGTCGTCGAGGCCTACCTGGGCCATGGCACCGCGGCGCGGCTGCGCAAGGCCGCTTCGGGAGCTAGCGAATGACCGCGTTGCTGGACATCCAGGGCCTGCGCGGCGGCTACGGCCGCGTCGAGGTGCTGCGCGGCGTCGACCTGCAGGTGAACGCCGGTGAAATGGTCGCGCTGCTCGGCAGCAACGGCGCGGGCAAGTCCACCCTCAACAAGATGGTCTGCGGCCTGTGCCCCGCCTGGAGCGGCAATGTGCGCTTCGACGGCAAGGACCTGAGCGGCGCGCACTACCGCGACGTGGTCAAGGCGGGCCTGATCCAGGTGCCCGAGGGCCGCAAGGTGTTTCCCAACCTCAGCGTGCTGGAGAACCTGGAACTCGGCTCCTTCACGCGGGCGCGCGAGCGCCGCGCGGCCAACGTCGAGAAGATGTTCCACATCTTCCCGCGGCTGCGCGAACGCATGGCGCAACACGCCGGCACCATGAGCGGCGGCGAGCAGCAGATGCTGGCCATCGCGCGCGGGCTCATGGCCGAGCCCGTGCTGCTGATCCTCGACGAGCCCTCGCTCGGGCTTTCGCCGCGGCTGGTGGAGGAGATGTTCACGCTGATCCGCGAACTGCGCGACGGCGGCCTCGCGGTGCTGCTGGTGGAGCAGAACGTGGGCCAGTCGCTCGAGATCGCGGACCGCGCCTACGTGCTGGAGAACGGCAGCGTGCGTTTTTCGGGCCTGCCCGGCGAACTGCTCGGAAGCGACGAACTGCGGCGCGCCTACCTGGGGCTCTGAAGCCCGCACATCACATTGAGATACCCCCGATTTCCTCGGAGACAAGACACATGAAGAGACGCGACACCCTTCTTCTTCCACTGGCCGCCGCATTTGCCGGCAGCGCGTTCGCGCAGATCGGCAATGCGCCGGTGCGCATCCTCGTCGGTGCGCCCGCGGGCGGCTCGACCGATACGCTGGCCCGTTCGCTGGCCGTCAGCATGGGCCCGGCGCTCGGCCGCACGGTGATCGTCGAGAACCGGCCCGGCGCGGGCGGCAACATCGCGGCCGATGCCGTGGCCAAGGCCGCGCCCGATGGCAACACGCTGCTGATGAGCTTCACCAGCCATGCGATCAATGCCACGCTCTACCCGGCGCTGCCTTTCGACCCGGTGAAGGACTTCACCGCGCTCACCTGCGTGGCGACCTCGCCCTCGATCCTCGTCGCGCATCCGTCGGTGCCTGCGAAGGACGTGCGCGAACTCATTGCGCTCGCCAAGGCGAAGCCGGGCCAGCTCAACTTCGCGATCGGCGCGGTGGGCTCGTCGCTGCACATGGCGGGCGAGGCCTTCAAGATGCAGTCGGGCGTCGACATCGTGAACATCCCCTACAAGGGCACCTCGCCCGCCGTGCAGGACGTGCTCGCCGGCCAGGTGCAGCTGATGTTCGCGGCCGTGGGCAACGTCAAGGCACACATCCAGGCCGGCAAGCTCAGGGCGCTGGGCGTGACCACGGCCAGGCGGTTGCCGGCCTTTCCCGACGTGCCCGCCATTGCCGAGGCGCTGCCGGGCTACGAGTCGAGCGCATGGTTCGGCCTCTTCGGCCCGGCCCGCATGCCGGCGGAGCGCGTGAAGCAGCTCGGCGACGCCGCGCGCCATGCACTGCAGCAGGCCGACATGCGCCAGCGGCTCGAAACCGAGGGCGCGATACCGGTGGGCAATTCGTCCGAACAGTTCTCCGCCTTCGTGCAGAGCGAGATCGCGCGCTGGGCCAAGGTCGTCAAGTTCTCGGGAGCCAAGCCGGAATGACCTTCAACGCTCCAGACCGCGCGCCGGCGCAACAGACGCTGGCGCAGAAGCTCATTGCGCGCGCCAGCGGCCGCGCGCAGGTGGCGGTGGGCGAGATCGTGACCTGCGGCGTCGACATGGCCATGTTCCACGACTCCTCCGGTCCGCGCCGGCTGCAGCCGATGCTCGAGGAGCTCGGCGCGCAGATCTGGGACCGCTCGCGCGTGGTGCTCGTGATGGACCACTACGTGCCCGAGCGCGACGACGATTCGCGCCGCATCGTGCGCATTGCGCGCGACTGGGCGCGCGACCAGCAGCTGCCGCACGTGTACGACAGCCAGGGCATCTGCCACGTGGTGGTGCCGCAGCACGGCCACATCCGCCCCGGCATGCTGTGCGTGGGCGGCGACTCGCATTCGCCCACGGGCGGCGCATTCGGCGCCTACATGTTCGGCATCGGCAGCACCGAGATGCTGGGCGTGATGGTCACCGGCGAGATCTGGCTGCGCGTGCCGGAGACCATCCGCATGTGGTGGGACGGCGCGCTGCCCGCCGGCGTGACCGCCAAGGACATGATGCTGCACATGATCGGCCGCTTCGGCATGAACGGCGGGCGCTACCAGGCGGTGGAGTTCGCGGGCCCGGCCGTCGCCGCGCTGTCGATGCAGGAGCGCATGACGCTCTCCAACATGAGCGCCGAGCTGGGCGCGCAGGCCGGCCTGATCGCGCCCGATGCCACCACCGCCGCATTCCTCGCACAAGCCGGTGCCCCGCCGGTCGACATGGCGCCGTGGTTCACCGACGAAGGCGCCGCGCTCACGCACCACCGCTTCGATGCCGCCGCGCTCGAGCCCTACGTCGCCGCGCCGCACAGCCCGGCCAACGCGCACGGCGTGAGCCGCTACCTGGGCACGCATGTCGACGTGGCCTACATCGGCGCCTGCACCGGCGCCAAGCTCGACGACCTGCGCGCCGCGGCCCAGGTGCTGCGCGGCCACAAGGTGGCGGCGGGCATCCGCCTGATCGTGGCGCCGGCCAGCCTGCACGACCAGGAGCAGGCGCGCGAAGAGGGCGTGCTGCAGGTGCTGATGGACGCCGGCGCCGAACTCTTCCCGACCGCCTGCGGCGCCTGCTCGGGCTACGGCGATCCGATGGGCGACGGCATCACGGTGATCTCGACCACGGCACGCAACTTCAAGGGCCGCATGGGCTCGCCGACCGCGCAGGTGTACCTGGGCTCGCCCTACACGGTGGCCGCGGCCGCACTGCGCGGCTGCGTGACCGACCCGCGCGAGGTGCTCGCATGACTGCGGAAACCCTGCACCGCACGCACCGGGTGTGGCGCCTGGGCGCCGACATCGACACCGATGCGCTCGCGCCCGGCCATGCGATGAAGCACGGCATCGACGTGATCGCAAAGCATTGCCTCGAAGCCGTCCGCCCTGATTTCGCGCGCGGCGTGCGCCCCGGCGACGTGATCGTGGCCGGGCCGAACTTCGGCATCGGTTCGTCGCGCGAGCAGGCCGCGGCCGTGCTCGTGCAGCTGGGCGTGGCCGCGGTGATTGCGCCTTCGTACAGCGGCCTGTATTTCCGCAATGCCTTCAACGTGGGCCTGCTGCTTCTGACCTGCGCCGAAGCCGAGTCGCTGCAGGACGGCGAACGCATCGTGCTCGACACCCGCACGCCTGCGATGCGCACCGCCGATGCGCGCATGCTCGCCTGCGAGCCCGTGCCGGGTTTCCTGATGGACATGGTCGATGCCGGCGGCCTGCTGCAGCTGCTGCGCCGGCGCATGGCCGCCAAGAAAGAAGCCGATGCAGGGCGCTGAACACGATCCGCAACGCGCCGTGCTGCAGGCCACGGTGGCGCTGCACGCGGCGCAGCCAGCCACCGCCGAGGCCGCATCGCAGGCGCGGCGCCTGCTGGCCGATACCGTCGGCTGCGCGCTCGCGGGCCGGCATGCGAGCGAGGTGCAGCGCCTCGAAGCCGCGCTCGCAGCCTGCGAACCCGGCGACTTTTCTTTTCCTGGCGGTCCGCCGATGGCGGTGCAGGCCGCCGCGCAGGTGCTGGCCATGGCCGCGACCTGGGACGAGGCCTGCGAAGGCCATGCACTCGCGCACGGCCGGCCCGGCGTGCCGCTGGCGGCGGCGCTGCTGCCGCTCGCACTGCGGCGCGGTGCGAGTCTTGGTGAGTTCATCGATGCCTTCGTGCTCGGCTACGAGGTCGGCGCGCGCTGCGGCGCCTGGCTGCGCATCCGGCCCGGCATGCATGTCGATGCGAACTGGCCCGCGCTGGGCGTGGCGGCCGGCGTGGCGCGCCTGCTCGCGCTGCCGCCGGCGGGCATCGTGCAGGCCATCGACATCGCGGCCTGCCAGCTCGCGACCAGCCTCTACCTGCCGGTGCAGCAGGGCCGCACCGCGCGCAATACCTACCTTGGCCACAGCGCATCGCTGGGGCTGCAGGCGGCCTTTGCCAGCGCGGCGGGCATCGACGCGCCGGACGGTGCGCTGGCTCACTACGCCCGCACGCACTCGGCCGCGACCGCGCAGCCGCTGCCCGATGCGGCGACCCTGCTGCTGCGCGATGCCTACCTCAAGCCCTTCGCGGCCGTGCGCCACGTGCACTACGGCGCGACCGCCGCGCGCCAGGTCCGCGAGCAGCTGGCCCAGGACACCACCGGCATCCAGGGCATCGTGCTCAAGATATACGAAGAGGCGATCGTCTACTGCGGCAACCGCGCGCCGCGCACGCCGATCCAGGCGCAGTTCAGCCTGTCTTTCGGCGTCGCGGCGATGCTGCGCTTCGGCGATGTCGATCCATCGGCCTATGCCGCGCCGCGCTTCGACGATGCCGAGCTGCGTCGGCTCGAAGCCCTGGTCGTGCTCGAAACCGATGCCGGCCTCACGGCGCGCAAGCAGCGCGGCGCCACGCTCCAGGTGTCGCACGCGGGCGGCACGCTCGCGCAGACCGTGGGCACCATCACGGGCGATGCCGCCCATCCGCTCGACCGCGCGGCGCTCGCCGCCAAGTTCGTGCACTACGCCGCGCACAGCGTGCCGGCCCAGCAGGCCGCGCGCTTCTGCGAGGGCGTGCTGGACGCGCCCGACGGCACCCGTCTTCGCGCGCTGTGGCAGCAGCTTGCCGCCTGAATCCTTCATTCCTCACAGGCCCACCACCATGAAACTCCTGCGCCATCTTGCGAGCACATTGCTCCTTGCCTGCCTGCCGCTCGCCGCCGCCGCACAGGCGGGCAGCTTTCCGGACAAGCCGATCCGCATCGTCGTGCCGTTCCCGCCGGGCGGCGCCACCGATGCGGCGGCGCGCCTGGTCGCCGTGAAGATGGGCGAGCACTGGGGCCAGCCGGTGGTGGTCGACAACCGCGCGGGCGCGGGCGGCAACGTCGGCTCCGACCTCGTCGCCAAGGCGCCGGCCGACGGCTACACGCTGGTGATGGGCGTGACCGGCTCGCATGCGATCAACACCTCGCTCTACAGCAGGATGCCCTACGACCCGGTGGCCGACTTCGTCGCCATCAGCCAGGTGGCGGTGGTGCCCAACGTGCTGGTGGTGCACCCCTCGGTGCCCGCGAAGAACCTGGCCGAGCTCGTGGCGCTCGCGAAGAAGGAGCCCGGCAAGCTCAACTACGCCTCGCTCGGCAACGGCACGGCCGCGCACCTGGGCATGGAAATGCTCAAGTCCGAGGCCGGCGTCGACATCACGCACGTGCCCTACAAGGGCAGCGCGCCGGCGGTGTCCGACCTGCTCGCGGGCCAGGTGCAGATGATGGTCGACGGCCTGCCTTCGGCGCTGCCGCACGTCAAGGCCGGCAAGCTGCGCGCCATCGCGCTCACCAGCCTGCACCGCGCGCCCTCGCTGCCCGGCTTGCCGACCATCGCAGAGACCTATCCGGGCTTCTACGCCGATGCATGGTCGGGCCTGTTCGCGCCCAAGGGCACGCCGCAGCCCGTGGTGGACAAGCTCTCGGCCGAGGTGCAGCGCATCCTGAAGCTGTCCGACGTGCGCGAGAAGCTGATGGCTCTGGGCGCCGAGCCCGTCGGCTCCACCCAGGCGGAATTCGCCGCGCACGTGAAGAGCGAGATCGACAAATGGGCCAAGGTGGTGAAAACCAGTGGCGCGAAAGTGGACTGAACATGAACGACACCCTCGACCCCGTCACGCTCGCCGTGCTGCGCGGCCGCCTCGAACAGGTGGCCGACGAGATGGACGCGACGCTCTACCGCAGCGCGTTCAATCCCATCATTGCCGAGGCGCACGACGCCTGCCACGGCCTGTACGACGCCACCACCGGCGACACGCTGGTGCAGGGCAAGTCGGGCCTGCCGGTGTTCGTGGGCGCCATGGCCTTCGCGGTGCGCGCCACGGCGAAGGCGGCCGCGCCGCGCGGCGGCATGAAGGACGGCGACATCTGGATCAGCAACGACGCCTACGACGGCGGCACGCACGCCAACGACTTCAAGCTGGTCAAGCCCTTCTTCCGCAACGGCAAGCTGTATTGCTACATGGCCTCGGCCGCGCACTGGCACGACGTCGGCGGCGCGGTGCCCGGCAACTACAACCCGGCCGCCACCGAGTGCTGGCAGGAGGCGGTGCAGATTCCGCCGGTGCGCATCGTGCAGGGCGGCGTGCTCGATGCCGACGTGCTCGCCATCCTGCAGGCCAACACGCGCCTGCCCGACAGCCTCTGGGGCGACCTCAACGGCCAGCTCGCCGCGCTGGAGCTCGGCGCCAAGCGCCTGCACGGCCTGCTCGACGAATACGGCGACGGCCTGGTGCTGAATGCGCTCGGCGAGCTGCGCGGCCGCGCGCTGCGCCTCATGCGCGCGCACATCGCCTCGCTGCCCGACGGCCGCTACAGCTTCGAGGACGTGCTCGACAACGACGGCATCGTCAACCAGCCGCTCGCCATCGCGCTCGACATGACGGTGGCCGGCGACCGGCTCACGCTCGACTTCTCGCGCACCTCGCCGCAATGCGCGGGCCCGGTGAACATCTCGCGCGCCACGGCGGTCGCGGCCTGCTATGTCGCGCTCAAGCACCTGTTTCCCGACGTGCCCGCGAACGCCGGCGTGCTCGACGCGGTCGACTTCGTGATTCCCGACAAGCTGGTGATCAGCGCCGAGCGCCCGCGCCCGGTCGGCGGCTATACCGAAACCATCCTGCGCATGATCGACGTGATCTTCAGCGCCGCCGCGCAGGCCGACCCCACGCGCGCCGTGGCGCAGGCCTACGGCACCATCAACGCGCTGTCGATCGCCGGCCACCGCAGCGACAAGGGCCGCGAAGGCCAGCGCTGGGTGATGTTCAGCTTCTTCGGCGGCGGGCACGGCGGCCATTCGGGCGGCGATGGCCTTTCGCATGGCAACGCGCCGATCTCGACCGCGACGATCCCGCCGCTCGAGATCCTCGAGGCCGCGTACCCCGTGCGCTTCACCGAATGGTCGCTGCGCGCCGACTCGGGCGGCGACGGCCGGCACCGCGGCGGCCTCGGCGCCGTCTACGAGATCGAACTGCTCGAGAAGGACGCCGAGGTGTTCGTCTTCGGCGAGCGCGGCACCTCGCCGCCCAAGGGCATTGCGGGCGGCGGCCCGGGCGCCCTCAACGTGTTCCGCTACGAGAACGCGGGCGAGTGGCACACGCCACCCATGGTGTCGAAGATGCGCGGCATCCAGCTCGCGCGCGGCGAGCGCGTGCGGCTCGAAACGCCCGGCGGCGGCGGCTGGGGCCGTGCCGGCGAGCGGCCCACTTCGCAGTGCGAAGCCGATGCCGCCATGGGCTACGTCACGGCCGCTAGCGGCAAGAAAGCATCCGAATGAGCTCCACCAGCAAATCCCTGGTCGTCGGCGTCGATGTCGGCGGCACCTTCACCGACCTGTTCGTGCTCGACGAGGCCAACGGCAGCGCGCGCATCGTCAAGGTGCCCTCCACGCGCGGCGAGGAAGCGCGCGGCTTCATGAACGGCGTGGCGCGCGTGGCCGATTCGGCCGCGGCCATCGCCACCATCGTGCACGGCACCACCGTCGGCACCAACGCGCTGCTCGAACGCAAGGTGGCGCGCACCGGCATCATCACCACGCGCGGCTTTCGCGACGTGCTCGAGATGCGCCGCCGCGACCGGCCCCAGACCTGGGGCCTGCGCGGCAGCTTCGTGCCCGTGGTGCCGCGCGACCTGCGCCGCGAAGTCGACGAGCGCGTGCTGGCCGACGGCACGCTGCACACGCCGGTCGACCTGGACCAGGTGCGCGCCGAAGCGCGCTCGCTGCTCGAGGCGGGCTGCGAAGCGGTGTGCGTGTTCTTCATCAACACCTACGCCAACCCCGAGAACGAACGGCTCGCCGTGGCGGCCGTGCGCGAGCTCTGGCCCAACCCGCACGTCACCTCGGCCAGCGAGGTGCTGCCCGAGATCCGCGAGTTCGAGCGCTGCTCGACCGCCACGCTCAATGCGGCGCTGCAGCCGGTCGTCGGCAGCTACCTCGGCCGCCTCGAAGCCGACCTGCGCGCGCAGGGCTTCGCGGGCGAACTGCTGGTGGTGCAGAGCAACGGCGGCGTGATGTCGCGCCAGACCGCGAGCGACCTGCCGGTGCGCACCGCGCTCTCGGGCCCGGCGGCCGGCGTGATCGCCTGCGCGGCCATTGCACGCGCGGCGGGTTTCCCGAACGCGATCACCGGCGACATGGGCGGCACCTCGTTCGACGTGTCGCTGGTGGCCAACGGCGAGGCCGCGCTGGCGGCGCAGACCGCCATCGAGTTCGGCATGGTGATCCGCTCGCCGATGATCCAGATCGAGACCATCGGCGCCGGCGGCGGCTCCATCGCTTCCGTGGATGCGAGCGGCATGCTGCAGGTCGGCCCCGAGTCGGCCGGCAGCGTGCCGGGACCGGCGTGCTACGGGCGCGGCAACATGAGGCCGACCGTGACCGATGCGAACGTGCTGCTGGGCCGCATCGCCGCCGACCGCCCGCTGGGCGGCGGGCTGCTCGCGGCGCTGGATGCAGAGAAGTCCCGGCAGGCCATCGAGGAGCACGTCGCGCGCCCGCTCGGTCTCGACGTGCATGCCGCGGCCGAAGCGATTCTTACCGTAGCCAATGCGCGCATGGCGGGCGCGATCCGCCTCGTGTCGATCGAGCGCGGGCACGATCCGCGCCGCTTCGCCTACATGCCCTTCGGCGGCGGCGGCGCGCTGCATGTGTGCGCGATGATGCGCGAGGTGGGCGTGGCCACCGGCATCGTGCCGCGCTATCCCGGCGTGACCTCCGCCCTCGGCTGCGTGATGGCCGACATGCGGCACGACGCGGTGCAGACCCTCAACAGGCCGCTCGCCGAACTCGACGTGGCCGACCTGCAGCGCCGCATCGACGAACTCTCGGCGGCCTGCCAGCAGCGCCTCGACTCCTCGGGCGTGCGCTTCGACGAAGTGCGCGAGGTGATCGCGCTCGACATGCTCTATGCGGGCCAGACGCACACGCTGCCCGTGGTGCTGGCCGATGCGGGCAGGGCGCCGATCACCGGGCAATCCATTCGCGCCGCGTTCGAAGCCAGTTACAGCGCCGCCTTCGGCCGCGTGCTCGACGGCATCCCCATCCGCGTGATGAACCTGCGCTATGCGCGCATCGGCGTGCGTCCCAAGTTCGACCTGAAGGTGCTCGCGCCCGAAGGGCAGGGCAGCACCGCGCCGCTGGGCACGCAGCGCGTGTTCCACCACGGCCGGTGGCACGAGGCCGTGCGCCATGCACGGCTCGAACTGCCGGTGGCCGCGCGCATCGAGGGGCCTGCGATCCTCGAGCAGGCCGACACCACCGTGTGGCTCGAACCCGGCTTCCACGCCGAGGTCGATGCGCACGGCAACCTGCTGGTGAGGCTGTCATGAGCGCGGAAACCAAGCCTGTGGCAGCGAAGACGGCGCTGGTCATCATCGACCTGCAGAACGATTTTCTCGACCGCAACGGCGCCTATGCGCGCGGCGGCGACACCAACCCGCCCGCGCTGCTGCTGCCGGCGCGCGTGGCCGCGGTGGCGCGCGCGCTCAAGGCCGCGGGCGGCCTCGTGGCCGCCAGCCAGTTCACGCTGTGGCCCGACGCGGCCGGCGAGCCGATGGTGTCGCCGCACCTGAAGGCGCTGCGCCCCTACCTGAAGAAGGGCGACTTCGCGCCCGGCAGCTGGGGCCAGGTGAACGTCGATGCGCTGGCCGGGCTGGTCGACGTGGCGGTCAGCAAGGTCGCGTATTCGGCCTTCTTCAACACCCAGCTCGACTGGGTGCTGCGCCGCGCGGGCATCGACACCGTGGCCGTGTGCGGCATCGTGACCAACGGCGGCGTGGCCAGCACGGTGCGCGATGCCCACATGCGCGACTACCGGACGCTGGTGCTGGCCGACGGCTGCGCGGCCTTCGGAGAGGAACGCCACCAGACCTCGCTGGCCGACATGCGCAACGTGGCCGAGGTGACCGACTGCGCGGCCTTCATCGCATCGCTCGCATGACGGGAAACCCTTCGCGGCGTATCCGCCGCGCAGCGCAGGTCGAGGCCGAGGTGCACGTGCCGGTGGCCATCGTCGGCGGCGGCGCCTGCGGGCTCACGGCCGCGCTGATGCTGTCCGATGCGGGCGTCGACTGCGTGGTGCTCGAACGCGACGCGCTGCCGAGCGGCTCGACCGCGCTGTCCTCGGGATTCATCCCCGCGCCCGGCACGCGCACGCAGCGGGCGCATGGCGTGCAGGGCGACAGTGCCGAGCGCTTTGCCGCCGACATCCAGGCCAAGGCCCACGGCCGTGCGGCGCCTGCGCTGGTCGAGGCCTACGCGGCTTCCATCGGCCCGGCGCTCGATGCGCTGCAGGAGCGGCATGGGCTGCAGTGGATGCTGCTCGACGGCTTTCTCTATCCGGGCCACAGCGTGCATCGAATGCACGCGTTGGCGCAGAAGACCGGCGCGTCGCTGATGGCGGCGCTGCAGGCGGCCGCAGCGGCAGCGGGCATTCCGGTGCTGACCCAGGCGCTGGTCGACACGCTGGTGCTCGACGCCGAAGACAGCGTGATCGGCATCGACTACCTGCGGCCCGATGGCAGCCGAGAAACGCTGGGCTGCGGCGCACTGCTGCTCGCATGCAACGGCTTCGGCGGCAATTCGGAAATGGTGCGCACGCTGCTGCCCGAGATGGCCGAAGCCAGCTTCGGCGGCCACGCCGGCAACGACGGCAGCGCGATCCTCTGGGGCGAGGCACTGGGCGCGCGGCTTCGCGACCTTGGCGGCTACCAGGGCCACGGCTCGTGGGTCACGCCGCAAGGTGCGCTGATGTCGTGGGCCGTGATGATGGAAGGCGGCGTGCAGCTCAACCGCGAGGGCCGGCGCTTCCATGACGAGACAGAGGGCTACTCGGAAGCCGCCGTGCACGTGCTCGCACAGCCGGGCGGCATGGCATGGAATGTGTTCGACGCGCCGCTGCTTGCACTGGCGCGGGGCTTTCCCGACTTCTGCGAGGCCGAAGCGGCAGGTGCGTTGCGCCGCTGCGAATCGGTGGCTGCGCTGGCGGAATGCATCGGCTGCGAGCCTTCCGTGCTGCAAGCCACGCTCGACGCCATGCGCGCCGGCACGCCACCGCCCGACGGCCGTGTGTTCGCACGCGCACTCCAGGCGCCGTACTTCGCAGTGAAGGTCACAGGCGCGTTGTTCCACACCCAGGGCGGCCTCGACACCGCGCCCGACATGCGCGTGCTGCGACACGACGGCACGCCCTTCGCCAACCTGTTCGCCGCCGGTGGCGCGGCGGGCGGCGTTTCGGGCGATGCGGTCTGGGGCTATCTTTCCGGCAACGGCCTGCTGAGCGCGGTGGCCGGCGGCTATATCGCGGCGCATACGGCTGCCGCACTGATCCCATCGACGAAAGCGTCCAGATGACGAATCCTTCCTTCAAGACCCGGCTCGCGCGCAAGGACATCGTGCTCGCGCCCGGCGTGTACGACGCGCTCAGCGCGCTCGTGGCCGAGCAGGCCGGCTTCGAGGCGCTGTACCTCTCGGGCGCCTCCATCGCCTACACGCGCCTGGGCCGCTCCGACATCGGCCTCACCACCTTCACCGAGGTCGAGGACACGCTGGCGCGCATCACCGAACGCGTGCGCCTGCCCGTGATCGTCGATGCCGACACCGGCTTCGGCAACGCGCTCAATACGCAGCGCACCGTGCGCGGCTTCGAGCGCGCGGGCGCGGCCATGGTGCAGATCGAGGACCAGACCTTTCCCAAGCGCTGCGGCCACCTCGACGGCAAGGCCGTGGTGCCCGCGCGCGAGATGGTCGGCAAGCTCAAGGCCGCGCTGGACGCGCGCGCGTCGAGCGACACGCTGATCCTCGCGCGCACCGATGCGGTGGCGGTCGAAGGGCTCGAGGCCGCGCTCGACCGCGCCGAGGCGTACCTGGCCTGCGGCGTCGATGCGCTCTTCATCGAGGCGCTGCGCTCGCCCGAGCAGATGGATGCCGCCTGCCGGCGCTTCGGCGACCGCGTGCCGCTGCTCGCCAACATGGTCGAAGGCGGCAAGACGCCGATCCAGGATGCCGATGCGCTGCAGGCCCACGGCTTTCGCATTGCGATCTTTCCGGGCGGCACCGCGCGCGCCGTGGTGCACACGCTGCAGGGCTACTACGCGAGCCTGCACCGGCACCGCACCACACAGCCGTGGCGGCCGCAGATGCTGGACTTCGACGCGCTCAACGAGGTGATTGGCACGCCGGAGCTGATGCGCACCGGCCAGAAGTACGACTGACCTGCCGCCTCAACGCAGCACGCGGACCAGCTCGTCGTACACCAGCCGCACGCGCGCCGGCACCGGCGCACGCTGCGGGCGGTAGACGTGGATCGGCCAGGGCTCGGGCGCCTCGGCCTCCAGCACGGGCAGCATCGCGCCTGTGCGCAGCCACGGTTCCGCCAGCGGTCCGATCAATTGCCCGAAGCCCACGCCTGCGAGCACGGCGGCGCATTCGGCATCGATGCTGTCCGTCACGAAGGCGGGCGAGGACACCGTCACCACCCGCCGCCTGCTGAAGGCCCATGGCCAGGGGCGGCCCGAGCTGCGGTCGATCAGCGCGGTGAGCGGCAGCGCCGCCAGCGCATCGAGGCTTTGCGGCCGGCCCACTCTTTCGATGAGCGCCGGCGCCGCCACCACATGCAGCGCCATCTTGCCGACGGCGCGCGCCACGAAGCGCGCATCGCGCATCGGCCCCACGCGCACGCCGATGTCGATCTGCTCGTCGACCACGTCGGCATGCTGCTCCGACAGGCGCAGGTCGAGCACCAGCCCGGGGTGCGCCGCCAGCAGCGGCGCCAGCGCCTGCGGGATGAGCCGGGCGTACACGTGCGGCGCCGTGACCCGCACCGTGCCCGCATGCTGCGACAGCGTGCGCCGGTCGATCTGGTGGAACAGCTCGTCGACGCTGCCCACCGCCACGCGGGCGCGCTCGGCCAGCTGCCGGCCGAAGTCGGTGAGCTGCACGCCGCGCGTGCTGCGGTGGAACAGCGGCTCGCCCAGTTCTTCTTCCAGCTCGCGAACCGCGCGCGTCACGACCTGCGGCGAGACGGACAGGCGCGCGGCGGCCTCGCGGAAGTTGGCGGCAGCGGCGGCGGTGCAGAACACGCGCAGGGCTTCAAGACGGTTGGCCATGGTGGTGCTTTCAAGAGGCGGTGTGTTCCAGCTTGGGGAATTCTGAACTCGCAAGAGTTTCATTTACGGGAATGCACGGATTTTCCACACTGCATGCACTTCTTCTTCCACACACCCGAAAGGAATTCCCATGGCATCCGTTCAAGACAACATCCAAGGCAAGGTCGCCATCGTCACCGGCGCGAGCAGCGGGCTCGGCGAATCGACCGCGCGCCACCTGGCCGCGCGCGGCGCCAAGGTGGTGCTCGCGGCGCGCCGCACCGATCGCCTGGACAAGGTGGTCGCCGAGATCCGCGAGGCCGGCGGCGAGGCCATTGCCGTGGCCACCGACGTGGCGAAGCGCGCCGATCTCGACAAGCTCGCGGCCGCCACCGTCGAGGCCTTCGGCCGCATCGACGTGCTGGTCAACAACGCGGGCGTGATGCCGCTGTCGCCACTGGACAAGCTCAAGGTCGACGAGTGGGACCGCACCATCGACGTCAACATCAAGGGCGTGCTCTACGGCATTGCCGCGGTGCTGCCGCGCATGCAGGCCCAAGGCAGCGGCCACATCGTCAACGTGGCGTCGATCGCGGGGCTCAAGGTGTTCACGCCGATCGGCACGGTCTACAGCGCAACCAAGCATGCGGTGCGCGCGATCTCCGAAGGGCTGCGCGTCGAAATGGGCAACAGCGGCGTGCGCGTGACCATCGTCTCGCCCGGCGCGGTGGAGTCGGAGCTGAAGTTCGGCAGCACCGACGCCGAGAGCGCGGCCGGCGTTAAGGCGTTCTACGAGGCCAACCAGATTCCCGCCGATTCGGTGGCGCGCGCCGTGGTCTATGCCGTGGAGCAGCCGGCGGACGTCGACATCAACGAGGTGGTGCTGCGGCCGGTCTCGCAGGAGTTCTGATCCGGGGAGGGGCGGGGCATGGCGGCCCCGCTTCCCGCCCATTAACCTTCAACCGTGGAAGGTCATTGACAGCCAAAAGTGCAAAGCCCCTGCAAAATAGAACGACCGTTCGTTTTATTCCGGAGCTTCCACGATGCCTGTCAATGCCGTTCCCGCCAAGCCGGTCCGCGCTGCCCAGAAGGGCCAGCAGACCAAGGCCGTGATCGTCGACGCCGCGCTGGCGCTGGCGGCGCAGATCGGGCTCGAGGGCCTGTCGATCGGCGCGGTGGCCGAGCTCACCAAGATGAGCAAGTCGGGCGTGTTCGCCCATTTCGGCTCGCGCGAGGAACTGCAGATTTCCGTGGTGCGCGAGTATCACGCACGTTTCGAGCAGGAAGTGTTTTTTCCCGCGCTCGAGGCGCCGCGCGGCCTGCCGCGCCTGCGCGCCATGTTCGCCAACTGGATGAAGCGCACCTCGGCCGAGATCGACTCGGGCTGCATCTACATCAGCGGCGCTTCCGAATTCGACGACCGTCCGGGCCCGGTGCGCGATGCGCTGGTGGAGTCGGTCAGCATCTGGCAGGCGGCCGTGCTGCGCGCGATCGTGCAGGCCAAGAGCGAAGGCCATCTGCGCGCCGACGCCGACGAGCGGCAGCTGGCCTTCGAGATCCACGGCCTGATCCTCGCGCTGCACTACGAAGCGCGTTTCCTGCAGGTGCCGGGCTCGATCGGCCGCGCGAATGTCGGCTTCGACAACATCCTTGCGCGCAGCGCCACGCCCGATGCGCCGCCCGCCGAAGCCGCGGCATCGGCCAAGCCCGCCGCCTCCCGCCGGCTCAAGCCGGTGCGCTGAGCGGCCCCTTTTTTCCTTTCTTTTTTTCCCCTTTCAGTTTTCGACCAGGAGAGTCCCGGATGCCCAGCTACAACCCACCCGTACGCGACATGCAGTTCGTGCTGCACGAAGTGCTCAACGTCGCCGACGAACTCAAGGCGCTTCCGGCCCATGCCGAGACCGATGCCGACACCATCAACGCGGTGATCGAGGAGGCCGGCAAGTTTGCCGCCGAGGTGACCTTCCCGCTCAACATCAGCGGCGACGAAGAGGGCTGCACGCTCGACAAGGCCACGCATGAAGTCAAGACGCCCAAGGGCTTCAAGGACGCCTACGCCAAGTACGTCGAAGGCGGCTGGCCCGCGCTGTCGTGCGACCCGGCCTTCGGCGGCCAGGGCCTGCCCTTCGTGGTGAACCAGTGCCTGTTCGAGATGCTCAACAGCGCCAACCAGGCCTGGACCATGTACCCGGGCCTCTCGCACGGCGCCTACGAAGCGCTGGTGGCCCACGGCACCGAAGAACAGAAGAAGACCTACCTGCCCAAGCTCACGAGCGGCGAATGGACCGGCACCATGTGCCTGACCGAGCCGCACTGCGGCACCGACCTGGGCCTCTTGCGCACCAAGGCCGAGCCGCAGGCCGACGGCAGCTACCGCATCACCGGCAACAAGATCTTCATCTCGGCCGGCGAGCACGACATGGCCGACAACATCATCCACCTGGTGCTGGCCCGGCTGCCCGATGCGCCCAAGGGCAGCAAGGGCATCAGCCTGTTCGTGGTGCCCAAGTACAAGGTCAAGGCCGACGGCTCGCTCGGCGAGCGCAACCCGATCTTCTGCGCGGGCCTCGAGCACAAGATGGGCATTCACGGCAACGCCACCGCGCAGATCGTGATCGAAGGCGCCACCGGCTCGCTGGTGGGCGAGCCCAACAAGGGCCTGCAGGCCATGTTCGTGATGATGAACGCCGCGCGCCTGGGCGTGGGCAACCAGTCGCTCGGCCTGACCGAGGTGGCCTACCAGAATGCGCTGGCCTACGCCAAGGACCGCATCCAGATGCGCTCGCTCTCGGGCGTGAAGGCCAAGGACAAGGAAGCCGACCCCATCATCGTGCACCCCGACGTGCGCAAGATGCTGCTCACCGCCAAGGCCTACGCCGAAGGCGGCCGCGCGCTGCAGATCTTCTGCACGATGCTGCTCGACAAGGAACACCACCACCCGGACGAGAAGGTGCGCAAGGACTCGGGCGAACTGGTGGCGCTGCTCACGCCCATCGTCAAGGCCTTCATCACCGACAACGGCCACATCGCGACCAACGCCTGCATGCAGGTGTTCGGCGGCCACGGCTTCATCAAGGAATGGGGCATGGAGCAGTTCGTGCGGGACAACCGCATCAACATGATCTACGAGGGCACCAACACCATCCAGTCGCTGGACCTCTTGGGCCGCAAGGTGCTGGGCAACAACGGCGCGTCGCTCAAGAAGTTCGGCAAGCTGGTTGCCAAGCTGGTGGAGGAAGAAGGCGTGAACGAGAAGATGGCCGAGTTCATCAACCCGATCGCGGGCCTGGGCGACCAGCTCACCAAGTTCACGACCGAGATCGGCTTCAAGGGTTTCCAGAACCCCGACGAAGTGGGCGCCGCCGCGGTCGACTACCTGCGCGTGGCCGGCCACTTCGTGTTCGGCTACCTGTTCGCGCGCATGGCGCAGGTCGCGCTGCGCCAGATCGCGTCGGGCAACACCGATCCGTTCTACGTTGCCAAGCTGCAGACCGCGCGCTTCTACTTCGCCAAGCTGTTCCCCGAGACCGCGACGCTGATGCGCACTGCACGCGCCGGCAGCAAGGTGCTGATGGACACCGACGCGGCGCTGGCCTGAGGCCGTCGTCCCTTCTTCTCATCGTCCGACCGGGAGCCGTTCATGAAATCGACGCTTGCAGCCATCGTTCTTGCCGCCACATCCTTCACGGCCATGGCCCAGAACACGCCCGTGGGCCTGTGGCGCAACGTCGACGACAAGACCGGCGAAGCCAAGGCCGAGATCCGCATCGGCGAAGCGAACGGCGCGCTCATCGGCCGCATCGAGAAGTCGCTCAAGAAGGACGGCAAGCCCGATGCGATCTGCGATGAATGCAGCGACGACCGCAAGGGCAAGCCCATCACCGGGCTCGACATCATCCGCGGCGGCAAGAAGGCCGAAGGCAAGGACGTCTGGGAAGGCGGAAAGATCCTCGATCCCGAGAACGGCAAGGAATACCGCGCGAGCTTCACGCCGATTGAAGGCGGCAAGAAGCTCGAAGTGCGTGGCTACCTTGGGCCTTTCTGGCGTACCCAAACCTGGAACCGCGTGCAGTAACGCTGCGTGCAACTCATCCAAGAAATACCAATCAACATGTCCCGATTCCAAGTGAAGAAAGTCGCCGTGCTCGGCGCCGGCGTGATGGGCGCGCAGATTGCGGCCCACCTCGTCAATGTGCGCGTGCCTGTGGTGCTGTTCGATCTGGCTGCAAAAGACGCGACCGGAGCTGTCGCTCAAGGTGCAGCGAAGAACGGCATCGTCTCGCGCGCGATCGAGAACCTCAAGAAGCTCAAGCCCGCGCCGCTCGGCGACGTGGCCGATGCGGTGCTCATCGAGCAGGCCAACTACGAAGACGACCTCGCCAAGCTCGGTGAGTGCGACCTCGTCATCGAAGCCATTGCCGAGCGCATGGACTGGAAGCTCGACCTGTACAAGAAGATCGCGCCGCACGTCGCCAAGCATTCGATCCTGGCCTCGAACACCTCGGGTCTGTCGATCACCAAGCTCAGCGAGGCGCTGCCTGAAGCGCTGAAGCCGCGTTTCTGCGGCATTCACTTCTTCAACCCGCCGCGCTACATGTTCCTGGTGGAGCTGATCAACACGCCCACCACCGAGCCGCAGGTGCTCGACGACCTCGAGGCCTTCGTCACCAGCACGCTCGGCAAGGGCGTGGTGCGCGCGCACGACACGCCCAACTTCATCGCCAACCGCGTCGGCATCGCCGGCATGCTGGCCACGCTGAAGGAGGTCGAGAAGTTCGGCCTCACGGCCGACGTGGTGGACGATCTCACGGGCAAGAAGCTCGGCCGCGCGAGCTCGGGCACCTTCCGCACGGCCGACGTGGTGGGCCTGGACACCATGGCCCATGTCGTGAAGACGCTGCAGGACAACCTGAACGCCGAGACCGATCCGTTCTACGCCAACTTTTCGACGCCGCCGGTGCTCGCCAAGCTGCTCGAACTCGGCAACCTCGGCCAGAAGACCAAGGCCGGCTTCTTCAAGAAGGTGGGCCGCGACATCCTGCGCTTCGACCTGCAGAGCGGCGAGTACGTGCCCGCCGGCGCGAAGGCCGACGAGGTGTACGGCCGCATGCTCAAGAAACCCGCGGGCGAACGCCTGAAGCTCCTGCGCGAGAGCGAAGGGCCGCAGGGGCAGTTCCTCTGGGCCATCCTGCGCGACGGCTTCCACTACGCCGCGGTGCACCTGGCCGACATTGCCGAGAGCGCGCGCGACATCGACCTTGCGATGCGCTGGGGCTTCGGCATGAAGCAGGGCCCGTTCGAGCTGTGGCAGGAAGCCGGCTGGGCGCAGGTCGCCAAGTGGGTGCAGGAAGACATCGACGCCGGCAAGGCGCT
This sequence comes from Variovorax sp. 05T418, assembly GCF_056396385.1. Taxonomy (NCBI): domain Bacteria; kingdom Pseudomonadati; phylum Pseudomonadota; class Betaproteobacteria; order Burkholderiales; family Comamonadaceae; genus Variovorax; species Variovorax sp. 05T418. The sequence continues at coordinate 442,238 of NZ_JBFTLJ010000003.1, read as the reverse complement.
GAGCAGCGCACCGCTGCCCAAGTGGGTGTTCGAAGGCCCGGTCGCGCAGGCCGGCGGCGTGCACACGACCGAAGGCTCGTGGAGCGCCTCGCAGAACACCTTCGTGCCGCAGCGCAGGCTGCCGGTGCATGAGCGCCAGCTGTTCCCCGAAAGCGTGCTCGGTGCGAACGCGGCCGATGCCAACACCGCGGGCACGACGATCAGCGACGAGGGCGATGTGCGCGTGTGGACGCTCGACGGCGAAGTGCTCATCGCGAGCATCCATTCGAAGATGCACGCGATCAGCCCCGACGTGGCTGAAGCGCTGGGTGCCGCGGTCGAGCTCGCAGAGGCTGAATACAAGGGCCTGGTGATCTGGTCGCCCGACGAGATGTTCTCGGTCGGCGCCGACCTGCAGGCGATGCTGCCGGCCTTCGTGGTCGCGGGCATCGGCGCGGTCGAAGGCGCGGAAGAAGAGCTGCAGAACGTGATGCTCAAGATCCGCTACGCGAGCGTGCCGGTGGTCTCCGCCGTGCGCGGCATGGCGCTGGGCGGCGGCTGCGAGCTGGCCGTGTATTCGTCGAAGCGCGTGGCGGCGATGGAGAGCTACGTCGGCCTGGTCGAAGTGGGCGTGGGCCTGATCCCCGGCGCGGGCGGCCTGACCTACATTGCGCGCCGCGCGGCCGAGAACGCATCGGCCTCCACAGGCACCGACCTGCTGCCCTTCCTGACCGAAGGCTTCACGGCCGCCGCGATGGCCAAGGTGGGCACCGGCGCGCTCGATTCGAAGAAGCTCGGCTACCTGCTCGACAGCGACGTGATCGTGCCGAACAAGGACGAGCTGCTCTACGTGGCGCTGCAGCAGGCCAGGGCCATGGCCGACGCCGGCTACCGGGCGCCGCTGCGCCGCACCTTCCGCGTGGCGGGCCGAAGCGGCGCCGCGACCATCAAGGGCCAGCTCGTGAACATGCGCGACGGCGGCTTCATCAGCGCGCACGATTTCCACATCGCGAGCCTGATCGCGCACGTGGTGACCGGCGGCGACGTGGACGCAGGCTCGCTCGTGACCGAGGAATACCTGATGGCGCTGGAACGCAAGGCGTTCTGCTCGCTGATCGTGCACCCGAAGACGCAGGAGCGGATCATGGGGATGCTGAGCACGGGGAAGCCGGTGCGCAACTGACCTGCATTTCTCCTTCCCCCTCCGGGGGAAGGCAGGGATGGGGGCCACCTCCAACCAAGCACGATGCGAAATCAGTCCACGCCCAACGCTCGCGCAAACGCGCAGGTGCTTCGCCGCGAGATGACCGATTCGGAGCGAAAGCTCTGGGGTGGACTGCGCGCTGAGCAGCTGGGCGTGAAATTTCGGCGCCAGCATCCGCTGGGCAATTACATCGCTGATTTCGCGTGCCTTGCGCCCAAGCTGATCGTCGAACTCGACGGATCGCAGCATCAGCTGCAGCAAGGCTATGACGCGCGGCGCGACGCATTCTTCCGCGCGCAGGGTTTCGATGTGCTGCGCTTTGCATCGAACGATCCGTTCACCAATCTTGATGGGGTTCGCCAGGCGATTGCCAACCGGCTTGCCGAATTGACGCCGCCGGCCCCCATCCCAACCTTCCCCCGGCGGGGGAAGGAGCAAGAAAATCCAGGAGCTTCTTCATGAGCAGCAAACAAGTCCAAGACGCCTACATCGTCTCCGCCACTCGCACCCCCATCGGCAAGTCGCACCGCGGCTACTTCCGCAACTACCGGCCCGACGGCCTGCTCGCGACCACGCTCAAGGCAGCGCTTGCCGCAGTGCCTGGCCTGGACCCCAAGGCCATCGAGGACATCATCTGCGGCTGCGCGATTCCCGAATCGCAGCAGGGGCTGAATGTCGCGCGCATCGGCGCGGTGCTTGCGGGCCTGCCGACCAGCATCGGCGGCATCACCGTGAACCGCTTCTGCGCATCGGGCCTGTCGGCCGTGCAGATGGCGGCGGACCGCATCCGCGTGGGCGAGGCCGACGTGATGATCGCGGCGGGCGTCGAGAGCATGAGCATGGTGCCGATGATGGGCAACTCGCCGTCGCTGTCGCCTTCCATCTTCGAGCGCGAAGGCGATGTCGGCATTGCCTACGGCATGGGCCTCACGGCCGAGAAGGTCGCGCAGCAGTGGAAGGTGAGCCGCGAGGCGCAGGACGAATTCGCGCTCGCCTCGCACCAGAAGGCGCTGGCCGCGCAGAAGGCCGGCAAGTTCGCCGACGAAATCACGCCGATCGAGGTGACCGACCGCACGCCGGACCTCGCCACCGGCGAATCGATCGCGAAGACCCGCACCGTGAACCTCGACGAAGGCGCGCGGCCCGACACCAGCCTCGAAGGCCTGGCCAAGCTGCGCACCGTGTTCGCCGCGCGCGGTACCGTCACGGCCGGCAACAGCTCGCAGACTTCCGACGGCGCGGGCGCGCTGATCCTCGCGAGCGAGAAGGCCGTGAAGCAGTACGGCCTCACGCCGCTCGCGCGCTTCGTGAGCTTTGCAAGCAAGGGCGTGCCGCCGCACATCATGGGCATCGGCCCGATCGAGGCCATTCCGGCTGCGCTGCGCTATGCGGGCCTCAAGCGCGAGGACATCGACTGGTTCGAGCTCAACGAAGCCTTCGCCGCGCAGTCGCTCGCGGTGATCAACACGCTGGGGCTCGACCCGAGCAAGGTCAACCCGATGGGCGGCGCCATTGCGCTCGGCCATCCGCTCGGCGCGACGGGGGCGATCCGCGCGGCCACGGTGGTGCATGCGCTGCGGCGCGAGAACCTGAAGTACGGCATGGTCACGATGTGCGTGGGGATGGGGCAGGGCGCCGCGGGCATCTTCGAACGCGTCTAGCGGCGGCTACTGCGCGGGCGATCTGCGGCGTTGCGGGGCCCGTCGGGAAATCCTCACGACCCTGAAGGTCGCTCCGGTTTCCCGCCACCCGCGCCTTGCATCTCATCCCGCTCGCTACGCCGGCAAGGTTGCAGTCGATGATTCAAGAAAACGCAGGAGACAACTTCATGCAGACGCAGCAGATCCCGGTCGACAACGGCGTGCAACTGGCGGTTCGCCGCTACGAGCCCGCCGGCGCAGCGCGCGCCAGCATCGTGATCGGCGGCGCGATGGGCGTGCGCCAGTCGTTCTACGAACCCTTCGCGCAGTGGCTCGCGCAGCAGGGCCTGCGCGTGTGGACCTTCGACTACCGCGGCTCGGGCGATTCGCGCAACGGCGCCTCGCTGCGTGGCTTCGAGGCCGACCTGTTCGACTGGGCGCGCGACTATGAAGCGGTGATCGACGCCGCCAAGGCCGCGCTGCCCGAACAGCCGCTCTATCTTCTCGGCCACAGCCTCGGCGCACAGCTGCCGGGCTTCCTTCAGCGGCCCGGGCAGGTCGACGGCCTCGTCAGCATTGCGGCCGGCAGCGGCTACTGGCGTGAGAACGCGCCGAAGCTCAAGCGCGGCATCCTCTACTTCTGGTTCGTGCTCGTGCCGTTGGCCACGCGGCTGTGCGGCTACTTTCCGGGCCGCCGGCTGAAGAAAGTGGGCGACCTGCCGCGCGGCGTGATCCTGCAGTGGCGGCGCTGGTGCCTGCACCCGCGCTACAGCGTGGGCGCCGAGGGCGATCTGGCGCTGCAGAGCTACGGGCGCGTGCGCTTTCCGGTGCTCGCGCTGTCCATCACCGACGACGAGCTCATGACGCTCGCCGGCACCGAAAGCCTGTTGAGCTTCTATGCCGGCGCGCCGCGCGCCATGGAGCGCATTGCACCGGCCGACGTGCAGGCACGGCGCATCGGGCACTTCGGCTTCTTCCGCGAACAGTTCAGCCAGAGCCTGTGGCCGAGCACGGTCGACAAGCTGCACCGGCTGGCCGCGCTTACCGCAGTGCAGCAAGCCGGCGTCCCGCACACGACTGCGTGACGCCATCCACCGGAGGCACACTGCAATCATCATGAGCATGCAACACCCCTTCGACAAGGCCCTGGCCCTGCAGCACAGCGACATCCGCGTGGGCCACTTCACCGGCGCCACGAGCCCGGACTACTGGAACATGGTCGGCCCCTTCGGCGGCGCCACCGCGGCCATTGCGCTGCAGTCGGTGATGCAGCATCCGGATGTGCTGGGCACGCCGATCGCGCTGACCGTCAACTTTGCGGCCGCGCTGGAAGCCGGCGCATTCGACGTGCAGGCCACCGCGGTGCGCACCAACCGCTCGACCCAGCACTGGACGGTGCAGATCACGCAGCCTGGTGCCAGCGGTGCGCCGAACATGACCACCACCGCCACCGTGGTGACGGCCGCGCGCCGCGAGACCTGGGGCCAGAGCGACCTGCCGATGCCCGAGGCGCCCAGGCCCGAGACGGTCGAGCGCCTGAGCGTCGGCCCGTCCGGCGTGGCCTGGCTCGACCAGTACGAGATGCGCCTGTTCAGCGGCAGCATTCCTTCGAAGTGGGACGAGAGCCTGCATCACAGCGAAAGCCGGCTCTGGCTGCGCGACGCGCAGGCGCGGCCGCTGGACTTTGCCTCGCTGGCCGCGATGAGCGACGTGTTCTATCCGCGCGTCTGGCTGCGCCGCGCCAGGCATGTGCCGGCCGGCACGGTGTCGATCACCACGTATTTCCATGCCGGCCCGGCGCAGCTGGCCGAGGTCGGCACGGGCTACCTCCTGGGCCGCGCGGTGGGGCAGCAGTTCTTCAACGGCTTCTTCGACCAGAAGGCGCATCTGTGGAGCGAGCAGGGCGTGCTGCTCGCCACCTCGAACCAGATCGTCTACTACAAGGAATGAATATGACCCCCACGTTCGGCACTTCGTGTCCTCTCTGCCCCCCGAGGGGGCGCTCGCTTGCTTGGGGCGGCCCGGCGCGGCGCTCGTGACCATGGCACTCACCAAGGCCGCACTCATCGTCGGCGCCGGCGACGCCACCGGCGGCGCCATTGCCCGCCGTTTTGCGCGCGAGGGCTATGCCGCCTGCGTCACGCGCCGCAGCCTCGACAAGCTGCAGCCGCTGGTCGCGCAGATCGAGGCCGCGGGCGGCCGCGCCCATGCCTTTGCGTGCGATGCGCGCAAGGAAGAGGAAGTGGTGGCGCTCGTCGAGCAGATCGAATCGACGATCGGGCCGATCGAGGTGATGGTGTTCAACATCGGCGCCAACGTGCCCGAGAGCATCCTGGCCGAGACGGCGCGCAAGTATTTCAAGGTGTGGGAGATGGCCTGCTTCTCGGGCTTTCTGAACGGGCGCGAGGTGGCCAGGCGCATGGTGGCGCGCGAGATGCCGAAGAGCGGGCACCGCGGCACGATCATCTTCACGGGCGCCACGGCGTCGCTGCGCGGCGCGGCCAACTTCGGCGCGTTCTCGGGCGCGAAGATGGCGCTGCGCGCGCTGGCCCAGTCGATGGCGCGCGAACTCGGGCCAGAAGGCATTCACGTCGCGCACGTGGTGGTCGACGGCGCTATCGACACCGAGTTCATCCGCAGCAACTTCCCCGAGCGCTATGCGCTGAAGCAGAGCGACGGCATCCTGAACCCCGAGCACATCGCCGACAGCTACTGGATGCTGCACTCGCAGCCGCGCGACGCCTGGACGCACGAGCTCGATCTGCGGCCTTGGTCGGAGAAGTTCTGAGATGATTTCGGGCGCTTCGATTCATCGAGTTGGATGTCGTTCAGGGCGCGCTCCCGCCGACGGGGTACCTTGCGGAGGGGAGTACCCGGTGATCTGTGCACACGCCCTGAACAAGAGCACCTCATAAGGAGACACCGATGACAAAAACAGTCGAGTTCTATTTCGACTTCGGCAGCCCCGCCGCCTACCTCGCCGCCACGCAGCTGCCGCACGTCTGCGCCGACACCGGCGCCGAGCTGGTGTGGAAGCCCATGCTGCTGGGCGGCGTGTTCCAGGCCACCGGCAACCGGTCGCCGGCCGAGGTCGTGCCCAAGGCGCCGTACATGACCATCGACCTGCAGCGCTTTGCCAAACGCTACGGCGTGCCCTTCGTGCACAACCCGCACTTTCCCATCAACACGCTGCTGCTGATGCGCGGCGCGACAGGCCTCCAGATGAGGGAGCCGGCACGCTTTGGCGCATATGTCGGTGCCGTCTTCCACGCGATGTGGGTCGAGCCGAAGAACATGAACGACCCCGCCACCGTCGGCGCCGTGCTTCAGAATGCGGGCTTCGACGCCACCGCCTTGCTCGCGCTGGCCGGCACGCAGGAAGTGAAGGACCGCCTGAAGGCCGTCACGCAGGAAGCGGTGGCGCGCGGCGTGTTCGGCGCGCCCACCATGTTCGTCGGCGACCAGATGTTCTGGGGCCAGGACCGCCTCGATTTCGTGCGGGAAGCCCTCGACGCCTGACCGCTGCGCCACCCTCCAGGCAAACAAACAGACAAACCGTTTTATCCAAGGACCATTCCCATGAGCGACATCCTCGTCCACACCGAAGCCGGTGTGATGACCCTCACCTTCAACCGCGTCGACAAGAAGAACTCCATCACCGGCAGCATGTACGGCGAACTCGCCGACGCACTGGCCGCGGCCGAGGGCGATGCGGCAGTGCGCTGCGTGCTGATCCAGGGCGACCCCACCATCTTCAGCGCGGGCAACGACATCGGCGACTTCCTCAACGCGCCGCCGGCCGGCAAGGATTCGCCGGTGTTCCGCTTTTTGCGCGGCATCGCGGCCTTTCCCAAGCCCATCGTGGCGGCGGTCTGCGGCCCGGCCGTGGGCATCGGCACCACGATGCTGTTCCACTGCGACCTGGTCTACGCGGGCGACAACGCGGCGTTCTCGATGCCCTTCGTGAACCTGGGCCTGTGCCCCGAGGCGGCGTCGAGCCTGCTGGTGCCGCAGATGCTGGGCTACCACCGCGCAGCCGAGGCGCTGCTGCTGGGCGAGCCCTTCATGGCCGAGGCCGCGCTCGAAGTGGGCCTGGTCAACCGCATCGTGCCGCCGACCGAAGCCAATGCCATCGCGCAGGTGCAGGCCCGCAAGCTCGCGGCCAAGCCGCTGAGCGCGCTGGTCGAGACCAAGCGGCTGTTGAAGAAGGCGCAGATGCCGGCCGTGCTCGAACGCATGGACGAAGAAGGCGCGAGCTTCGGCCGCATGCTGCGCGAACCCGCCGCGCGCGAGGCTTTCGGCGCCTTCATGGAGAAGCGCAAGCCCGATTTCTCCAAAGTCTGAGCGCGTTTCCACGCTTGCCGGCCCACGGCGCATGCGTACACTGCTGCCGTGCAAATTTTCGAGACACGATCGTCGGCAACGCCCACCCAGCGTGCGAATGATGCTACTGAAAAAGTAGCAATCGGCACCACGCGCAGGCGTACTTTAGGCCTGCTCGCGGGGACCCTGGCCGCGCCTTCGCTGGCCCTGGCCCGCGTGCGGCCGCTGCGCATCGGCGTCATCGGTTCCTGGTCGGGCCCTTATGCCGCGGGCGGACGCCAGTTCGATGCCGGCATGTCGGTCTGGCTCGCGGCCCACAACCAGCGCATCGCGGGGCGCCCGGTCGAACTGCTGCGCCGCGACGTGCCCGGCAGCGTGCCCGAGCAGGCGCGCCGCCATGCGCAGGACCTGGTGGAGAGCGAGCGTGTCGACCTGCTCGCGGGGCTGGACTTCAGCTCCAACGCCTACGCCGTCGGCGCCGTGGCCACGCAGGCCAAGGTGCCGCTGCTGGTGATGAATGCGGCTTCCTCGGGCATCACGGCGCGCTGCCCGTTCGCGGTGCGCGTGTCCTTCACCATCGCGCAGGTCACGATGCCGCTGGCGCGCTGGGCGATCCAGCAGGGGCTGCGCGATGTCTGCACCGTGGTGGCCGACTATGCCTCGGGCGTCGATGCCGAAAGCGCCTTCGTCTCGGCCGTCACCGCCGGCGGCGGCCGCATCGGCGCGATGCTGCGCGTGCCGCTCAACACCCTGGACTATTCGGCCTACATGCTGCGGCTGCGCGAGCTCAGGCCGCAGGCGGTGTTCTTCTTCCTGCCTTCGGGCCAGATGCCCGCCACCTTCCTCAAGTTCTGGCGCGACCGCGGCATGGCCGACACCGGCATCCGCCTGCTCGCGACCGGCGACGCCACCGACGACCACTACCTCGAAGGCATCGGCGAGCTGGCCGAGGGCCTCGTGACCAGCCACCACTATTCGTTTGCCCACGAGTCGGCGGCCAACCGCCGCTTCACGGCCGCCTTCGAGACCGAGTACGGCAGCCACCTGCGGCCCGGCTATTTCGCGGTGGCGGCGCACGATGCGCTCGCGGCGGCCGACGCCGCGATGAGCGCGCCGGCCATGCGCGGCAGCGCAGGCGCAGAGCAGCTGGTGGACGCCTTCCGGGGCCTGCGGCTCGAGAGCCCGCGCGGCCCGATCGAGATCGACGCCCACACGCGCGACATCGTGCAGGCCGTCTACATCCGCCGCACCGAGCGGCTCGACGGGCGCTGGATCAACCGCGAGTTCGAACGCTTCGAACGGGTGCGCGAGCCGGCGCTGTGAGCGCACTCAGGGTTGCTGCTCGATCGGCCGCGGCCGGCCGTTGTCGTCGATGGCCACGTAGGTGAAGGTGGCCTGCGTCACCTTGATGTATTCGCCCTGGGCGCGGAAGCGCTCGGCAAAGACCTCGACCGTGACCGTGACCGAGGTGCGGCCGATGCGCACCAGCTTCGAATAGAACGAGAGGATGTCGCCCAGCCGCACCGGCTGCTTGAAGATGAATTCGTTGACCGCCACCGTGGCCTGGCGGCCCTTGGCGTAGCGCGCCGGAATGACCGAGCCGGCCAGGTCGCACTGCGCCATGACCCAGCCGCCGAAGATGTCGCCGTTGGCGTTGCAGTCCGCGGGCATCGGAATGACCTTGAGCACCAGCTCCATGTCGGTGGGCAGGCTCTTGAGGGTCGCGGCGGCGGCGGTGCTGGAAATATCGGACATGGGCACAATCTGGACAAACTAAGCAACCACGATTGTCCCTCATGCGCCGCAGCGGCGAAGCCCTACCTCCTCCCCCCCACAGCGCCACCGGCCATGCGCCGGCGCGCAGCGACCGCTCCGACTGGGCGACGCTGCGCCGCCTTTTCCCCTATCTCTGGCAGTACAAGTGGCGGGTGATCGCCGCGCTCGGCTTCATGGTGGGCGCCAAGGTGGCCAACGTGGGCGTGCCGGTGCTGCTCAAGAACCTGATCGACACGATGACGCCCAGGCCGGACATGGCGCAGGCGCTGCTGATCGTGCCCATCGGGCTCCTGCTGGCCTACGGGCTGCTGCGCTTTTCGACCGCGCTCTTCGGCGAGCTGCGCGAGCTGATCTTCGCCAAGGCCACCGAGGGCACGGCGCGGCAGATCGCGCTGGAGGTGTTCGGCCACCTGCATTCGCTGAGCCTGCGCTTCCACCTGGAGCGCCAGACCGGCGGCATGACGCGCGACATCGAGCGCGGCACGCGCGGCGTGCATTCGCTCATCTCGATGTCGCTCTACAGCATCGTGCCCACCATCATCGAGCTGGCGCTGGTGCTCACCATCCTGGGCGTGAAGTTCGATTCGCTGTTCGTCTGGATCACGGGCGCGGCGCTGGTGCTCTACATCACCTTCACGGTCACCGTGACCGAGTGGCGCACCCAGTTCCGCAAGACCATGAACGAGCTCGACTCCATGGCCCAGAGCCGCGCGGTCGATTCGCTCCTGAACTACGAAACCGTCAAGTACTTCAACAACGAGGAGTTCGAGGCCAGGCGCTACGACGCCAGCCTGGACCGCTACCGCAAGGCCGCCATCAAGAGCCAGCGCACGCTGAGCATGCTCAACACCGGCCAGCAGCTGATCATCGCGACCAGCCTGGTGCTGATGCTCTGGCGCGCCACCTCGGGCGTGGTCGAAGGGCGCATGACGCTGGGCGACCTCGTGATGGTCAACGCCTTCATGATCCAGCTCTACATTCCGCTCAACTTCCTGGGCGTGATCTACCGCGAGATCAAGCAGAGCCTGACCGACCTGGACAAGATGTTCGTGCTGATGGAAAAGGAGCGCGAAGTGCGCGACGCGCCGGGCGCGCAGCCGCTGTCTTTGCTCCCTCTCCCTCGGGGAGAGGGCAGGGGTGAGGGCGGCGGCGTCGACTCCACCATCCGCTTCGAGGACGTGAGCTTCGCCTACGAGCCCGACCGGCCGATCCTCAAGCACGTGAGCTTCGAGATCCCGGCCGGCAAGACCGTGGCCGTGGTCGGCCCTTCGGGCTCGGGCAAGTCGACGCTCGCGCGGCTGCTCTACCGCTTCTACGACGTGCAGCAGGGCCGCATCACCATCGGCGGGCAGGACATCCGCGAAGTGCAGCAGTCCAGCGTGCGCCGCGCGATCGGCATCGTGCCGCAGGACACGGTGCTGTTCAACGACACGGTCGAATACAACATCGCCTACGGCCGCCCCGGCGCCACGCGCGAAGAGGTGGAAGGCGCGGCCCGCGCCGCGCGCATCCACGACTTCATCGCCGCCACGCCCAGGGGCTATGAAACCACCGTGGGCGAGCGCGGCCTCAAGCTGTCGGGCGGGGAAAAGCAGCGCGTGGCCATTGCGCGCACGCTGCTGAAGAACCCGCCGATCGTGATCTTCGACGAGGCCACCTCGGCGCTCGATTCGGCCAACGAGCGCGCCATCCAGTCGGAGCTCAGGAGCGCCGCGCAGGACAAGACCACGCTGGTGATCGCGCACCGCCTCTCGACGGTGGTCGATGCGCACGAGATCTTGGTGCTCGAGGCGGGCGTGATCGTCGAACGCGGCACGCATGCCGAGCTGCTTGCGAAGCAGGGCCGTTATGCGCAGATGTGGGCTTTGCAAAAGAGCGAAGCCACGCCGCTGATGTAGCCCGATCATTCTTTTTTACATCGATCCAGGAGTTCAGACGTGTCGACCAAGATTCCCCTGCTGGTGCTCAACAGCCTTTCGAGCGCCCACCAGGCCCAGATTGCCGAGGTCTATGACATGACCTATGCCTTCGACCCCGCCGCGCGCGCCGCCGCGATTGCCGAGCACGGCAAGAAATTCCGCGCGGTGCTGACCATCGGCGTGATCGGCATCACGCCCGAAGAAATTGCGGCCATGCCGGCGCTCGAGCTGATCTGCTGCCTGGGCGCGGGCTACGAAGGCGTGCCGCTCGAAGTGACGCGTGCGCGCGGCATTGCCACCGCCAATGGCGCCGGCACCAACGACGACTGCGTGGCCGACCATGCCTTCGGCCTCTTGATCGGCATCGTGCGCGAGTTCCGCAAGCTCGACCGGCTGTGCCGCGAAGGCGTGTGGCGCGAAGCCATTCCGCAGCCGCCGAACGTGTCGGGCAAGAAGCTCGGCATCCTGGGGCTCGGCACCATCGGCCAGAAGATCGCGAAGCGCGCGGCCGCCTTCGACATGGAGATCGGCTATCACAACCGCAAGCCGCGCGAAGGTGCGGTGCACCGCTACTTCGGCGACCTGAAGTCGCTCGCGGCCTGGGCCGATTTCCTGGTGCTGGCCGCGCCGGGCGGGCCGGCCACGCGCCATCTCGTGAATGCCGAGGTGCTCGATGCGCTCGGGCCGCAGGGCTACCTGGTCAGCATCGGGCGCGGCAGCGTGGTCGATACCGAGGCGCTGGCGGCGGCGCTGCGCGAGCACCGCATTGCCGGGGCCGGCCTCGATGTGTACGAAAGCGAGCCGAAGCGGCCCGAACCGCTCGTCGGCCTGGACAACGTGCTGCTGACGCCGCACATGGCGGGCTGGTCGCCCGAGGCCACGCAGAAGTCGGTCGACCATTTTCTTGCGAATGCCGAAGGGCACTTCGCGGGGCGCGGCGTGTTGACGCCGGTCTGAAGTCTTCTTGCTCCTTCCCCCGCCGGGGGAAGGCTGGGATGGGGGCGGGCAGGGCGCTCGATGGATGCGCCGCTTGCCCCCACCCCTGCCCTCCCCCGGGAGCGGAGGGAGAAAAGTCAAGCCAATACCGGGGGGCGATGAGCGCCCCAGCCGCAGGCCTGGTCATAGGCATGCCCGAGCCGCAGCACGTCCAGGTCCGCATGGATCGGCCCGGCCAGCTGCAGGCCCATCGGCAGGCCGCCTTCGCCGAAACCTGCGCGCACATTGAGCGTGGGCAAGCCCGCCAGCGTGAACGGCGTCACGATCTCCATCCAGCGGTGGTAGGTGTCGCTCGGCACGCCGGCCACTTCGGCGGGCCAGTGCAGCTCGGCCTCGAAGGGGAACACCTGCGCCGTCGGCGCCAGCACGAAATCGAAGCGCTCGAACAGCCTGAAGAACGCGCGGTACACGTTCGAGCGGTAGAGCGAAGCCTGGTAGAGCGAGGCCGCATCGAGGTGCCGGCTCTGCTCGATTTCCCACTGCGCTTCCGGCTTGAGCTGCGCGAACAGCTGGGGGTCGCTGAGATACGCGCCGAGCTTGCCGCCCACCAGCAGCTGGCGCAGCCGCAGCCAGGCGCTCCAGTTGTGCTCGCGCGGCACGTCGAGCGTGCAGGGCTCGACCTCGCAGCCGATGGCGCGGAAGGTGCCGAGCGCCTGCTCCCCGAGTTCGCGGATGCCGGGCGCGAGCGGCAGTTCGGGCCAGAGGCTGCCGAGCCAGCCGATACGCAGGCCTTTTCCGTCGCCGTCGAGCGCGATGGCATCGGCCGAGGGCAGCGCCTGCGGCGACGACAGCGGCACGCGCCCGTCGAAGCCCGCCTGCACCGCGAGCAGCCGCGCGGTGTCTTCCACCGTGCGGCCCATCGGGCCTTCGGTGCCCAGCTGCTGGAAGAAGAGTTCCTGCTCGGGGTCGCCGGGCACGCGTCCGCGCGAGGGCCGCATGCCGATCACGTTGTTGAAGGCGGCCGGGTTGCGCAGCGAGCCCATCATGTCGCTGCCGTCGGCCACCGGCAGCATGCCCAGGGCCAGCGCCACGGCCGCGCCGCCGCTGCTGCCGCCGGCGCTGCGCTCCGGCGCATAGGCGTTGCGCGTGATGCCGAACACCGTGTTGTAGGTGTGCGAGCCCAGGCCGAATTCGGGCGTGTTGGTCTTGCCGATCACGATGGCGCCGGCTGCGCGCATGCGCGCGACGTGCAGGCTGTCGATGCGCGCCGGCGAGCGCGGTGGCAGCGGCGAGCCCATGGAGGTCGGCAGCCCCGCCGCGTGGCTCAGGTCCTTCACCGCCAAGGGAAAGCCATGCATCCAGCCGCGCCGCTCGCCGCGCGCCAGTTCGGCATCGCGCTCGCGGGCTTCGGCCAGCAGCACACCGGGTTCGCGCAGCGAGACGATCGCGTTGAAGCGCGGGTTGAGCGCCTCGATGCGGGCCAGCGAGGCCTGCATCAGCTCATGGCAGGACACGCTGCGGGCCGCGATGCGGCGCGAGAGTTCGGTGGCGCAGAGGTCGAGCAGATCGGCTGGAGGCATGGCGAATGCGGGAAAAGGAGGGGGAGCCCAGTATGGCGCGGCGCTCGCATAATCGCCGCGTATGGAAACAAAGTGGCTCGAAGACTTCATCAGCTTGGCGGAAACGCGCAGCTTCAGCCGCTCGGCCCAGTTGAGGCACGTGACCCAGCCCGCGTTCTCGCGCCGCATCCAGGCGCTCGAAGGCTGGGCCGGCACCGACCTGGTGGACCGCAGTTCCTACCCCACGCGCCTGACGCCCGCGGGCCAGACGCTCTATAGCCAGGCCATCGAGATGCTGCAGTCGCTGCAGAGCACCCGCGCCATGCTGCGCGGCCACTCGGCCGCCGGGCAGGACGTGATCGAGATCGCGGTGCCGCACACGCTGGCCTTCACCTTCTTTCCCTCCTGGGTGACCAGCCTGCGCGAGCACTTCGGCCCCATCAAGAGCCGGCTGATCGCGCTCAACGTGCACGACGCCGTGCTGCGCCTGGTCGAGGGCAGCTGCGACCTGCTGATCGCCTACCACCATCCTTCCCAGCCGCTGCAGCTGGATGCCAACAAGTACGAGATGGTCAGCCTGGGCGAGGAAACCGTGGCGCCTTGGGTCAAGGCTGACGCCGACGGCGCGCCGCGCTTCCGGCTGCCCGGCCGGCCGGGCCAGCCGCTGCCCTACCTGGGCTACGCGCCCGGCGCCTACCTGGGGCGCGTGGTCGACCAGCTGCTGAAGGAGTCGGGCACCGCCATCCACCTCGACCGGGTCTACGAAACCGATATGGCCGAAGGCCTGAAGGTCATGGCGCTCGAAGGCCATGGCATCGCCTTTTTGCCGCAGAGCGCGGTGCGCAAGGAGATCAAGGCGCGCAAGCTCGTGAGCGCGCTGCCGCCCGAGATCGACAGCCTGGAGGCGACGATGGAGATCCGCGCCTACCGCGAGCGGCCGAGCGCGCCGGCGCCGGTGAAGGCCGGCAGCGGCCGCGCGGCGAAGGGGCCGGTGTCCGAAGGCCTGCAGCCCAAGCGCACGGCCGATGCGCTGTGGTCGTACCTGGTCGGTGCCCAGCCGCCGGGCCGCTGACCGCCATCCGATCGATCGACGCGCGGAATTTGTGCGCTGCACAATCTATAAATGCCGCGCATAAGCCTCCCCGCAAACGGCATTGGCGCCGCAGCTCCGCGGCCACTACAGTCGCGGCAGTTTTTTGCCGCTGTCACACAGCAATCTTCAGGGCACGCGCCATCCGCGTGCTTTTTTTTAGCCGAGGAACCTGTATGAGCCCGAATTTCAGGACCGAACACGACTTTCTCGGCGAAAAGCAGATTCCTGCCTTTGCCTACTGGGGCGTGCACACGGCGCGCGCGGTCGAGAACTTCGCCATCTCCGGCACCCGCGTGTCGGCCATGCCCGACCTGGTGCGCGCGCTGGCCTTCGTGAAAAAGGCCGCCACCCGCGCCAATGCCGATCTCGGCGCCATCGACCGCGACCGCGCGGCCGCCATCATCCTGGCCTGCGAGGACCTGATCGAAGGCAAATTGCTCGATGAATTCGTGGTCGACGTGATCCAGGGCGGCGCCGGCACCTCCACCAACATGAACGCCAACGAGGTGATCTGCAACCTCGCGCTCGAGAAGCTCGGCCACGAAAAGGGCCGCTACGACGTGCTGCATCCCAACGACCACGTCAACGCCTCGCAAAGCACCAACGACGTCTATCCGACGGCGGTGCGGCTGGCGCTGTGGTTTGCCATCGGCCGGCTGCTCGAATCCATGGCCGCGCTGCGCAAGAGCTTCGAGGCCAAGGCGCTCGAGTTCAAGGACATCCTGAAGATCGGCCGCACCCAGCTGCAGGACGCCGTGCCCATGACGCTGGGCCAGGAGTTCCTGACCTACGCCGTCATGATCGGCGAGGACGAGGCCCGCCTGGGCGAGGCGCGCGCGCTCATCGAGGAAATCAACCTGGGCGCCACTGCCATCGGCACCGGCATCAACGCGCCGCACGGCTATGCCAACCTGGCCTGCCAGTACCTGGCCGAGCAGACCGGCGTGCCGCTCAAGCAGTCGGCCAACCTGATCGAGGCCACGCAGGACACCGGCGCCTTCGTGCAGCTGTCGGGCGTGCTCAAGCGCGTGGCCACCAAGCTCAGCAAGACCTGCAACGACCTGCGCCTGCTCTCCAGCGGCCCGCAGGCGGGCTTCGGCGAGATCCGGCTGCCGGCGCGCCAGGCCGGCTCGTCGATCATGCCGGGCAAGGTGAACCCGGTGATCCCGGAAGTGATGAACCAGGTGGCCTTCGAGGTCATCGGCAACGACATCACCGTGACCATGGCGTCCGAGGCCGGCCAGCTGCAGCTCAACGCCTTCGAGCCGATCATGGGATGGAGCCTGTTCAAGAGCATCAAGCACCTGAGCAATGCTTGCAACACGCTGCAGCTCAACTGCGTCGAAGGCATCGAGGCGAACCGGGAGTTCCTGGCCAAGCGGGTGCGCGAATCGGTCACGCTGGTCACCGCGCTGAATCCGCTGATCGGCTACGAGAAGGCGGCGCTGATCGCCAAGACTGCGCTGGCCACCGGCGGGCCGATCGACCTGGTGGCCGAATCGCTCGGCATCATGACGCGCGCCGAGATGGAGGCGCTGCTCGTGCCCGAGAACCTGACCCAGCCGGTGCGCCTGTCCGCGCCGGTGCCGCCGGCTGCCGAGCCCTCGGGCACAAAGGCTGCTTAGTGAAAGTCGGACAATGCCAATGGGTCCACCTGCACCAAGGCGGCGCTTCGATGCGCGCGGCCGGTGCGGCACCGCCGAGAATGCACCGGGTTGGTCCGGGTATTCCCCATCACGTGAATGTCTAGAATTTCGTTGTATCTGTATCTTCCAGTCACCTCAGGAGTTTTCCGTATGAACAAGCAAGTATTGGCATTGGCAATTGCAGCCCTGGCTGCCGGCAGCGCTTTTGCCCAAGCCAATGACACCCTGGCCAAGATCAAGGCCTCGGGCAGCATCACCGAAGGCGTGCGGGAATCTTCCGGCCTGTCGTACACGCTGGGCAACGGCCAGTACACCGGCTTCCACTACGACATCTGCGCCAACATCATCAAGGACATCCAGAAGCACCTGGGCCTTGCCAAGCTGGAAACCAAGTACCAGCCCGTCACCTCGCAAAACCGCGTGCCCCTGGTGCAGAACGGCACCGTCGACCTGGAGTGCGGCTCCACCACCAACAACGCCACGCGCCAGAAGGACGTTTCCTTTGCCGTGACCACCTACGTGGAAGAAGTGCGCATCGCGGTCAAGGCCAACTCGGGCATCAACAGCATCAAGGACCTCAACGGCAAGACCGTGGCCACCACCACCGGCACCACCTCGGTGCAGACCCTGCGCAAGAACGAGCGCGCCGGCGGCATCGACTTCAAGGAACTCTACGGCAAGGACCACTCCGACAGCTTCCTGCTGCTCGAATCGGGCCGCGCCGACGCCTTCGTGATGGACGGCTCCATCCTGGCCTCGAACATCGCCAAGTCGAAGTCGCCCGCCGACTTCAAGATCGTCGGCGAAGTGCTCAGCGTCGAGCCCATCGCCATCATGATCCGCAAGGACGACCCGGCCTTCAAGAAGGTGGTGGACGACAGCATCAAGGCACAGATCAAGAACGGCGACCTCGCCAAGCTCTGGGACAAGTGGTTCCTGAAGCCGATCCCGCCGGCCAACGTCACGGTGAACCTGCCGCTGTCCGACGCCACGAAGGCCGCCTGGGCCAACCCGAACGACAAGCCGATGGAAGACTACGCGGCCAAGAAGTAAACACGGCAAGGCCATCCGCGCAACGCCCGCCGCCCCCGGCGGGCGTTTGTTTTCGCAAATGCGGCGCGCGGGCACGGCCTCTGCAAGCTAGCAGTCTGGAAATCTGAAAGAAGGAGAGTCCCCGATGGGATCAAACTGGGATTGGCAGGTCTTCTTGCAAGACCCGGGCGGGAAGTACCCGACCTATTGGCAGTGGATGCTGTCCGCATGGGGCTGGACCGTGTCCGTGGCCCTGCTGGCGCTCGTCGTTGCGCTGGTGCTGGGTTCGCTGGTCGGCATCATCCGCACCCTGCCCAACAGCCCGTGGCTCATACGCCTGGGCAATGCCTGGGTCGAGCTGTTCCGCAACATTCCGCTCCTGGTGCAGATCTTCCTCTGGTACCACGTGATTCCGGCGCTGGTGCCGGTCATGAAGGGCGTGCCGAGCTTCGTGCTGGTGGTGCTGGCGCTGGGCTTCTTCACCTCGGCGCGGATTGCCGAGCAGGTGCGCTCGGGCATCCAGGCGCTGCCCAAGGGCCAGCGCTACGCGGGCATGGCGGTGGGCTTCACCACGCCGCAGTACTACCGCTACGTCATCCTGCCGATGGCCTACCGCATCATCATTCCGCCGCTCACGAGCGAAACGATGAACATCTTCAAGAACTCGTCGGTGGCGTTTGCCGTGTCGGTGACCGAGCTCACGATGTTCGCGATGCAGGCGCAGGAAGAAACCTCGCGCGGCATCGAGGTGTACCTGGCGGTGACGGGGCTCTACGTGATCTCGGCCTTTGCGATCAACCGCATCATGGCCTTCATCGAGAAGAAGACGCGCGTGCCGGGCTTCATCGTCTCGGCCAGCGGCGGCGGGGGGCACTGACATGATGAACCTCGACCTGTCGTTCTACAACTGGGACGTCATCAGCAACTTCGTCGTCAAGGGCTTCTACTTCAGCATCATGCTGACGATCGTCGCCACCATTGGCGGCGTGCTCTTCGGCACCGTGCTGGCGCTGATGCGGCTGTCGGGCAAGAAGTGGCTCGACGCGCCGGCCGCCATCTACGTCAACGGCATGCGCAGCATTCCGCTGGTGATGGTGATCCTGTGGTTCTTCCTCCTGGTGCCGGCCTCGTTCTATGCGGCCTTCGGCTCCATCGGCTCGAACTACCGCTCGGAAATCTCGGCCGTGATCACCTTCATCGCGTTCGAGGCGGCCTACTTCAGCGAGATCATGCGCGCGGGCATCCAGTCGATTCCGCGCGGCCAGGTGAATGCGGGCCAGGCGGTCGGCATGACGTACGGCCAGAACATGCGCCTCGTGGTGCTGCCGCAGGCCTTCCGCAACATGTTGCCGGTGCTGCTCACGCAGACCATCATCCTGTTCCAGGACACCTCGCTGGTCTACGCCATCGGCGCCTACGACATGCTCAAGGGCTTCGAGACCGCGGGCAAGAACTTCGGCCGCCCGATCGAGGCCTACCTGCTCGCAGCCGTGGTTTACTTCATCATGTGCTATGCCTTGTCGTGGCTCGTCAAGCGCCTCCACAAGAAGATCGCCATCATTCGCTAGCCGAGTGGCTGAACCGGAGAAAGAAATGTCCGAAAAAATGATTGAAATCAAGAACGTCTCGAAGTGGTATGGCCCGGTGCAGGTGCTCAACGATTGTTCGGTGAGCATCTCCAAGGGCGACGTGGTGGTGGTGTGCGGGCCCTCGGGCTCGGGCAAGTCCACCCTCATCAAGACCGTGAACGCGCTCGAGCCCTTCCAGAAGGGCGAGATCACCGTCAACGGCATTCCGCTGCACGACCCCAAGACCAACCTGCCCAAGCTGCGCTCCAAGGTCGGCATGGTGTTCCAGCACTTCGAGCTGTTCCCGCACCTGTCGGTCACCGAGAACCTCACGATCGCGCAGATCAAGGTGCTGGGCCGCAGCCCCGACGAGGCCAAGACCCGCGGCCTCAAGATGCTCGACCGCGTGGGCCTGATGGCGCACAAGGACAAGTTCCCGGGCCAGCTCTCGGGCGGCCAGCAGCAGCGCGTGGCCATTGCCCGCGCGCTCAGCATGGACCCGATCGTGATGCTGTTCGACGAGCCCACCTCGGCGCTCGACCCCGAAATGGTCGGCGAAGTGCTCGACGTGATGGTGAGCCTGGCCAAGGACGGCATGACCATGATGGTGGTCACGCACGAAATGGCCTTTGCGCGCAAGGTGGCGAGCCGCGTGATCTTCATCGACGTGGGCGGCAAGATCCTGGAAGACTGCCCGAAGGACGAGTTCTTCAGCCACCCGGAAAACCGCCAGCCGCGCACCAAGGACTTCCTGAACAAGATCCTCCAGCACTGATCCGCTGCGTCGCAAGGACAAGAGCCACGCTGTTTTGCAGCGTGGCTTTTTTTTGCCTACGGCAGCCGCGCGATGTGCTCCGTCAGCAGGTCGAAGAAGCCCTGCGCATCGCCGTCGGCGATCCAGTTCGCGTTGGGTGGGCGGTGCAGGCTGCCGTGCCAGTCGGCCGCGGTCTGGCCGAAGCCCATGCCTTCGCGGCTGTCGACCTCGACGTGGATGCGCCTGCCCCGGAAGAGCGAGGGCTGCAGCAGGTAGGCCGTGACGGTCGCGTCATGCACCGGCCCGCCGGGCATGCCGTAGTGCTGCATCTCCTGCGGCGCATAGGCGTCGAGGATGTCGGCGACAATCGCGCCGGCCCGGTTGCCCAGGCCGCGCAGCCGCGCGATGCGCTCGTCGCTCGTGAGGATCTTGTGCGTCACGTCGAGCGGCAGCATGGTGATCGGCACGCCGCACTTCAGCACGGCCTCGGCCGCATGCGGATCCGCGAACACGTTGAACTCCGCCGTGGGCGTGATGTTGCCGCCATTGAAGTGCGCGCCGGCCATGAGCACCAGTTCGCGCAGGCCGCGCACGATGTCGGGCGCCTGTTCGAGGGCGAGCGCCAGGTTGGTCTGCGGGCCGAGCATTGCGAGCGTCACGCTTTTTTCGGGCGCGGCGCGCAGCGTGCGGATCAGGTAGTCGACCGCATGGCCTTCGGCCAGCGGCGCGGCGGGCTCGTGCACCTTCACGCCGGTGATGCCTTCGCGGCCATGGATGTTGGCCGCGTAGATCGGCGTGCGCAGCAGCGGCCGTTCGGCGCCCGCATACACCGGAATGTCGGGCCGCCCGGCCCATTCGCAGGCGAGGCGCGCATTGCGCGAGGTCTTGGCCAGCGGCACGTTGCCGGCCACCGTGGTCAGCGCCCGGACCACCAGCGATTCGGGTGCCGCCAGGGCGAACAGCAGCGCGATCACGTCGTCCGCGCCGGGGTCCGTATCGATGATCAGGGTGTGGTGCATGGCCGCATTGTCGCGGCCGCCACCCCGATCCGCAGGAACGCGGGCTTTACTTCTGGCGCGCCGCGATGGCCTTCTCGGCCTTGGCCACGAGGTCCGCGCCCACGGTCGACTTCCACTTGTCGTACACCGGCCGCGTGGCCTTCACGAAGGCTTCGCGCTCGTCGGGCGTGAGCTGGGTCACGGTGACGCCCATGGCGGCAATGTCCTTGAGCACCGGCTTGTCGGCTTCCACCAGGCCCTTGCGCGCGAGCGCGATTTCCTGCTTGCCGGCATCGACGGCGGCCTGGCGCACGATGGCCTGGTCGGCCGGCGTCCACGAGGCCCAGATTTCCTTGTTGACCACGAACACCAGCGGATCGGCCACGTAGCCCCAGGTGGTCACGAACTTCTGGCCCACGGTGTGCATCTTGAGCACGGTGAACAGGAAGAGCGGGTTCTCCTGGCCGTCGACGGCGCCGCTGGCGAGCGCGGGCTGCGCATCGGCCCAGCTCATCTGCGTGGGGTTGGCGCCGAGCGCGGTGAACATGTCGGAGTAGATCGGCGAGCCGACGACGCGGATCTTCATGCCCTTGAGGTCGGCGGGCGACTTGATCGGCTTCTTCGAGTTGGTGATCTCGCGGTAGCCGTTCTCGCCCCAGGCGAGCGGCACGACGCCGGCCTTGTCGAGGGTCTTGAACATGTCCTTGCCGACCTCGCCCTGGGTGAGCGCGTCGATGGCCGCGTAGTCGGGCATCAGGAAGGGCATGGAAAAAAGGTTGAGCTGCTTGACCTGCGGCGACCAGTTGATGGTCGAGCCGACGGCCATGTCGATCACGCCCTGGCGCAGCGCGCTGAATTCGCGGGTCTGGTCGCCCTGGATGAGGGACACGCCGGGGTACAGCTTGATGTTGATGCGGCCCTGGGTGCGCTCCTTGACGAGGTCGGCCCAGATCTTTCCGGCCTGGCCCCAGGGGGTGGGCGGGCCGAGCACCAGGGACATCTTGTACTCGGGCTTGTAGGCGGCCTGCGCCATGGCGCCGGTCGAGAACATGCACAGGGCGGTTGCTGCGGCGGCAAGGCCGAGCAGGGTGCGGCGGAATTTCATGAGAGGTCTCCTTGTTTTCTGAACACAACTAAGCGATGGATGTTTTTGGGAGCGTTCGGGGCGATGCTGTTCGGGGCGTGTGCACAGATCACCGGGTACTCCCCTCCGCGAATGTCCCCCGGCCTGCGGCCTCCTCCTTGATTTCGCTGCGGGGAGCACCCGATGCTCTGTGCACGAGGGCACGCTCGTTGTGCATCGCTGATCAACCACCGCTCCGCATAACGCTCCCGCTGATGGGGTGCCTTGCGCAGCGAAATCAAGGGGGAGGCCGAAGGCCGGAGGACATTCGCGGAGCAAGGTACCCCGTCGGCGGGAGCGCGCCCTGAACAGCAGGCCTTGAACACAACGCGGCGCAAGGAAAAGCAGCGCCGCACTTCAATACCCCAGCTTGCGCGGCAACCAGAGCGCAAGTTCCGGAAACACGATCACCAGCACCATCACCACGAACATCGAGAACAGCATCCAGCCGACCCAGCGCACGGTTTCTTCCATGCGAACCTTCGCGATGCGGCACGACACCATCAGGTTGACCGCAAGCGGCGGCGTGAACTGGCCCAATGCGACCTTGAGCGTGAGGATCACGCCGAACCACACCGGGTCCCATTTGTAGTACTGCACGATCGGCAGCAGCAGCGGCACGAAGATCAGGAAGATCGACACGCCGTCCAGGAACATGCCCACCGTGATGAGCAGCAGGATCAGGAGCGCCAGGATGCCGTATTCGCCGAGGCCCGAATTCACGATGGCGCGCGTCACCGGGTCGATGATGCCGAGCGTGGAAAGCGAATACGCGAAGATCCCCGCGAGCGACACCACCAGCAAAATCACGGCCGAGAGCTCGCCCGATTCGCGCAAGATGACGAACAGGTCGCGCACCTTGATGGTCCGGTGCACGCACATGCCCACGAAGAGACCATAGAACACCGCCACCACCGCGGCCTCGGTGGGCGTGAACCAGCCCGCGCGCATGCCGCCCAGGATCAGCACCGGCGCCGCCAGGCCCCAGACCGCTTCGCGAAAGCTCTTCCAGAACGGCGGGCGCGGCAGCGTCGCTTCGAGCGCGCCCATCTTGTGCTGGCGGGCCAGCAGCACGGCCGGGATCATCAGCGCCAGGCCGGCCATCACGCCCGGGATCATGCCGGCTGCAAAGAGCGCCGGCACCGAGGCGCCGGGCACCAGCACCGAGTAGACGATGAACGCGACCGAGGGCGGAATCAGGATGTCGGTGGCCGCCGCGGCGCCCACCACGCTGGCCGAGAAGGCGGCCGGGTAGCCCGCGCGCGACATGGCCGCGATCATCACCGCGCCCACGGCCGCGGCATTGGCCGGGCCCGAGCCCGAGATGCCGCCGAGGAACATCGCCACCGCAATGGCCACCAGCGGCAGCATGCCGGGCCCGCGCCCGACGATCGCCACCGCAAAGTTCACGAGCCGCAGCGCCACGCCCGAGCGGTCGAAGATGGAGCCCACCAGCACGAACATCGGGATGGCCAGCAGCGGGTACTTGCCGAGGCCGGCATAGAAGTTCTGCGGCACGGCCAGGAGGCCGAACCACTGGGCGTCGCTGTTGGCCAGCGCGATGCAGGCGGCGCCGGCCAGGCCCAGCGCGGCGCCGATGGGCACGCCCACCAGCATCATCGCAACGAAGGCGACGAAGAGCAGGGTGGGGATCACGATGCGTCGCCCTTGCTGCCGGGGTTCTTGGTGTCGCTGCGGTATTCCTTGCGGCCGCGGCGGACCATGAGGCCCACCGCGCGCAGCGCGATGGCAAACGACACGATCGGCAGCCAGACCGAATACCACCACGCCGGCAGGCCGATGCCCGGCGTGGTCTCGTCGAAGCGGTAGTCGTCCCACACCATGCGGATGCTGAGCGCGCCGATCAGCGTGAACAGGATCGCGATCATGAGCGCGCCGAACTGCGCGAGCCGCTTGCGCCGCGCCATGGAGCCGCTTTCGGAAAAGTATTCGATGCGGATGTGGCGGTCGCGCGCCACCGCGGCCGAGCCGGCCACCAGCGCCAGCATGATCATCAGGAAGACCGAGAACTCTTCGGTCCACGCGAACGACGAGTCGGTGAAGTAGCGCACCAGCACGTTCGCAAAGGTGATGAGCGCCAGCGCGCCCATGATGATGACGGTGAGCCAGTCCTCGATGGCGAGCGGCACCCGGGTGGGCTCGTCGGCGGCTTCGATGTCTGGGGGAAGGGGGCTGGCGGCGTCCAGCAGCGGGCCGGACTCGTTGGGAGTGGTCATCGAGAGGGAGGGGGAAAGCAGCTATGGATGGTAACGATCCATGTCCATCCGTTCATCGGGGTTTTCCTAAGCTGCGGCCCCGTTGCACGCCCCTCCCGGCTCTCTCGAAGCGGGCTACTCGAGCTTGGCGCCCGAATCCTTGATCAGGCGCTCCCACACCGGGCTCTCCTTCTTGTAGACGGCGGCAAAGGCCTCGGGCGAGCTCTCCTTCAGGTCGAAGCCCATTGCCGCCACGCGCGCCTGCACGTCGGGCTGGCGGGTGGCCTTGCCCACCTCTTCGGCAATGCGCTGCACAATCGGCTTGGGCGTGCCGGCCGGCATGGCAATCGCGAGCCAGCCGGCCACGCGGTAGGCCTCGTCGTCCAGGCCCTGCTCGGCCAAGGTGGGCACGTTGGGCAGCGTGGCCATGCGGCGCTCGCCGCTCACGCCGATGGCCCGGAGCTTGCCGGCCTCGATGTGCGGCTTGGCCACCAGCGCGCTGGCAAAGGCCATCTGGATCTGGCCGCCGATCAGGTCCTGCAGCATCGGCGCCTCGCCCTTGTAGGCGACGTGGTTCATCTCGGCCTTCTGCGTGAGGCTCATGTGCGCGCCGGCCAGGTGCGGGTAGGCGCCCACGCCGTACGAGCCGTAGGCCACCTTGCCCTTGTTGGCGGCCACGTACTTCAGGAGCTCGGGCCCGCTCTTCACCGGCACGCTGGGGTGCACCACCAGCACCAGCGGCGCGGTGGCGATCTGGTAGACCAGCGTGAGGTCGCGCTGCGTGTCGTAGGGCAGCTTCTGGTAGAGGAACTGGTTGGTCAGCAGCGAATTGCTCAGCGCCAGCACCAGGGTGTAGCCGTCGGCCGGCGCCTTGGCCACCGCATCGGTGCCGATGATGCCGGCGGCGCCGGGCTTGTTGTCGATGATCACGGGCTGGCCCAGGCCCGCCGCCATCTTCTCGCCGACTACGCGGGCCAGCACGTCGGTGGCGCCGCCCGCGGCAAAGGGCACCACCATGCGGATCGGCTTGCCCGGATAGGCCTGCGCCCAGGCGGCCGGGGTGGTGGCCGCGAGCGCGAGCGAGGCAATGCCGCAGTGCAGGGCGCGGCGGGTGATGCCGTGCGCGGTGTTGGTGGTGGTGAAGGTTGCGCTCATGTCCGATGTCTCCGGCGGTCGTTGTTGTCTGTCGAAAAAAGAAACCAGCACGCGGCGGCTATTCGGCCAGCACCTGCGTCTTGAAGGGAAGCGCCTCGAGCGCCGTGCGGATCCGAGCCTGCAGCGGCGCCGCGAGCGCGCCCGTGGCCGCGGCATCGATGCGCACCTGCACCAGGCTCTCGCCCTCGCTGCGCACGCGCGGCCAGGCGGCCGGCGGCGCGCCAAGCTCCCCGCACACCTGCGCCACCGTGGCCGCCACCACGCGGCTCGCGGCCATGGCGCGAAGCTCGGGCTTGTAGATCTTGCCGACGTTGGTCATCGGCATGTGCTCGATGATGCTCACCGAGCGGGGCTTGGCGGGCGCCTCGTCGACGCGCGCGGCAGTGAAGGCCAGCAGCTCCTCCTCGCTGGCCGAGGCGCCCGGCTCCAGCGTGGCAAAGACCACCGGCAGCTCGCCCGCATAGGCATCGGGCGCGCCCACCGCGGCGCACAGCTGCACCGCGGGATGCGCGCCCAGCGCGTCCTCGATCACCTTGGGGTCGATGTTGTGGCCGCTGCGGATGATCAGGTCCTTCGAGCGGCCGCTGAGGTTGAGCCTCCCGTCGCCGTCGATCCAGCCCAGGTCGCCGGTCGCGAGCCAGCCGTCGGCGGTGAAGGCCTTGGCGTTGTCGGCCGGATCGACGAAGCCCGAGAACAGGTTGGGCGACTTGAACAGCACCATGCCCTGCTCGCCGGGCGGCAGCTCGCGGTCGCTGGCGTTGCCGTTCTCGTCGAGCGCCACGATGCGCATCTGCATGTAGGGCAGCGCAAAACCAACGCAGCCCGCGGGCCCGTCCACGCCGGGCGGCGTGATGGTCGAGATGCCGGCCATCTCGGTCATGCCCAGGCTCTCGTGCACATGCAGGCCGAACAGGCGCTCGAAGCGCGCGGCCAGCTCGGGCGAGAGCACGGCGGCGCCCGTGCGGCAGTAGCCGATCGACGAGATGTCGGCGCCGTCCAGCGGCACGTTCGCGAGCGCCGCCAGCACCGTGGGCACGGCCGAGAGCGAGGTCGGCCGGTACTTCTCGACCAGCTTCCAGTAGTTGGCGAGCACCTCCTTGTTGCGCAGCAGCGAGGTCGTCGGGATGATCACTTCCATGCCCGCCGAGAGCGAGGCCAGCGAGGCCGGCAGCACGCCCGCCACGTGGAACAGCGGGTAGCCGTTGATCGAGATGCCCTGGTCGTTCATGCCCGCGACCTGCACGCTGGCCCAGGCCGTGAACACCTGCGCGCCGTGGCTGTGGCGCGCGAGCTTCGGCGCGCCGGTGGTGCCGCCGGTGTGGAAGTAGGCGGCGATGTCGGTGGGCGCAATGTCGCGGCCGCTCACGAGGCGATCGGACGGCTGTGCCGAACGCAGCACGTCGAACTCGGCCACGCCCTCGGGCAAGGCGCCCGCCGCGCCCGGTGCTTCGTCATGCGGCGCCACGCGCAGCACCGTGGTGAGCGTGGGCACCTGGCCGCGCAGGCGCATTGCCTTCGACCACATGCCCGATTCGCTGTCCGAGCCGTAGGCGATCAGCACCTTGGCGCGGCCCGCGGTCATCAGCGCCACCAGCTTCTCGTCGGTGAGCAGCGGGTTGAGCGGCTGCACGATGCCCGCCGCCTCGCCGCCCCAGAGCGCGAGGTGGTATTGAAGGCAGCCCGGCAGCAGCACCGCCACCGCATCCTGCGGACCCACGCCCAGCGCGTGCAGCATGTTCGCGGTCTGGTGGATGCGCGCGAGCAGCTCGGCGTACGACCAGCGGATCGGCGCGTCGGCCGGGTTGCCGGTGCGCAGGAAGGTCAGCGCGGTCTTGCCGCCGAAGGCCGCGCCCGCGTTGCGGAAGATCTCGTAGGTGCTGCGGACCGTCAGCGCCTCTTCGAGCGGCGTCTCCTCGAGCCTGCGGATGTCGGCGAGGCTGCGGACCGGGAGCGTCGGGCGAAAGGGTGCGCCGGCCGGGTTCGTCTTCTTGCTGTCTGCCATGGCATGTCTCCTGGATATTTGTTGTGGTGCCGGCCGCGTGCGAAGCGCTGTTCTACTGGTTCGTGATCTTGTTGTCGCGAATGACCTTGCCCCAGCGTTCGAAGTCCTGGCGCATGCGCACGCCGGTCTGCTCGCCCGTGCGGTAGGCCGCGAAGGAGCCGACGCCCTCGAGCTTGTCCTGCACTTCCTTGTCAGCGAGCGCGGTCTTGAGCTCGGCGCTCATGCGATCGACCACGTCCTTGGGCGTGCCGGCCGGTGCCAGCAGGCCGCCCCAGGACGTGGCATCGAAACCCGGGAAGCCCTGCTCGGCGACCGTCTTCACGTCGGGCAGCAGGCTCACGCGCTGGCCCGAGCCGACCGCAATCGCGCGCAGCGTACCCGAGCGGATGTGCGGCATCACCGCCACCAGGTCCGAGAACATCGCGGGCACCTGCCCGCCGATCAGGTCGGTCACGGCCGGTGCGCTGCCGCGGTAGGGCACGTGCTGCATCTCGAACTTGCCGATGTTCTTGAGCTGCTCGGTCGTCAGGTGGCCGAAGCTGCCCGCGCCGGCGGTCGTGTAGTTGAGCTTGCCGCCCTCGGCCTTGGCCTTGGCGATCAGCTCCTGCAGGCCGTTCACGCCGGGCAGCACCTTGGGGTTCACCACCATCACGATCGGCAGGTCGTACACCGTGCCCACGGGTGTGAAGCTCTTGAAGATGTCGTAAGGCGTCTGGCCGTACAGGTGCGCGGCCAGCAGCGTGGGCGTGGCCAGCATCACGAAGGTGTAGCCGTCGGGCGCGGCCTTGGCGGCCACCGCCGCGCCGATGGTGCCCGAGGCGCCGCTGCGGTTGTCGACGAGGATGTTCTGCTTCAGGCCCTGCGACATTTTCTGCGCCACGATGCGCGTGGCGACGTCGGTCGGGCCGCCGGGCGGAAAGGGCACGACGAAGGTGATCGGCTTGGCCGGCCAGGCCTGCGCGAAGGCGGTGCCGGCCATGAGCGGAAGGGCCAGCGCGAGGAGGGCGCGGCGTGCGGGATTGCGAAGGGAGCGGGAAGAAGAAACGGCCATGGACTTGTTCAAGGAATGCGGAAGATCGGCGCCTTCAGACGACGCCGCTGGTTTTCAGTTGCGCGAGCCGGTCGTCCGACAGGCCGAGCAGCGACTGCAGCACCTCGTGCGTGCCTTCGCCCAGCTGCGGCGGTGCGCTGCGCACGGGCAGGCGCTCGCCGTCGAAGCGGTAGGGCGGCGCCAGCACGTTGACCTTGCCGGCCACCGGATGCGGCTGCTCGGTCACGAGGCCGGCATCGGCCGCGCGCCTGGAGTTGAGCGCTTCGAGCAGGCCCAGCACTTCGCCGCAGGGAATGCCCGAGGCGCTGAGCCTGGCCAGCAGGTCGGCGCGCTGGCGCCTGGCCAGCTCGGCATGCAGCTCGGGCAGCAGCACCGCGCGGTTCGCCGAGCGCAGGATGTTGGTCTTGAAGCGCTCGTCGGCCGCGAGGTCGGGCCGCTCGATCACTTCGGTGCAGAAGCGCGCGAACTGCGCGTTGTTGCCCACGGTGATCACGAGCGGGCCGTCGGCCGCGTCGAACACGCCGTAGGGCACGATCGACGGATGCGAGTTGCCGTAGCGCGGCGGGTCCTCGCCCATCAGCAGCGCCTCGAGGCCGTAGTAGGCGGTGATCATCAGGCCGCAGTCGAAGAGAGCCATCTCCACATGCCGGCCCTTGCCGGTCTTCTCGCGCTGGTAGAGCGCCGCGAGCACCGCCTGCGCCGAGTACATGCCGGTGAACAGGTCGACCATGGCCACGCCGAACTTCAGCGGCGGCTGGCTGGCTTCGCCGTTGAGCGCCATCAGCCCGGCCTCGCCCTGCACCACGAGGTCGTAGCCGGGGCGCGCGGCCTCGGGGCCGGTGCGGTCGTAGCCCGAGATCGAGCAGTAGATGAGCCCCGGATGCTCCTTACTGAGCTGCTCGTAGCCGAGGCCCAGCTTGTCGATGCCGCCGAACTTGAAGTTCTGGATCACCACGTCGCACTGCTTGGCGAGGTCGCGCGCGATCTGCTGGCCCTCGGGCGTCTGCAGGTCGAGCGTGACCGAGCGCTTGTTGCGGTTCACGCTGTTGAAGTAGGCGGTCTCGGTCTTGCCGACGCGCAGGCCCCAGTCGCGCGTGTCGTCGCCGCGGCCCGGGTGCTCGACCTTGATGACTTCGGCGCCCATGTCGGCCAGCACCATGCCGCACCAGGGGCCCGCGAGGATGCGGGACAGATCGAGGACGCGCACGCCGGCCAGCGGCAGCGAGGAATTCAGCATGGGCATGAGGGCAACTCCAGGAAAACGAACAACCCCCGCGTTCGCATGCGAGGGCGGGGCACGACGCGCGTCAGGACGCGTCCGGCTTTGTCTTGCGGCGCAGCGCGTTGAAATCCGCGCGCCGCTTGCCGAGGAAGGCACCGATGCCTTCGGCCGCCTCGGCATCGGCCTGCGATTCGACCATGTACACGGCCTCGGCATCGAGCTGCTGCTCGAGCGTGGCGCGGTGCGCCTGGCGGCACAGCGTCTTGATGCGTGCGATCGCGCGCTCGGGGCCGTCGGCCACCTTGGCCGCGAGCGCGATGGCCTCGGCCAGCGCGGCGCCCTTGTCGGTCAGCCGGTTGACCGCGCCCAGCGCATGCAGGCGCTCGGCCGTCATGCGGTCGCCGGTCAGGCACATCTCGGTCAGCACCTGGCGCGAGACGAATTCCGCAAGAAAGGCCGTGGCGCCGCCGTCGGGCGTGAGGCCGACCTTGACGTAGGCCACCGTGTAGAACGCGTCGCGCGCCGACACCAGCATGTCGCAGGCCAGCGCCATCGAGAGGCCCGCGCCCGCCGCGCCGCCTTCGACGGCCGCGATCACCGGCTTGCCGCAATCGCGGATGCCGCGGATCAGGTCGTGCAGGCCTTCGAGCTTTTCACGGCGCTCGGAGGCGGGCAGCTCGCGGCGCTTGGCCAGCAGGTTGAGGTCGCCGCCCGAGCAGAAGAAATCGCCCGCGCCGGTGAAGACGACGGCGCCCACTTCGGGGTCGTTTTGCGCATCGGCGAGCGCAGCGCTCAGCTCTGCGTACAGCGTCGGCGTGATCGCATTGCGCGCGCCCGGGTTGCTGTTGGTCAGGATGCGGACCGCGCCCTGCTGCGAGATCAAAACGGTCTTTTCGGTCATGCGGCCACCTCCTTGCCCAGCGCGATGTAGCGCTGCAGATGGTGGTCTTCGTCGCCGAGCTGGTGGTCGATCATCACGAGCCGCTTGGCGTAGTGCGGCAGCGGCAGCTCCCAGGTCATGCCGATGCCGCCGTGCATCTGGATGCTTTCTTCGGCCACCAGCGCGCCGATGCGGCCGATGCTGAACTTGGCAGCCGACAGCGCACGCTCGCGCGCCACGCGGTCGGCGCCGTCGATGGCGGCCGCGGCGTTGATCACCGCCGAACGCGCCTGTTCGATCTCGAGCAGCAGGTCGGCCATGCGGTGCTGCAGTGCCTGGAAGCTGCCGATCAGCATGCCGAACTGCTTGCGCGTGCGCAGGTAGTCGAGCGTGGCGGTCTTGGCGGCTTCCATCGCGCCGAGCGCCTCGGCGCACAGTGCGAGCACGCCGCGGCCGATGGCGCGTTCCAGCGTCGCGTGGCCCAGGCCTTCGGTGCCCAGCAGCGCGTCGGCGCCGAGCTTCACGCCGTCGAGCGCGAGTTCGGCGACGCGGCCGCCGTCGATGGCGGGGCAGCCGCGCACCGAAAGGCCCGCGGTCCTGGCAGGCACGAGGAACAGCGAGATGCCGGCTTCATCGTCGACCTTGCCCGAGCTGCGGGCCGAAACCAGGAACAGGTCGGCCTGCTCGCCCTGCGGCACCACGGCCTTGGCGCCGTGCAGCACCCAGCCGTCGCCGCTGCGCTCGGCGCGGGTCGCCACGCGCGTGCGTTCGTAGTGCGTGTCGGCTTCGTCATGCGCAAAGGCCGCGACGGTCAGGCCGTTGATGATGTCGCCGAGCTTCTCTTTCTGCGCATCGCTGCCGGCCGCGCTGAGCGCCTCGCCGACCATCACGGCACCCAGCAGCGGCTCGACCACGAGCCCGCGGCCCAGCGCCTCGAAGACCACGGCAATGTCGAAGCCGCCGCCGCCGAAGCCGCCATCGGCTTCGCTGAACAGCGCGCCGATCACGCCCAGTTCGGCGAAATTCTGGAAGATCTCCTTGCTGAAACCGTGCGCGGATTTTGCGATGCGGTCGCGCGCATCGAAGGCGTACTGCTCGGCGATGAAGCGGTTCAGGCTGTCGGCGAGCATGCGCCGGTCTTCGGTGTGTTCGAAGTTCATGTGCGTGTCTCCTTTACAGCCCGAGGATCATCTTGGAGATGATGTTCTTCTGGATTTCATTGGAGCCGCCGAAGATCGACAGCTTGCGGTTGTTGAAGTAGCGCGCGGCGGCGGCCGATGCGTAGGCCGGGCCGAAGGTTTCGCCGTCGAAGCCGTCGTGCAGCGCCTCTTCGACGAAGGGCCGGCCGTAGACGCCCATGGCGCGGCGCGCGAGCGACGAGATCTCCTGCCGGATCTCGGTGCCGCGGATCTTGAGCATCGAGCTTTCCGCGCCCGGCACGCCGCCGCCGGCCACGGCTGCGATCACGCGCAGGTTGGTGGTCTTCATGTTCTCCAGATCGATCTCGACACGCGCCATGCGTGCGGCAAATGCCGGGTCTTCGGCCAGCGGCTTGCCGTTCTTCGTCTGCGTGGCCGCAATGCCCTTGAGCTGCTCGAGCGCCGCCACCGAGAAGCCGACGCCCGCGATGTTGGTGCGCTCGTAGGTCAAAAGATACTTGGCACAGGTCCAGCCCTTGTTCTCTTCGCCGACGAGGTTCTCGGCCGGCACGCGCACGTCGGAGAAGAACACTTCGTTCACTTCATGCTCGCCGTCGAGCGTGATGATCGGCCGCACTTCCACGCCGGGCGAGGTCATGTCGATCAGGAGGAAGCTGATGCCTTCCTGCTTCTTCGCCTCGCGGTTGGTGCGCACCAGGCAGAAGATCATGTTGGCGTGCTGGCCCAGCGTGGTCCAGGTCTTCTGGCCGTTCACGATGTAGTGGTCGCCCTGGGCGTCGATGCCGCGCACGGCCGAGGTCTTCACGGCCGCCAGGTCGGAGCCCGCGCCGGGTTCCGAATAGCCCTGGCACCACCAGTCGGCGCCGTTCAGGATGCGCGGCAGCCAGTGGCGCTTCTGTGCCTCGTTGCCGTACTTGATGAGCACCGGCCCGAGCATGTTCACGCCGAAGGGCACGATGCGCGGCGCAAAGGCCAGCGCGCATTCGTGTTCGAAGATGAATTTTTCCACCGCCGTCCAGCCCGGACCGCCGTACTGCTCGGGCCAGTGATTCGCGAGCCAGCCGCGCTCGTTGAGGATGGCGTGCCATTCCTCCATATCGGCCTTGGCGAGGATCTTGCCGCCGCGCACTTTCTCGGACAGCCGCACCGGCAGTCTTGCGGCCAGGAAGGCGCGCACTTCGCTGCGGAAGGCTTCTTCTTCGGTCGTGAAATTCAGGTCCATCGCATTCCAATCAGTTGAGGACAGAGCAAAAATTGCTGCGCAATTTCTTGGTCTGTCCCGCAAGGTTTCAAAATATTTCGAACAGGCCCGCCGCGCCCATGCCGCCGGCAATGCACATCGTGACCACCGCGTACTTCGCGCCGCGGCGCCTGCCTTCGATCAGCACGTGGCCCGTGAGGCGCGCGCCGGTCATGCCGAAGGGGTGGCCGATGGAGATCGCGCCGCCGTTCACGTTGAGCAGTTCCGACGGAATGCCGAGCTTCTCCTGGCAGTAGATCGACTGCGAGGCGAAGGCTTCGTTGAGTTCCCAGAGGCCGATGTCCTCGACCTTCAGGCCATGGCGCGCGAGCAGCTTGGGCACCGCGAACACCGGGCCAATGCCCATCTCGTCGGGCTCGCAGCCGGCCACCGCAAGGCCGCGGAATGCGCCGAGGGGCTTGAGGTTGGCACGCTCCGCGTCCTTCGCTTCCATCAGCACGCAGGCCGAGGCGCCGTCGGACAGCTGCGAGGCGTTGCCGGCCGTGATGAACTTGTCGTCGCCCATCACGGGCTTGAGCTTGGCGAGCGCCTCGTAGGTGGTGCCGCGGCGGTTGCAGTTGTCTTCGGTGGCGGTGACTTCGCGGTAGCTGACTTCCTTGGTCTCCTTGTCGGTCACGGCCATGGTGGTGGTGCAGGCGACGATCTCGTCCCTGTAGCGGCCGGCGAGCTGGGCCTCTTCGGTCTTGCGCTGGCTCTCGGCCGAGAAGCGGTCCTGCGCCTCGCGGCTGATGCCGTAGCGCTGGGCCACGATGTCGGCGGTCTCGATCATCGCCATGTAGAGCGCGGGCTTGTGCTGGACGATCCACGGGTCCATGCCGCTGTCGCCGGCATCGGTGGCGCTGCGGCTGCGGATCTGCGAGATGCTCTCGACGCCGCCCGCGATCATGGCCGGCGCGCCGTCCACCACGATGCGGCCCGCGGCCATGGCGATCGCCTGCAGGCCCGAGGCGCAGAAGCGGTTGACGGTGGTGCCGGCGATCGAGATCGGCAGCCCCGCGCGGATGATGCTCTGGCGCGCGATGTTGCGGCCCGTGGTGCCTTCGGGGTAGCCGCAGCCGAGGATCGCGTCCTCGATCAGCGCGGGGTCCAGGCCCGAGCGCTCGACAGCGGCCTTGACCGCAAAGGCCGCGAGCGTGGGGCCCGGCGTGATGTTGAATTCGCCGCGGTGCGCCTTGGTGAGCGGAGTGCGGGCGGTGGAAACGATGACGGCTTCGCGCATGGGGGATGTCTCCTGGACGGCTGGCTCTGGTTACTCGGATTGGTTCAGGCTCGCGAAATCGGCGCCGCGCTCGACCAGCTCCACCAGCAGCGGCGAGGGCTTCCAGAAGATCGGGTCGGCCTTGGCGAATTCGCGGATGTCGGCCAGCACCTTCGGCAGGCCCACGGTGTCGGCGTACTTCATCGGGCCGCCGCGGTGCCGCGGAAAGCCGTAGCCGTAGAGGAAGGTCACGTCCACGTCGAGCGGGCGCAGCGCGATGCGCTGGAGCACGACGTTGGCGCCCTCGTTGATCATCGCGGCCATGTAGCGGCGCATGATTTCTTCCTCGGTGAAGGTGCGCGGCTTGATGCCCGCGCGCTCGCGCTCGGCGTCGATGATGGCCAGCACCTCGGGGTCGGGCTGGCCGGTGCGGGCGCCCTCGGGGTACAGGTAGTAGCCGCGCTGCGTCTTCTGGCCGAACCAGCCGCGCTCGCAGATGCGGTCGGCAATCTGCACGTAGCGCGCCTGCGGATCGCGCGTGGCGGCCTTGCGCTTGCGCGTGGCCCAGCCGATGTCGCCGCCCGCGAGGTCGGACACCTGGAACGGCCCCATCGGGTAGCCGAAGTTGCGCACGGCCTCGTCGATCTGGTAGGGCGACGCGCCGTCTTCCATCATGTGGTCGGCGGCCTGGCGGTACACCGCGAGGATGCGGTTGCCGATGAAGCCGTCGCACACGCCGGCGCGCACCGGCACCTTCTTCAATTTCTTCGCGAGCTCGAAGCCGGTCGCGACCACGTCGGCGCTCACCTTGGCGGGCACCACGATCTCCAGCAGCTTCATGATGTTGGCCGGCGAGAAGAAGTGCAGGCCCACCACGTCCTGCGGACGCGAAATGCTCTCGGCGATCTCGTCGATGTCCAGGTACGAGGTGTTGGTGGCGAGCACCGCGCCGCGCTTGCAGACGCGGTCGAGCTCGGCGAACACGGCCTTCTTCACGCCCATGTCCTCGAACACCGCTTCGACCACGATGTCGACCTGCGCGAGCGCGTCATAAGACGTGGAGCCCGAGAAGCGCGCCATCACGGCGGTCTTGGCCTCGGGCGTCATGCGGCCCTTCTTGATGAGGCCGTCGTACACCTTCTCGACATGCTGGCGGCCGCGCGCGAGGCTGGGCTCGTCGCGCTCGATCATGGTCACGGGCAGGCCCGCGTCGAGCATTGCCACCGCGATGCCCGCGCCCATGGTGCCGCCGCCGACGATGCCGGCCGATGCAAGCGCGCGCGGCGCGGCGGACCGGGTCTCGGGCGCCTTCAGCACTTCGCGCTCGGCGAAGAAGGCGTGGATCAGGCCGGCGCGCTGCGGGCTGTCGATGCACTGCAGGAACAGCTTGCGCTCCAGCGCCATGCCTTCGTCGAAAGGCAGCGTGAGCGCGGCCTCGACGGCTTCGATGATCTTCATCGGCGAGAACAGGCCGCGGCTCTTCTTCGCGGTGTCGGCGCGCGCGGCTTCGAGCGCGGCGCGGCTGGCTTCCTTGTCGGCCAGGCCGCCAGCCTCGCGCGTGCGGCGCACCGGCGCCTTGGCGGCCACGAGTTCCTGCGCGTAGGCCAGGCCTTCGGCGCGCGCATCGGCCTCGTTGCCGAGCCGGTCCACGAGGCCGAGCGACAGCGCTTCCTTCGCGCCCGCGTGGCGGCCGCTGAGCATCAGTTCGAGCGCGGGCTTCACGCCGATCAGGCGCGGCGCGCGTTGCGTGCCGCCCGAGCCGGGCAACAGGCCGAGCTGCACTTCGGGCAGGCCGAGCTTGGCGGTGGGCGAGGCGATGCGGTAGTGCGCCGACAGCGCCACTTCGAGCCCGCCGCCGAGCGCAGCGCCGTGGATGGCGGCAACCACCGGCTTGCTGCAGTTCTCGATAGCAAGGCACACCTCGGGCAGCGAGGGCGGCTGCGGCGTCTTGCCGAACTCGCGGATGTCGGCGCCTGCGATGAAGTTGCGGCCCGCGCCGACGATCAGCACCGCGGCCGCGGCGCCGTCGGCCTCGGCCGCCTCGATGGCGGCCACGAGGCCGCGGCGCACATCCACGCCCAGGGCGTTGACGGGCGGGTTGTCGATGGTCACCACGAACACGTCGCCAAGACGCTCGAAGCTGACGGGACCGGAAGACGTGGAAGGGCTGGAGGTTGTGGTGGCCATGTGCTTGTCTTGTCTCTTGCGTGGCGAGCCCTGCTGCAAACGCGAGGGGCCCGAGGCTCTGGGGGTGAACCCCGCATTCTTGGCCGGTGCCGGTGCTTTGACAATTGCATAGACCATTGACAGACTGTCAAAGAATTTTTGACACAATCGGCCCATGGATCTCCAATCGCTGACCCTGCTGGTGGAAATCCTTGACGCCGGCAACCTGAGCGCGGCCGCGCGCCGGCTCAAGATGAGCCGCGCCAACGTCAGCTACCACCTGAACCAGCTCGAGCGCTCGGTCGGCGCCCAGCTGGTGCGGCGCACCACGCGCCGCGCCGAACCGACCGAGATCGGCCTGCGCCTGTACCAGCACGGCGTGGCGATCCAGGCCGAGCTGCTGGCCGCGAAGGAATCGGTCACCACGCTGGGCCAGGGCCTGCAGGGCCGCGTGCGCCTGAGCGTGCCCAGCGGCTACGGCCAGCTGGTGATGGCCGGCTGGCTGATCGACTTCAAGCGGCAGTACCCGGGCATCGTGCTCGACGTGGTGTTCGAGAACCGCATCGAGGACCTGCTGCGCGACGAGGTCGACATCGCGATCCGCGTGATTCCAGAGCCGCCGCAGAACCTGGTGGCGCGCGAGATGGGGCCGGTGCGCTATGTGGCCTGCGCTTCAAGCGGCTATGCACAGAAGCATCCGCTGCCGGTGCAGCTCGACGAACTGCAGGGCGCGCCCGTGGTCACGGCCGCTGTCATCGGCCGGCAGCTGCGCGTGTCGGCCTACCAGGGCCAGAATCTGGGAGAGGTGCGGCGCGAGGTGATCCTGGAGCCGACGCTGATCTCGGAGAACTTCTTGTTCCTGCGCCAGGCCATCCTCGCGGGCCTGGGCATCGGCCTGGTGCCCGACTACGTGGTGCAGGAGGACGTGCGCAAGGGCGACGTGGTGACCACGCTGGACGACTGGCGCCTCAGCATCTTCGGCACGCAGATGTTCATGCTCTACATGCCCAACCGGCAGCACACGCGGGCAATCCGCACCTTCATCGATTTCATCCTGGAGCGGGTGCGGGTGCCCGGCGCTGAATCGGTTGATCAGTCGCAGCGGTAGGAAGCGCACGCAGGCCCGGTGACCATCGGCATGTTTTCTGCTGTACTCCGCCGCATGAACGATGCAGCTTTCCTCGCCCCGATGCCGCTCGCGGTGCAACCGCTGACACCCCAGGCTTTCGCGCCCTACGGCACGGTGCTGGCCGCGCCCGCCGGCAAGAAGGGCCGCCCGATCAATGGCGGCAATGCCGAACGCTTCGACCTTGTCGGCGACCTGCAGCTCGGCGCGCAGGGCGGCCGGCCGATGCTCGCGCTGTTCCGTGCGCAGGCGCGGCGTTTTCCGCATGAAGTCACGGAGATGGAGCGCCACGCGCTCGGCAGCCAGACTTTCGTGCCCTTGGGAGAAAGGCGCTTCGTCATCGTCGTGGCGCCGGCCGGCGAGGCGCCCGCGCCCGCTGCGCTCGCTGCGTTCGTGACCGACGGGCTGCAGGGCGTGACACTCGCGCCCGGCACCTGGCACCACGCGCTGCTGGCGGTGGATGCGGGCGACTTCGTGGTGGTGGAGCGGGCCGCGGCGAGTGTCGATTGCGATACCTGCGCGCTGGCGGCGCGGGTGGTCGTCGATTGGCGCGACTAACTAGGCGCGCTTGCCGGCCGGCTTCTTTGTCTTCAGGCCTTGCGCCGCGAGAACGGCTTCCCTTGCCAAGGCCGCCAGTGCCTCATGGTCCTCGATGATCTCGATGGGAACCTCGAAATACTTGCGCACCTGGACCCGCCGCGCCTTCGTGTCGTAGGCAAAGCAGGTGCTGCCCAGCTTCTCGTACCTGGGCCGCGTGTCCTTGTCCACGACGAAGTAGAGGCTGCCGCCCATGACCATCGCGAACTGCGTGGCGTGGGCCGAGAGGCCGGTGCCGCCGAAGAAGCGGTTTGTCGTGATGCCGTCGATTCCGGAGAGCCGGTCGACGATGAAATCCACGAATTGCGGCGAGGCCTGCGACATGTTGCTGTTCCTGCGCTCAACGCATGATGGAAGGCCGCAGTGTCGCCCAAGTCAGGGCCAGGGCGCGATGGCCGCGTCAGCCGCCGGCAATGCGCTCCGCCAGCCCGATCAACGACCGGTCCGACCCCGCCGGTCCGAGCAGCGAAATGCCCAGCGGCGCACCGTGGCGCTGCGCGAGCGGCATCGACAATTGCGGAAAGCCGGCAAGGCCCGCAATGCACAGCATCCGGATCGCGCGGTTGCGGTAGTCCTCCAGGCCGGCCTCGCCTTCGCTGCGCAGCGGCGCGATGTCGGGCATGGTCGGCATCAGCAGCACGCCGTCGCTGCCGAGCAGCTTGGCCAAGTGGCTGCGGAAAGCGATGCGGAAGGCGCGGCCCGCGACGATCTGCGCATCGGTCACGCCGCGCGACCAGGCGAAGCGCTCGGCCACGCCCGGGCCCAGCGGCGGCGCGTAGCGCTCGATCAGCGGGCCGTCGGTGAGCCAGGCCTCGTGCGACTGCACGTAGCGGAAGTTCCAGTACATCGCGTCGAAGGAGTCGAGCGCGACCTCGATGCCCGCCGCATCGCCGAGCACGCGCTGCGCGCGCGCGGCCGCATCCGCCAGCGCGTCGGCCGCGGCCGGCACCGCGAGCGACCACACGTCCTCGGGCCGCAGCAGCCGCACGCGCGCGGGCAGCGCGGCCGTGTCGGCACCCAGCAGCACGTCGGCCACGCGCGCGAAGGTGCCGATGTCGCGCGCGAACCAGCCGCAGGTGTCGAGGCTGGGCGCAAGGTCGAGCGCGCCTTCGAGGCTCACGCGGCCATGCGTGGGGCGCAGGCCGTACAGGCCGCAGTGGTTGGCCGGCGCGCGCACCGAGCCGCCGGTGTCGGTGCCGAGCGCAAAGTCGCACAGGCCCGATGACACGGCCGAGGCCGAGCCCGACGACGAGCCGCCGGTGATGCGGTCCTTGGCCGCGCCGTTGATCGGCGCCCCGAAGTGCGCGTTGTTGCCGTTCATCGAGAACGCGAGTTCGTCGGTCACGGTCTTGCCCGCGAAGCGCGCGCCCGCATCGAGCAGCTTCTGCACGGTGGGCGCGGTGCGGGTCTTGATGCCCGACATCGCCAGCACGATCGGGCTGCCGCCGCCGGTGGGATAGCCGGCCACGTCGAACAGGTCCTTGGCTGCAAAGCGCAGGTCGGCCAGCGGGCCGGTGGGCGCATGCGGCACCGGCGCGTCGGGGTACGGAACGAAGGCGTGGGCGGGGTCGTGCAGGGGCATGGCGTGTCGTGGTGTGTGCGTGTGCAGGTGCGGCTCAGGCGGCCAGCGTGGGTGCGATGGCGGCAGCGGCATCGGTATGGATGCAGCGCGCGCGGTGCTTCGGCGCAAGCTCGACCACCGGCGGCTGCGCGGCGCGGCAGGCATCGGTGGCGAGCGTGCAGCGTTCGGCAAAGGCGCAGCCGGGCGGCAGCGCCGACAGGTCGGGCGGCGCGCCGCCGATGGTCTCCAGCCGCGCGCCGCGCGCCAGAGCGCCGTGCGCGCGGCTCTTGAGCAGCGCGATGGTGTAGGGGTGGCGCGGCGAGCGGATCAGCTCGCGCGCCGTGCCTTCCTCGACGATGCGGCCCGCATACATCACGGCGATGCGGTCGGCCACCTCGACCGCGGCGCCAATGTCGTGCGTGACGAAGATCACCGACAGGCCGAGGTCGCGCTGCAGTTCGCGCAGCAGCAGCAGGATCTGGATCTGCACCGTGGCGTCGAGCGCGGTGGTCGGCTCGTCGGCCAGCAGCAACTGGGGTTTGCATGCCAGCGCCAGCGCGATCATCGCACGCTGCCGCATGCCGCCCGACATCTCGTGCGGATAGGCTGCCAGGCGCCGCTCGGGGCTCGGGATGCGCACGCGTTCGAACAGCGCAAGCGCACGCTGCTGCGCCTCGGCCGCCGTGGCCTTCCTGTCGTGCCGGCGGATCGACTCGACGATCTGCGCGCCGACCGAATACACCGGATCGAGCGCGAGCAGCGGCTCCTGGAAGATCATCGAGGCGACCTTGCCGCGGAAGTCGTCGAGCTCGCGCGCGGGCATCGCGAGCACGTCGCGCCCGGCCACCTGCACCTGCCCGCCGATGCGCGTGCGGCGCTCGGGATGCAGGCGCAGCAGCGTGCGCAGCGTCACGCTCTTGCCGGAGCCCGATTCGCCGATCAGCGCGACCACCTCGCCGCGCTGCACCTCCAGGCTCACGCCGCTCACCGCATGCACGGGCTTGCGGCCGCCGCTGAACGTGACACTGAGGTCGCGCAGGCGGACCATCGGCTCGGAGGAGGAAGAGGTCGGGTTGCTCATCGTTGTCGTCATCATGCGTTCAGGCCGCCCGGGCCAGCGGCACGGCCATCGGATGTCCGCTGCCGGGCTCGTGGACCAGGCAGCTCGCCGCATGCCGCGCGCCGGTGGCGATGGGCTCGGGCACGATCTGGCTGCACACCGGTGCGGCCAGCGCGCAGCGCGGATGGAAGCGGCAGCCCGTGGGCGGGTTGATCGGGTTCGGCGGGTCGCCGGCCAGCGCCGCTTGCTCGGTGCGGTGATCGGGGTCCATCGAGGGCATCGACGAGAGCAGCGCGCGGGTGTAGGGATGCGCCGGCGCATCGTAGAGCGCGTCGGCCGGACCGATCTCGGCCACCTGGCCCAGGTACATGACCATCACGCGGTCGCTCACGTAGCGCACCACGTTGAGGTCGTGGCTGATGAAAAGATAGGTGAGGCCGAATTCGGCCTTGAGGTCGAGCAGCAGGTTGATGACCTGCGCCTCCACCGACTTGTCGAGCGCCGACACGGCCTCGTCGAGGATCACCATGCGCGGCTGCAGCGCGAGCGCGCGCGCGATGTTGACGCGCTGGCGCTGGCCGCCCGAGAGTTCGTGCGGATAGCGTTCGGCAAAGCGCTGCGGCTCGAGCCCGACGCGCGCGAGCAGGTCGCGCGCACGCGCCACGGCCTCGCGCCGGCCGACGCCGTGCACCTGCGGACCGAAAGCCACCGAGTCCTCGATGGTGAGGCGCGGGTTGAGCGAGGCGTAGCTGTCCTGGAACACCATCTGCACCTGGCGCCTGAACTCCTTGAGCGGCAGTTCGCGCCCGCCGACTTCGCGGCCGTCGAAGATCACTTCGCCCCGCGTTGGTGCAATCAGCTGCATCAGCAGCCGCGCGGTGGTCGACTTGCCGCAACCCGATTCGCCGACCACGCCGAGCGTTTCGCCTTTGAGCACTTCGAAGTCGACCCCATCGACCGCGCGCACCACGCCACCGCCGCGGCCCAGCGGATCTTTCTTGAGCGGAAAGTGCTTGACCAGGCCGGTGATGGTGAGCAGCGGTTGTGCGGGGCCGCCGATGTCTTTCAGTGCGTCCATGGTGTCCTTTGTCGCTCTTGTTTTTGCGCTGTTGTTTGTTCTTGGCGCTCTTGTTCGGGGCGCGTGCACAGGCCACCGGGTACTCCCCTCCGCGAATGTCCCCCGTCGGCGGGAGCGCGCCCCGAACAAAGAACCTCAAACACAACGCAAAGCATCCTCACCCCTTGTTGTCCATCGCCGACCGCAACCCATCGGACAAAAGATTGAAGGAGATCGACGTGATGAAGATCATCGCGCCCGGCAACGCGGCGACCCACGGCTGCACATAGATCGCGGTGCGCAGCGTGTTGAGCATCAGGCCCCACTCCGGCTCCGGCGGCTTCACGCCCAGGCCCAGGAACGACAGGCCCGAGGCCAGGATCATCGACACCGCGATCAGACTCGTTGCGTAGACGAAGATCGGACCGAGCACATTGCCCAGCACATGCACCCGCACGATCGTGAACGGGTTCGCGCCCGAGGCGCGCGCCGCCTCCACGTAGTCGCGCGTGCGCACCTGCGTCGTCACGCTCTCGGCCACGCGCGCGATCTGCGGAATGAAGACGATGGTCAGCGAGATCAGCGAATTGACCACGCCCGCGCCCAGCGTGCCCGACAGCGCAATGGCCAGCAGCACCGAGGGAAAGGCGTAGAACACGTCGATGGTGCGCATGATCAGCGTGTTGGTGAAGCCGCCCGCATAGCCCGCAACGATGCCGATCACTGTGCCGAGCACGAAGGCGCAGATCACCGGCGTGATGCCGATGAACAGCGACAGCCGTGCGCCGACGATCAGGCGCGACAGCATGTCGCGGCCCAGTTCGTCGCTGCCGAAGGGCAGGCCCTCGGTGCCGATCGGCTTGAGCCGCTTGAGCATCGACGAGGCGTAAGGATCGGCCGGCGCGAGCCACGGGCCGAACACGGCCAGGCCGATCAGCAGCAGAACCACCAAGGCGGCACCCATCGCGACCGGATCGCGCGTGAAGCGCAGCAGCGCCGAGGTCCAGTAGCCGCGGGAGCATTGCATCGGCGGCAGCGGCTTCACGTCGGCGGCGGCGGAGGAAGAAGAAGAGGGGAGGGGCAGTGCGCTCATGTCTTCAGGCCCGAGCGATGCGCGGGTCGAGCAGCGTCTGCAGCACGTCGACCAGCAGGTTGAGCAACACGAAGAACAGCGCCAGCACCAGGATGGTTCCCTGCAGCAGCGGCAGGTCGCGCTGGAAGATCGCGGAGTTCAACAGAAAGCCGGTGCCGGGCCACGAGAACACGGTCTCGATCAGGATCGAGCCGCCCAGCAGGTAGCCCAGCTGCAGGCCCATCACCGCGAGCGCGGTGGGCGCCGCGTTCTTCACCATGTGGCGGAACACGCCCCAGTGCGTGAGGCCCTTGGCGCGCAGGCCGACGATGAATTCCTGGTCGAGGATGTCGGCCACCAGCGCGCGCACGGTGCGCGCGATGATGCCCATGGGAATCACCGACATCGTGAGGGCCGGCAGGATCAGGAACTGCAGGTGCGCCCAGTCCCAGGCCCAGTCGCTCGAGCCGCCCGGGCCTGCGCCGGTGGCGGGCAGCCACATGAGCTGCGACGAGAACACGATCACCATCACCATGCCCAGCCAGTAGTGCGGCACGCTCACGCCCAGCACCGACAGCATCGAGGCAAGGCGGTCGAGCCATGAGTTGCGGAAGTAGCCGGCCACGAAACCGAACAGGCAGCCCAGCACGAAGCCGATGAAGGTCGCCACCACCGCGAGTCGCAGCGTGTTGCCCACGGCCGTGAACACCTCGCCCGCCACGGCGCGGTTGCTTGCGATGGACACGCCCAGGTCGCCATGCAGCGCACGCCAGACCCACATCGCGAACTGCTCGGGCAGCGAACGGTTGAAGCCGTAGAGCTCGCGCAGCTGCGCCTGCAGGTCGGCCGAGGCGTCGGGCGGCAGGATCGACACCAGCGGATCGCCCGGCGCGATGTGCACCAGCAGAAAACACACCAGCGCCACGCCGACCATGATCGGCACGGCGTAGACGATGCGGCGCAACAGATAGGCGAGCATCAGTCCATCGTCATGGTGGCGATGTCGATGAACCAGCTCTTGGGCTGGACGACGTTCTTGACCTTGGCCGACATCGCGCGCGGCCCCACGTCATGCGCGATCCAGACGAAGGGCGCGTCGTCCACGATGTGCGTATGCAGCCTGGCCAGCGCAGCGTCGCGCGCCTTGTCGTCGAAGCTGGTGCGCGCATCGGCCACGAGCTTGTCGACTTCGGCGTTGCCGTAGTAGCCCCAGTTGTTGGACACCGGCGGAAAGGCCTTGGTGCTCACGAAGCGCACCATCGCGAAGAACGGGTCCATCGCCGCGAAGCTGATGTTGACCGCGTTGGCGCTGTTGGCCGAGGGGTCCTTCGCGCCCTTGCGCCAGTTGGTGAAGAGCGTGTTCCATTCGATCACGTCGAACTGCACGTCGAAGAAGCACTGCTTGAGCGACTGCTGCGCGAACTCGTTCATCGGCAGCGGCTGCATCTGGCCCGAGCCCGAGGCGGAGATCTGCACCTTCACCTTGATGGGCTTGGCGGCCGAATAGCCGGCCTGCGTCATCAGCGCCTGGGCGGCCTTCACGTCGTACTTGATGTCGAAACCCGGCGTGCCGAACCACGGATGGCCCGGCGGCACCGTACCCTTGGGCTCGGCCATCATGCCGCCGAGCAGCTGCTTCATGCCGCCGCGGTCGATGCACAGGTTGGCGGCCTGGCGCACGCGCTTGTCGAGCCAGGGCGACCCCTCGGCAAACGACAGCTGCCACGGCCACACATGCGGCTGCGCGTTGGAATAGATCTTGAAGCCGCGCTGCGTGATCTGCGCCATGGCGTCGGGCGCGGGCGCCTCGATCCAGTCGACCTGGCCGCCCAGCAGCGCGGCGGTGCGCGCATTGGCCTCGGGCATCGGCAGCATCACGACCTTGTCGATCTTGGGCACGCGCTTCGCGTCCCAGTAGGCCTTGTTGGCGGCCAGCTCCAGGCGTTCGCGCGCCACGAAGCGCGTGACCTTGAACGGGCCCGAGCCCGCGGGGTCGGCCGCGAAGGCGGTCCATGCGGCCTTGGACTTGTCGGCGGGCGTGGCGCCGGCCGCGGCGTCGAATTTCTTCTGCCACTGCGCGGGCGAGGCCATGAACAGGTTGCTCAGGTTGATCGGCAGGAAGGCGTCGGGCTCGCTCGTGGCGAGCTCGACCGTCATGTCGTCGATCTTGCGCGCGGTGCGCAGCGTGGGCATGCGCGATGCGGTCACGCCGACCTGGCTGGGATCGAACTGCGGCGCGTCCTTGTCGAGCACCTTCTGCACGTTCCACACCACCGCGTCGGCATTGAAGGCCGAGCCGTCATGGAACTTGACGCCGGGGCGCAGCTTGAAGACCCACCTGGTCTTGTCCTTGGCGTCGACGGCCCAGGAACTGGCCAGTGCCGGGATCAGCACGCTCGGCGCGTCGGCCTTGGACAGGTCCCACTGCGTGAGCGAGTCGTAGATCGGAATGCCGGTGAAGCGGTTGCCTTCGAAGCCCTGGTCGGGCTGGCCGAGCGTGCGCGGAATGTCGGCCGCGGTCATGGCGATGCGCAGCGTCTTCTCCTGGGCCAGGGCCGGCGTTGCGAAGGCCAGGGTGGCGAGCACCGCGCAGGCGGCCAGGGGTTTCAGGATCGAGGCAGGAACGGCACGCTTC
Organism: Variovorax sp. 05T418; assembly: GCF_056396385.1. Taxonomy (NCBI): domain Bacteria; kingdom Pseudomonadati; phylum Pseudomonadota; class Betaproteobacteria; order Burkholderiales; family Comamonadaceae; genus Variovorax; species Variovorax sp. 05T418. Next base: position 397,269 of record NZ_JBFTLJ010000003.1, on the reverse strand, counting down.
ACAGGAGCTCCTAGGGGTGAAAGGGCAAAGGGATCGAACCGGTGGTGAAGCACGACGTGTGCCAGCCGCAAGGCCGCGATGCGACAATGGCCCTCCCATGACAGACACCCTCACCATCACCCGCCCGGACGACTGGCACCTGCATGTGCGCGACGGCGCCGCCCTCGAAGCCGTGGTGCCGCACAGCGCGCGCCAGTTCGGCCGCGCGCTGGTCATGCCCAACCTGCGCCCCCCTGTGACCACCGCGGCGCAGGCTATTGCCTACCGCGACCGCATCCGCGCGGCGGTGCCGCCGGGCACGGCCTTCGAGCCCGTGATGTCGCTCTACCTGACCGACAAGCTGCCGCCCGAGGAAATCGCGCTGGCCGCGGAAGCCGGCGTGCGCGCGCTCAAGCTCTACCCGGCCGGCGCCACCACCAACAGCGATGCCGGCGTGACCGACATCCGCCACACCTACAAGACGCTCGAAGCCATGCAGAAGCACGGCCTGCTGCTGCTGGTGCACGGCGAGGTCACCGACCCGGCGGTCGACCTGTTCGACCGCGAGGCCGTCTTCATCGACCGCGTGATGATCCCGCTGCGCCGCGACTTCCCCGAGCTCAAGGTGGTGTTCGAGCACCTCACCACCCAGGAGGGCGCCCACTACGTGCGCGATGCCAACCGCTTCACGGCCGCCACCATCACCGCGCACCACCTGCTGTACAACCGCAACGCCATCTTCACCGGCGGCATCCGCCCGCACTACTACTGCCTGCCCGTGCTCAAGCGCGAGACGCACCGCGTGGCGCTGGTCCAGGCGGCCACGAGCGGCAGCGACCGCTTCTTCCTGGGCACCGACAGCGCGCCGCACCCGGCCCACCTGAAGGAACATGCGCTCGGCTGCGCCGGCTGCTACACCGCGCTGACCGCCATCGAGCTCTATGCCGAGGCCTTCGACAGCGTGGACGCGCTCGACAAGCTCGAGGGCTTCGCGAGCTTCCATGGCCCCGACTTCTACGGCCTGCCGCGCAACAGCGGCACCATCACGCTGAAGCGCGAAAGCTGGACCGTGCCCGAGACCGTGCCCTACGGCGACGCCACGCTCAAGCCGCTGCGCGGTGGTGAAACCATCGGCTGGAGACTCGCATGACGCCCGCGCTGCGGGTGATGCTGCTGATCGATGCCGACAACGTCTCGGCCGACGTGATCGAGCAGGCCGTGCAGCGGACCCTGGCCGAGCACGGCGCGGTTCATGTGCGCCGCGCCTATTGCAACGCCGAAACGGCGCTCAAGCAGCAGGCGCTGTTCAAGCGGCTGTCGGTGCGGCCGATGGTCAACCTCTCGGCCGGCAAGAACAGCACCGACATCGCGCTCGCGGTCGATGCGCTCGACCTCGTGATCGCCGAGCGCCCCGACGTGGTGGTGCTGGTGTCTTCCGATTCCGACTTCGCGCCGCTCGTGATCCGGCTGCGCGAAAAGGGCTGCCGCGTCTGCGGCCTGGGCCAGCAGGGCAAGACCGGCGAGGAGACCGTGGCGGTCTACGACGAGTTCACCGACCTGCAGCACCACGGCGCGCCGGTCGCGCCCCGCACCGCGCCGGCGAAGAAGGCCGCGGCCAAGGTGGCCGCGAAGCGTGCGCCGGCCAAGACGGAAAAGACCGCGAAGAGTGCGGCCACGCAGCCGGCCCGCAAGGCCGCGGCCAAGGCCCCGGCCCGAAAGACCGCCAAGGCAGCAGCGAAGCCGCCCGCGCCGCAGCCGCCCTCCGAGGCCGCCGAATTCATCCTGCGCGCGGCACCCGCGCTGCGCAGCGGTGCCGACGTGCCGCTCAACGACGTGGCCCAGGCGCTGCGCGCGGCCGGGCTGCTCGGCAAGCACGGCAGTTCGCTCAAGCTGTTCGACAAGCTCCCGGCGGAGTTCGCCGTGCTGCAGCACCCCGACCGCATCCGCTGGACCGGAGCCGCCGCGCCTTGAGCCTGGCGGCGGTCGACTGGGCGCAGCCCTGGCTCGCGCCTTACCGCGCCATCGGCCAGGCGGCGGCGCAGGCGGCACTCCACAGCCCGGTCGCAGCCGCGCTGCAGCGGCAAGCGGCGCCCGATTCCAGGCCCGCCTTCGTGCCGCAGTCGGCGCTGTCCGCGGGGCAGGCCTATGAGGCCCACATCTTCCAGACCGGCACCGTGCCGACGCGCGACAACCTGCACGACTTCTTCAACGGCCTCGTCTGGCTCGCCTTTCCGGAGGCCAAGCGCCGCCTCAACGAACTGCAGGCCGCCGAGATCGCCCGCGCGGGCATCGGTGCCACGCGCGGCCCGCTGCGCGATGCGCTCACGCTGTTCGATGAGAACGGCGCCGTGCTCGATGCGCCCGAGCCGCTGTGGCGGGCGCTCGCCGCGCGCGACTGGCACACGCTCTTCGTGACGCAGCGCGCGCTGTGGTCCGGGGCGCGCCTCTGGGTGTTCGGCCATGCGCTGCTCGAGAAACTCGCCGCGCCGCGCAAGGCGCTCACCGCGCATGTGCTGCGGCTGCCGGCACCGGCTGCGGGCGGTTCGGCGGCGTCCTGCGACGGGGCGCTGGCGCGCAGCCTCGCGCCGGATCACCTGGCGCAAAAGCCCTTTGTTCCGCTGCCCGTGCTCGGCGTGCCGGGCTGGTGGGCCGGCAACGCGGCGGCGAATTTCTACGACGATCCCAAGGTCTTCAGGCCCGGTCCGTAGAACTTTTGCTCCTATCATCGCTCTACCCGCAAGCCGCGGTGCGGCTCCTCCAGAACCCCAACAACACAGGAAGAGCGCCATTTCCTGCACGGCTTGAAGGGGGCCATCCGGTCCTCATCTAGGCGGCAGCATTCCCCCACGGAGAATTCAACTTGAAACGTATCCTTCTGTTCGTTTTGACCAATGTGATGGTCGTTGCAGTGCTCGGCATCGTCGCCAGCCTGCTCGGCGTCAACCGCTTTCTGACGGCCAACGGGCTGAACCTCACGGCGCTGCTCGGCTTCGCGCTCGTCATGGGCTTTGGCGGCGCGATCATTTCGCTCCTGATCAGCAAGCCCATGGCCAAGTGGACGACCAAGCTGCACATGATCGACAACCCCCAGTCGCCGGACGAGGCCTGGATCGTCGGCACGGTGCGCAAGTTTGCCGACAAGGCCGGCATCGGCATGCCCGAGGTCGGCATCTTCGAGGGCGAGCCCAATGCCTTCGCGACCGGCGCGTTCAAGAACTCGTCGCTGGTGGCGGTGTCCACCGGCCTGCTGCAGAACATGACGCGCGAAGAAGTCGAGGCCGTGATCGGCCACGAAGTGGCGCACATCGCCAACGGCGACATGGTCACCATGACGCTGATCCAGGGCGTGATGAACACCTTCGTCGTGTTCCTCTCGCGCGTGATCGGCTATGCGGTCGACAGCTTCCTGCGCCGCGGCGACGACCGTTCGTCGGGCCCGGGCATCGGCTACTACGTGAGCACCATCGTGCTGGACATCGTGCTGGGCTTTGCCGCCGCCATCGTGGTGGCGTGGTTCTCGCGCCAGCGCGAATTCCGCGCCGACGCCGGCTCGGCCGCGCTCATGGGCCAGAAGCAGCCGATGATGAACGCACTCGCGCGCCTGGGCGGCCTGCCGGCCGGCGAACTGCCCAAGGCGGTGGAAGCCATGGGCATCACGGGCAGCATCGGCAAGCTCTTTGCCACGCACCCGCCGATCGAAGAGCGCATTGCGGCGCTGCAGAACGCGCGCTGAGCACTGCGCGAAGGCATGAAAAAAGGGGCTGGTGATTCACCAGCCCCTTTTTCATTCACTGAGCAGTCGATCGCTCGATCAGAGATTGAGCGCCGCGACGGCTTCCAGGCCCTGCTTGATGTTGTTGCGTGCGGCACCTTCCACCGACATGCGCAGGCGGGTCGTGCCGACGAGCGAATCGAAGGCGCCACCCGTGTAGGTCGACTTGATGACCTGGCGCATCGCCACCGACTTGTCAGAGGTCTTGATGAGCGACCAGCCCGCTTCCATGTCGACCGTGAACGCGGCGCCGAACATGGGCTTGGTCAGCTTGACGATCGAGACCGAGAGTTCGTAGTCGCCGCTCTTGCCCTTGACGACTTCCTTGAACAGGGTCGATTGCGTCACCGCCTTCTCGATGGCGGCAGCCAGGTCCTCGTTGGCGATATCCGAGCTCCACAGCGGATTCGTTTCATTGCCGCCGCCGGTCTTCACCGACAGCGAGTAGGGCAGCTTCTTGCTCGAGGCGATGCTGGTGGGCGTCATGGCCTCCCGGTTGGCTGACGAAGCGCAGCCCGCGAGCACGACGACGATGGAGAGAACGGCCAGGGCGCTTGCGCGGCGAAGGGTGGCGGTGCTGATCATTTGGATTTTTCCGATTCTTTGAAGATGTTGCCGACCACCTCGTCGACCATTTCCGGCGGCGAGAGGCGTGTGAGGGAGGAGTGGAGCGAGTTGCCGGTGGCCAACGGAAAGTCGGACTTGGGCTCGCGGACCGTGACGGTGAGCTCGAACAGGTACATCGTGATGTCCCACATCCACTTGTCGACGTACGTCACGACTGCATCGACCTTCTCGGGCGGCTTGGCGTCCTCCGACACCTCGTACCCGCGTTTTCGCAGATTGCTCGCGATCAGTTTCTGGACCGTGCCGTCTTCACCCTCAAGCTTCCTGACCTGCACCACGCGCAGCTTGTCGAGGTTTGCCGAAGGGTCGACGGTGGCTGTTGCGCGGTTGACGGCGCAGCCGCTCGCGAACACGGAAACAGCCACGGCTGCGAGAAGCAGCCTGATGACTCTTTTCAAATTAACTTCTCCTCCGCCCGGAATGGGCCGGAGGAATGTAGCTGGAAATGTATGAAAACGTTTCTTGAACGCCGGTTCCAGCGAAAAATTTCGCCGCGCTGCGGTCAGACTGCACAGTTGCGGCTTGCCGGCCGCTACGGGGCGTTCAATTGCCGGTGGCGGCGGGCTGGTCGGACCCGGTGGCGTCCGGCGCCGCTGCGGCGGCAGGCGCGGCGGTCTCGGCCGCAGCCTGCGCCCGCTTGTTGTCGTCACGCGCCCGTTGCAGCGTGCGTGCGACCTCGCCGGCATCCATGCCGTACATCTCGGCGAACTCCTGCTCGCTGCTGCGGCCGCTGGCCTCGAAGGCGCGCAGCAGCGCCTCGCGCTTGGCGGCCTGGCGGGCGAGCTCGGCCAGCGCTTCGTCGAGCACGGCGTTGGTTTCCTCGTCGCGCGAGCGCACCAGCACCGCGTAGGCCTCGCGGTCCAGGCCCGAGGCTTCCACGGCGCGGGCGATGCGCGCCACCAGCTGCGGGCGCAGGTCCTCGCCGGGGTTGCGCTGCACGCGGCGGCGGTGCAGTTCGAGGATCGCGTGGTGCACATGCTCGGGCGCGACCGGCTCCACCGCGTTGCCGTCGAGGTCGTGGCGCGCAAGGCCCGCGGCCACCGCCTCGAGATAGCGCGTGGAGCGTGCGTGCAGGCCCAGCGCAACCTTCAGCTCGTCCTTCTTGAAATCGTCGGGGTGCTTCTCGAGCAGGTCCTGGAACACGCCGAGCTTGAGCGGCAGGAAGCGCGCGCCGAACATGTTGGGGTACAGCTCGAACAATTTCTCCAGCGCCGGGTGCACCTTGCGCGCGCGCTGCGGCTGTGGCTGTTGCGCGGCCTGCCTGGGCTTCTGCTTTTGTTGTTGCTGCTGCTGCCGCGGCTGGCGCGGCGCGCGGGGCGGGCGGGCGCCGGCCTTCGGCTGCTGCTGCGACTGGTGCAACTGGGCGGTGCCCTCGGCTTCCGCCGGCTGGACTTCCTGGATTTCTTCTTGGGGCGTGGCGGTGTCGGTCATCGGTCGGTTCTTGTCAGGTTGGCTGGCAGCGGCGGAGAAAAATGGATTCCGCGCATTCAGCGCGGGCGGAACATCTTGAAGAGATTGTCGGGGCTGATCTCGAAGTAATCAGCCGGGCCGCCGCCGCGCAGGATGGGCTGCGCCGCGGCGGTGTCGTAGATGCCGTTCTTCAGCAGGTGGCGCGCAATGTGCACGCCCACCACTTCGCCGAGGATCAGCCAGGTGGGCACCGGCACGCCGTCCACGCCCTCGAGCTGCAGCAGCTGCGTGAGCCGGCATTCGAAGGACACCGGGCTCTCGGCCACGCGCGGCACCGCAATGTGGCGCGACGCCGCGGGCGTGAGGCCGGCGAGCTCGAACTCGTTCACCTCGGGCGGCACCGCGGCGCACGACTGGTTCATCTGCTCGGCCAGCGGGCGGGTGGCCAGGTTCCAGCCGAACTCGCGTGTCTGGCGGATGTTGTGCAGGCTGTCCTTGGCGCCGATGCTCGCAAAGCCCACGATGGGCGGCGTGTAGTTGAAGGCGTTGAAGAAGCTGTAGGGCGCGAGGTTGAGCGCACCGTTTTCGTCCTGCGACGAGATCCATCCGATCGGCCGCGGGCCGACCATGGCATTGAACGGATCGTGCGGCAGGCCGTGGCCCTTGGCGGGTTCGTAGAAGTGGAAATCGTCGTTCGGCACGGCCATGGGTTCCTTGCTCATGTTCCGGCGACGCTGCGCGCCACCGCTTCGGCCACCTTGATGCCGTCGACGCCAGCCGACAGGATGCCGCCCGCGTAGCTCGCGCCTTCGCCGGCGGGGTAGAGGCCGCGCACGTTGAGGCTCTGGAAGTCGTCGCCGCGCGTGATGCGGATCGGCGAGGAGGTGCGCGTTTCCACGCCGGTGAGCACCGCATCGTGCAGGTCGAAGCCCTTGATCTTGCGGCCGAAGGCGGGGAAGGCTTCGCGCATCGCCTCGATGGCGTAGGCCGGCAGCGCCTGGTGCAGGTCGGTGGGCGTGACGCCGGGCTTGTACGAGGGCGTCACGCTGCCGAGCGCGGTCGAGGGCCTGCCCGCGATGAAGTCGCCCACCAGCTGGCCGGGCGCGCGGTAGTCGCCGCCGCCGAGCACGAAGGCGTTCGACTCGAGTTCGCGCTGCAGCGCGATGCCGGCAAGCGCATCGCCCGCGGTTTCGGGCGTCCAGCCGGGAAAGTCGCGCGGGTCGATGCCCACCACGATGCCCGCGTTGGCGTTGCGCTCGTTGCGCGAATACTGGCTCATGCCGTTGGTGACCACGCGGCCGGGCTCGCTGGTGGCCGCCACCACGGTGCCGCCGGGGCACATGCAGAAGCTGTAGACCGAGCGGCCGTTGCTTGCGTGGTGCACCAGCTTGTAGTCGGCCGCGCCGAGCAGCGGATGGCCCGCATGGCGGCCCCAGCGCGCGCGGTCGATCAGGCCCTGCGGATGCTCGACGCGAAAGCCGATGGAAAAGGGCTTGGCCTCGATGTGCACGCCGCGCGCGTGCAGCATGGAAAAAGTGTCGCGCGAGCTGTGGCCGAGCGCCATCACCACGTGGTCGGCGCGCAGCTCGCTCGTTTGGCCGGTGGCCTGGTCGAGCACGGTGAGGCCGCGAATCTGGCCGTCTTCGATCTGCACGTCGGTCACGCGCTGCTCGAAGCGGATCTCGCCGCCGAGCGAGACGATCTGCTCGCGGATGTTCTCCACCACCTTCACCAGCTTGAAGGTGCCGATGTGCGGATGCGCGACGTAAAGGATCTCCGGCGGTGCGCCGGCCTTGACGAACTCTTCCATCACCTTGCGGCCGAGGAAGCGCGGGTCCTTGATCTGGCTGTAGAGCTTGCCGTCCGAGAAGGTGCCGGCACCGCCTTCGCCGAACTGCACATTCGACTCGGGGTCGAGCACGCTCTTGCGCCACAGGCCCCAGGTGTCGCGGGTGCGCTGGCGCACGGTCTTGCCGCGTTCGAGCACGATGGGCTTGAACCCCATCTTCGCAAGCATCAGCGCCGCGAAGATGCCGCAGGGGCCGAAGCCGATCACCACCGGCCGGGGCGCGCCTTCGGGTGCCTGCGCGGGCGGCGTGTAGCGCATGTCGGGCGCGGCCTGGATGTGCGGATGCGCAGCGTGCTTCGCGAGCAGTGCGGCTTCGAGCCCGGCGTCGGCCAGCTGCACGTCGGCGATGTAGACCGTGAGCAGGTCGGCCTTGCGCGCGTCGAAGCTGCGCTTGAAGACGGTGTGGGAAGCGATCGCTTCGAGCGGGACGTCCAGCGTCCGGGCGATCAGGGCGGCCAGCGCCTCGGGGGCGTGGTCCAGCGGGAGTTTGAGTTCGGAGATTCTCAGCATGTCATGGGGCTTGTGGTTATCAAGCAGGCCACGGATTTTACGCGCCGAGGCGCTATGAAAGAGATAGCTGGGTCAGGCCGGCAAAAAGCCTTCGACCGAGAGATAGCGCTCGCCCGTGTCGTAGTTGAAACCCAGCACCACCGCATCGGGTGCCAGCGAGGGCAGCTTCTGCGCGATGGCCGCGAGCGTGGCGCCCGAGGAAATGCCCACCAGCATGCCTTCCTCGACCGCGCAGCGGCGGGCCATTTCGCGCGCCGGTTCGGCGTCGACCTGCAGCACGCCGTCGAGCAGCGAGGTGTCGAGGTTCTTCGGGATGAAGCCCGCGCCAATGCCCTGGATCGGGTGCGGCGAGGGCTGGCCGCCCGAGATCACCGGCGAGGCCACCGGCTCCACCGCGAACACCTGCAGCTTCGGCCACTTCTTCTTGAGCACCCGCGCCACGCCCGTGATGTGGCCGCCGGTGCCCACGCCGGTGATCAGCACGTCGATGCCGTCGGGGAAGTCGGCCGCGATTTCCTCGGCCGTGGTGCGCACGTGCACGTCGATGTTGGCGGGGTTGTTGAACTGCTGCGGCATCCACGCGCCCGGCGTGCCGGCCACGATTTCCTCGGCGCGCGCAATGGAGGCCTTCATGCCGCCCGCGCGCGGCGTGAGGTCGAAGGTGGCGCCGTAGGCCAGCATGAGGCGGCGGCGCTCCACCGACATGCTGTCGGGCATCACGAGGATCAGCTTGTAGCCCTTGACGGCCGCGACCATGGCCAGGCCGATGCCGGTGTTGCCCGAGGTGGGCTCCACGATGGTGCCGCCGGGCTTCAGCGCGCCGGACTTCTCGGCGTCTTCCACCATCGACAGCGCGATGCGGTCCTTGATGGAGCCGCCGGGGTTGGCGCGCTCGGACTTGATCCACACCTGCTGCTTCGCATTGCCGAACAGGCGGTTGATGCGGATGTGCGGCGTGTTGCCGATGGTCTGGAGGATGTTCTGGGACTTCATGGGATCTCCTTGGGCTTTTGTCGGGGCAGTCGAAGCGCCATTGTGGAGCGGACGGCCGGCGCCCGCGAGGTATCGAGCGATAATCCCCGGCGTGAAGCACGCCAGACCGCCGCTGGTGCAAGCCCGCAAGGGGCGACGCCGCAAGGCGCCGCGTCGAAAGACCGCACTGGAGGAACGTCCGGACTGCACAGGACAGCGCAGGAGTTAACGACTCTCCACCGTGAGGTGAGGATCAGAGCAACAGAGACGAGCCGATTCAGTTCGGGTGAAACGGGCAATCTCTGCGCGCAGCAACACCAAGTAGGCCAGTATCGAGGTGGTTCCGCTGAGCTGGCGGGTAGGTGGCATCGAGCCGTTTGGCGACAAGCGGCCCAGAGTAATGGCGGTCACGTTGGGGGCAACTCCAACGCACAGAATCCGGCTTATCGGCGGGCTTCACACTTTTCTTCTTTCTTGATTTCCCCCTGGGGTTCTTCCATGGGGCGCTGCAGTGCTGCGGCTTTTCTCCTAAAATAGATAGCAAGCTAACTAATTTGAGAGAGCCATGGCCCACGTCTCGAAGACCCGCGAAGCCGCGCTGATGTCGCTCGGCATGGCGCTGTCGCCGCTGCAGCGCGGCTACCGGGCCGCGGCCGACAAGGCGGTGGCGCATGTCGGGCTTTCGCAGTCGCTGGCGTGGCCGATCGTGATGATCGGCCGCCTGCACGGCGGCGTGCGCCAGGGCGTGCTTGCCGAGGCGCTGGGCATCGAGGGGCCTTCGCTGGTGCGCTCGATCGACCAGCTGGTGGAGGCCGGCTTCGTGGAGCGCCGCGAAGACCCGGCCGACCGCCGCGCCAAGACGCTGCATCTCACGCCGGCCGGCGAGGCCGCCTGCCAGCCCATCGAGGCCGCGCTGCGCGGCATGCGCGCCACGCTGTTCGAAGGCGTGGCCGACGAGGACATCGCCGCCTGCCTGCGCGTGTTCGCGGTGCTGGGCGAGCGGCTCGGCCGCGCTGCGCCGGGGCCGCAGGAAGGACGCAGGTAGATGGCCGCCTTCCGGCTGCCGCGCTTCAGCCGCGCGGAGCTTCTCTTTTCTGCCAAGAGCTTTGCCGCCGCGATGCTGGCCATGTACCTGGCCAGCCGCGCCGGCCTGCCGCGTCCGTTCTGGGCCTTGATGACCACCTACGTGGTGGCCCATCCGCTGGCCGGCGCGGTGCGCTCCAAGGCGCTCTACCGCTTCTGCGGCACCTTGATCGGCTGCGTGGCCACGGTGCTGCTGGTGCCTGCCTTGTCGAACGCGCCGGAGCTGCTCACGCTGGTGCTCGCGCTGTGGGTGGGCCTGTGCCTGTGCATTTCGCTGTTCGACCGCACGCCGCGTTCCTATGTCTTCATGCTGGCGGGCTACACCGCCGCGCTGATCGGCTTTCCTTCGGTGCAGACGCCGCTCGCGCTGTTCGACACCGCGGTGGCGCGGGTGGAGGAAATCGGCCTGGGCATCCTGTGCGCCACGCTGGTCCACAGCATTGCGTGGCCCACGGGCCTGGCGCCGACCGTGCTGGGCCTGCTCGACCGCACGCTGCAGGACGCGCGCCAGTGGCTCGGCGACCTGCTGCAGTCCGCCGGACGCCGCGCCGATGCCGATCCGCAAACGCTCGCGGCCGACCGCCGCCGCCTGGCCGGCGACATCACCCAGCTGCGGCTGCTGTCCACCCACGTGCCGTTCGACACCACGCACCTGCGCTGGACCGCCGGCGCGATCCGCGCCATGCAGGACCGCGTGGCCGCGCTCACGCCCGCGCTGTCGGCCGTGGAGGACCGGCTGCTGGCGCTGGAACAGGCCGAAGGCGCGCTGGCGCCGGACGTCGCCGCGGTGCTCGCGCAGGCCGCGCAATGGCTGCAGGAAGACGATGCAGCGAGCGCGCAGTCGCTGCAGCTGCTGCGCCGCTCGATCCAGGCGCTGGGCGCGACGCCGCAGCACAGTCCCTGGAGCCGCGCCTTGCGCATCGGGCTCGCGGGCCGGCTTGAGGAACTGGTCGAGGGATGGCGTGCCTGCGCGCGGCTGCGCATGGACATCGACGAGGGCCTCCAGGGCGCGCTTGCGCCGCGCCGCACGGCCGCGCTCGGCAGCCGCGTGCTGCACCGCGACCACGGCATGGCGCTGCTGTCGGCGCTGGCCGCGGTGCTTGCCATCTGCCTGTGCGGCGCCTTCTGGATCGTGACGGGCTGGCCCATGGGCTCGGCCGCCACCATGATGGCCGCGGTCTTCTGCTGCTTCTTCGCGACCATGGACGACCCGGTGCCCGCGATCCACGGCTTCCTGAAGTACACGCTGTGGTCGATTCCTGTCTCCGCGCTCTATGTGCTGGTGCTGATGCCGCTGGTGCAGGACTTCGGCATGCTGGTGGCGGTGTGCGCGCCGGCCTTCCTGCTGCTGGGCGTCTACATGGCGCGGCCGGCGCATTTCATGGCGGCCATGGCGCTGCTGTTCGGCGTGGCCGGCACGCTGGCCATGCACGACACCGCCAATGCCGACCTGGTGAGCTTCATCAACAGCATGCTCGGGCAGGTCATCGGCGTGGTGGTTGCCGCGCGCGTCACGCGGCTGGTGCGCTCGGTCGGCGCCGACTGGAGCGCGCGGCGCATCCAGCGCGCCACCTGGCGCGAGCTCGGCGAGATGGCCGGCGCTGCGCAGCGCCAGGGCGCGCAGGGCGACGCCTACGCCGTGCGCATGCTCGACCGCATCGGCCTGCTCGCACCGCGCATCGCGCAGGCCGGCGGCAGCATCGAGGGCGTGGCCGCCAACGACGCGCTGCGCGACCTGCGCACCGGCGCCGACATCGACGTGCTGCAGCGGGTGCGCACGCAGCTGCCGCCGGCCTCGGCCTCGGCGCTCCTGGGCGGCATCTCGCAGTTCTTCCGCCAGCGCGGCAGGGGCCGCATGCAAGCGCGCCCCGCCAGCCTGCTGCCGCAGATCGACGAGGCGCTGTCGGCCGTGCTTGGCGCGCAGCATGCGCCGTCATCCGCATCGCGCAGCGCAGTGACCGCGCTGGTGGGCCTGCGCCGCAATCTCTTTCCCGATGCACCGCCGCGCCTGGCCGCGGCCGGACAAGGAGCCTCCAGATGATTGGCGAAGCAAGTTTCTACGGCCTCTACCTGCCATGGCTGCTGGTGCTGGCCGGCGTTGCGCTGGCCGCCCTCTGGGGCGTGCGCCATCTGCTGGCCCTGGCCGGCCTCTACCGCTGGGTGTGGCACCCCGCGCTGTTCGACATGGCGCTTTATCTGCTGCTGCTCTACGGCATCAGCCGTGCGGCGTCCTTCCTTCAATGACGAGATCCAGATGAAAGCCCCTCTTTCCACCGACAGCTCCTGGCCGATGCGCCTCGGGCGCATTCTTCTCACCGCGGCCGTGGTGGCGGCCGCCGCATGGGCCGGCTTGCAGCTCTGGGACCACTACGAGCTCGCTCCCTGGACGCGCGACGGCCGCGTGCGCGCCAACGTGGTCCAGATCGCGCCGGACGTTTCCGGCCTGGTCACCGCGGTGCCTGTGCGGGACAACCAGGCCGTGCAGGCCGGGGCCCTGCTGTTCGAGGTGGACCGCGCGCGCTACGACCTTGCCGTGCGCCAGGCCCAGGCCGCGCTGGCGGCGCAGCGTGCCGCCAGCGCGCAGGCGCAGCGCGAGAACGCGCGCAACACGGGGCTGGACGCGCTGGTGTCGCAGGAGACCCGTGAACAGACCCGCGCCCGCGCGGAGCAGGCGCGCGCCGCCGTCGCGCAGGCCGAGGTGGCGCTCGATGCGGCGCGCCTCAACCTGCAGCGCGCCGAGGTGCGCGCGCCGGCCGACGGCCTGGTGACCAATCTCGACCTGCGCACCGGCAGCTATGCATCGGCCGGACGGCCGGTGCTGGCGCTGGTCGATGCGCATTCGTTCTTCGTCGAGGGCTACTTCGAGGAAACCAAGCTGCCGCGCATCCACCTGGGCGACCGCGTGCGCGTGACGCCGATGGGCGGTGGCGCGGTGCTCGAAGGCGCGGTCGACAGCGTGGCCGCCGGCATTGCCGACCATGACCGCTCGACCAGCGCCAACCTGCTGCCCAGCGTGAACCCGACCTTCAACTGGGTGCGGCTCGCGCAGCGCATTCCGGTGCGCATCAGGCTCGATCCGCTGCCGCAGGGCGCACGGCTCGTGGCCGGCCAGACCGTGACCGTGCAGGTGCTCGAGCATCCGCCGGCGCGCAACGCCGGTGCACCGGCCGCCGAGCCGAAGAAGGGATGAGCGCCATGTGCCGTCTTGCATTTCGCATGGCTTCGCTCGCGGTTGCGGCGGGGCTCGCGGCTTGCGCGGCCGTCGGCCCCGACTACCGCCAGCCGCCCGAGGCACTGGCCAGCCAGCCCGGCGCCACGCGCCCGTTCGCCGAGGTGCCCGCCAACGCCGCGCCGCTGCCCGCGCACTGGTGGCGGCTGTACCACGACCCGCTGCTGGACCGGCTCGTCACGCAGGCCCTCGCGCACAACACCGACCTGCGGCAGGCGGTCGCAAACCTGGAGCGCGAGCGCGCCATCGAGGCCGAGGTTGCCGGCGGCCAGCGCCCCACGCTCGGCGTGAGCGGCGGCCCTTCGTTCGGCCATGCGTCGGGCCTGTCGATGCTGCAGAAGGGCTATGAGCCGCCGAGCCGCTTCAACTACAGCGCGGCTGCCTCCCTGTCCTACCAGGTCGACCTGTTCGGCCAGATACGCCGCAGCATCGAAGCCGCGGGCGCCAACGCCGAGGCCGCCGCGGCCGCGCTCGACCTCGTGCGCGTGAACGTGGCCGCGGGCACCGCGCGCGCCTACGCGCAGGCCTGCTCGACCGGACTGCGCCTGCAGATCGCGCAGAAATCCGTCGCGCTGCAGCAGGACGCCCTGAACGTCACCGAGCGCCTGCAGCGCGCGGGCCGCGCCGGTGCCATCGACGCCAACCGAGCGCGTGCGCAGCTGGAGCAGCTGAATGCCGCGCTGCCGCCGCTGCAGGCCGAGCGCCAGGGCGCGCTCTACCGCCTGGCCACGCTGACCGGCGCCCTGCCGCAGGACTTCCCGCGCGAGGTGGCCGGCTGCACCGTGCCCCCGCGCGTGGCCGGCACGCTGCCGGTGGGCGATGGCGCGGCCCTGCTGCGGCGCCGCCCGGACATCCGCCAGGCCGAGCGCAGCCTGGCGGCCTCCACCGCACGCATCGGCGTGGCCACGGCCGATCTCTATCCGAAGGTGACGCTGGGGCTCTCGGCCTCGTCGGCCGGGCCAGCCAGCGATTTCGGCCGCAAGGACACCATTGGCTGGAGCATGGGCCCGCTGATCTCCTGGACCCTCCCCAACACCGGCATCGCGCAGGCCCGCATCGCCCAGGCCGAGGCCGGCACGCGCGCCGCGCTCGCGAAGTTCGACGGCACCGTGCTGACCGCATTGCGCGAAACCGAGACCGCGCTCGGCACCTATGCGCGCGAGCTCGACCGCCGCGCCGCGCTGCAGGCTTCGCGCGACGAAAGCGCCAAGGTGGCCGCGCAGGCGCGCCAGCTCTACCAGGGCGGCCGCACCGCGTACCTCGAGGCGCTCGATGCCGAACGTTCGCTGGCCGCGAGCGACGCGGCGCTCGCGGCCAGCGAGGCGCAACTGGCCGACGACCAGGTGGTGCTGTTCATGGCGCTTGGCGGCGGCTGGGAGCCGGACGATGGCACCGGCCTTGCGGCCAACGAAGCCGCGCCCGCGTCCACCTCCGTCAAGGCCCGCTGACCATGGCCGCTGCCGCACTTTCCTCCACGCCGCGCCGGCATGCGCCGCTGTGGCTGCTGGCGCTCGTCACCTTCAGCGGCACGCTCGCCATGCACATCTTCGTGCCCGCGCTGCCCGTTGCTGCGCAGGGCCTGGGCGCCGGCATGGGCGCGATGCAGATGACCGTGAGCCTCTACATCCTCGGCCTGGCCGTGGGGCAGCTCGCCTACGGCCCGCTGGCCGACCGCTACGGCCGCCGCCCGGTGCTGCTGTGCGGGCTTGCGCTCTATTCGGCCGCGGGGCTTGCTGCGGCGCTCGCACCCGATGTCCATGCGCTCATCGCCGCGCGGCTGTTCCAGGCCATGGGCGGCTGCGCGGGGCTGGTGCTGGGGCGCAGCATGGTGCGCGACACCGCCGAGCCGCAGGAAGCCACGAAGCGCCTCGCGCTCATGAACCTCATGGTCACGGTCGGCCCGAGCATTGCACCGCTGCTCGGCGGCGCGCTGGCCAGCGCTTTCGGCTGGCGCTCGATCTTCCATGCGCTGTTCGCGCTCGGCCTCACGGGCCTCGTGTTCGCATGGAGGCTGCTGCCCGAGACCGGCATGCCGGGCATGCGCGTCGAAGGCCGGGTGTTGGCGCGCAACTACCGCCTGCTGCTCGCGTCGCCCGCGTTCCTCGGCTTTTCGATCGGCGGCGGCTGCGCCACCACGTCGATGTATGCCTTCATCGCGTCGGCACCCTTCATCTTCGTCGACCAGCTGCATCGCCCTGCGCACGAGGCCGGCATCTACCTTGCGATATTGGTGTCGGGCGTGTGGCTTGGCAGCTTTCTCACCAGCCGCCTGATCGTGCACGCGAACCTCGACCGGCTCATGACGCGCGCCAACCTGCTGAGCTGCGCTGCGGCCTTCGTTCTGCTGGGCGCAGCGCTCGCGCAGCGGCTGTCGGTGCCGCTCATCGTGGCGGCGATGTTCCTCTACACCGTGGGCGCGGGCATGGCTTCGCCGGCCGCGCTCACGCGCGCCATCGGCGTCAATCCGCTCGTGATCGGCTCGGCTTCAGGGCTCTATGGCGCCACGCAGATGGCGGTGGGCGCCGCATGCACCGCGCTGGCGGGGCTGGGGCACCGCAACCCCGCGATGGCGGCGGCGCTGGTGCTGGCCGGTGCCAGCATCGTGGCGCAGGCCTCATTCGCGGTGGCGCTGCGCGCGCAGAAGAGGGCGGAGGCGGCTGCGTAGCCTGCGCGCGTCAGCGCGTGAAGAGCCAGCCGCCCCTGGGCTGGCGCGTCAGCTCATGCCGCCGGACCGAGCGCTCCTCGCCGTCGTCGCCCACGTACACCACTTCGAAGCGCAGCCGCTTCGGCGACACCATCTTCCAGTTCTGGATGCGCTTGACCGTCACGCAGGCGGTCTTGTCGTGGTACTGCATATCGGCCATCGGCCCGCCCTGGAAGCCGGTGCCGTCGAACAGCCGGCCCGGCGCCGCGAACGGGCTGAGCACGGCGCCGTTGCGCGCGGTGATGCAGCCTTCGGTCCGCACGAAGGATTCGATGGTGGGCGCCGCGCTTTGCACCACCTTGGCCACGGCCGGCGTGGGCGGCTTGGTCACGATGGCTTCGCGGATGCGTTCCACCTGCTCCTCGGTGATCGGCGCGAGCCCGCTGGGCGACACGACCGGCGGCGGTGCCGGCGGTGGCGGCGGCGCGTACGAGGGCAGCAATGGCGCGAGATAGCTGCAGCCTGCCAGCGCCAAAGGGGCGGTGCAGGCGAGTGCGGCGGTCCGGGTTCCGAACTTCATGGATGGGTCTCCTGTCGTCGATTCCTCTTCGGGCCTCTTGCGTGCCTCTTCTTCGATGTCAAAAGCGTTCGTGCGGTGAAAGATAGCGCCACTGGCCGGGCTCCAGCCCCGCCAGCGGCACGCGGCCGATGCGGATGCGCCGCATGGCCAGGATGCGCAGGCCGGCTTCGTCGCACAGGTGCGCGATCTGCCCGGGCCGCGCGCCCTTGAGCGCAAAGCGCAGGCCGGTCTGCTCGTCGGCCTGGCGGCCGATGCTCACGCGCGCGGGCGACCGCTCGAAGCGCGCGAGCTGCTCGGGGCTGAGCTTGCCGGCCACGTCGACCATCACCTCGTGTTCGAGCACGCCCGCGTCCTCCTGCAGCTTGCGCTCGATGCGCCATTCCTGGGTGTAGACGACGAGGCCGCTGGCGCCGGTTTCGAGTGGCGTCATGCAGCGCTGCGCCTTGGCGTGCGCGGGCAGAAAGCGCATGCCCGCGCGCTCGGGCTCGTGGTGGTTGGCGGCCACCAGCAGCCGGTGCGCGGTGTCGGTGGCCATGCCGGCCGGCTTGTGCAGCAGCAGGGTGACGGGCACCACCGGCTCCGGCTTGGCGCCGGGCTCGATCTCGACCTTCTGACGATCGTGCACGCGCGACTGCGGCAGCAGCGCCGGCACGCCGTCGACACGCACCGCGCCGTTCTCGATCAGCAGCTCGGCCTCGCGCCGCGAGCAGCCCGCGATGGCGGCCACGCGCTTGGCCAGGCGGATGCCTTCTTCTTCGGCCGCGCGGCTCATGGCGCGGAGGCCCGTTGCCGGATGCGCGCCACGTGCGCGGCCAGCGATCGGGCGGCCACCGGCCACATGCGCTCGGGCACGTCGTCGTAGGCCAGCGGCAGCCAGTCGTCCGGCGTGCCCTGGGGCAGCCTTTGCATGGCCGCGGCGATCTTGGCTTCGCGCTTCAGGCGGTGCGCCTTCAACTGCGCGATGGCGCTGCGTGCGCTGCCGATGACATGGCCGTGCGCGGGCAGGATGAAATCGATGCCGCCGGCCTCGCAGGCCGCATCGAGCTTGTCGAGCGAATCGAGGTACGCGTTCATGTCGCCGTCGGGCGGATCGACCACCGTGGTGCTGCCGTTCAGGATGTGGTCGCCGGAGAACAGGAGTCCGTCTTCCTCGAGCACCAGGCACAGGTGGTTGGCGGCGTGGCCCGGCGTGTGGATGGCGCGCAGCGTGTGGCTGACAGGTTCGCCTTCGGCCGTGGTGCCGCTGAGCACCAGGCGCTCGCCGTCGCGCAGTTCGCGCTCCGCGGCAAAGCGCGCCGACGAACGCGCGGTGGGCGCCGAAGACAGCCCGAGGATCGGCGGCTTCTGCTTGCACAGCGCCTGCAGCGGCGCCGCGCCGGGCGAATGGTCGGCATGCGAATGGGTGCACACGATCATGCGGATGTTTCCTTCGGTGGCACGCCACAGCCGGTCGATGTGGGCCGCGTCGTTCGGGCCCGGGTCGATCACGAGGTAGCCCGTGGCCGCATCGCCCACGATGTAGCTGTTGGTGCCCGGGCCGGTCATGGCGCCGGGGTTGGGCGCGGTCAGGCGCTGCACGTTCCTGAGCAGCGGCACGGCGCGCTCGCTCTGCCAGTCGAGCGCATGCAGCAGCTGCCCGTCGGGACACACCAGCGCGAGCTCGCCGTACGGCGAATCGCTTTCCATGTAGCGCGCGTCCTGGCCGCGCAGCAGGCCCGCGCGCGGGCAGCTGGTCCACAGCGGCTGCTCGGCGCCGCCCCGGGGAGCGCAGGCCTGCAGCACCGCGTCCACGCTGGCATAGGCCGCGAGCCGCTGCAGCGTGCGCACGGTCGGAAAGATCATGAAGAAGCTGCCTGCCGCGTGGCGCGCCAGCGCATCGGCCGGCCGCACCCAGCAGGGCTCGAACTGCTCGCTCTCGTCGGCCGTGGGCACCTGGCCCTCGGGCATGCGCGCCACCAGGAAAGGCACGTCGAAGCGCTTGGGCAGGTCGCGGTCGGTGATCCAGTGCGCGAGGGTGAACACCTGGTCGCAGGCAAGCACCAGCCCGCGCGTGGCGCATTGCTCGGCAAAGGACACGGGCGACGCGGTGCTGCGGTCCATCGAGGCGATGTCCTGCGCGCTCACGGGCCGGCCGTCGGCATGGCGCGCGAGCAGCACGCCAAGCTCCTCGAAGCCTTCGCGGATCGCCGCAATGGCCTGCGTGAGCTGCAGGCTGCTCTGGGTGGGCCGCCGTGCGGCGATGCGCGCGGCGGCTTCATCGGCTGCATCGATCTGCCCGCCGGGGAACACATAGGCGCCTGGCGCGAAGCTTGCGGTGCCGGAGCGGCGCGTCATCAGCACTTCGATGCCGGCCTCTGAATCGCGCAGCAGCAGCACGGTGGCTGCCGCGCGCACGGGCGCGGGCTCGCGTGCGGGGTGGAGTTGTTGGGTGGGACGGACCATGCGGCGATTATGGAGAGATCGCTCGATGCGGTTGCGTGCCGCATAAGCTCATACCGGATCGGGCATGAACCGCGCGCCACAATCCCGGGCTGCACCGCCCGCATCGAGGAAAGACATTCATGATCCATTCTCCCTTCACTCGCCACCTCAGGTTCTCGTCGTCGTTCTTCGCGCGGCGCCTGCGCCCGGCCTTGCTGCTGGCAGGCGCCGCCCTGGGTGCGGCCGCATCGTCCGCTGCGTTTGCGCAGGGCGACTGGCCGCAGCAGCCGGTCACGCTGATCATGGGTTTTCCGGCCGGCTCGGGCGTCGACGTGGTGGCCCGCGCCATCCAGGAGCCGCTCGCGCGGCAGCTCGGAAAGCCCGTGATCATCGACTACAAGTCAGGCGCGGCCGGCAACATCGCGAGCGAGTACGTGGCCCATGCCAAGCCCGACGGCTACACGCTTTCGTTCGGCACCGCCGCCACGCATGGCAGCAACGCCGCGCTCTACAAGAAGCTGCCGTTCGACGTGGAGGCCGACTTCGTGCCGGTGGCGCCGGTGCTCGACGTCTCGAACGTGCTCACCGTCAACCCGGAGGTGATCAACGCCAGGACCTTGAAGGAGTTCGTTGATCTCGTCAAGGCCAACCCCGGAAAGTACAACTATGCGTCTACAGGCAACGGCGCCGGCACGCACATGGCCTTTGCCGAGTTCAATTCGCGCCTCGGATTGAACATGGTGCACGTGCCCTACAAGGGCGGGCCCGAGGCCATCACCTCCGTGGTGCGCGGCGAGACCTGCTGCATCATGAACCAGGTGCAGACGGTGCTGCCGCACTACAAGGCCGGCAAGGTGCGCCTCCTGGGCGTGACCACCGCCGCGCCGGTGGCCGCGGTCAAGGAGGTGCCGACCATCGCCTCCAGCGGCCTTCCGGGCACCAAGGGCTTCGACAGCTCGATCTGGTTCGGCATCTTCGCGCCCAAGGGCACCGACGCGCAGATCGTCGACAAGCTCAACGCCGCCGTGAAGGCGGTGCTCGAGCAGCCCGAGATCCGCGAGCGCTTCGAAAGCCAGGGCAACACCGTGCGCATCGAATCGCCCGCGCAGTTCAAGAAGACGGTGCACGACAACCGCGTGAAGTGGGCCGAGGTGGCCAGGGCTGCGAACATCAGCATCGATTGAGGGGGCGCCGCGGCTGCGGCGCCGGGGTGCCGCCGCGTGCTGGCACCGTCATCGCGACCACGCCCGCCACGATGCACGCGAGCCCGGCCCACGCGGTGGGCGAGAGCGCTTCGCCCAGGAACACCACGCCGATCATCACGCCGATGGGCACGCGCAGGTAGGCCTGCGCGGCGGTCGACATCGGCCCCAAGGTCTTGATGAGCCGGAAGTAGATCGTGAAGGCGAGGGCCGTGGAGAGCACCGCGAGCGCCAGCACGGCAATCATCGACGCGGCCGATGGCGCGAGCGTCCACGGCCGGTCGATCGCGAGGCTCGCGGGCAGCAGCATCGCCGCGCCGCAGAGCAGCGAGCCTGCGGCGGGCACCATCGGATCGAGTCCCTTGAACACGCGGCCGAACATGGCCGCGCAGCCGTAGCAGACGGCTGCCGCCACCAGTCCCAGTTGGGCGAGCAGCGAATGCCCGAGCCCGTGCAGCGCCTCGACGCCGACGATCATGCAGATGCCCGCGAGGCCCGCCGCCACGCCGAAGAGCCGGCGCAGCGTCGGCTTCTCCGCACCGCCCACGCCCAGGCCCAGCAGGAAGATGAAGATCGGCGAGGTCGAGTTGAGGATGGTGGCAAGCCCGGCATCCACGCTGCGCTCGGCCCACGCGATGAGCGTGAACGGCAGCACGCTGTTGAGGCAGGCCTGCAGCGCGAAGCGGCGCCACATTGCGGGCTCCCGCGGCAGCCGCACGCCGCGCAGGCGCAGCAGCGCGAGCAGCAGCAGGCCGGCGATCAGCGTGCGCGCCGCGATCAGCGTCACGGGCGGCAGCGTCTGCACGCCGATCTTGATGAAGGTGTAGGAGGCGCCCCAGCAGGTGGCGAGCACGGCGAGCAGCATCCATTCGAAGGCGATGCGGGGAGCGGGCTTGGCGGCGGCGGCGAGCGGGGTCGTTGGCATGGTGCGTCGATCATCGAGCGTTCGCAGCGCGGACACTTCGGCCTGCAACGAAACGTGCGCGTGGTGACCGCGGGCCCGAATCTGGGTACGCTGCGCACGGCCCTGATCCCCACGCATTCAACGACCGACCGACCTTCCATGCCTTCGCTCCTGATCCGCAACGTGCGCCCCATGGGCGCTTCCCCCGTCGATGTGCTGGTGCGCGATGGCCGCATCGCGAAAGCCGGCGCCGCGCTGTCCGCGCCCACCGATGCAACGGTCGAGGAGGGCGGCGGCGCCTTGCTGCTGCCCGGCCTGGTCGAAGGCCACACCCACCTCGACAAGACGCTGTGGGGCATGGACTGGTACCGCAACGAGGTCGGCACCAAGCTCATCGACAAGATCGAGAACGAGCGCGCCTTCCGGCATGCGAGCGGGCATGACGCGGCCGCCCAGTCGCTGGTGCTGGCCAAGGCCTTTCTCGCGCGCGGCACCACGCGGCTGCGCACGCATGTCGACGTCGACACGCAAGCAGGCCTGCGCCATCTCGAAGGCACGCTGCGCACGCGGCAGACGCTCTCGGAGGTGCTGCAGATCCAGGTCGTCGCGTTTCCGCAGTCGGGCCTGCTGGGCCGGCCGGGCACGGCCGAGCTGCTTGGCCAGGCGCTCGCGCAGGGCGCGGATGTGCTGGGCGGCCTTGACCCCTGCGCGATCGACGGCGACCCGGTGCGCTCGCTCGATGTGCTCTTCGGCATTGCCGACAGGCACCAGCGCCCGCTCGACATCCACCTGCACGAGCCCGGCGCCATGGGCGCGTTCTCGCTCGAGCTGATCCTGCAGCGCACCGAGGCGCTGGGCATGCAGGGCAAGGTCGCGGTGAGCCACGGTTTCTGCCTGGGCGACCTGGCCGAGCGCGAGCGCGACGCATTGCTCGCGCGCATGGCCAGGCTCGGCGTGGTGCTGGTCACCAGCGCGCCGCCATCGCGCAGCGTGCCGCCGCTCATGGCCTGCCGCAAGGCCGGCGTGACGGTGCTCGGCGGCAACGACGGCATCCGCGACACCTGGTCGCCCTACGGCAACCCCGACATGCTGGAGCGCGCGATGCTGATCGGCATGCGCTACAACCTGCGCCGCGACGACGAGATCGAGGTGGCGCTCGACACCGTCACCCACGCCGGCGCGCGCGGCTGCGGCTTCGAGGCCTATGGCCTGGACGCCGGTTGCCGCGCCGACCTGGTGCTGGTCGATGCGCAGACGGTGGCCGAGGCCGTGGTCGCGCGGCCGGTGCGCAGGCTGGTGGTGGCGGGCGGCCGTGTCGTGGCGCGCAACGGCGTGCTGCAGGCCGAGGTGGCGTCGTTGTAGCCGCGCCGCCATGTGCGCCCTCGGCCTACGCGAAAGTCCGCTGCCGGCTGTAGGGCGCCGGGCCGACGCCGGGAGAGTCTTCGCGGCCAACCCCATCCTCGAACGAAAGGCTTTCCATGCGCGCCAATGACAAATTGCTGTCCGGACCCGTTGCCGATCAACTGACGCCGCTGGAAATTTCCCAGGCCGTGCTCCAGGGCGAAGAAAACCCGAACACCGCGCGGCCGCTCACGCCGCTCGAGCAGGCCGCCACGGGCATAGCAACGGGCAGCGGACAACGCTCGCCGCTGGCCCGCATGCTGTGCAGCCCCGCGGTGGCCTGGGGTGCCGCAGCCATGGCGGGCCTGGGCCTGCTCGCCGCGCTGGCCCATGCGAAGCGGGAGCCCACGCTCCGGCCCTGACGCCGCCGGCGGCGACCGCGGGCAGGCGCAACCCGCCTCACTACACTGCTGCGGATGAGCCTTTCCCCTGCACCGCATCGCGTGCGAGAAGACCGCCTCGTTTCCTACTTCCTGAGCGGCGATGCCATGCGCAGCCGCAGCGTGAGCGATGTGGTGCTGTCGGGCAGGGTCGACGTGCCCGTGCCTCCCGCGCGCCTGGTCGCGGATTGGGAGCGCGAGGTGTCCTCGCGCCTGGCGCTCGAACCCGGCGACGTCGAGCCCTTGCCGCTGGCGCGCGCGCGTGCGCGCTGGCCGGACTACCGGCGCTGCGTGCAGGCGATGTCCGACTGGACGCGCACCATCGGTTGGCCCGAAGCGCTGCTTGCCTCCAGCGAAGTCGCCCTCATGGCCTGCCGCGGCGCCCGCTACCACCATGACGGCGCGCAGTACGGCGGCGCGGCCTTCTGCAATCTGTTCCTCAGCGAAGACAGGCAGCTGGATGTGCACTTTCCGTTGACGGGCCACCGGATTCCGCTCGCCCGCGGCACGGTCCTGGTGTTCGACACCGGCCAGCCGCACGCCGTTGTCGAGCGCGGCCGCAGCGGCTTCGACGCGGCACGCTTCGCGCCCGGGCGCGACTGCACCCAGGTGTTCCTGAGCTGGGAGCTTCCGATCGAGGATGCGCATGTCGGGCGCGCGCTTCGCATTGCCTTCGACGTCGATGCGCCGACCGCCTCGCAGCTTGATGAAGAGCAGGTCCGCGTCAACGGCGAGCCGGCGAGTCTCTGCCCCGAGTCCGGCCGCTGGCGCCGCGGCTGAGCATCGCGCGAGCGCGGGCCCGGCTGCAGTTTTTCGTAGTCCTTCGCACGGGCTGTAGAACGTTTGGATTCGGCGGGTTTTCCTTGTAGACGATGCAGGCGCCGAGCGCAGAGACTGCGCCCGCGCGTACGAAAAGAAGCTTGGCAGGCACGCCGTCATCGCCGCTACATCGCGATGTCACAGCTCTTTCTTACGCTGGAGGCCATCCCACCGCCTCGAGAAAAAAGGAGTGTCCTCATCCATGCATCCACGATTCATCCTGCGCGCGCCGCTCGCACTGTCGGTACTGGCCCTTGCATTGACCGCCTGCGGCGGCGGTGATGGCGGAGGCGGCAGCAGTGGCTTCAGCGGCGGCGCCGCCGCTTCGGGCAAGGCGCTCGCCTCCGACCAGCCCAATGCAGGCACCGCCGGCAAGACCGATGCCGCCTCGTCCGGCGCGGGCAGCGAGCCCAGCGTGAGCTACGCGCCCTGACGCCACCCGCGTCCCGGCATTCCCACGACCAAGAACAAACCCCATGACCACACGCCGCAAGTTCCTCCAGACTGCCACCGGCTCCGGCATTGCCGCTGCCACGCTGGCCACCTTTCCGCCCAGCATCCGCCGCGCGCTGGCCATTCCCGCGCACCACGAGACCGGCACCATCAAGGACGTCAAGCACGTCGTGCTGCTGATGCAGGAGAACCGTTCCTTCGACAGCTATTTCGGCACCTTCAAGGGCGTGCGCGGCTACGGCGACCGCTTTGCCGTGCCCGCGCCCAACGGCAAGACCATCTTCCACCAGACCTACACCAAGACCACGCCGCCCAGCACCTACACGCCCTACCGGCTCGACGAGAGCAAGGGCAACGCGCAGCGCGCGGGCAGCACGCCGCACGGCTGGTCCGACTCGCAGGCCGCGTGGGACCACGGCCGCATGTTCAAGTGGCCCGACATCAAGAACCTGCTGTCGATGGGCTACTACGACACCGCCGAGGTGCCGTTCCAGCGCGCGCTGGCCGAGGCCTTCACGCTGTGCGACCACTACCACTGCGGCATGCACACCGGCACCATCGCGAACCGGCTGTTCTACTGGAGCGGCACCAATGGCCCCAACGGCATCAGCCCCGCCGACGGCAGCCAGGTGCAGCTCGCGGTGCTCAACAACCAGTTCAATGCCGGCAACGACATCGGCGCTTCCACCGAAGGCTGGACCTGGACCACCTATGCCGACCGGCTCGAGAAGGCCGGCGTGAAGTGGAAGGTCTACCAGAGCCTGATCGACAACTTCGGCTGCAACGAGATGATGAGCTTTCGCCACTGGCGCACCGCCATCGAGCAGATGCCGGCGGCGCGCCGGCCCGTGTACGTTCCCGCGACCGACATCACGCAGCCGGTGACCGCCGCCGGCCCGTTCTACGACCCGGCCATCGACGATGCGCTCAGCCCGCTGGCCAAGGGCTTCGGCAACACCATGCCGCAGGGCTTTCTCGAAACCTTCCGCGAGGACATCCGCAACGGCACCCTGCCCGCGGTGTCGTGGATCATCTCGCCGTCGGCCTACAGCGAGCACCCCGGTCCCTCGAGCCCGGCCAAGGGCGGCTGGTACGTGCAGGAAGTGCTGGACGCGCTGACCTCCAACCCCGAGGTCTGGAGCAAGACCGTGCTGCTCATCAACTTCGACGAGAACGACGGATTCTTCGACCACCTGCCGTCGCCCGCGGTGCCGTCGCGCAACCCCGACGGTTCGCTGGCCGGCGCCACCACGCTGGCCGAGGCCGACACGGCCGTCGAGTACCACAACTACACGCCGGCCACGCCCAAGCAGCCCGCCATGGACGGCCGCCCCTACGGCCCCGGCCCGCGCGTGCCGATGTGGGTGGTCTCGCCCTGGAGCCGCGGCGGCTGGGTCAACTCGCAGGTCTGCGACCACACCTCCACGCTCATGTTCCTGGAGAAGTGCTTCGGCGTGGCCGAGCCGCAGATCAGCAAGTACCGCCGTGCCGTCTGCAGCGACCTCACGAGTGCCTTCAACTTCGAGCGCCCCAACGACGAGCCGCTGCCCGTGCTGCCCGGCCGCAAGACCAAGGCCGAAGCCGATGCGCTGACCGCCGCGCAAGAGGCGCTGCCCAAGATCGTGCCGGCGGCCGACGCCGAGCTGCCGGTGCAGGCCACCGGCGTGCGCCCTTCGCGCGCGCTGCCCTACGAGCTGCACACCAGCGCGCGCAGCGACGCCCTCAACGGCCGCGTCCAGCTGCTGTTCGCCAACAGCGGCCGCGCCGCCGCCGTGTTCCACGTCTACGACAAGCTGCACCTGTCCGACCGCCTGCCGCGCCGCTACGTGGTCGAGCCCGGCAAGCAGCTCGACGGCCACTGGAACGCCATGGCCGACGACGCGGGCCTGTACGACCTGTGGGTGCTCGGCCCCAACGGCTTTCACCGCCAGTTCAAGGGCGACCTGAACCGGCTGCGCGCCGGCAGCGCGCCCGCGCCCGAGATCCGCGTGGGCTACGACGCGCGCCGCGGCGACCTCTACCTGCAGTTGCGCAACGACGGCCGGCGCGATTGCCGCTTCACCGTGCAGCCCAACAAGGCCTACCCGCGCCCCGACGCCTACCAGGCCGGCGGCAGGGACCGCAACGGCAACAACGGCCATGGCAACGATGGGCACGGCAATGGCGACAACGGCACCTACGGCCACAACCCCGACGGCTCGTGGAGCATCCGCGTCAAGGGCGGCGGCGAGACCGGCATGCGCTGGAGCCTGGACGCGAGCGGCCAGTGGTACGACTTCGTCGTGACCTGCGATGCCGATCCTTCCTTCTACCGGCGCCTGGCCGGCCGCATCGAGACCGGCCGGCATTCGGTGAGCGATCCGGCCATGGGGCTGCAGGACCGCTTCTGAGCTGGCAAGGGGCTGCTTGCCGCTAGGGCAGCAGCCTGGCGATCGCGTCGGCGAACGACGGGATGTCGGTCTGGGTGTGCGTCGTCGAGTAGGTGGTCTCGGTGATCGACAGGCCCGGGTAGCCGCGCGCCACGAGCCGCGCATGCATTCGGCCCACCGGTTCGAAGTTGCACTCGTCCCGGTTGTCGCAGCGCGTGAGAACCAGCGTTGCGGGCAGCGGCCGGTCGCCCAGCGCATCGTGCATTCGCTGCTCGAGGTCTTCGTACTCGGCTGTCTGGAAGTCGAACGCGGCCTCGAACGCCAGGAAGTCCGAGAACACCAGGCTGCCCGCCGCGCCTTCGAGGAACAGCGCAATGCCGGCCATGCTCCCGCTCAGCGAAAGCCCGGTCAGCATGCGCTGCTTTGGATCGGCGCGGTACTTCGCTTCGATGAACGGCACCAGTTCGAGCGCGAGGAAGTCGTGGTAGGCCACGGCGCCCGGCATCGTGTAGTCCTGCTCGCGGCGGGCCGTGCCGCCGATGCCGACCAGGATCGCTTCGGTGCGGCGCTGCTCGAGGATGTTCCTGAGGTCCGAAAACCGCGTGTCGGGCGGATTGAAGACCCCGTCCGCGTCCATTGCGTAGATGACCGGATAAGCCGCCGAGCTGCCATCGTAGGAGGCCGGCAGGTAGATCTCGAGCGCGTAGCTTGCGCCTGTCTTGGCCGAGCTGATGGTGTCGGAAACGACGCGGCTGGCGGCGGGCGGCGATTCGGCAGGCGTCGCGTTGGGCTCGGGCACCGGTGCTGGCGCAGGCTCGGGTGGCGCGGCCGGCGCATCGGTGGCAGGCGGCGTGGCCGGCGGATCGGCCGGCGGCGTGGCAGTGGCCACCGGCGCGACCGGCACGAAGGCGCCGCCACCGCCGCCTCCACCTCCTCCGCCGCAACTCCACATTCCGAGCGCGAGCGCCCAGCTTCCGACCCATACGAACGCACGCGTCCTTTGCCCAAGCTGCATCGGAGTTTTCCTTGAAGCTGGTGGCCTGAAGAGACGCATCAGGGCGTGGCGCCAGGAAAAAAGCGCGCCGGCCCGATGCGGACTTTTTCAGGATGCCACGGGAAGCCGTGGGTGCGGCGCTCTTCGGGGTAGATGGAAAACGAAAAAGTCGTATCTGTCCCAATCCTGAAGAGACAGAAGAAAGAAGCGTCCATTCCCAGTGGGCGAGACTTCGAGCTTGGACGCAGGAGCGCGGCACAAGATACTGGGCCTCCGCCCGGCATTCGATCGCAATGGCCCCGGGCTTCTGAGTCAACAGGGAGCCGATCGATGAGTGTCCAGCGCGAGCCGCGTGGAGAAGAAAGCGCGTGGCTGATCCGGGCGATGGGAGTCCGCCCATCCGGTCCCTGCCTCATGGACATGATCGGCTTCCTGGCAGGCGACCATTCGCTTTCCATCCTGTGCATCCTTGCCGGGGTCGCATTCATTGCGGGGGCGTTCGACGCCATCGCAGGTGGCGGCGGATTGGTGACCGTGCCCGCGCTGGTGATCGCGGGGCTCGACCCGGTCTCGGCCATCGCAACGAGCAAGCTGCAAGCGACCCTGGGGGCGGTCTCCGCGACCACGAGCTTCGGGCGCGCAGGCCTGATCGAGTGGCGGCGGATCTGGCCCGCGGCCCTCCTGGCTTGCGTGGGTTCGGTCCTTGGCGCGCTGGCGGTCAGTTCGGTTCCGCAGCAGGTGGTGAAGACCGGTTTGCCCTTTCTCCTGATTGCCATGGCGCTGTATTTCGCCCTGTCGCCCAAGATGACCGACGAGGACGCCGGGCAGAGAATTTCGATGGCGGCCTTCTGCGCGACTGCCGCGGTCGTGATCGGGTTCTACGACGGGGCCTTCGGTCCGGGCACCGGCTCCTTCTTCATGATCGCGTTCGTCCTGCTGCTGGGCTGGGGCGTGGTGCGGGCCACCGCGCACACCAAGCTGCTCAACCTCGCGTCGATCCTGGGGTCGCTTTCCATCTACCTCTTTCACGGGCTTGTGCACTGGCGCATCGGCGTGGTGATGGGCCTGGGAGCATTCATCGGTGCGCTGGTGGGGTCCAGGTTGGCAATCCGTGCCGGCGCCAGGCTCATCCGGCCGCTGCTCATGGTGGTTTGCTGCGCCATTGCCTTCAAGCTGATGCTGGCTCCGGCGCACCCCATTCATCAGTGGCTTGCGGGCAGGATGTGAGAGCCCCCACTGCGTTCGCATGCACGTGGTTGCCGGCCTAGGGGGCACTTACACTCCGGCCATATGAGAAGCGCAAGGGACGTTCAATGCGGCCTGCAGCCCGTGGTGGAGCTGCGGAAAGAGGCTGCGTCGTACGCCTATTCCGTTCGCGCGCCGCGTTCGAAGGGCGTGATCCCGCCCAGCTCCTACAGCAACGGCGGCTTCTCGACGCTCGCCGACTGCCTGCTCGACGTGGCGCGCGCACTCGGCGGCGACTTCAAGCGCATCTACGTGCGCCTCGACGGCTACTGCGTTGGAGAGCGCGACATCGTTGAACTGCGCCGCGGGCCGCAAGAGGTTGCGGCCGCATTGAGGGCCGCCTGCGACGCGGTTGCGAGCGCCGCCGAAGCGGGTGCTGCCGCATCGGAAGCCAACGATCCCTGAGCTCGCGGCTATGGCTTGATGGTGAGCCTGTCAGCTGCCATTGCGACGAACTTTGATGTGTGCGCTGGGGCGGGAGCGATGCACCTCATCTTGGGGTGCCGCTCGGGCGAGCCGCTGCGTTCTCCCCGGATTCCTTCCACGCCGCCCAGCACTGCTGGCTGCAGCATGGCCACCAACCGAGCGGGCCGCATTCCGCGGCCTCTCCGCAGCCGGTTCGGCACCAGACGGTGAGCCGCCGCGACGCGGATGCGCCGGCTTGATCCGGCCTTCGTCCCAACTGCCTCACCGCCAACGCGAACGGTGTTCCATCGACTGGCTGGTCCATCACTTGTCGTCCTTGGGATCGCCCGTCTGCTGCCAGTACGTGCCGCCGAAGGAACTGCGCTTGATGATGGGCAGGATCACGCGCCTTCTCATGGACGCGGGCGACCTACGGGCGCGGGCGAGCGAGCTCGCACGATCGAACATTGACATGAAAGCTCCCTGGCCGCCCTCAGAAGCTGGGGGGCCGTTTTGTCGGGAGATTATGTAAGCCGCTGTTGCAGGCCAGGAAGCTGCCCAAAGTAGTCATCGCAAACGCATCCGCCCAAAGCGTGAACGAATGCACGGCGCCGTGTGGCGCGAGTCGCGTATCGGCACTCGGTGGACAGCCGCTCTGCTAGATTCCGCCCCGGTAGCCATCCATTCGAAGAGTCTTGACTCTGTTCTCCCTGAACCCTTCAATGAAGGTTTTTTTGGCTACCCCTCAACCCGCTTCGGCGGGTTCTTTTTTGGGCAGAACAGTCCCGCAGGAAGCCTCCTTAACCATCGGTTAAGACCGGCTAAACCAGACGCGAATTGCCGTCATGCCCTCGAATCGTGAGGATGCACAGCGCCGGCGCCGTCGGATCCGCACAAAAAAGACAGGAGACAACATGCATCCCAGAAGCCCGATAGGGCGCCAGCCGCGCCTGCACTGGCTCGCGGCGGCGATGGCCACGGCGGCAATCGTCATTGTTGCCGCGCCGGCCGAGGCACGCGTCACCCGCATCGTGATCGACAGCGTCGCGCCGCTCGCGGGCCAGTCGATTCCATATGAGCAGATTCGCGGCCGCGCCTTCGGCGAGCTCGACCCGGATGATCCGCACAACAGCGTCATCACCGACATCAAGCTGGGCGCAGACGCCGACGGCAAGGTGCGCTACGAAACCACGTTCAACCTGGCGAAGCCGGTCGACATGAACCGCGCGAGCGGCTTCCTCTGGCATGACGTGCCCAACCGCGGCGGTGCCGGCACGCTCGCCGTCGAGGAACGCGAGCTGGGCGACGTCGGCCTGCGCAGCGGCTGGCAGGCGGACAACGCTGGCAACACGGGCGTTCCCGCCAACCAGGCCGAGGGCACGAATCACTGGGTGGCCGTGCCCATCGCCAAGGTCGATGGGCTGGCCGTCACGGGCCAGGTGTTCGCGCGGATCATCAACCAGGGCGGCGCGGGCTCCCAGCCGCTGATCGTGCAGACCAACCCCGTGCCCTACCTTCCGGCCACGCTGGACACGGCCAAGGCAACGCTGAAGACGCACACCAAGGAAACGGTCGATGGCGTTGTCACCGAAGGGCCCGCCATCGCGGCGGGCGACTGGGCCTTTGCCAAGTGCGATGCGGGCAATCCGTTTCCCGGCACGCCGATCGACAACAACCCAGCCCATGCGCCCGGCAACCTGCCGGTGCACATCTGCCTGCGCAACGGCTTCGATTCCAAGCTGCTCTACCAGGTGGTGTACCCCGCGCACAACGCCTACATCCTGGGCGTGGGCATGGCGGCGTTCCGCGACGTCGGCGCCTTCTTTCGCCACGAGGCGGCCGACGACTTCGGCACGCGCAATCCGGTGGCCAGTTCCATCAAGGGCACGGCCGTGCGAGGCGTGTCGCAGTCCGGGAACATGGTGCGGCAGTTCATCTTCATGGGCCTGAACCAGGACGAGCGCAATCGCAAGGTCTACGACGGGGCCTGGCCGATCATCGCGGGCCGCCGCGTGGCCGCCAACTCGCGCTGGGCCCAGCCGGATGGCGTGCTGGAGCTCTACCAGCAGGGCAGCGAAGGTCCGCAGTGGTGGGTGGACTGGCCGGACCCGGTGCGCAATCAGCCGACCGGCAGCATCTTCTCGCGCTGCGATGCCAACGACACCTGCCCGAAGGTGATCGAGCATTTCGGATCGGCCGAGGTGTACGCGCTGAAACTCACGCCCGAGTGGATCGGCACGGCCGGCGACGCGGACATTCCGCTGCCGCGCAACGTGCGGCGCTACTACGTGCCGAGCAGCCACCATGGCGGCGGCGCGGGCGGCTTCGCGCACATGCCCGCGGCCGCCACCGGCCCCACCTGTCCCGGCAACAGCTTCGGCCGCGGCACGCTGGCGGCCAACCCGGTGCCGCACACGGAGATCACCAACGTGCTGCGCCTGGCCATGCGCGACTGGGTGCTGAACGGCACGCCGCCGCCGCCCAGCCGGTGGCCCACGCTCGCGGCCAAGACGCTGGTCGACGCCAACATGAAGGCGATGGGCTTTCCGGGCGGCGTGCCCGGCATTCCGGATTCGATCTTCCTGCCGCAGAACTTTGCGTTTCCGGTGTTCGACTACGACTGGGGGCCGCAATTCAGTCATTCGGAAGCGTCCGGCGTGCCCACCAACGTGCCGCCGATCATCAGGAAAGTGATCCCGATGAAGGTGCCGAAGGTCGATGCCGACGGCAACGAGATCGACGGCGTTCCCACGGTGCTGGTGATGGCGCCGCTGGGTACCTACCTGGGGTTCAACATCACTGCCGAGGGCTTCCACCGCGGCCAGGTGTGCAACTACGTGGGCGGCTATGTGCCGTTCGCCCGCACGCGCGCCGAGCGGGCCGCAAGCGGCGACCCGCGCCTGTCGCTCGAGGAGCGCTACGGCAGCCACGAGGGCTACGTCGCCGCAGTGCGGGCCGCCGTCGCAAAGGCCTTCGCCGAGGGCTTTCT
The DNA here is from genome assembly GCF_056396385.1 of Variovorax sp. 05T418. NCBI lineage: Bacteria > Pseudomonadati > Pseudomonadota > Betaproteobacteria > Burkholderiales > Comamonadaceae > Variovorax > Variovorax sp. 05T418. The sequence goes on along the minus strand of NZ_JBFTLJ010000003.1, from coordinate 365,032 downwards.
TCTGTCCGCGGACCGCGACCGTCTCATTCGCCAGGCCTCGGAGAGTGCCGTGCTGCGCTGAAGGGCGCCGCGCTTTCGATCATGTCCACCAGGGCAGCCGCCGGCGTCGAGAGTTCCGCGCGGCTGCGCATGGCCAGCAGCAGCACGCGTTCCATCTCGATGCCTTCAAGGCCGACCTGCACCAGGCCGAGGGCCTGGGCATAGAGCGCCGCCGCCGCGCGCGGCAGGATCGCCAGGCCAAGCCCGAACGAGACCATGCGGCACATCGAATCGAAGCTGCGCACCTGCACTCGGATGCGCGGCGTGCGCTTGGCCGCGTCGGCCGCCGCCATCACCTTGCGCGTGAGCGATGCGCTGCGTGCCAGCGTGACCAGGTCGTGGTCGAGCACGTCCGCGAGGCAGGCGTTCTGCCGGCCGTCCAGCGCATGGCCCGCCGGCACCAGCAGCACCAGCTGGTCGACATTGCAGACGAGAGTCTCCAGGCCTTCGTGCGGCACGTTGTCGCCGATGACGGCCAGTTCCGCCGTGCCTTTCTGCACGGCGCGGATGCCGTCTTCGCTCAGGGCATCTTCCATGTCGATCAGTACCTGCGGATAGCGGCGGGCGTACGCGGCCAGCACGCTGGGCAGGAAGCCGCCGAAAGCGGAAGGATTGGCGCACAGCCGCAGGTGGCCGGTGGCCCCCGATTGAAGATCGTCGACCGCCTGCACCAGCTGTTCCAGGCGTGCGATCACCTCGATCGCGTGCCGGTGCAGGGTCTGCCCCTCGGGCGTGGCGGTCACGCCGCGCTGGCCGCGCTGCAGCAGCGCCATGCCGCAGTGCTGCTCGAGATCGGTGATGCGCTTGCTCGCCGCCGGAAGCGAGACGCCGAATCGATCCGCGCCCGCCGTCAGGCTTCCACCATCGACGACCGCGACAAAAAGCCGCAGGGAAGTGAGATCGAAACGGTTCAGATTGATCATGGCCGGTGGATTTGACCACTGGCGACGCTACGATCCATTGAAAGAAGGAAGACACCACACCATGCCCATCCTCCCTCCATCCGGTTTCATTTTTTTCCCTCGTACCCGCGGCATCCTGGCGGCCGCCGTTTGCGCCGCGTCGATGTTTATCGCGGGCTGCCAGACACAGCCCGAATTCCGCCCGCTCACCTCCGAGGCGCCGCCGCCGCCCACCTTCGTGACCGTGCCCAGCGAAGAAACATGCCAGGCCGCGCAGGCGCGCTACGCGCTCGGCCAGGCGCTCGATCCGCTGCTGCTGGAGCAGATGCGCACGCGCACCGGTTCCAAATCGGCGCGCACCTCGGCCGTCGGCGCGCCGCTGCCGGTGCCTGCCGATCCGGGGCGGCTCAATGTCGACGTCGATCCGCAGGGCCGCATCACCGCCGCGCGCTGCGGCTGAAGGAAGTTATCAATAATTCCGCGATGACCACCCCTCCGACCCCCACCGCCATCGCGCTCGACTGCTACTACAGCCTTTCCTCGCCCTGGGCCTACCTGGGCGGGCCGCAGCTGCAGGACATCGTGCGGCGCCACCATGTGCGGCTCACGCTCAAGCCCTACGACTTCCAGGCCGTGGTGCCGCAGACCGGCGGCATTCCGCTGAAGACGCGGCCCGAACCGCGCCGCAGCTACCACGCGCTCGAACTGGCGCGCTGGCGCGACTACCTCGGCATGCCGCTCAACCTGGAGCCCGCGTACTACCCCAAGGGTGCGCCGGTCGATCCGAACTGGAACAAGTACCCGGGCTGGATGGTGATTGCCGCGCAACTGCAGGGGCTCGATGCCCAGCCGCTCTCGCATGCGCTGCTGCGCGCGCTGTGGGCCGAGGAACGCGACACCTCCGAAGCCGCGGTGCGCATCGCGGTGGCCGAGGAAAACGGCTACGACGGCGCGGCGCTGCAGGCACTGGAGCAGGCGCCCGAGACCTTGGCGATCTACCGCGCCAACAGCGCCGACGCCATCCAGGCCGGCGTGTTCGGCGCGCCGACCTTCGTGCTCGACGGCGAGCGCTTCTGGGGCCAGGACCGCCTGGCCTTTCTGGACCGGGCGCTCGACAGGCGCCGCCAAGCCACGGGCGGATAATCGCCCGATGCGAATCCGCTTTACCAAGATGCAGGGTGCCGGCAACGATTTCGTCGTGCTGGACGAAACGCGCGGCACGCTGGGCCTCACGGCCGCGCAGTACCGCTTCCTGGCCGACCGCCATTTCGGCGTCGGCGCCGACCAGATCCTCACGGTGCGCCCGCCCTCCAAGGGCGCGGCCGAGGGAGTCGATTTCCAGTACGTGATCCACAACGCCGACGGCGGCGAGGTGGAGCAGTGCGGCAACGGCGCGCGCTGCTTCATGCGCTTCGTGCGCGAGCACCACCTGACCGACAAGGACACGGTGCGCGTCGAAACGCTGGCCGGCATCATCGAGCCGCGCATGGGCGAGGACGGCCGCGTCACGGTCGACATGGGGCCGCCCATCTTCGAGCCCGCGCGCGTGCCCTTCGACACCGCCGGCCTCGATCCGCAGCCCACGGGGTCGTGGCACACCTGGCACCTGGCCCTCGGCACGCATGCCGACTCGGCCATCGTGTCGGTCGCGGTGCTGTCGATGGGCAATCCGCATGCGGTGCAGGTGGTCGACAACGTCGACACCGCGCCCGTGGCCCGGCAGGGCCCGCTGATCGAGCACCACCCGCGCTTTGCGCAGCGCGTGAACGCAGGCTTCATGCAGGTGGTCGACCGCTCGCACATCAGGCTGCGCGTGTTCGAGCGCGGCGCCGGCGAAACGCTGGCCTGCGGCACCGGCGCCTGCGCGGCGGTGGTGGCGGGCATCCGGCTCGGCCTGCTGGAGCGCCGGGTCGACGTGCAGACGCATGGCGGCGTGCTCACGATCGGCTGGGAAGGCGAGGGCCATCCGGTGCTCATGACCGGCCCGGCCACCACGGTTTTCGAGGGAGACATCGAGGTGCCCGAGCTGCCATGACCCACTTCAGAAACAACAAAGACGACGCCATGAACCCGATCACCGAAGACGACATCGCCAACTACCTGGCGAACACGCCCGACTTCTTCGAGCGGCACGCACAGCTGCTGGCGCAGGTGCAGCTCACCAGCCCGCACGGCAACCGCGCCGTGAGCCTGCAGGAGCGCCAGGCCGAGATGCTGCGCGAGAAGATCAAGGCGCTGGAGCATCGCCTGATGGACATGGTGCGCCACGGCACCGAGAACGTGGTCATCGCCGACCGGCTGCAGCGCTGGACCAGCGGCCTGCTCACCACGCGCGATCCGCGCAGCCTGCCCTACCGCATCGCGGTCGACCTGCAGTCGCTGTTCCTGGTGCCGCAGACCGCCATCAAGGTGTGGGACTGCAGCGCCGACTACCTCAACGAGGCTTATGCCCAGTGGGTGAGCGACGACGTGAAGGCGCTGGCCACCTCGCTGACCTCGCCCTACTGCGGGCTCAACTCGGGCTTCGAGGCGGCCAACTGGCTGCCCGAGCCGGCCGGCGCGATGTCGATCGCGCTGATCCCGCTGCGGCCCGATGCCGAGTCGCCGGCCTTCGGCCTGCTGGTGCTGGCCTCGCCGGACGCGCAGCGCTTCAACGCCGAAATGGGCACCGACTTCCTCGAACGCATCGCCGACCTGGCGTCGGGCGCGCTGTCGCGGCTGCGGCCTTGAGCGGGCAGCGCCGGTCCTGGCGGGCCACTGCGTGGCCCGTGCTGTGGACGGTGCTGCTGGCCGGACTGCTGGCCTACCTCGTCATTGCCGCCGTCATCTGGCGGCGCGCGGCCGAGGCGCTGGCCAACCCGCCCGGGCGGCCGGCCGACGCCGCGCTGGTCCTGGGCAACCGCGCCTTCCTCGATGGCAAGCCCAATCCCTGCCTGACGGGCCGGGTCGATGCCGCCATCGCGCTGGCCGATGCGGGCCTCGCGAAGCAGCTCGTGCTGTCGGGCGGCGTCGACAAGGAAGACGGCCGCATCGAGGCCGAGGTGATGCAGCGGCATGCGCGCGCCCAGGGCTACGCCGGGCCGCTGCTGCTGGAGCCGGCATCGACCTCGACGCGCCTGAATCTTGCGATGTCGCGTCCGCTGCTGAAGGCGGCCGGCATCCATGGCGTGATCGTGGTGTCGGAGCCCTACCACCTGTGGCGCGTGGAGCGCCTCGCGCGGGCCAGCGGTTTCGACAAGGACTTCGACGTGCAGTACGCGGCAGCGAGCACGCGCTGCTGGCGCCGCTGGGGCATGGTCTTCAAGGGTGCGTTGCGCGAGCCTCTGGCTGTCGTGAACAATGCGTTCAATGGCTACCTCCACTGAGACGGCGGGGACCGGCTGGGTCGACAAGTACCTGGAGCATGTGCGCGTCGAGCGCCGGCTGGCGGTGCGCACGGTCGAGCTCTACGCCATCCACCTGCAGGCGCTCGCGGCCAACGCCGCCGAGGCCGGGCTCCCGCTCGACCGCGTGCAGATCGCGCACATCCGGCGCTGGATGGCGCAGCTGCACGGCGCGGGACGCGAGCCGCGCGGCATTGCGCTGGTGCTCTCGTGCTGGCGCAGCTTCTACCGCTGGCTCGGCAACGAGGGGCTGGTGGGCTTCAACCCCGTGAAGGACGTGCATGCGCCCAAGGCCGCGCGGCCGCTGCCCAAGGCGCTGGCGGTCGACGACGCGGTGCGGCTCGCCGAACTCTACGACCCCGAGGCCGACCCCTGGACCGAGGCGCGCGACGGCGCCATCGTCGAGGTGCTCTACGGCTGCGGCCTGCGCGTGAGCGAGCTCACCGGCCTCGATGCGCGCGCCAGCAGCACCGCCCGCGGCTGGGTCGATCTCGACGCGCTGGAAGCCAACGTGCTCGGCAAGGGCAGCAAGCGGCGCATCGTGCCGATCGGCAGCAAGGCGGCCGAGGCGCTGCGCGACTGGTTCGCGGTGCGCGGCGATTGCGCGGCGCTGTCGACGGCCGCGCTGCGCGACCCGGCGGGCGCGGCGGCGCTCTTCATCAGCGCCAAGGGCGTGCGCATGTCCTCGCAGGCCGTGTGGAAGCTGCTGCGCGAGCGCAGCCTCAAGGCCGGCCTTGCGGCGCCCGTGCATCCGCACATGCTGCGGCACTCGTTCGCAAGCCATGTGCTGCAGTCGAGCAGCGACCTGCGCGCGGTGCAGGAACTGCTGGGCCACGCGAACATCGCCACCACGCAGGTCTATACGCGGCTGGACTTCCAGCACCTGGCCAAGGTGTATGACGCGGCACATCCGCGCGCGCAGGCGCGCCCCGAGGGCACGCGCGCGCGGGCGCGCCCCGAGGGCACGCGCGCGCAGCCGCGCCCCGAGGGCACACGCGCCAAGCCGAAGAACGACGACAACAAGCCAACCAAATAAATGAAAACCCTCCGCCTCAAGCCCGGCAAGGAGCGCTCGCTGCAGCGCCGCCATCCCTGGATCTTCGAATCCGCCATTGCACGCGGCGGTGCCGATTCGGGCGAGACGGTGCGCGTCGAATCCCATGACGGCGCCTTCCTGGCCTGGGCCGCCTTCAGCCCGGTTTCGAAGATCCGCGCGCGGGCCTGGAGCTTTGTCGAAACGCAGCGCATCGATGCCGCCTTCCTGGCCTCGGTGTGCGCCCGCGCGGTGGCGGCCAGGACGCTTTTCGACCTGCAGAGCGACGGTGTCCGGCTGGTCCACGGCGAGGCCGATGGGCTGCCGGGCCTGATCGTCGACCGCTACGGCGATACGCTGGTCGCGCAGTTCCTGTCGGCCGGCGTCGAGCGCTGGAAGGCCGCGATTGCCGATGCGCTGCTCGCGGCAACCGGCCTGCACAAGCTCTACGAACGCTCCGATGCCAGCGGCCGCGAGCGCGAAGGCCTCAAGCCGGTCACCGGCTGGCTGCGCGGGGAGGGCGCCACCGAGATCACGATCCGCGAGCACGGCTGGAAGCTTTCGCTCGATATCGCCACCGGCCACAAGACCGGCTTCTACCTCGACCAGCGCGACAGCCGCCAGCGCTTTGCCGAGTTCGCGCAGCATCGGCGCTTCCGGCGCGTGCTCAACTGCTTTTGCTACACCGGCGGCTTCACGGTGGCCGCGCTCGCAGGCCTGCGCGCGGCCGGCGCGGTGGAGGGCGCCGAGCTGGTGTCGGTCGATTCGTCGCAGCCGGCGCTCGAGCGGGCGCGCGCGCACCTGGCGCTGAACGGCTTCGGCGCCGAGGGTTCGGGCCTGAAGACGGAATTCCTGGACGCTAACGTCAACACCGTGCTGCGCGAATTCATCGAGCAGGGCCGAACATTCGACGCCATCGTGCTCGATCCGCCCAAGTTCGCGCCCACGGCGGCCCACGCCGAGCGCGCCGCCCGCGCCTACAAGGACATCAACCGCCTCGCGCTCAAGCTGCTGGAGCCCGGCGGCGTGCTGCTGACTTTTTCGTGCTCGGGCGGCATCAGCGCCGATCTTTTTCACAAGATCGTGGCTTCGGCGGGCATCGACGCGCAAGTGGACGGCTACATCAGCGAACGGCTGGGCGCCGCGCCCGACCATCCGATGACCATCGAGTTTCCAGAGGGCGAATACCTCAAGGGCCTGGTGGTGGTGAGAAAACCCGCTTGACCCCGCGCCAACGCAACTGAGTGGCATTGGCTAAACTGCCGGCCCATCCCCTTTTTCTTCCTGTTTTCCGCTTCCGGAGCACACCATGGCCCTCATTCCCGCCACCATCCTCACCGGCTTCCTGGGCTCGGGCAAGACCACGCTGCTCAAGCGCATCCTGACCGAGGCCCATGGCCAGAAGATCGCGGTGATCGAAAACGAGTTCGGCGAAGAGAACATCGACAGCGACATCCTCGTGACCGAATCGAAGGAGCAGATCGTGCAGATGAGCAACGGCTGCGTCTGCTGCACCATCCGCGAAGACCTGCGCGAGGCGCTGCAGCTTCTGGCCGCCAAGAAGCGCCAGGGCCTGCTCGACTTCGACCGCGTGGTGATCGAGACCACCGGCCTGGCCGACCCCGGCCCGGTGGCGCAGACCTTCTTCATGGACGACGAGATCGCCGAGAGCTACCTGCTCGACTCCATCCTGACGCTGGTCGACGCCAAGCATGCGCCGCAGCAGCTCAACGACCGCCAGGAGGCGCGCCGCCAGGTGGGCTTTGCCGACCAGATCTTCATCAGCAAGAGCGAGCTGGTGTCGGCCGAGGAAACCGATGCGCTCATCCACCGCCTCAAGCACATGAACCCGCGCGCGCCGCAGCAGAAGGCGCATTTCGGCGACGTGCCGCTCAAGGACATCTTCGACCTGCGCGGCTTCAACCTGAACGCCAAGCTCGACATCGACCCCGACTTCCTCAAGGAAGAAGAAGACCATCACGACCATGATCACGCGCATGGCGAACATTGCGACCACCCCTCGCACAAGCACGAGGGCCACGGCCACCACCACCACACCGACGACGACGTCAAGAGCTTCGTCTACAAGGCCGACCGGCCCTTCGACCCGGCCAAGCTGGAAGACTTCCTGGGCGCCATCGTCAACATCTACGGCCCGCGCATGCTGCGCTACAAGGGCGTGCTGAACATGAAGGGCACCGAGCGCAAGGTGATCTTCCAGGGCGTGCACCAGCTGATGGGCAGCGACCTGGGCCCGGAATGGGGCAAGGACGAAGCCCGCCAGAGCCGCATGGTGTTCATCGGCATCGAGCTGCCGCGCGAAATTCTCGAGCAGGGGCTCGAGCAGTGCCTGGTCTGAGGCCCTGACTTGCTCCTTCCCCCGCCGGGGGAAGGCGGGGATGGGGGCAGGCCACCGATCAGGCGCCGTGCTTTTTTGGGGCTCCCGTGCCCCCACCCCGGCCCTCCCCCGAAGGGGAGGGAGGAATTACCGGCCCGGCGCGCCCAGCGGCTTGCCGTTGAGCTTCAGGCTGCCTTCGGCATATTCGATCTGCGTGGTGACGTCATCGCCGTCGCGCTTGACGAAGCCCTTTTCCTCGCCTTGCTCGACCAGCCCCGCCATCATCTCGGGCGGCGGCGTCTGGCCGCTGCCGGCGCCGGCGGCGGCCATCTGCTCCAGCCACTGCATCGGCAGCCGCGCGCTGGCCTTGAGCACGCCGCGCTTCATGAGCAGCGCCATGCCGGGCGCCTGCAGGTCTTCGTCGGTGACGCCGGCCATGCCGGCCGTGTAGCTGAGCTCGCCGCGCTTGCCGCCGATTTCGACCAGCATCCTGTCGAGCCCGAATTCGGGGCTGTACTTGGCCATGGCCTTGAGGTCGGGCGCCAACTGGTCGAACAGCACCTTCATGGCCGCCTGCGAGGCCTTGTTGCCGCCCTTGCCGCAGCCGTTCGCGGCGCTCGACTGCATCCAGGCATCGGCCAGCTTCTTGTAGCCGGCGGCGTGGATGCGGCGTCCGCCGCTGCTCATCTCGAACTTGTCGATCTTGGTGTCGCCGATCTTGCCGGTGCCCTTGACCGTGCCGGTCGATGCGTAGAGCCCGTCCGCGATGCTGGCTTCGGCGAGCATGTCGATGTTCTGCAGCAGCACCGCCGGCAGGGCCTTGCCTTCGCCGCCCGCGGCGCTGCCCAGGCCCTTGGGAGCTGCGAATTCGAGGCTGTCGAGCCGGGCCTCGGTCTTGCCCGTGGCCAGGATCCAGCCGTCGCTCTTGTCCATGTCGGCCTTGCCGGCCAGCTTGCCCATCTTGAGCGTGGCGCCGGTGCGCGCATCGCTGACATCCAGCCCCGGCATCGCCAGTTCGTAGCGCACGTGGGTGCGGGCGCCGTTCATCTCGGCGCGGACCTGCGCGCCCTGCCAGGCGAAGCGGGCCTTGCCTTCCTCGGCCAGGCTGGCGGGCGCCACCGCCAGGTCGGTGGTGTAGCCGCCGTCGAACGCCACCTTGGTGTGCGCCGTCAGGGGCTTGGCCTTGCCGAAGATCTGCTCGGCCTTGGCCTGGCCCTTCACGTCGAACACCAGTTCGCTGTCGATGGTGGCCGCCGCCAGCGCGCCACCGGCCAGCGGGCCGTGGCGGATGGTGTCGCGGAAGGTGATGCGCACCGCCTTGAACGGCGTGGCGGCTTGCTCCACTTCTTCCTCATCCTCTTCCTCGCCGGGCTTGGCGGCAGGCACCTGCACCGCGGCGGCGGCATCGGCTGCGCAGCCGAGCTCGATCGTCACGGTGCTGACGGCGCCGAAGAAGCCGCGTTCGTAGCTGCGCTCGACCACGCGCACCAGCGCAGTCTGCTTCGGCACCTCGTCCAGCGCGGCTTCGTAGCTGGACTTTACTTTTGCGCCGGCCAACCACGTGCCGCCGCCATAGGCAAGTGCGATGGCCGCAGCCAGCACGCCCAGAACTGCTTTTTTGCTCAAGATTGATTTCTCTTTTGTATGAATGAGGTCGACCTGCATCGCTCCCCCGGCGATTCCGGCAGGTCTTGCTGCCCCCTCCGGCAGCGCTGGCGATGCTACCGGAGGCAAGGGGGTGCAGGCACATCACCCTTCGATTCGAGTTCTCTATACAATCGCGCGCCTGTTCCGGCAGCCACGCCTTCGTCCGATGGGGCGGGATGTGGTTGACGGTGCGGGGCGCCGCAGGTTCCTGGCGGGCTTTCGGGGGTATAACCCCGGGGTTCGTCACTGCGAGCACTCCGACGAGTGGAGCCCGCGCGGCCTGAAACCCGCGGTGGTTCCCTTGGGAGGAGACACCCAGTGAAAGCGCGTTCCAGTTCGTTCAAGGAGCCAGTCACCGTGAAGAAGCCCGCCGCCAAGGCTACGCCAGCAACCAAGCCCGCCGCCAAGAAAGCGGCGGCTGCAAAGCCGGCTGTACCCGCGGCAAAAAAGAGTTCTTCCGCTGCAAAGGCCCCGGCCACGAAACCAAAAAGCGCTCCAAAGAAGCCAGCAACGCCATCGGCCAAGGCCGCGACCGTTGCAAAGAAGCCCGTCAAGCCTGCAAAGTCTGCTGCGCCGTCGGTGGCATCCGCCCCGGACAAGAGCGCAACCAAAACTGCAGTTGCGGGTCAACTGCCATCCAAAACCGTCGGCCGCACTGCTGCCGTTCCTTCTGCCCCTCCGATCCCAATGAAAAAAACGGCTGCCGCCTCTTCTTCCGCCACGGCGACACCTTCGATGCCCGCTCAGACCGCCGCACCCGCCCCCGCGCGAGGTGGCCGCGTGTCCCGGCTGTCGCAGCTGACCGTGCCTTCCATGCCGCAATCGGTGGCTTCCACCGCGGCCAAGTCGTCGTTCTCGCAGGCGCCTTCCAATGCGCTGGTGCCGCCGCCCCCCGTCGCGGTCAAAAAAGACCCGAAGCTCGCCAACAACTGGAAAGCCAAGTCGGCTGCCGAGTTGACCGATGCCGAGGTGATCGCCATGCCCGACTCCGAGTACATGAATGAAAAGCAGATGGCGTTCTTCCGCCTGAAGCTGGTCGAACTCAAGCGCGGCATTCTCGAAAACGCCGGCGAAACCACCGAGCACCTGCGCGAAGACACCGTGGTGGTGCCCGATCCGGCCGACCGCGCCACCATCGAGGAAGAGCATGCGCTCGAGCTGCGCACGCGCGACCGCGAGCGCAAGCTGCTCAAGAAGATCGAGCAGTCGATCCAGCGCATCGATGCCGGCGACTACGGCTACTGCGACGAAACCGGCGAACCCATCGGCGTCGGCCGCCTGCTGGCGCGTCCCACCGCCACGCTGTCGCTCGAAGCGCAGCAGCGCCGCGAGCTCAAGCAGAAGATGTTCGGGGACTGAGCCAGCGGCCAAAGAAGAGAACCTGTTCGCCTCGAAACCTCGTCGATGCCAAAGGAAGAGTCGGGCCGCCTTTTTTCCAAGGTGGCGAAGTTCGTCCGCAATCCGCTCAAGGATTGGTCCGAGCTGAATGCGACTGCGGATTCCACGCTGCCCGAGCAGGCCTACAGCCGCGAAATGCTCAAGGAGATGATCGAGCGGCGCCAGCGCAACGATTTCGTTCGCCGGCGCGAGTTCGACATGCTGCGCAAGCTTCGCCAGCGCGAAGCCGCCGCCCACGCCTTCGAAGGAACGGTCACGCCGTCTTCCTTCAACCTGAACAGCACCACGGAAAAGTCCGAGGGGCGCGCGCTCACGCTCAAGAAGATCGACGAGATCGAGGAGCAGATGTCGCAGCAGTGGTGGAAGGGCCGCGGCCCCAACGGCGAGGTGCTGTCCAATGCGCCGCCCGATGCCGGCGCCGAGACCCTGCCGCCGCCCGTGGACGCGGCCGAGCTGGCCAGCCTGCTTGCCGCACCGGCCTACGGCTCCGCGCCGGCGCCTGCCGTCGTGCCGGCACCGGCGGTGGTTGCCGCGGCTGCGCCTGCCGCGCCCGCCGCAGGCGGCCCGGCGGCCAGCGGCACCTCGCTGCTGTCGGCGCGGCTCGCGCGCGACGGCGCGCTCGAAGAAGCCGTGATCCGCTTCGCGCACGGCGACGATGCCGGCGCCGAGGCCATTCTTCTCCAGGCCCTGGCCTCCGAAAGCGCGGCGGCCGAGGGCGACCACGCCACCGCCGAGCGCGACGACGCGCGCTGGCGCACGCTGTTCGACCTGTACCGCGCCACCGGCGATGCCGCCAGGTTTGCCGCGGCGCGCATGCGCTATGCCCAGCGCATGAAGCGCATGGGGCCCGACTGGGTCTCGTTCGACGAGCTGGCGCGCAGCGTGAAGGCAGTGGCCGCCAGCGAACTCGCAGAACTGGCGCCGGCCGGCGCCAACTGGGCCAGCCCGGCACGCCTGGCGCGCGACGGCTTGATCCAGCTCACGCGGGCGCTGTCGCAGGCCGGCTCGGTCTGGACGCTCGACTGGCGCGCGCTGGTCGCCATCGAGGCCGATGCCGCCGCGCCGCTGCGCGTGCTGTTTGCGCACTGGGCCGATTCGCCGGTCCAGCTGCGCTTCATCGGCGCCGCGAAACTGCTGGCCGTGCTGGCCGAGGCCACGCCCAACAGCGAGCGCGGCACGCCGGACATCTGGTGGCAGCTGCACCTGGCTGCGCTGCGCATGATGAACATGCCCGACGACTTCGAACTGGTGGCGCTCAACTACTGCATCACCTACGAGGTGTCGCCGCCGGCCTGGCAGGACCCCAAGGGCGCCTGCACCTCGGTGGCCGCACCGGCGGCAAGCCGTTCGAATTCCGTGTGGTCGCTGCTCTCGGTCAATGGCGAATCGGAGAGCTTTCCCACCACCGACACCGGCTTTGCCGCGCTGGCAGGCGATCTGCGCGGCGAGGCGCATTCGAGCCTGCAGCGGCTGGACACCGACCTGCGCAACACCACGGCGCCGGTCATCTCGTGCGCCGCGCTGCTGCGCATGGACCTGGCCGCGGCTGGCACGCTGCTCGGCTGGGTGCGGGCGCGCGACGCCGAGGGCGAGCGCGTGCAGTTCGTGGACGCCCACCGCCTGATCGCGGTGCTGTTCGACCTGGTCGGCATTGCCGACCATGCGACGGTGGCCCTGCGCAAGAACTAGGGCGCCTTGGCGCTTCGCACATTCGGTAGCAGCCCCGGGCTTGCATTGCCCTCTGGCATCCCCAGATGGCTTCGATGGAACAGTTTCACGGCACCACCATCGTGAGCGTGCGCCGCAAGACCCCCCAGGGCGACCAAGTCGCCATTGGCGGGGACGGGCAGGTCACTCTCGGCAACATCGTCATCAAGGGCACCGCGCGCAAGGTGCGGCGGCTCTATCACGGCAAGGTGCTCGCGGGCTTTGCCGGCGCCACGGCCGACGCCTTCACGCTCTTCGAGCGCTTCGAGGCCAAGCTCGAAAAGCACCAGGGGCACCTCACGCGCGCCGCCGTCGAACTCACCAAGGACTGGCGCACCGACCGCGTGCTGCGCAAGCTCGAGGCCATGCTGGCCGTGGCCGACGCCACCACCTCGCTCATCATCACCGGCAACGGCGACGTGCTGGAGCCCGAGGACGGCGTGATCGCCATCGGCTCCGGCGGCGCCTATGCGCAGTCCGCCGCCAAGGCGCTGATCGACAACACTGACCTCACTGCCGAACAAATTGTGCGCAAATCGCTGGCGATAGCCGGTGAAATCTGCATTTACACGAATATGAACCACACGGTGGAAGCGCTCTGACCATGTCCATGACCCCGCAGGAAATCGTCTCCGAGCTCGACAACCACATCGTCGGCCAGCCCGCCGCCAAGCGCGCCGTGGCCATTGCGCTGCGCAACCGCTGGCGCCGCCAGCAGGTCGAGGAAAAGCTGCGCACCGAGATCACGCCCAAGAACATCCTCATGATCGGCCCCACGGGCGTGGGCAAGACCGAGATCGCGCGCCGCCTTGCGCGCCTGGCGGATGCGCCGTTCATCAAGGTGGAGGCCACCAAGTTCACCGAGGTGGGTTATGTCGGCAAGGACGTCGATTCGATCGTTCGCGACTTGGCCGAGATCGCCGTCAAGCAGACGCGCGAGGCCGAAAGCGCCAAGGTGCGCGCGCGCGCCGAGGACGCCGCCGAAGACCGCATCCTCGACGTGCTGCTGCCGCCTGCGCGCGGTGCCGAGGGCGCCACGCCGGCGCTGGACGGCCCCAACCCCACGCGCCAGGCCTTCCGCAAGAAGCTGCGCGAGCACCAGCTCGACGACAAGGAGATCGAGCTCGACCTGGCCGAAGCCCGCGCGCCGCTCGAGATCATGGGTCCGGCCGGCATGGAGGAAATGACCGAGCAGCTGCGCGGCATGTTCGGCCAGCTCGGCGGCGGCAAGCGCAAGACGCGCAAGCTCAAGATCGCCGAGGCGATGCGCCTCCTGATCGACGAGGAAGCCGCCAAGCTGGTCAACGAGGACGAGATCCGCACGCAGGCCATCACCAACGTCGAGCAGAACGGCATCGTCTTCATCGACGAGATCGACAAGGTCGCCACGCGCAGCGAGGCCCAGGGCTCCGACGTGTCGCGCCAGGGCGTGCAGCGCGACCTGCTGCCGCTGGTCGAGGGCACGGCCGTGAGCACCAAGTACGGCGTGGTGCGCACCGACCACATGCTCTTCATCGCGAGCGGCGCCTTCCACCTGAGCAAGCCCAGCGATCTGATCCCCGAGCTGCAGGGGCGCTTTCCGATCCGCGTCGAGCTGCAGTCGCTCTCGGTGTCCGATTTCGAGAGCATCCTCACGCAGACCCGCGCCTCGCTCGTGAAGCAGTACCAGGCGCTGCTCGCCACCGAAGGCGTCACGCTCGAATTCACGCCCGAAGGCGTGAACCGCCTGGCCACCATCGCGTACGAGGTCAACGAGCGCACCGAGAACATCGGCGCACGCCGTTTGTCGACCGTGATGGAGCGTCTGCTGGATGAGGTAAGCTTCGACGCGACCCGCATCGAGGGGCAGACCATCCGCATCGATGCCGCCTATGTCGACGAGCGCCTTGCGGCACTAAGTCACGACGAAGATCTTTCGCGCTTCATCCTCTGAAGCCCGCTTTGCGGCCCCTGTAACGGCGGCCGCGCTTCACGCATCACATTCATTGCGTGAGCTAAGTGCTTAATTCTCAACGAAATTCGCCGATTTCCAGGTTTGGAAATCGGCGCTAAGTCGTTGATTCCATTACAAAAAATAGCACCAACGGCCAGTTGCGTCTGAAGTGTTTCCTGCTACAGTGCAAAAAAGTGCAGTTAAGTGGGAAAAAGTGCGGGTGGTGCCTCTTTCAGGTGCCGCGGCATTCCCAATACAGGGGTTCTGGTCGTGTTTCAAGGCGCTTCATCGCTCAGTCTGGATGCCAAGGGGCGGCTCTCCGTGCCGACCCGGCATCGCGACGTCCTGAGCGCCACGGCGGGCGGCCAGCTCACGATCACCAAGCATCCGCACGGCTGCCTCATGGTGTTCCCGCGTCCCGAGTGGGAGAAATTCAGGGAGCGCATCGCCGCGCTGCCGATGTCGGCACAGTGGTGGAAGCGCGTCTTCCTCGGCAACGCCATGGACGTGGAGATGGACGGCACCGGGCGCATCCTGGTGTCGCCCGAACTGCGTGCCGCCACGGGCATCGTGCGCGACACGCTGCTCCTGGGCATGGGCAACCACTTCGAGCTCTGGGACAAGGCGACCTACGAGGCCAAGGAGGCCGAGGCCACCCAGGGCGAGATGCCGGATGTGTTTCAGGACTTCGCGTTCTGAGGACCGACGTGAACACTCCATGGACCCATACGACCGTCTTGCTGAACGAAGCGGTGGAAGCCCTTCTTTCCGGCAGCACGGCAGCCACCGGCACCTACGTGGATGCGACCTTCGGGCGCGGAGGGCATGCGCGCGCGATCCTCGCGCGGCTGGCACCGGAAGGCAGGCTGATCGCATTCGACAAGGATGCGGAAGCGGTGGCCGAAGCAGCGCGCATCTCGGATGCGCGTTTTTCCATCCGGCACCAGGGATTCCGTTCGCTGGGCGAATTGCCCGATGCCAGCGTGGCGGGTGTGCTGATGGACCTGGGCGTGAGTTCGCCGCAAATCGACAACCCGGTGCGCGGTTTCAGTTTTCGTTTCGACGGTCCGCTCGACATGCGCATGGACACCACGCGCGGCGAGAGCGTGGCCGATTGGCTGGCAACGGCCGAACTCCAGCAGATTGCAGAGGTGATCCGTGACTATGGCGAAGAACGGTTTGCTGTTCAGATTGCAAAGGCGATTGTTGCTCGCAGACAAGAACGGGGCGCAATTTCAACCACCACCGAACTGGCCGAGCTCGTGGCTGGCACGGTCAAAACCCGCGAGCCGGGCCAGAACCCTGCAACGCGCACATTTCAGGCTTTTCGGATTTTCATCAACGCCGAGCTTGAAGAGCTGCAACAGGCGCTAGAGGCGAGCCTTTCCGTGCTGCAACCCGGAGGCCGGCTCGCGGTGATCAGCTTCCATTCGCTGGAAGACCGCATCGTGAAGCAGTTCATCGCCAGGCACTCGAAGGAGGTGTACGACCGCCGTGCGCCCTTCGCCGCCCCGAAGGCCATGAAGCTGCGCGCGCTCGAGCGCATCAAGCCGTCCGACGCCGAAGTGCACGGCAACCCGCGCTCGCGCAGCGCGATCCTGCGCGTGGCCGAGCGCACCCAGGAAGTCTGACGTGGCGCGCCTGAACCTGCTCCTGCTGCTCGCGGTGGTCGCCTCCGCGCTCTACCTCGTGCACACGCAGTACCTGTCGCGCCAGCTCTACACCGAGCTCGACCGCACCCAGCAGGAAGCCCGGCGGCTCGAGCTCGACCACGACCGGCTGCAGGTGGAAAAGCGCGCGCAGGCCACGCCGCTGCGCGTGGAAAAGCTGGCCAAGGAGCAGCTGCAGATGCGCACCACCACGCCGGCCATCACGCAGTACGTGCGGCCCGACGGCACCGTGATTCCGGCCGTGGTGGCACCGCCGCCCGCGCCGCCCGCAACGCCGGCGCCCAAACCCGTCGCGAGGACCCAGCGATGAGCCGCCGCAGCGTCCGCTACACCACCAGCCCCTTGCTCGCGAGCAAGACGCCGGTCTGGCGCAGCAAGTTCATCGTCGCCGGCATCGCCTTCGGCTTCGTGGTGCTGGCGGGCCGGGCCGCCTACGTGCAGGTGTTCAACAACAGCTTCTTCCAGCGGCAGGGCGAAGTGCGCTTTGCGCGCACGCTCGAGCTGCCGGCCAACCGCGGGCGCATCCTCGACCGCAACGGCCTCATCCTGGCGTCCAGCGTGGTGGCGCCGAGCATCTGGGCCATTCCGGAAGACATCGAGCGCGACGACCCCGAGGTGCGCGCCAAGCTCAAGCAGGTGGCCAAGCTGCTCGAGATGCCGCAGAAGGACTTCGACAAGAAGCTCGAGGACGAGGACAAGACCTTCGTCTGGATCAAGCGCCAGGTCGACGAGCCGATTGCCAAGCAGATTGCCGCGCTCAACCTCAAGGGCATCTACCAGCGCAAGGAATACAAGCGCCAGTACCCCGAGGGCGAGGCCGCGGCGCACGTGGTGGGCTTCACCAACGTCGAGGACAACGGGCAGGAAGGCATCGAGCTTTCCTTCAACAAGGAACTGGCCGGCAAGGCCGGCTCGCGCCGCGTCATCAAGGACCGCCTGGGCCGCGTGGTCGAGGGCGTGGGCGAGCAGGTGCCGCCGGTCGACGGCAAGGACATCCAGCTCAGCGTCGACAGCAAGGTGCAGTTCTTCGCCTACCAGAAGCTGCGCGACGCCGTGACCGCGCGTCGTGCTAAGGCCGGCAGCGTGGTGGTGCTGGACGCGGTCACCGGCGAGGTGCTGGCACTGGCCAACTACCCGAGCTACGTGCCCGACAAGCGGCAGAACCTCACGGGCGAGCAGCTGCGCAACCGCGCGCTCACCGACACCTTCGAGCCCGGCTCGACCATGAAGCCGATCACCGTGGCCATGGCGCTGGAGGCCGGCCGCGTGAAGCCCTCGACGCTGATCGAGACCTCGCCCGGCCGCTTCCAGCTGGGCGGCTTCACCATCAGCGACACGCACAACTACGGCACGCTCACGGTCGAGGGCGTGATCCAGAAGTCCAGCAACGTGGGGGCGCTCAAGATCGCGCAGAAGATGACCCCGCACGAGATGTGGGACACCTACACCGCGCTCGGCTACGGCCAGAAGCCGCAGATCCAGTTCCCCGGCGCGGTCACGGGGCGCCTGCGCCCCTGGAAGACCTGGAAGCCCGTGGAGCAGGCCACCATGGCCTATGGCTACGGCCTGTCGGCGTCGCTCTTCCAGATGGCGCATTCGTACACCGCCTTCGCGCACGACGGCGCGATCATTCCGGTCACCATCCTCAAGAGCACCGAGTCGCCCGCGGGTGTGCGGGTGTTCTCGCCGTCGAACGCGCTGGCGGTGCGCAAGATGCTGCAGATGGCGGCAGGTCCGGGCGGCACCGGCACGCGCGCGCAGACCGTCGGCTATTCGGTCGGCGGCAAGTCGGGCACCGCGCACAAGCAGGTTGGCAAAGGTTACGCGAGCAACAAATATCGCGCGTGGTTCACCGGCATGGCACCGATCGAAAAGCCGCGCATCATCGTCGGCGTGATGATCGACGAGCCGAGCGACGGCCAGTACTTCGGCGGCGTGGCCGCCGCGCCCGTTTTCAGCGAGGTCGTGCAGCAGACCCTGCGCATGATGAACGTTCCGCCCGACCTCGCGGTCAAACCGCTGGTGGTGACGCAAGGCGTCGACGAGAGCTTCTGAGCATGCTGACACTCACTTCCCCTCAACTCGCCGCGCTCTGGCTCAAGGAGCGCGTGCAGGGTGCGCTGCATGCGGACAGCCGGCCGGTGGGCGCGGGCGACGGCTTCATTGCCTGGCCCGGCGCGGCCACCGACGGGCGCAGGCACGTGGCTTCGGCACTGGCGCAGGGCGCCGCGGCCTGCCTGGTCGAGCAGCAGGGCGCCGAGGCCTTCGGTTTCGATGGCGACGAGCGCATTGCAAGCTATCCGGGGCTCAAGGCCGCCACCGGCCCGATCGCATCGGCTTTCTACGACAACCCCTCGGCCGCGCTCGAAGTGCTGGCCGTGACCGGCACCAACGGCAAGACCTCCACCGCATGGTGGCTCGCCGAATCGCTTTCCACGCTGGCCGTGCCCGGCGGCGTTCGCGCGCCGCGGCTGGACGGCAGCGCCGAGCGCGGCGTGCCTTCGCCCTGTGCGGTGATGGGCACGCTGGGCATCGGCATGCCGCCGGAGCTCGTCTACACCGGCCTCACCACGCCCGACCCGGTGATGATGCAGCGCGAGCTGCGCGCGCTGGTCGAGCGCGGCTTCGGCGCCTGCGCCATCGAGGCCTCGTCGATCGGCATCGCCGAACGCCGGCTCGACGGTGCGCGCATCGCGGTGGCGGTGTTCACCAATTTCACGCAGGACCATCTCGATTACCACGGCAGCATGGATGCCTACTGGCAGGCCAAGGCCGAGCTGTTCCGCTGGCCCGGGCTGCGCGCCGCGGTGATCAACATCGACGACGTGCATGGCGCGAGCCTGTGCGCGAACCTGCTCGAGGCCGGCATCGGTGCGCTCGACGTCTGGACCGTGTCGGCCGCCGGCGCGCCGGCGCGGCTCATGGCGCGCGACGTCGGCTACGACGCGCAGGGCCTGCGCTTCTCGGTGGCCGAGCACGACAACGATGCGGTGGAGCGCATGTCGACCGGCCTGATCGGCCAGTACAACGTGGCCAACCTGCTGGGCGTGCTCGGCACGCTGCGGGCCCTGGGGCTGTCGCTCGCGCAGGCCGTGGCGGCCTGCAGCAGGCTCACCAGCGTGCCGGGCCGCATGGAGCGCGTGGGCGCCGCCGATTCCAACGCGGCTGCGCCGCTGGCGGTGGTCGACTATGCCCACACGCCCGACGCCCTCGACAAGGCGCTGGCCGGCCTGCGCCCGCTTGCGCAGCAGCGCGGCGGCGCGCTCTGGTGCGTGTTCGGCTGCGGCGGCGACCGCGATCCGATCAAGCGCCCGATGATGGCCGCGGTGGCCGAGCGCCAGGCCGACCGCGTGGTCGTGACCAGCGACAACCCGCGCAGCGAGAACCCCGACGCGATCATCAGCCAGGTGCTGCTCGGCCTCGCGCGCCCCGAAGCGGCCCAGGTGCAGCCCGACCGCGCGGCCGCCATTGCCGACGCCATCGCGCAGGCCGCGCCGCAGGACGTGGTGCTGCTCGCCGGCAAGGGCCATGAAGCCTGGCAGGAAATCGCCGGCCAGCGCATACCGTTCTCGGACCGCATCCACGCGCTCGATGCGCTTTCGAAGCGGGGTGCCGCATGAGCCACTCGCCGATGATGTTCACGCTGGCCCAGGCGCAGCAATGGATTCCAGGCGCGCGCCTGGTGGGCGACGGCGCTACGGCCATTGCCCGCGTCCATACCGACACCCGCACGCTCGCGGATGGCGACCTGTTCGTGGCGCTCAAGGGCGAACGCTTCGACGCCAACGAATTCCTGGCCGATGCCAAGGCGCGCGGCGCCGTCGCCGCCATTGCACACGGCGGTCTCGAGGCGGCCGGCCTGGCGGGCCTCGAAGTGCCCGATTCGCTGGCCGCGCTCGGCGCGCTCGGCGCCGGCTGGCGCGCGCAGTTCGATCTGCCGCTGATCGCCGTGACCGGCAGCAACGGCAAGACCACCGTCACGCAGATGATCGCGGCCGTGCTGGTCGCCTTCAGGGGCGATCGCGCGCTCGCGACGGCCGGCAACTTCAACAACGAGATCGGCGTTCCACTGACTTTGCTGCGCCTGCGCGCGAAGCACCAGCATGCGGTGGTCGAGCTGGGCATGAACCATCCGGGCGAGATCGCGCGGCTCGCGGCCATTGCGCGTCCGACCGTCGCGCTGGTCAACAACGCGCAGCGCGAGCACCTGGAGTTCATGGCCACCGTGGAAGCGGTGGCGCTCGAGAACGGCGCGGTGTTTTCCTTCGTGCCGGAGGACGGCACCGCGGTGTTCCCGCACGGCGACGAATTCGCTCCTCTGTGGAACGACATGGCGCACGACGGCGCCACGCGCCGCTGCATGACCTTCGGCGAGCATGAAGACGCCGATATTTCTCTGGTGGGCGCCGAATGGCAGCAGGGCGCATGGCAGGTCCGCATCCGCACGCCGCTGGGCGACTTCGATGCGCAGTTGCACATCGCGGGCCGGCACAACGTCGTCAATGCGCTGGCGGCGACCGCGTGCGCGCTCGCTACCGGCATTCCGCCCGAGACCATTGCGCGCGGCCTCTCGGCCTTCGAACCGGTGAAGGGCCGCTCCAAGGCGAGCGCGGTGCTGCTGCCCGGCGGCCATTCGCTCACGCTGGTGGACGACAGCTACAACGCCAATCCCGATTCCGTGCGCGCGGCCATCGACGTGCTCGCGGCCTTGCCCGGTCCGCGCCTCCTGGTGCTCGGCGACATGGGCGAGGTCGGCAACCGCGCGCCCGAGTTCCATGCCGAGGTCGGCGACTGGGCGCGCCAGCGCGGCATCGAGGCCGTGTATGCGCTCGGCGCCGAAACCGCGCACAGCATCGCGGCCTTCGACGGCGGCGACAACGGCCGCCATTTCCCGGACATCGAGACGCTCGGCGCCGCGGTGCTGGCGCGGCTGCCCCAGGTGGGGAGCGTGCTCGTCAAGGGCTCGCGCTTCATGAAGATGGAGCGCGTGGTGCAGGCGATCGAGCAATCACGACAACAACAAAAGGAGGCCGGTCATGACGCATGAGCCGCGCGACACCACATGCTGATGAGCCTGGCCCAATGGCTGCAGACACTTTCGCCCGAGTTCGGGTTCTTGCGCGTTTTCCAGTACCTCACCTTCCGTGCGCTGATGGCTGCGCTGACGGCGCTGGTGGTCGGCCTGGTGGCCGGGCCCTATGTGATCCGCCGCCTGGCCGCGCTCAAGATCGGCCAGCCGGTGCGCGGCTATGGCATGGAAACGCACCTCACCAAGAGCGGCACGCCCACCATGGGCGGCGTGCTGGTGCTGTTCGCCATTGCCTTCGCCACGCTGATGTGGTTCGACCCCTCCAACCGCTTCGTGTGGATCGTGCTGTGGGTCACGCTGGGCTTCGGCGCCATCGGCTGGGTCGACGACTGGCGCAAGGTGGTGCGCAAGGACCCGGAGGGCATGCGCTCGCGCGAGAAGTATTTCTGGCAGTCGGTGGTGGGCCTGATCGCGGGCTTCTACCTGCTCTTCAGCATCTCGGAAAGTTCGAACTGGCGCGTGCTGCAGCTGTTCTTCGCCTGGGTGCAGTCGGGCTTCGACCTGGACTTTCCGCCCAAGATCAACCTGCTGGTGCCCTTCTTCAAGGAAGTGAGCTACCCGCTCGGCGGCATCGGCTTCGTGATCCTCACGTACCTGGTGATCGTGGGCGCGAGCAACGCGGTCAACCTGACCGACGGCCTGGACGGCCTGGCGATCATGCCGGTGGTGATGGTGGGTTCGGCACTGGGCGTGTTCGCCTACGTGACGGGCAGCGCGGTGTATTCCAAGTACCTGCTGTTTCCCAACATCCCGGGCTCGGGCGAGCTGCTGGTGTTCTGCTCGGCCATGGCCGGCGCAGGGCTCGCGTTCCTCTGGTTCAACACCCATCCGGCGCAGGTCTTCATGGGCGACGTGGGCGCGCTCGCGCTGGGCGGCGCGCTAGGCACCATCGCGGTCATCGTGCGCCAGGAGATCGTGTTCTTCATCATGGGCGGCATCTTCGTGGTCGAGGCGATCTCGGTGATGGCGCAGGTCATGTACTTCAAGTACACCAAGAAGCGCTACGGCGAGGGCCGCCGCGTGCTCAAGATGGCGCCGCTGCACCACCACTTCGAGAAGAGCGGCTGGCGCGAGACGCAGGTCGTGGTGCGCTTCTGGATCATCACGATGCTGCTGTGCCTCATCGGCCTGTCGACGCTGAAGCTGCGGTGAGAAGAAAAAACACATGCGGCACCTGAAAGACCTCCCCGTATTGATCCTCGGCCTCGGTGCGTCCGGGCTGGCGATGGCGCGCTGGTGCGCGCGCCACGGCGCGGTCGTCACGGTGGCCGACACGCGCGAGGCGCCGGCGCTGCTTGCGACGCTGCGGGCGGAATGGCCCGAGGTGGCGTTCATCGGCGGGCCGTTCTCGGCCGCGCTGGTCGAAGGCACGCCGATCCGCGCGGTGTACCGCTCGCCGGGCCTGTCGCCCGCCACCATCGCACCGGTCGTCGATGCGGCGCGGGCCGTGGGGCTCGCGGTCGGCGGCGAACTGGATCTGTTTGCGCGCGCGCTGCTGGACCTGCGGACCGTCGAGGTGCCGGTGGCCGAGGCGGCGCCTGAAGTGCCGGAAGACGAGCCTGCGGTGGAGGTGCCGGCGGAGCCCGTCGCGGAACCCGATGCGCAAGGCGAATTGCCGCTCGCTGGTGAGCCGGCGGAAGCTGCGGACGCCGCGGCACCGGAAGAGCCGGCAACGCCCGAGATGCCGCAAGCGGCCGAGCCCGTGGCCGATGCCGCTGCCGATGCGGCAGAAGCCGAGCCCGCACCGCCCGCCGCGCAGGCCGAAGCCATGCCGCGCGACCCGTCGCTGAGCGTTCCCGCCGCGCCGCCGCCAGGCGACGAGCAACAGCCAGCGCAGGAGCAGGCGCCGGCAGCCGAGACGCAGGACGCCGCCGAACCGGCACCCGCGCCCGCGTCCGCGCCTGCCACCGTGTCTCGCTTGCCGACCCCCGGCCAGCCCTACGTCCCCACGGCCGCCAGGGAGGCCGCCGAGTTCGTCGCCAAGATCGCCGAACTCTCCGCCACCAACCCGGCCTCCGCCGCAGTCGAGGAAGAAGACACGCCGCAGCTCAAGCTCGTGCCGATCGAGGAGCCGCCGGCGCCCAGGGGCTACACGCCCGCGGTGCTCGCCGTCACCGGCACCAACGGCAAGACTACCGTCACCGCGCTCACCGGCCAGCTGGTCGAGCGCGCGGGCAAGAGCGTGGCCGTGGCCGGCAACATCGGCCCGACGCTGCTCGACACCCTGGCCGCACACATCGATGCCGAGACGCTGCCCGATGTCTGGGTGCTCGAGCTCTCGAGCTTCCAGCTCGACGGCGTGCAGGGCTTCGAGCCGACTGCCGCCACCGTGCTCAACCTCACGCAGGACCATCTCGACTGGCATGGGGACATGCAGGCGTATGCATCGGCCAAGGCGCGCATCTTCGGCACGCAGGGCCTCATGGTGCTCAACCGCGACGACCCTGGCGTGATGGCCATGCTGCCCGCGCCCGTCAAGGTGAAGCTGCAGCGCCCGCAGGTCCGCGCCCATGTCACCTTCGGCGCGTCGATGCCGCTGCGTCCGGGCGACTACGGCATCGAGCGCGTCAACGGCATGGCCTGGCTGGTGCGCGCACTCGAGGCCGACGAAACGCAGAAGCGCAAGCGCGGCGCAGTGGTCGAGGAAGAAATCTTCCTGCAGCGCCTGCTGCCCGCCGACGTGCTGCGCATCCGCGGCCGCCACAACGCGATGAACGCGCTGGCGGCGCTCGCGCTGGCCAGCGCCGCCGGCTGCCCGCTCGGGCCGATGCTCTACGGCCTGCGCGAATACCGCGGCGAGCCGCACCGCGTGGAGCCAATCGCCATCGTCGATGAGGTCGAGTACTTCGACGACAGCAAGGGCACCAACGTCGGCGCAACGGTCGCCGCGCTCAACGGCCTGGGCGAAGACCGCCGCGTGGTTGTGATCCTCGGCGGCGAGGGCAAGGGCCAGGACTTCGAACCGCTGGCCGCGCCCGTCGCGCAGTACGCGCGCGCCGTGGTGCTGATCGGCCGCGATGCGCCGCTGATCGAGCAGGCGCTGGCCGCCACCGGCGCCTCGCTGATGCATGCGGGCTCGATGCAGGAGGCCGTCAAGCTGGCCGCCGCGCGCGCCAACCCCGGCGATGCCGTGCTGCTGTCGCCGGCCTGTGCGAGCTTCGACATGTTCAAGGACTACGAGCACCGCGCGGCCGTGTTCCGCGAGGCCGTGCAGGCGCTCGAGGACGAGCCTCGCATGGCCGGCCCGTCGTCGAACGATGCCGATTTTTCTTCGGGAGGTCCGGCTTGAACACCACGGCCGCAGGCGCCACGCCCAACGCGAAGACCAGCCGTTTCGGCGGCTGGTTCAGCCGCGCGCGCAGCGGCATCGACTCGCTGCCCGTGCACCTGCCGGTGCGGCTGGGCGGCGCCGGTGTCACGCAGACCAAGGCCGCGCCGATGCGCGTGCTCGGCTTCGACCAGGCGCTGGTCTGGGTCACGGTCGCGCTGCTCACCTGGGGCCTGGTGATGGTGTATTCGGCCTCCATCGCGCTGCCGGACAACCCGCGCTTCGCGCGTGCGGGCTACAGCGCATCTTTCTTCCTCACGCGGCATGCGGCCTCGGTGGTGTTCGCGTTCATTGCGGCGCTGCTGGCCTTCCAGATTCCCATGAAGACCTGGGAGCGCGCCGCGCCCTGGCTCTTCGTGGCCTCGCTGCTGCTGCTGGTGGCGGTGCTCATTCCGCACATCGGCATCAACGTCAACGGCGCGCGGCGCTGGCTGCCGCTGGGCTTCATGCGCTTCCAGCCGTCCGAGCTTGCCAAGCTCGCGATGGTGCTCTATGCCGCCAGCTACATGGTGCGCAAGATGGAGATCAAGGAGCGCTTCTTCCGCGCCGTGCTGCCGATGGGCGTGGCGGTGGTGGTGGTGGGCATGCTGGTGATGGCCGAGCCCGACATGGGCGCGTTCATGGTGATTGCCGTGATCGCCATGGGCATCCTGTTCCTGGGCGGCGTGAACGCACGCATGTTCTTCGTGATCGCGGCGCTGGTGGTGGTGGCCTTCGGCACCATCGTCGCCTCCAGCTCGTGGCGACGCGAGCGCATCTTCGCGTACCTCGATCCGTGGAGCGAGGAGCATGCGCTGGGCAAGGGCTACCAGCTGTCGCACTCGCTGATCGCCATCGGGCGCGGCGAGATCTTCGGCGTCGGGCTGGGCGGCAGCGTCGAGAAGCTGCACTGGCTGCCCGAGGCGCACACCGACTTCCTGCTCGCGGTGATCGGCGAGGAGTTCGGCCTGGTCGGCGTGTTGCTGATCATCGGCCTGTTCC
Source organism: Variovorax sp. 05T418 (assembly GCF_056396385.1). Classification (NCBI taxonomy): domain Bacteria; kingdom Pseudomonadati; phylum Pseudomonadota; class Betaproteobacteria; order Burkholderiales; family Comamonadaceae; genus Variovorax; species Variovorax sp. 05T418. The sequence continues at coordinate 339,584 of NZ_JBFTLJ010000003.1, read as the reverse complement.
TCTGGCTCACGCGCCGCATCATGCACATCGGCCGCCAGGCGATTGCGCTGGACCGCGTGTTCTCGGGCCTCGTGGCGCAGGGCGTGGGCGTGTGGATCGGCTTCCAGGCCTTCATCAACATGGGCGTGAACCTCGGCGCGCTGCCGACCAAGGGGCTCACCTTGCCGCTGATGAGCTTCGGCGGCTCGGCCATCCTGATGAACCTGGTGGCGCTGGCGGTGGTGCTGCGTATCGACTACGAGAATCGTGTGTTGATGCGGGGAGGCCGCATATGACCGGGCGCACCGCACTCGTCATGGCCGGCGGCACCGGCGGCCACATCTTTCCGGGGCTCGCGGTGGCCGAGGCGCTGCGCGAGCGCGGCTGGCGCGTGCACTGGCTGGGCGCGCCCGGCAGCATGGAAGAAAAGCTCGTGCCGCCGCGCGGCTTCGCCTTCGAGCCGGTGCAGTTCGGCGGCGTGCGCGGCAAGGGGCCGCTCACGCTGTTCCTGCTGCCGCTGCGGCTCCTGCGCGCGTTCTGGCAGAGCATCGGCGTGGTGCGCCGCGTGCAGCCCAACGTCGTCGTGGGCCTGGGCGGCTACATCACCTTTCCGGGCGGAATGATGAGCGTGCTGCTCAACAAGCCGCTGGTGCTGCATGAGCAGAACTCGGTGGCCGGCCTTGCCAACAAGGTGCTGGCGGGTGTGGCCGACCGCGTGTTCACGGCTTTCCCCAATGTGCTGAAGAAGGCGCAGTGGGTAGGTAATCCGCTGCGCGCGGCGTTCACCTCGCAGCCCGAACCGGCCGTGCGCTTCGCCGGCCGCAGCGGGCCGCTGCGTCTGCTGGTGGTTGGCGGCAGCCTGGGCGCCAAGGCACTCAACGCCGTGGTGCCGCAGGCGCTGGCGCGTATTGCGCCGGCCGTGCGCCCGCAGGTGCTGCACCAGAGCGGCGCCAAACAGATCGACGAACTGCGCGCCAACTACGCGGCAGCCGGCGTCGAGGGCGAACTCACGCCCTTCATCGAAGACACCGCGCAGGCCTACGCCGACGCCGACATCATCGTCGCGCGCGCCGGGGCCAGCACCGTAACAGAAATCGCGGCCGTCGGCGCAGCAGCGCTGTTCGTGCCTTTTCCCTCGGCGGTCGACGACCACCAGACCACCAACGCGCGCTTCCTCGTCGACGCGGGCGGCGGCTGGCTGGTGCAGCAGGCCGACCTCACTCCTGAATTGCTGGCTGATTTGCTACAGAAAACCGAGCGCACCGCGCTGATCGACAAGGCCGCCAAGGCCAAAACCATGCAGAAGACCGAAGCAGTGGAAGCGGTCGTCCGCGCCTGCGAGGAGCTTGCCAGATGAAGCACGCGATTCGTCACATCCATTTCGTGGGCATCGGCGGCTCGGGCATGAGCGGCATCGCCGAAGTGCTGTTCAACCTGGGCTACCGCATCACCGGCTCCGACCTGGCCGACAGCGCCACCTTGCGCCGGCTTGCCGGCCTGGGCATCGGTACCTTCGTGGGCCACGCCGCCGCGCACATCGACGGCGCGGATGCGGTGGTCACTTCCACCGCGGTGCAGTCGGACAACCCCGAGGTGCTGGCCGCGCGCGAGAAGCGCATTCCGGTGGTGCCGCGCGCGCTGATGCTGGCCGAGCTGATGCGCCTCAAGCAGGGCATCGCGATTGCGGGCACGCACGGCAAGACCACCACCACCAGCCTGGTGGCGAGCGTGCTCGATGCGGCCGGGCTCGACCCGACCTTCGTGATCGGCGGGCGCCTGAACAGTGCCGGCGCCAATGCGCAGCTCGGCAGCGGCGACTACATCGTGGTGGAGGCCGACGAGTCGGACGCCTCGTTCCTGAACCTGCTGCCCGTCATGGCGGTGGTCACGAACATCGACGCCGACCACATGGAAACCTACGGGCACGACTTCGCGAAGCTCAAGAAGGCTTTCGTCGACTTCCTGCACCGCATGCCGTTCTATGGCGTGGCCATCCTGTGCACCGACGATCCGGCGGTGCGCGACATCGTGGCCGAAGTCACCTGCCCGGTGACGAGCTACGGCTTTGGCGAAGAGGCCCAGGTGCGCGCGATCGACGTGCGCGCAGTGGGCGGCCAGATGCACTTCACCGCGCAGCGGCGCAACGGCGTCACGCTGCCCGACCTGCCGATCGTGCTGAACCTGCCGGGCGAGCACAACGTGCGCAATGCGCTCTCGGTGATCGCGGTGGCGGTGGAACTCGGCATTCCCGACGAAGCGGTGCAGCGCGGCCTGGCCGGCTTCAAGGGCGTGGGCCGCCGCTTCCAGAGCTATGGCGAGGTGGCCGCGCAGGGCGAGCCGGCCGGCAGCTTCACCGTGATCGACGACTACGGCCACCACCCGGTCGAGATGGCCGCAACCATTGCCGCCGCACGCGGCGCGTTTCCGGGGCGACGGCTGGTGCTGGCCTTCCAGCCGCACCGCTACACCCGCACGCGCGACTGCTTCGAGGACTTCGTCAAGGTCATCGGCAATGCCGACGCGGTGCTGCTGGGCGAGGTCTATGCCGCGGGCGAGCCGCCCATCGTGGCGGCGGACGGCCGCACGCTGGCGCGCGCCCTGCGCGTGGCCGGCAAGGTGGAGCCGGTGTTCGTCGACGACATCGGCGCCATGCCGCAGGCCATCCTGGACAACGCGCGCGCCGGCGACGTGGTGCTTTGCATGGGCGCCGGCTCCATCGGCGCCGTGCCGGGCAAGGTGGTTGAAATTGCAGCCGCGGCATCGCTGCCGCAACAAACAACGCGCACCAGGCGCAAGGGGGAGGCATCATGAGCCTTCAGGATCCAAAGCAGTTCGGCAAGGTGGCCGTGCTGTTCGGCGGAAGCTCCGCCGAGCGCGAAATCTCGCTCCTGTCCGGCAACGGCGTGCTCGAGGCGCTGCGCTCGCGCGGCGTCGATGCGCATGCCTTCGATCCCGCCGAGCGCGACCTCGTCGAGCTGCGGCGCGAGGGCTTCGCGCGCTGCTTCATCGCGCTGCATGGCCGGCATGGCGAGGACGGCACGGTGCAGGGCGCGCTCGAGCTGCTCGGCATTCCCTATACCGGCTCGGGCGTGATGGCTTCGAGCGTGGCCATGGACAAGGTCATGACCAAGCGCATCTGGCAGGCCGACGGCCTGCCGACGCCCCGGTACGTGCGCCTGGCGTTCGACCAGCAAAGCCGCGAGCAGGTCCGCGCCGTGCCCGACGTTCTGGGCCTGCCGCTGATCGTGAAGCCGCCGCGCGAGGGCTCGTCGATCGGCGTGACCAAGGTCGAGGGCTATTCGCAGATGCAGGACGCGGTGACGCTGTCGGCCAGGTACGACGCCGACGTGCTGTGCGAGGAATTCATCGAAGGCGAGGAAGTGACTTGCGCCGTGCTCGGCCAGGGGCTCGACGCGCGCGCGCTGCCGGTGGTGCGCATTGCCGCACCCGAAGGCGCCTACGACTACCAGAACAAGTATTTCACCGACGACGTGAAGTACCACTGCCCGAGCGGGCTGCCCGAAGCCGAGGAGCACGAGATCCAGCGCATCACGCTGGCCGCGTACCACACGCTCGGCTGCCGCGGCTGGGGCCGCGCCGACGTGATGATCCGCGCGAGCGACCGCAAGCCCTTCCTGCTCGAGATGAACACCTCGCCCGGCATGACCAGCCATTCGCTGGTGCCCATGTCGGCGCGCGCATCGGGCATTGCCTACGAAGACCTGTGCCTGCGCGTGCTGGCCTCGGCTTCGCTGGATGCCGCGGGGGGAGCGCAATAGCCATGGCCGACAGCATTCCCGTGCCCTTCGACGTCAAGCTCATGAACATCGTCTCGAACCTGGCGTTCGTGGTGGTGGCGCTCATGCTGCTGGCGGCAGGCGCATGGTGGGTGCTGCGCCAGCCGTTCTTTCCCATCGGCGGCATCAAGGTCGACGGCGACGTGACGCACAACAACGCCGTGACGCTGCGCGCCAACGTCGCGCCGCAGCTCGCGGGCAACTTCTTCACCGTCGACCTGGCGCGTGCGCGGACGGCCTTCGAGTCGGTGCCGTGGGTGCGCAAGGCGGTGGTGCGGCGCGAGTTCCCGAACAAGCTGCGCGTGACGCTGACCGAGCAGGTGCCGGTGGCCAACTGGGGCGACGAGGCCGGCTCGAAGCTGATCAACGGCTTCGGCGAGGTGTTCGAAGCCAACGTGGCCGAGGTCGACGACCGGCTGCCGCGGCTCGACGGTCCGATCGAGCAGGCCGGGCAGGTGCTTGGCATGTACCGCGTGATTGCGCCGCTGTTCCCGCCCTACGACTTCAGCGTGGAAGAACTCACGCTGTCGAGCCGGGGCAGCTGGAAGGCGGTGCTGGACACCGGCGCCGAGATCGAGCTGGGCCGCGGCCAGGCCGAGGAAGTGACGGCCCGCACCCAGCGTTTCCTGAAGACCGTGACCCAGGTCGCGGGCCAATACCGTCGCACCGCGGCGGACGTCGAGGGGGCCGACCTGCGGCACAACGACGCCTATGCGCTGCGTCTTCGCGGCGTCACCACGGTCGTTGCCGACCCCAAGACCAAGAAGAAATAGATAGCGAATACCGAGGACATTCAATGCCCAAAGAATACAAAGACCTGGTTGTCGGACTCGACATCGGAACCGCCAAGGTGATGGTGGTCGTCGCCGAGGTGCTGCCCGGCGGCGAACTCAAGCTCGCGGGGCTCGGCATCGCGCCGAGCAACGGCCTCAAGCGCGGCGTGGTGGTGAACATCGACGCCACGGTGCAGAGCATCCAGCAGGCCTTGAAGGAGGCCGAGCTGATGGCCGACTGCAAGATCAGCCGCGTCTACACCGGCATCACCGGCAGCCACATCCGCGGCATCAATTCGAGCGGCATGGTGGCGGTGAAGGACAAGGAAGTCACGCCCGCCGACGTGGCCCGCGTGGTGGAGACCGCGCGCGCCATCAACATCTCGAGCGACCAGCGCCTGTTGCTGGTGGAGCCGCAGGAGTTCGTGATCGACGGCCAGGACGTGAAGGAGCCGATCGGCATGAGCGGCATGCGGCTGGAGGCCAAGGTGCACATCGTGACCGGCGCCCAGAGCGCGGCCGAGAACATCATCAAGTGCGTGCGCCGCTGCGGCCTCGAAGTTGACCAGCTGATGCTCAACCCGCTGGCCTCGAGCCAGGCGGTGCTGACCGAGGACGAGCGCGAGCTCGGCGTGGTGCTGGTGGACATCGGCGCGGGCACCACCGACGTGGCCATCTTCACCAACGGCGCGATCCGCCACACGGCGGTGATCCCGATCGCGGGCGACCTCATCACCAGCGACATCGCGATGGCGCTGCGCACGCCCACCAAGGACGCCGAAGACATCAAGGTCGAGAACGGCTACGCCAAGCAGCTCCTGGCCGATCCCGACACGCAGGTGGAAGTGCCCGGCCTGGGCGACCGCGGCCCGCGCATGCTGAGCAAGCAGGCGCTGGCCGGCGTGATCGAGCCGCGCATCGAGGAGATCTTCTCGCTGGTGCAGCAGGTGGTGCGCGAGTCGGGCTACGAAGAAGTGCTCTCTTCGGGCGTGGTGCTCACGGGCGGCAGCGCCGTGATGCCCGGCATGGTCGAGCTCGGCGAGGACATCTTCCTGAAGCCGGTGCGCCGCGGCATTCCGAAGTATTCGAGCGCGCTCTCCGACATGGTGGCGCAGCCGCGCGCGGCCACCGTGATGGGCCTGCTCGAGGAAGCGCGCTTCGCACGCATGCGCGGCTTCAAGGTGGCGCAGAAGAACGGGTCCGTAAAGACTGCGTTCGGACGTTTCAAGGACTTCATCGTGGGGAACTTCTGACCATGAACCACTCCCCACTCTGGCTCGCACGCGGCGGTCCGCCCTTGCATTTCAATGAGCGATGGCGGCGCACGGGTCCACCGCCGCGACGACAGCTTCGTTGAACTCGTCGAGAACCAGAAAAATTCATAGATACACAACGGCAACTGCAAATTCAAGGAGTTAGAAATGACCATCGAAATGATCGAAGTCGAAGAATTCAACCAGGGCACCCAGATCAAGGTGATCGGAGTCGGCGGCGGCGGCGGCAATGCCGTCGCGCACATGATGGAGCGTGGCGTGCAGGGCGTGCAGTTCGTCTGCGCCAACACCGACGCGCAGGCACTGCAGCGCAGCAACGCGCACAAGATCATCCAGCTGGGCACCAGCGGCCTCGGCGCGGGCAGCAAGCCCGACAAGGGCCGTGACGCGGCCGAAGCCGCGGTGGACGACATCCGCGCCGCCATCGACGGCGCGCACATGCTCTTCATCACGGCCGGCATGGGCGGCGGCACCGGCACCGGCGCGGCACCCGTGATTGCGCGCGTGGCCAAGGAAATGGGCATCCTCACCGTGGGCGTGGTGACCAAGCCCTTCGACTGGGAAGGCGGTCGCCGCATGACCAACGCCGACGCCGGCCTGGCCGAGCTCGAGGCCAACGTCGACTCGCTGATCGTGGTGCTCAATGAGAAGCTGCTCGACGTGCTGGGCGAGGACATCACACAGGACGAAGCTTTCGCGCACGCCAACGACGTGCTCAAGAACGCCGTCGGCGGCATCTCGGAAATCATCAACGAGTACGGCGGCGTGAACGTCGACTTCGAAGACGTGCGCACCGTGATGGGCGAGCCCGGCAAGGCCATGATGGGCACGGCGGCCGCTGCAGGCCCGGACCGCGCGCGCATCGCCGCCGAGCAGGCCGTGGCCTGCCCGCTGCTCGAAGGCATCGACCTCTCGGGCGCCAAGGGCGTGCTGGTGCTGGTGACCGCATCGAAGGGCTCGCTGAAGCTGAACGAGTCGAAGCTCGCGATGAACACCATCCGCGCTTATGCCTCGCCCGATGCGCACGTGATCTACGGCGCGGCCTACGACGAGAGCCTGGGCGACCAGATGCGCGTGACGGTGGTCGCCACCGGTCTCTCGCGCGCCGATGCGCGCCGCCAGGCCCCCACGCTCGAAGTGATCCGCACCGGCACCGACAACATCCCGTTCAACGTGCCCACGCTCGGCGCCGGCCATGCGGGCCACGCCGGCCACGGCGGCGGCAACCAGCCGAACTACGACGGCATGGCCGTTCCCAGCGTGTGGCGCACCAACCGCACCATGGCCGCGGCCAAGGTGGACGCGCTGTCGTCGGGCGGCATGGACGACTTCGAGATCCCGGCATTCCTGCGCCGTCAAGCCGATTGACGGCAGGGCAACCGAACGCAGAGGGCACGAAGGTTCGCAAGGGGTGCGGGGAAGACCTGAAAGGGACTTCTGCCGGCTCTAGGCGCTGCGTTCGCTTCGTGCCCCTTGCGTCCATCGCCGGCCGGTGGGCATAGAACCCATGTCTATCGCTGCCATAGCGAGGGGAATAGGGCGGCATGGCCGCCGCGCGCCTAAAATCTTCGGCGTGCTGCAACAACGAACCCTCAAGTCGATCAGCCGCGCCGTGGGCGTGGGGCTTCACAGCGGACAGCGCGTGGAGCTGACGCTGCGCCCCGCACCGGTGGACACCGGCATCGTGTTCCGGCGCGTCGACCTGCCCGAGCCGGTCGACATCCGCATGACCGCCGAAGCGGTGACCGACACGCGCCTGGCCTCCACCGTCTCGACCGGCGGCGCCAAGGTGCAGACGGTCGAGCACCTGATGTCGGCCTGCGCGGGCCTGGGCATCGACAACCTCTACATCGACATCACGGCCGACGAAGTGCCGATCCTCGACGGGTCGGCCTCGTCCTTCGTGTTCCTGCTGCAAAGCGCGGGCATCGAGCTGCAGAAGGCGCCGCGCCGCTTCATCCGCGTGACGCGCAAGGTCGAGGTGCGCGAGGGCGAGGGCGCCAACGAGAAGTGGGCGAGCCTGGAGCCCTACCACGGCTACAAGCTGAGCTTCGAGATCGACTTCGACCACCGCGTGGTCAATTCCACCGGCCAGCGCGTGGAGTTCGACCTCGGCACCGATTCCTACAGCCGCGACATCGCACGCGCGCGCACCTTCGGCTTCACCAAGGAAGTCGAATACATGCGCAGCAAGGGCCTCGCGCTCGGCGGCGGCCTGGACAACGCCATCGTGATGGACGACACCAAGGTGCTCAATGCCGGGGGCCTGCGCTACGACGACGAGTTCGTGAAGCACAAGATCCTCGACGCCATGGGCGACCTGTACATCATCGGCAAGCCGCTGCTCGCGGCCTACACCGCATTCCGCTCAGGCCACGCGCTCAACAACAAGCTGCTGCGCGAACTGCTGGCCCACAGCGATGCCTACGAGGTCGTCACCTTCGAAGACGAAAAGCGCGCACCGCGCGGCTTCGGCGAAGTGGCGCGGGCCTGGTAGGCCGCGTTCGGCAATGCTTCTCTTCCGCTGGGCCATCCTGCTGCTCCTGCTGGTGGCGGGCGTGTCGTTCGCGTTCTATGCGGGAACGGGCCAGGCCAAGTACCGGAGCTTCGGCTGGATCGTGCTCAAGTGGACGCTGCTCGCGGCCTTCGGCTTTTTTGCGGTGCTGATCGCCGAACGCGTGGTGTAGCTTTATTCCTCCCGCATTCGCATGTCCGGAAACGGCATGCCGGACGGAGGCGGCGGGCGCACGATGGCGCCATGAACACACACCCTGAACATTCCACGAGGAATCCGTTCGGCGTGCAGGACGCGCCGGACCCGGACGGTCCCGACGTGGACGCATTCGCCGACAGCATCGAACTGGGCGGCGGCGCCGACGACCCGAACGCGCAACGCTGGGGTACGGTCACCGAAGAGCTTCCCGACTCGATCGCGGGCGCGTGGTCGAGCCGATGGAACGGCGGCGCGGACCCGGCCATGCCAGGCGACACCGCACAGGACTGGAAGGAAGGCAAGGCGATGGCCAAGGTGGCCGGCGGCCGCTTCTACCTGCTGTTCGACTGGAACGGCGGCAAGCGCCAGGCCCTGCTCGACGTCCGGTACATCGGGCCCGACACACTGGTCGGCCGCTACATCAACCTGGGCAGCCCGGAGATCACGCGGCCCTGGGTCGGCCGGATCGTCGACAACCGGCGGATCGACGGACGCTGGACGAACGGGCGGCTGGATTTTCGAAGATAGTCCGCGGCCTCGTCAGTCGGCCGCCAGCCCCTGCAACGCCTGCACCTGCTGCGCCAGCAGCGGCCCCTTGCGGTGCGCGGGCACCAGCAGCATGAGCGTGTCGCCCAGTGCCTTCGGCCTTCCCCAGGGCGCATGCAGCCTGCCTTGCGCGAGCAGCGGCGCCACCAGCCGTTCGCGGCCCATGAGCACGCCTTCGCCGTCGAGCGCCGCCTGCAGCGCGAGGCTGTAGAGCGAGAAGTCGGGGCCGGCGGCCAGTGCATCGGCCTCGGCCGCGCTGGTGCCGGGGCGCGCGGCCTGCAGCCAGCGCGTCCAGTCGTCGTGCCACACGGTGTCGTGCAATCCGCCGCAGCGCGCCAGCACATCGACGAGGTCGTCGAGCGCGCGCGGGCGGCCGCTCGGCAGCGCCTGCTGCAGGCGCGGGCTGCACACCGGCACGAGCCGGTCGCGTGCGAGCACCATGCCCTGCGCGCCAACGGCGGTTTCGATGCGATCGCCGGCGCGTGCATAGAACAGGCCGAGGTCGAAGGGTTCGCGGCGGAAATTCGGCGGCTGCTCGAGCGCCGTCACGGACACCTGCACGTCGGGCAGCGCCGCCTTCAGCCGCGAAAGCCGCGGCGACAGCCACAGCTGCGCCATCGCCGGCAGGGCCGCCACCTGCAGCGTGCTGCGGCGCGCGGCGGTCTGCGTCTCGTGACGCAGCGCCTGCACTGCGAGGCCGAGCTGGTCGACCGCGGCGCTGAGCGCGGGCAGCGCGCGCCGTCCATGCGCGCTGAGGCGGATGCCCTGGCTATGGCGCTCGAACAGCGCACCGCCGGCCCAGGTCTCCAGCGCCTTGATCTGCTGCGCGACGGCGGCCGGCGTGACGAACAGCTCTTCGGCCGCGCGCGCGAAGCTGCCGTGGCGTGCCGCGGCCTCGAAGGCGCGGACGGCCGTGTGCGGGGGCAGGCGAGGGCGGGGTGGTGCGAGCGGCACGCGATGTGTGGAGCCCCAGTTTTTCTAGGGCTCGGGCCCAGATTATCCGTGTTGCCCGCACGGATGGCGCAGGCGACCATGCGGCCACCTGCCACTTCCAGCGAGATCCGCCGCATGCCTGCCGCCCTCCAACGCCGCTCCTGGGTTCCCGCCGCCAGCGAAGACCATGTGCTCGCGATCGCCGCCGATGCCGCTGCGCGCGATGCGCTGGGCATCGCCGCCGAGATCGAAAGGCTCGCCGACGACAACCACCGCATCCACGACCGCGAGGGCCTGAACCTCAACCCCGCCACCAACGTGATGAACCCGGCCGCCGAGGCGCTGCTGTCGCGCGGCCTGGGATCGCGGGCATCGCTCGGCTACCCGGGGGACAAGTACGAGGTGGGGCTGGAGGCCATCGAGCGCATCGAGGTCATCGCGGCCGAGCTGGCCGCCGAGGTGTTCGGCTCGAAGTTCGCCGAAGTGCGCGTGAGCTCCGGTGCGCTGTCGAACCTCTATGTGTTCATGGCGACCTGCCGGCCCGGCGACACGATCATTGCGCCGCCGCCGGCCATCGGCGGCCACGTCACGCACCATGCGGCCGGCGCGGCCGGGCTCTATGGATTGAAGACGGTACCCGCCCCGGTCGATGCCGACGGCTACACGGTCGACGTGGCCGCGCTCGCCAGGCTCGCACGCGAGGTGAAGCCGAAGCTCATCACCATCGGCGGCAGCCTGAATCTTTTTCCGCACCCGGTGCCTGCGATCCGCGAGGTCGCGGACAGCGTGGGCGCCAAACTGCTGTTCGACGCTGCGCACCTCTCGGGCATGGTGGCCGGCAAAGCCTGGCCGCAGCCGCTCGAGGAGGGCGCGCATGCGATCACCATGAGCACCTACAAGAGCCTCGGCGGACCGGCCGGCGGGCTGATCGTGTCGAACGATGCGGCGCTGATGGAGCGCATCGACGCCATTGCCTATCCCGGCCTCACGGCCAACTCCGATGCGGGCCGCACCGCGGCGCTGGCGCGCGGACTGCTCGACTGGAAGGTGCACGGCAGGGCCTACGCCGCGGCAATGCGCGAGACCGCGCAGGCGCTGGCACGCGCGCTCGATGCCGAGGGCTTGCCGGTGTTCGCGAAGGCGCGCGGCTTCACGCAGTCGCACCAGTTCGCGCTCGAGGCCGCGCACTGGGGCGGTGGGCAGCGCGCCGGGAAGAAACTGGCCGAGGGCGGCTTGCTGGCCTGCGGCATCGGCCTGCCGATCGCGCCGGTCGAAGGAGACATCAACGGCCTGCGCCTGGGCGTGCCGGAGATCGTGCGGCTGGGCTTCACGCCCGACGACATGCCGCAGCTTGCCTCGTGGATCGCGCGTGCGCTGGAGGGCGGCGGCGCATCGGTGGTGGCGGCCGAGGTGCGCGAGCACCGCACGCGGCTCGGCGGCCTGCGCTACATCGTGCGCTGAGTCAGCGCGAGCGTCCCTGCCGGTAGGTGCCGGCGTGCGTCTTCGACAGCTCGGCCGCCTCGGCCAGCCGCGCCATCGACCGGCCGACCTGCGCATGCGTGATGGCAATGCCCAGCGCGTCGGCGGCATCGGCGCCCGGCAGGCCCGGCAGGTCGAGCAGGCGCTTCACCATTTCCTGCACCTGCGCCTTGGCGGCCTGGCCGTGGCCCGCCACTGCCTTCTTCATCTGCAGCGCGGTGTATTCGGCCACGCTGAGATTGCTGTTGACCAGCGAGGTCACGCAGGCGCCGCGCGCCTGGCCCAGCAGCAGCGTCGACTGCGGATTGACGTTGACGAAGATGATCTCGACCGCCGAGGCATCGGGCTGGTAGCGCGCAGCGATTTCCGCGATGCCGTCGAACAGCACCTTGAGCCGCGCCGGCAGGTTGCCGCTGCCAAGGTGGCGCGTGCTGATGGTGCCGCTGGCCACGTAGCGCAGTGCATGGCCGTCCGAATCGACCACGCCGAAGCCGGTGGTCAGGAGGCCGGGATCGATGCCGAGAATGCGCATGTCAGAGGTTGAAGTACCAGCGGATCGAGTGAAAGAAGATCGGCGCCGCGAAGCACAGCGCATCGACGCGGTCGAGCAGGCCGTTGGCGCCGGTGACGCCCACGCCTTTCTTGCCCCAGTTGGGAATGCCGCGGTCGCGCTTGAGCGCCTTCATCACCAGGTGGCCCATGGAGCCCGCGATGCAGGCGATGACGGACACCGCCAGGGCCTGGCCGAACCTGAAGGGCGTGATGAACGAGAACAGCGCGCCCACGAGGCTGGCCACCCCGATGCCGATGCCCCAGCTGGTCCAGTTGAAGCTGCGGCTCACGTTGGGCGCGAAGGGCTTGCGCTGGGTGCGGCGCGAGATCACGTGCTGCACCAGCACCGAGGTCTGCACCACGAACACCAGGAAGAACACGAGAAAGGCGCTCTTGCCTTCGTAGCCCGGAAAGCTCAGCAGCAGCAGCGCGGGCACATGGCTCATGCCGTAGACGCAGACCATGATGCCCCACTGGAGCTTGGCGTTGCGCTCGAGAAAGTGGCTCGGGTCGTCGGCCAGCGCGCTCGCGACCGGGATCGCGAGGAAGACGTAGACCGGAATGAACACGGTGAACAGGTCGAAGCGCGCGGTGGCGACGAGCCAGAACTGGATCGGCAGCACGACGAAGAAGGCCAGGATCAGGCTGCGGTGGTCGCCGCGCCGCGTGGGCGAGAGCGTGATGAACTCGCGCAGCGCGAAGAAGGCGATGAGCGCGAACAGCACGGTGGCGACGGTCTCGCCCAGTGCCCAGCCGATCCAGAACACGATCACCATGAACCAGGTGGTGCCCAGCAGCTTGCGGTAGTGCGCAAGCTCGGCCTGCCAGGCGGCGTCGTGCACGGGGTTGCGCCGTTCCCTGAAGCTCAGCAGGAAGGCGGTGGTGCTCACGATCACGAGCAGGCCGAAGACGATGAGGAACAGGGCCGCGACCTGCTGGGTCGGGGTGAGGCTGCGCAGGAACTGGTTCATGTCAGTTTTCCTCCGCGCTGTTGTTGTTGGTGCTTGCGTTGCAGGCGCTCTTGTTCGGGGCGCGTGCACAGGCCACCGGGTACTCCCCTCCGCGAATGTCCCCCGGCCTGCGGCCTCCTCCTTTTATTTCGCTGCGGGGAGCACCCGATGCCCTGTGCACCTGGGCACGCTGTCGGTTCGCGGCTGATCAACCACCGCCCTGAACGGCAGGCCCTAAACACAACGCGGCACAAAGAAAGGCGAGGTTTCATTTCAGACATCGCGCAATGCAATCACCGCGGCACGGGCGCGATCGAGGAACGGCCGGCGCTCTTCGCCTTCCTCGACGCGGATCGGCGCGCCGAAGGTGACGGAGCACAGGATCGGCACCGGCACGATCTCGCCCTTGGGCATCACGCGCTGCACGTTGTCGATCCATGCCGGCACCAGCACCACCTCGGGAAACATCGTCGCGAGCGTGTAGAGGCCCGACTTGAACTTCTGCGGCTCTCCCGTGTGGCCGCGCGTGCCTTCGGGAAAGATGATGATCGAGTCGCCGCTGCGCAGTGCCTCGACCAGCGGCGCCAGCGGGTCGGAGGCGGGCGTGGGCGGCTCCGGCTCGACGGCTGGCGGTGCGACGGGCGGCGCGGCCGGTGGTGGCGGTGGCGGCGGAGCGGGAAGGTCGAGCCGGCCTTGCACTTCGTCGAAGGCTTCGGGGGTGATGTCGACGACAGGCGGTGCCATGGGCGCCAGCGGCAGCAGGGGCTCCATCGAGGGTTCGATGCGCTCGGGCTGCGGCGCGGTGGCGGCAGCTCGCACGGGCGGCGGGGGCGCTTCGGGTTCCGCCGGCGCTGCGGCAGGCGCGGCCGTCGCCGTCGCCGCGCGCTCCACATACACCGCGTTGAACACCTCGGTCGTGATCCAGCGCTTGACGGGCGTATTGGCCCAGTAGTCGCGCGCCGCAATCGGCCGCGTGATGCTGCGCAGTTCCTCGGGCAGGGCCGCCCAGATCATCACGAGGTCGGCGTGGCTCTGGTGGTTGGCGAAATAGATGCGCTGCTCGGCCTTTGGCGGGCAGCCGTACCAGCGCGCCTGGGCGCCGGTGAGCAACCGGACGATTCCCAACAACAACCAACCTGTGAGCTTTGCCAGCATGGGCGCGATGATACGGGGCATGCGATGGCGTTTCGATCCTCTTTCCCTGGTGTGGGCGGTGGCCCTGTTCCTTGTTCTCGTGCTGCTGGCCACTGTCGGCGCGCGCTGGGGCTGGCTGCGGAGCTTTTTCGGCGACGTGCTGGCCGTGGCGTGGGTCTACCTCGTCTTCAAGGCCTTCATCGCCGCGCGCCTGCTGCCACTGGCGCTGGCCGCGCTCGGCGTGGGCCTGGCGGTCGAATTGGGGCAGTTCCTGGCCTCGGCCTGGCACCTGCACATTCCGAACCGCGCGCTGCGCATCGTGCTCGGCAGCACGGCCGACGGGTGGGACGTGCTGGCCTATGCGATCGGCTTCGCAGCCGTGCTGGCCATGGAAGCGCTGCGCGAAGCCCTCAGGGCAGTTCGGCCGACGGCATCCGCGCCACGATCGTCGAGGCCCGTCCGCTGAGGTAGGACGAGCCGGTGCGGCGCTCGAAGAACTTGGGGCTCGGCAGCATCACGGCAAGGCGCGCGGCTTCGGCGGCGCTCAGGCGCGAGGCGGGCTTCCTGAAGTAGTACTGGGCCGCCGCCTCGGCGCCGAACACGCCTTCGCCCCATTCGACGTTGTTGAGGTAGATCTCGAGGATGCGCCGCTTGTCGAGCAGCACCTCGAGCGCCATCGCGAGCGCCAGTTCCTGGCCCTTGCGCAGCAGCGTGCGCTCGCCGGAGAGCAGCAGGTTCTTCGCAAGCTGCTGCGTGATGGTGGAGCCGCCGCGCAGCTGGACCGGCCGCACCGGTTTGCCGCGTGCGATGGCGCGAGCCGCACGCCGGGCCGCGAGTTCCTCGGCCTTGGCATTGCGCTGGCGCGCCCGCTCGATGGCTTCCCATTCCACGCCGTTGTGGTCGATGAAGTCGGCGTCTTCGCTCGCGATGACGGCGCGCTTGAGGTTGTCGCTGATCTGCGCGTAGGGCACCCATTCCTGGCGCCAGGCACCCTTGCGGCCCTGGTGGATGGCGATCTGCCAGGCTTCGCTGCGCTGGAACGCGGTGCTCTGCGGATCGATCACCGCCATGGCCGCGATGCGCCCCACGAAGAAAAGCTCCAGTGCCACGCCCGCCACCAGCAGGCAGGCCACCAGCCGCAGCAGCCGCTTCATCGGCCGGCGGCGAGCGAGGCGCGCAATTCGGCCAGCACCTGCGCGCCGGGCGGGCGCACGCCGCGCCAGATCTCGAAGGCCTCGGCCGCCTGTTCGACCAGCATGCCGAGCCCGTCGCGCGGCACCGCGCCGTGCGCTTCGGCCCAGGCCATGAAGCCGGCGGCCGCGGGGCCGTACATCAGGTCGACCGCGAGCGAGCCGGGGCGCAGCACCTGCGCGCGCACCGGCACCGCATCGCCCGCGAGGCTGGAGGCCGTGGCATTGACCACCACGTCGAAATTGCCGGACACTTCGTCGAGCGCCCAGGCTTCGAGTACCGCGCCGTGGCGCAGCGCCAATGCCGCATGGCGCTGCACCAGCGCCATGGCCTTGCCGACCGTGCGGTTGGCCACCACGATGCGCGCGGCGCCGGCGTCCAGCAGCGGCCCGAGCACGCCCGCCGCGGCGCCGCCCGCGCCGATCAGCAGCAGCTCGCGGCCCGCCAGCGGCACGGCGGCGTTGCGCACGATGTCGTTGACCAGCCCGATGCCGTCGGTGTTGTCGGCGTGGATGCTGCCGTCGGCTTCGAAGCGCAGCGTGTTCACCGCCTGCGCAAGCACGGCGCGCTCGCTGGTGTGCTGCGCGAGCGCAGCGGCGTCGAACTTGAAGGGCACGGTCACGTTGCAGCCGCGCGCCGTGTCGCCGCGCTCGGCGGCTTCGCGGCGGAAGGCGGCCACGCCTTCGGCAAAGGCGCCGACCGGAACGAGCCGGCGGCTGTAGTCCATCTGCTGGCCGCAGAGTTCGGCAAACCGGGCATGGATGCGCGGCGAGCGGCTGTGCTCGACCGGGTTGCCCATTACGCAGTACAGGTCCATGGCGCGTGGATTCGCTGTTGTCTATTGGGAGGAGAGCTCGATGGTCTCGTCGCGCGTGAACTTGAAGCGCGACTGCAGCACGATCTGGTCGGTCTCTTTTCGCATCGCATCGGTGAATTTGCCGAAGCTGCCGATGCTGTGCACGATGGCCTTGGCGCGGCGGTCGAGCACGACGTCGCCCGAGCTTTCGTCGACCACGGTGTCGAGGATCTTGCCGTCGTGGTTGATGGTGATCGTCATCTTGAGCTCGCCGTAGAGCTTCTTGCCGGCCGCCGTGGGGAAGTTCTCGGTGCCCCGCACTTCGATGCGCCGGCGCAGCGTGTCCACGTAGATGGCGTAGGCCGCCTCGCGCGTGGAAGGGCTCAGGTAGCGCTTCTTGGGGCGCGCGTTCTCTTCGTTCACGCGGCGCTCGATCTCGGCCAGCAGCTCCACCATCTGGCGGCGCTTTTCCTCGCGGGCCACGGCCTCCTTCGGGTCGCCCGAGGCGCGCGGGTCCGGCGCGGGCATGGCGGCCAGCTCGCGCTTGAGCTGCGCGAGCAGCTGCATCTGCTGGGCCTGCATGGCCTCGACCTGGCGCCGGGCCTCCTCGATCGAGTCGCCGACGGCGGTGAAGCTCGACGGCGGCAGCGGGCTGGTGGCGCGGCCGCGTTCGAGGTCGCCGCCGCCCGCGAGCGAGGTCTGGGCCATCACGCGGGCCCTGGCGTCGGGCTTGTCGTTGGTCTTGCTGTTGACCAGGATCACCTCGAGCGGTGTTTCGCTGAAGACCCGGTTGAATGATTCGGGATCGACGAAGCGCACCGCAAGAAGTGCGGCATGCGCGATGACCGACACGCCGAGTGCGATCTGCAGCGTGCTCAGATCCCTGAAGTTCATGGACGACGCTCCTTGGCGCGCATGGAGTGGCCGGTGCTCATGCCGGCGTGTTTTCCGGGGCCGCCTCGCTGTCGCTGAGGTCGACTGCAATGGCGATGGGGCCGGCGACTTCTTCCACTTCCTCGTCGCCGCCTTCCTCCTCGGCCGCGGCATCGGCCTTGGGCGCATCGAGGCGCTCGAGCACGGTGCCGTGCACGTCGAGCGCGATCTCGTCGATCTCGCCGAGCTTCACGCGCAGGCGCGCGCCGCGCTCCTGCTGGCCCGCCACCGGGAACACCAGCGGCAGGGTGTCCGCGCGCACCAGGGCACCGTTCGGAATGTCCTTGATGACGGTCGCCTCGAGCTCGGTGATGCCTTGCTGCTCCAGGTACTTGAGCGTCCAGAAGCGTTCCATGCCGCCCTGGTAGGCGTTGTAGGTTGCGTAGGCAGCATCGAAGCCCGAGAGAATGGAGAACAGGTCCGCATCCTTGGGCTTGAACGGCGCGGCCAGCGCGGCGGTCTTGCCGTGGCGCGCGGCGGCAATGATCTGCCACTGGTTCACGAGGTCGGTGTAGCGGCGCAGCGGCGAGGTGCTCCAGGCATAGCTCTTCACGCCCAGGCCCGCATGCGGCAAGGCCCGCGTGCCCATGCGCACCTTGATGCCGGGCGCCAGGCTGGCCTGGCTGCGGTAGAGCCCGGGCACGCCGAGTTCGCCGAGCCAGCCGCCCCAGCTGCTGTTGGCCAGGATCATGGCCTCGGACACGATCAGGTCGAGCGGTGCGCCGCGCTGGCGCGTGGTGATCTGCACCTGTTCGCTGCCGTTCGGTTCGCCGTCGTTGCCCACGAGGCGAAAGTTGTAGTCGGGCCGGTTGAAGTTCTCGGGCTTGCCGCGCACCACTTCGCGCTGGGCCTTCAGCTGCTTGGCGAGGCGGAACAGGAACGAGAGCGGCGCGCGCAGCTTCGCAGCGGCTTCGGGCGTGTTCTCGCTCGTGAACGAGGCGTCTTCGAGCCAGGGCTGCGTGACCACGGCGTCGAGCTGGTCGTGCCGCAGGTTGGCCACGATCGGCACGCGTTCGAGCTTCGTCTCGGTCGACTGCAGCTCGAGCGTGGTCTCGTCGAAGCGCGCGTAGAGCGACACCGCCGGCCGGTCGCCGCCTTCTAGCAGCGTGTAGGTGCTCACGACTTCGTCGGGCAGCATGGTGATCTTGTGGCCCGGCATGTAGACCGTGGACATGCGCGCGCGCGCCACCTGGTCGATGGCGCTGCCCGGGGTCAGCGCCAGGCCGGGCGCGGCAATGTGGATGCCGACCGTGACGGTGCCGCTGCCAAGGCCCTGCACCGACAGCGCGTCGTCGATTTCGGTGGTCTGCGAGTCGTCGATCGAGAACGCCTGCACGCCTTCGGCCAGCGGCAGGTCGTCCACGATGGGCGGCGCGGCGAGCGCCGGGAAGCCCGTGCCCTTGGGAAAATTCTCGAACAGGAAGCGCCGCCAGTGGAACTGGTAGGGCGAGTCGATGGCGCCGGCGCGTTCCAGCAGTTCGAGCGGCGGGCGCTGGGTGGCGCGCGCGGCGTCGACCACGGCCTTGTATTCGGGCGCGTTCTTGTCGGGCTTGAACAGGATCTTGTAGAGCTGCTCGCGGATCGGCTGCGGGCAGATGCCCTCGGCCAGCTGGGCGGCCCATTCGACGATCTGCGCCTGCACCACTTTCTTCTTCTCGATGGCGGCCAGCGCCTGCTGCAGGATCTCGGCCGGTGCCTTCTTGAAGCGCCCCTTGCCCGCGCGGCGGAAGTAGTGCGGCGCCTCGAACAGCGCGAACAGCGCCGCGGCCTGCTGCGCGAGCGTGGGCTTGTCGCTGAAATAGTCGGATGCGAGATCGGCAAAGCCGAATTCGCCCTCCGGCGCGAATTCCCAGGCCAGGTCGAGGTCCATCGTGGCCGCGAGCGCGCGCGCCTCGACGATCAGCTCGGCCGGGGCCGGCTTCTCGAAACGCAGAACGATGTTGGCGCCCTTGACCTTGACGCGCTTGCCGGTGTCGAGCTCGACCTGCGCCGATGCTTCGGCCTCCGACAGCACGCGGCCGCCGAGGTACTTGCCGGCTTCTTCAAACAATACAAACATGCCCGGATTGTCCCAGACTTGGGGACGCGCACGGGCCTGGCCGCTGCGCGATGCCTGCCGGGCCTCAGACGGGATTGATGAACGCGATCACGTCGTCGAGGTGGTTTTCCTCGAAATCGGACAGAGCATGGTCGCCGCCCTCGATCAGCTTGATGTTGCTGTCGGGATAGCGCGCCGAGGTTTCGTGCCAGTCGAGCGCTTCGTCGCCCTTGGCGATGATGGCCAGCACGCGCTCGGGGCGGGTGAGTGCGCCGACCTCCATGGTGCGCAACTCCTGGATGTATTCGGGCTTGAAATAGAAGTGCTCGGCCGGGTCGTGCCAGGCGGTCTGGTCGCCGATGTAGCGCGCCAGGTCGCGCGCCGGATGCACCGCCGGATTCAGCAGCACGGTGCGGCAGCGCGTCATGCCGGCCACGTAGGTGGCATAGAAGCCGCCGAGCGAGGAGCCCACCACGGCCATCGACTTGCGCGGCCAGTCCGCGATGCCCTTCATCACCATGTCGATGGCTTCGCGCGGCGAGGGCGGCAGTTGCGGACACCACCACTGCAGGTCGGGGTGCTCCCGGGCCACGCGCGCTGCCATCAGCCGCGCCTTGGTGGAGCGGGGCGAGGAGCGGAATCCGTGCAGGTACAACAGGTGAGTGGTTTGCGGGTCCATGCGGGGCGGAGACTGGAAGTGGTGCGGTCTACACAGCTCCCTGGAAGGAGCCGGTTGATTTTGCATGAGGACCGTGCGCCCGACGCGGTCCTCGGCGCACGAGGCTTCGATATGAGGGCTTACTGCACGGAGGTGTTGGTTTGCCACAGGGTCCATGGACGATGCCAAGAAGCAAAAAGTATTCAACCGGAGCGCGCGACCGGACTCGCAAGTCAACGCGAGTTTCAACGGCCCGCGCCGGTGTCCGCATCCCATGAAAACGGGAGGTCCGCCGGCCCTTTTGCGTTGCGCCGAAGCTTATGCTCAAGCCCATGAACATCGAGGCAACGGACACCGGGAAGACGCACCGCTGGGGCGTGCTCGTGGTCGAGGACGACAGCCGCGCGCGCGCCTTCTTCGAGGCGAGCGTGCAGCGCAGCGCCAGCCTTTTCTGGCTCGGAAGCGCCGGCACGGTGCACGAGGCATTGGCGTGGATGGCCCAGGCCACCATCATTCCCGACGTGCTGCTGGTCGATCTCGGCATGCCCGACGGCAGCGGGCTCGACGTGATCCGCGAGGCCGTGGCGCGCTTTCCGGGTTGCGAGCCGCTGGTGATCTCGGTCTTCGGCGACGAGGAAAACGTGCTGGCCAGCATCGAGGCCGGCGCCGTCGGCTACATCCACAAGGACGCCGCGCCGGAAGACATTGCGCAGACCATCGTCGAGATGAAGGCCGGCGCCTCGCCGATCTCGCCCATGATCGCGCGGCGCGTGCTGGCCAAGTACCGCAGCCTGCAGCTGGCCGGAACGCTCGCCGCCGCGCCGCCCGAGGCGGCCCTCGGCAACACCACCACGGCGCCCAGCCTGCTGTCCGCGCGCGAGCACGAGGTGCTGACCTTGATCGCGCGCGGTTTTTCCTATGCCGAGATCGCACGCCTCAAGGGCCTGAGCGTGCATACGGTGCAGACGCACATCAAGAATCTCTACGGCAAGCTGGCCGTGCACTCCAAGAGCGAGGCCGTGTTCGAGGCCACGCGCCTCGGCCTGCTGTCCCATCCGGGGTGAATCGCGTGGCCGGACGCATGTTCGGGCGGGCGGGCAGGGCTCTTGCCGCGCTGTGGCTCGCGGCAACTCTGCTGCTGGCAGCGCAGCCGGCGGCGGCCGCGGCGGCCGAGGGCACGATCGAACTGCGCCGCGGCACCGTGTGGACCACCGTCGACGGCGCCACGCACAAGGCGCCCGTCGAACTCTCCTACCACTGGGACCGCCAGCACGGCGGACGCCCCGGCTACGCGACCTTCGAGCTGCCGTTCACGCTCGACGCCGAGCCCGAGGTGCCCTGGGGCATCTTCGTTCCGCGCGCCGGCAGCGTTCTGGAGGTCTGGCTCAACGACGCGCTGCTGCAGGTCTATGGCGACCTCGCCAGCGGCAACGGGCCGGACTACGCCAAGGCGCCGCTCTACGTGCCGGTGCCGGGGCACCTGCTGAAGCCCGGCGAGAACCGCCTGCAGGTCCGCATACGCGCCGACAGCGCCCGCAGGGGCGGGCTGTCGCGCGTGACCATCGGGCCGGCGACACCGGTGCGCACCGATCTCTTCGAAAGCGCCTATGCCTGGCGCTTCACCGGCTCGGTGCTCCTGACCGCCTTCAGCCTGATCGTCGGCAGCATCGCGCTGGCGCTGTGGCTCACGCAGGTGGATGCCGCCGCCACCGGATGGCGCCGGCGCGACAGCCTCTATTTCTGGGCCGCGCTGGCCGAGTTCTGCTGGGCGATCCGCGTGGCCGACGGCGTGATCGCCGAACCGCCGCTGCCCTGGGGCGCCTGGGGCGTGCTCATGGCCACCTGCTATGCGGGCTGGGCCACGTCGGCCATGATGTTCTGCTACCACCTCGCGGGCTGGCACCGCCGCCCGCGCATGCGCTGGCTGCGCTGGCCGATGGCCGGCGTGGTGCCCGGAACCGTGGTGGCCACCGCCCTCGCGCTTCACCGCGAGGAGCCCTACTGGCTCACCGGCTGGCTCGCACTGGAGATCGGGTTCGTCGCGCTGTTCGTCGGCGCCTTTGCCGTGGCCACCATCCGGCGGCCGAACGTGGGCCGCCTGCTGGTGGCCGCCGCCGCGCTGGTGACGCTGGGCTTCGGCACCCGCGACTGGCTCGTGATCCGCCTGAGCGACGCCTACGGCGAGACCACCTGGGTGCGCTATTCCTCCGTGTTCTTCGGCATCGCGCTGCTCTTGATCGTGCTGCGGCGCTTCCATGCCGCGAGCGTGCAGGCGCGCGGCTCGGTCGCGGCCCTGGCCGAGCGCGTGGCGCAGCGCGAACGCGAACTCGCGTCCACCTTCGCCGCGCTCGAGCAGGTGGCGCGCGACCAGGCGCGCACCCACGAGCGCGAGCGCATCCTGCGCGACATGCACGACGGCGTGGGCTCGCACATCAGCTCGGCCATCCGTCAGCTGCAGTCGGGCCAGGCGAGCCCCGAGGAATTGCTGCGGACGCTGTGCGACTCGCTCGACCAGCTCAAGCTGGCGATCGACTCCATCCACCTGCCGCCGGGCGACGTCGGCGCGCTGCTGGCGGCGCTGCGCTACCGGCTGGAGCCGCGGCTGGCGGCCGCGGGCATCCAGTTCGAGTGGGCGGTGGACGAGGTGCCCGACGTGAAGCGGCTCGACGCGCAAGCCATGCGGCAATTGCAGTTCCTGCTGTTCGAGGCGATTTCCAACGTGCTGCAGCATGCCCAGGCCCGGACGCTCAGGATCGAGGCCGAAGCGCCGGCCGGCGCCGTGCAGCTGCGCGTGATCGACGACGGCCAGGGCTTCGACGCGCAGCAGGTGCCCAGGGCGCTGGCCGAGCGTGCCGCGGCCATCGGCGCACGGCTGGCGCTCGAAAGCCGACCGGGGCGCACGGTCGTTCAGCTCGGCTTCGCCTGAAATGCCCGGCGGGGCGCGGATAATCCGCCCCCATGTCCGCAGTGTTCAACCAGCCCTCCCTGGCGCGCCGGGTCGCGCCCATCTTCCAGGGCTTCGACGGCTTTCTGGCTTTTGCCGTGCTGCTGCTGGCCTTTGCCGGGCTGCTGACCATGTATTCGTCGGGCTACGACCATGGTTCGCGCTTTGCCGACCACGGCCGCAACATGCTGCTGGCCGGCTTCATCATGTTCGTGGTGGCCCAGGTGCCGCCGCAGCGGCTGATGATGTTCGCGGTGCCGCTCTACGCGACCGGGGTGGCGCTGCTGGTCGCGGTGGCGCTGTTCGGCATCACCAAGAAGGGCGCGCAGCGCTGGATCAACGTGGGCGTGGTGATCCAGCCGAGCGAAATCCTCAAGATCGCAATGCCGCTGATGCTGGCCTGGTGGTTCCAGCGCCGCGAGGGCCAGCTGCGGCCGCTCGACTTCGTGGTGGCCACGGTGCTGCTGGCGGTGCCGGTCGGGCTCATCATGAAGCAGCCCGACCTGGGCACCTCGCTGCTGGTGCTGGCGGCTGGCATGGCGGTGATCTTCTTTGCCGGGCTGCCCTGGAAGCTGATCGTGCCGCCGGTGGTGATCGGTGCCGTGGCGGTCACGCTGATCGTGGGCTTCGAATCGCAGCTGTGCGCCGACGGCGTCGACTGGCGCGTGCTGCACGACTACCAGAAGCAGCGCGTGTGCACGCTGCTCGACCCCAGCAAGGATCCGCTGGGCAAGGGCTTCCACATCATCCAGGGCATGATCGCCATCGGCTCGGGCGGGGTCGGCGGCAAGGGCTTCATGCAGGGCACGCAGACGCACCTCGAATTCATCCCCGAGCGCACCACCGACTTCATCTTTGCCGCCTATTCCGAGGAGTTCGGTCTGGTGGGCAACCTGTCGCTGATCGCAGCCTTCATCCTGCTGATCTTCCGCGGGCTGGCCATTGCCGCCGCGGCGCAGACCCTGTTCTCGCGCCTGCTGGCGGGCGCGGTCACGATGATTTTCTTCACCTATGCCTTCGTCAACATGGGCATGGTGAGCGGCATCCTGCCGGTGGTGGGCGTGCCGCTGCCGTTCATCAGCTATGGCGGCACCGCCATGGTCACGCTGGGGCTGGGGCTGGGCATCCTGATGTCGATCGCCCGGGCCCGAAAGCTCGCCCAGAACTAGCGCCAGTGCCCTTGGGCCCGGCACGGAAGAGGGCGGCTGCCTAGAATGGCGCCATGATCTCCCGCGAACCCACCATCGAGCGCCTCGCCACGGCGCAAAAGCTCCTGCTCACGCCCTTCGGCCTGGACGAATCGCACCTGAGCAAGGCCCTGGCCGAGATCACCGCGCACCGGGTGGACGACGCCGACCTGTACTTCCAGTACACGCGCAGCGAAGGCTGGAGCCTGGAAGAGGGCATCGTCAAGACCGGCAGCTTCAGCATCGACCAGGGCGTCGGCGTGCGCGCGGTCAGCGGCGAGAAGACGGCCTTTGCCTATTCGGACGACATCTCCGAGGCTTCGCTGCTCGACGCGGCCCGCACGGTGCGCTCCATTTCCTCGGCGGGCCGCACCGGCCGCGTGAAGACGGCCACCCGCAAGATTGCCTCAAGCCGCTCGCTCTACAACGGCGTCGACCCCATTTCCACGCTCGACAGCACGGCCAAGGTCAAGCTGCTCGAAAAGGTCGAGAAGCTCGCGCGTTCGCGCGATCCGCGCGTGGCGCAGGTCATGGCGGGCCTGGCGAGCGAATACGACGTGGTGCTGGTGGCGCGCGCCGACGGCACGCTGGCGGCCGATGTGCGGCCGCTGGTGCGCCTGTCGGTCACCGTGATCGCCGAGCAGAACGGCCGGCGCGAGGTCGGCTCGGGCGGCGGCGGCGGGCGCTTCGGCCTGGCCTACTTCAACGACACGCAGATCGCCGAATACGTCGACCAGGCCGTGAAGGCCGCGCTGACCAACCTCGATGCACGCCCGGCGCCTGCTGGCGAGATGACCGTGGTGCTCGGCTCCGGCTGGCCCGGCATCCTGCTGCACGAAGCCATCGGCCACGGCCTGGAAGGCGACTTCAACCGCAAGGGCTCGAGCGCGTTCTCGGGCCGCATCGGCCAGCGCGTGGCGGCCAAGGGCGTGACGGTGCTCGACGACGGCACCATTGCCGACCGCCGCGGCTCGCTGAACGTCGACGACGAAGGCAACGCGAGCCAGCGCAACGTGCTCATCGAGGACGGCATCCTCAAGGGCTACATCCAGGATTCGCTCAACGCGCGCCTCATGAAGGTCAAGCCCACGGGCAACGGCCGCCGCGAGAGCTACGCCCACGTGCCGATGCCGCGCATGACCAACACCTACATGCTCGGCGGCGACAAGGACCCGAAGGAAATCGTGGCCAGCATCAAGAAGGGCCTGTACGCCACCAACTTCGGCGGCGGGCAGGTCGACATCACGAGCGGCAAGTTCGTGTTCTCGGCCAGCGAGGCCTTCTGGGTCGAGAACGGCAAGATCCAGTACCCGGTCAAGGGCGCGACCATCGTGGGCAACGGCCCCGACGCGCTCACCCGCGTGACCATGATCGGCAACGACATGAAGCTCGATTCGGGCGTGGGCACCTGCGGCAAGGAAGGCCAGAGCGTGCCGGTCGGCGTCGGCCAGCCCACCCTGCGCATCGATGGTTTGACCGTAGGCGGAACGGCCTGAGGCCTTGCTAAGCTCCGCTCCTCGATTTTTACAAAGAGGAGCATTCGATGAAGAGGATCAGGATCAATTCGTCTGCGGCCCTGTGGGCCGCGGCTGCCGCAGTGGCACTCGCAACCGCAGGCTGCGCTTCGCGCGGCGGCTCGGGCGGCAGCCAGCCCGCGGCGGCACCCGCTGCCGCGCCGGCAGCACCGGCCCGCGGCGGCGCCAAGGCGGGCATGGATGCCCAGGGCAACGTGGTCGATTCCTCCAAGGTCGAAGCCGGCAGCGGCCGCACCGTCAAGGGCCTGAATGGCTACGAAGGCGAGATCACCGGCAACCCCGCGCGCAACAGCAGGTTCACGCGGTTGCAGATCGGCATGAGCGCCAAGCAGGTCACCGACCTGGCCGGTCCGCCGACCGACCAGGGCGCCTACGTCACGGGCAAGGCCTTCATTCCGTTCTATTTCGGCAGCGACCGCCACCGCTACGAGATGACCTACAAGGGCCAGGGCCGCCTGGTCTTCGCGGGCGGCGGCATGGGCGACTACTCCAGCGGCAACCTGATCTGGATCATCCACAACCCCAACGAATCCGGCTACCGCTGAGCCCTTCGGAGCCGGGCCTTTTTCCCGGCTCTTCGTTTTCCGTGCTACATTCCGCCCACATGTCCGCCCTCCGCGCTTACTTCTTTGCCTACTTTTGGTTCCCGGTTTCCGGCGGACGAGAGGCGAGCGCGTAAAGCAAACGAACACCCTCCCAAAACCGCCGGCGCCTCGAGCCCCGGCGGTTTTTTTATGCCCTGACGATATCCACTCCAACAAGGAAAGCACCATGAGCACGAACACTGCCCCCGCCAGCGACAGCTGGTATGCGAGCGTCGAAAAAACCAGCAAGACCGACGACGAACGCATCAAGGACATCAACGTGCTGCCCCCTCCCGAACACCTGATCCGCTTCTTCCCGATCCGCGGCACGCCGGTCGAGACGCTGATCGAAGGCACCCGCCGCAGCATCCACAACATCATGGCGGGCAAGGACGACCGGCTGCTGGTGGTCATGGGCCCGTGCTCGATCCACGACCCGGCCGCGGCGCTCGAATACGCCCGCCGCCTCAAGGTGGAACGCGAAAAGTACGCCGGCACGCTCGAGATCGTGATGCGCGTGTACTTCGAGAAGCCGCGCACCACGGTCGGCTGGAAGGGCCTCATCAACGACCCGTACCTGGACGAGAGCTACCGCATCGACGAAGGCCTGCGCATGGCGCGCCAGCTGCTGATCGACATCAACCGGCTCGGCCTGCCGGCGGGCAGCGAGTTCCTCGACGTGATCTCGCCGCAGTACATCGGCGACCTGATCGCCTGGGGCGCGATCGGCGCGCGCACCACCGAAAGCCAGGTGCACCGCGAACTGGCCTCGGGCCTGTCGGCGCCCATCGGCTTCAAGAACGGCACCGACGGCAACATCCGCATCGCCACCGACGCCATCCAGGCGGCGGCGCGCGGCCACCACTTTCTCTCGGTGCACAAGAACGGCCAGGTCGCGATCGTGCAGACCAACGGCAACCGCGACTGCCACGTGATCCTGCGCGGCGGCAAGGCGCCCAACTACGACGCGGCCAGCGTCGAGGCCGCCTGCAAGGACCTCGAGGCCGCCAAGCTGCCGCCCACGCTGATGGTCGACTGCAGCCACGCCAACAGCTCCAAGCAGCACCAGAAGCAGATCGACGTGGCCAAGGACATCGCCGGCCAGATCGCCGGGGGTTCGAACCGCGTCTTCGGCGTGATGGTCGAAAGCCACCTGCAGGCCGGCGCGCAGAAGTTCACGCCGGGCAAGGACCAGCTCTCAGGCCTCGAATACGGCAAGAGCATCACCGACGCCTGCCTGGGCTGGGACGACTCGGTGCAGGTGCTGGACACCCTGTCGCAGGCGATCAAGCAGCGCCGGGGCTGAACAACAGGGTCAAAGCATCCCGGCCAGGTCCGGCCAGTGGTGCCGCATGGCGGCGGCTTCATCGCTGTCCGGCGGCACCAGGGAGAAGTCGGCGAAGTCGAAGCCCGGGCCGACCATGCAGGCGACCAGCGTGTAGTCGCCGCTCGCGTGGCCCTGGATCGGCCGGGCGGCCTGCCACTGGCCGGCCGGCACCACATGCTGGGGGCGCGTGCCGTGCGCATCGACCGGGCCCAGGCGCACATGGGCCGGCGCCGTGCGCAGCGCGGCATCGCAGGTCCAGAGCGCCAGCGGCACGCCTTCCAGGTGCACCCACACTTCATCCGACAGCACCCGGTGCCAGCGCGAATGCTGTCCGGCCTCGAGCAGGAAGTAGATGCTGGTGAGCGCGCTGCGCGGCGTGCGGCCGTCGGTGGGAACGACGCTCGCCGCCGAGCGGAACACCTCGCTGTACCAGCCACCCTCGGGGTGGGGCTGCAGCTTCAGGCTCTCGATCAGTTCGCGGGCGCGCATGGCCGTCATGCTGCGCTGGCCGCGCGCAGCGCTGCAAGCAATTTGTCGTGCACGCCGCCGAAGCCGCCGTTGCTCATGCAGACGATGTGGTCGCCGGGCCGCGCCGCCGCGACGATCTGCGCCACCAGCGGTTCGATGGCACCGGCCACCTGCGCGCGCTCGCCCATCGGGGCCAGGGCCGCGGCGGCGTCCCAGTCGAGGCCGGCCGTGTGGCAGAACGACAGGTCGGCCGCTTCCAGGCTCCACGGCAGCTGCGCCGCCATGACGCCCAGCTTCATCGTGTTGCTGCGCGGCTCGAAGGCCGCGAGGATGCGCTCGCCCTGCCGGCCGGCGTCGTCGAGCTTCTTGCGCAGCCCGTCGAGCGTGGTGCGGATGGCGGTGGGATGGTGGGCGAAATCGTCGTAGACGGTGATCGCGCCGCCGCTGCGCTCGACGCTGCCGCGCAGCTCCATGCGCCGGCGCACGCTCCTGAAGCTGCCGAGCGCGCGGGCCGCATCGGCCGGCGCCACGCCCACATGCTCTGCCGCCGCGATGGCGGCCAGCGCGTTCATCTGGTTGTGCAGGCCCGAGAGCTCCCACTCGACCCGGCCGACCGCCTCGCCCTGGCGCAGCACGTCGAAGGCGTCATGCGTGCCGCGGGCCTGCCATCCGCTGTTCGGACCGCCGGCGCCGAAGCGCGCCAGTTCGCTCCAGCAGCCCTCTGCCAGCACGCGCTGCAGGCTTTCCTCGGTGGCGTTCACCACCAGCCGGCCGGTTCCCGGCACCGTGCGCACGAGGTGATGGAACTGGCGTTCGATCGCGGCCAGGTCGTCGAAGATGTCGGCGTGGTCGAACTCCAGGTTGTTGAGGACCGCGGTGCGCGGGCGGTAGTGCACGAACTTGCTGCGCTTGTCGAAGAAGGCCGTGTCGTACTCGTCGGCCTCGATGACGAAGGCCGAACCGTTGCCGAGCCGCGCCGAGACGCCGAAGTCCAGCGGCACCCCGCCCACAAGGAAGCCCGGCGCCTTGCCGCCCTGTTCGAGCACCCAGGCCAGCATCGAGGTGGTGGTCGTCTTGCCGTGGGTGCCGGCCACGGCCAGAACATGGCGGCCCTGCAGCACATGCTCGGCCAGCCACTGCGGTCCGCTGGTGTAGGGCCTGCCGGCGTCGAGGATGGCTTCCATCAGCGGAAACTTGGGCGTGCCGTCAGCCAGCCGGGCCCTCGAAACCACGTTGCCGACCACGAAGACGTCGGGTGAAAGCGCGAGCTGGTCCGCGCCGAAGCCCTCGATCAGGTCGATGCCGAGCGACCGGAGCTGGTCGCTCATGGGCGGGTACACGCCGGCGTCGCAGCCCGTGACCCGGTGGCCTGCCTCGCGTGCCAGGGCGGCCAATCCGCCCATGAACGTGCCGCAGATGCCAAGAATATGAATGTGCATCGGCCGATTCTAGGGAGGCGGCAAGCGGTGTCCGCGCTCCCGTCCTCGTCCCCTGTACTGATGTTTGTGCGAGGGGCGCCGTACTGCGGGCAAAATGTCCCGATGGACACGTCCACCAAGCGCGAGATTGCCGCCGCCGCAGCCCGCCTCGTCGTCGAGGAGGGGCTGGAGTACGGCCCGGCCAAGCGCCGGGCGCTGCGCGACCTGGGCCTGTCCTCGCGCACGGCGCTGCCGAACAACGACGAGGTGGAGGCCGAGGTGCGCGACTACATCGCGCTCTATTGCGCCGACACCCAGCCACAGGAACTGCGTGCGCTGCGGCTGCTCGCGCTCGAATGGATGGAGCGCATGGCGGCGTTCCGCCCGCATGTGGGCGGCGCCGTCTGGCACGGCACCGCCACGCGGCTGTCAGACATTTATATTCAATTGTTCTGCGATGATTCCAAGTCGGCCGAGATTGCCCTGATCGACCACCACGTGGACTACGAGCCGCGCATGGTCACCGGGTTTCACGGCGAGCAGGTGGAAGCGCTGAGCGTGCATGCCGCAAGCCGCGCGCTGGGCGAGGAAATCGGGGTGCACCTGCTGGTGTACGACCTCGACGACCTGCGCGGCGCGCTCCGGCCCGACGCCCAGGGCCGCACGCCGCGTGGCGACCTCGCGGCGCTGCGCCGGCTGATCGAAAGTGAAAAGGACAAGTGAATGACTTCTTCGCCCACACGGCGAGGCCTCCTTTATGGCGGCGTGGCGGTCGCGGCCGCTGCGGCCGGACTGGGCGGCGCATGGTGGCGTGAGCGCGGCAGCAGCAGCCCGAAGGGCGAAGTGCTGGCCGCAAGCTTCTGGACGCAGCGCTTCGAGCGGCCCGAGGGCGGCGAACTGGTGTTTTCCGATTTGCGCGGCAAACCGCTGCTGCTCAACTTCTGGGCCACGTGGTGTCCGCCGTGCGTGGAAGAAATGCCGATGATCGACCGCTTCTTCCGCGAAAATGGCGCGAACGGCTGGCAAGTCGTTGGTTTGGCCATCGATCAGCCGAGCGCGGTGCGCAAGTTCCTGCAGAAGACGCCGGTCAGCTACCCCACGGGCCTGGCCGGCCTGCAGGGCACGGAGCTGGTCAAGAATCTCGGCAACACGGGCGGCGGGTTGCCGTTCACGCTGGTCCTGAACGGCACGGGCGAAGTGGCGGCCCGTAAAATGGGCAAGCTCGAAGCGGCCGACCTGGACGCTTGGCGGCGTGAACTGGTTCACGGTTAGAATCAGATACACACTCGGCATTAGCCGCCAATCGCTGAAAATCACCGATTTTCAGACAAGTTACATCCTATTGACCGGCAAAGTCGGCACTGGAGCTCCATGGATCTGCGCAAACTCAAGACACTGATCGATTTGGTGTCGGAATCCAATATTTCCGAACTGGAAATCACTGAAACCGAAGGCAAGGTTCGCATCGTCAAGGGCGGCGGCGCTGCCCCGGTGCAATATGTACAGACCGTGGCGGCTGCACCCGCTGCTGCTCCTGCCGCCGGCGCACCGGCAGCACCCGCGCTTCCCAGCGCCCCCGCACCTGAAGCGGCACCCGCCGGCCATGCGATCAAGTCGCCGATGGTGGGTACTTTCTACCGCTCTTCCAGCCCGGGTGCCCCGGCCTTCGTCGAGATCGGCAGCAAGGTCAACGAGGGCGACACGGTCTGCATCATCGAAGCGATGAAGATCCTCAACGAAATCGAAGCTGACAAGTCCGGCACGATCACCCAGATCCTCGGCGAAAACGGTCAGGCGGTCGAATACGGCCAGCCACTGTTCATCATCGAGTGACCATGTTCAA
Source organism: Variovorax sp. 05T418 (assembly GCF_056396385.1). Classification (NCBI taxonomy): domain Bacteria; kingdom Pseudomonadati; phylum Pseudomonadota; class Betaproteobacteria; order Burkholderiales; family Comamonadaceae; genus Variovorax; species Variovorax sp. 05T418. The sequence continues at coordinate 308,532 of NZ_JBFTLJ010000003.1, read as the reverse complement.
GAAGATCCTGGTTGCAAACCGGGGGGAAATCGCCCTCCGGATCCAGCGCGCCTGCAGCGAGCTCGGCATCAAGGCCGTGATGGTCTATTCCGAAGCCGACCGCGACGCAAAGTACGTCAAGCTTGCGCAGGAGGCCGTGTGCATCGGCCCGGCGCCCTCGTCGCTGAGCTATCTCAACATGCCGGCCATCATCTCGGCGGCCGAGGTGACCGACGCCGAGGCCATCCACCCCGGCTACGGCTTCCTGAGCGAGAACGCGAATTTCGCCGAGCGCGTGGAGCAGAGCGGTTTCCAGTTCATCGGCCCGACGCCTGAAAACATCCGTGTCATGGGCGACAAGGTCTCGGCCAAGCAGGCCATGATCAAGGCCGGCGTGCCGTGCGTGCCGGGCTCCGAGGGCGAGCTCTCGGACGACGCCACCACCAACAAGCGCATTGCCCGCGCCATCGGCTACCCGGTCATCATCAAGGCGGCCGGCGGCGGCGGTGGCCGCGGCATGCGCGTGGTGCACACCGAGGCCGCGCTGATCAACGCGATCCAGATGACCAAGGCGGAAGCCGGCGCTGCATTCAGCAATCCGGCCGTGTACATGGAGAAGTTTCTCCAGAACCCGCGCCACGTCGAGATCCAGATCCTGGCCGACAAGCACAAGAACGCGGTCTACCTGGGCGAGCGCGACTGCTCCATGCAGCGGCGCCACCAGAAGGTGATCGAGGAATCGCCGGCACCCGGCATCCCGCGCAAGCTGATCGAGAAGATCGGCGAGCGCTGCGCCGCGGCCTGCAAGAAGATCGGCTACCGAGGCGCCGGCACCTTCGAGTTCCTCTACGAGAACGGCGAGTTCTATTTCATCGAGATGAACACGCGCGTGCAGGTGGAGCACCCGGTGACCGAGTTCACCACCGGCATCGACATCGTGAAGACGCAGATCATGGTGGCGGCCGGCGAGAAGCTGCCGTTCACGCAGCGCCAGATCGAGATGCGCGGCCACGCCATCGAGTGCCGCATCAACGCCGAGGACGCCTGGAAGTTCACGCCGTCGCCGGGCCGCATCACCATGTGGCACCCGCCGGGCGGCCCTGGCGTGCGCGTCGATTCGCATGCGTACACCAACTACTTCGTGCCGCCCAACTACGACTCGATGATCGGCAAGATCATCGTCTACGGCGACACGCGCGAGCAGGCCATGGCGCGCATGCGCACGGCGCTGAACGAAACCGTGATCGAAGGCATCCAGACCAACATCCCGCTGCACCGCGAGCTGATGGTCGACGCCAAGTTCATGAGCGGCGGCACCAACATCCACTATCTGGAAGAGTGGCTGGCGGCGCACAAGCGCTGACCCACGAAACGACGCCATGTTCGAACTTCGCCTGATGGCGCCGGAAGACCGGGTCGAAACGGTCAGCGACGCGCTCGACGCACTCGATGCGCTGAGCGTGTCGGTGGAAGACGCCGATGCGCAGACCGATGCGGAGCAGGCGCTGTTCGGCGAGCCCGGCATGCCGCCGCCCAAGGAAGGCTGGCAGCGTTCGCGCGTGATTGCGCTGTTTGCCGATGAAGCGCTTGCGAAAGAGGCGGCGTCGGTGCTTGCGCTGCAGGACTTCTTCGAAGGCTGCGCGGTGCTCGGCGTGGCACCGGTGCCCGAGCAGGACTGGGTGCGGCTCACGCAATCGCAGTTCGCGCCGGTCGAGATCACGCCCGAATTCTGGATCGTGCCCACCTGGCATGAGCCGCCCGCGCAGGCAAGGCAGGTGATGCGGCTCGACCCGGGGCTGGCCTTTGGCACCGGCACCCATCCCACCACGCGCATGTGCCTGCGCTGGATCGCAAGGCAGGGTTCGTTCGCCGGCCAGCGCGTGCTCGACTACGGCTGCGGCTCCGGCATCCTGGCCATTGGCGCGGCGAAGTTCGGCGCGACCGACATCGATGCCGTCGACATCGACGAGGCGGCAGTGTCGTCGACCCGCCTCAACGCCGAAGCCAACGGCGTGCGCCTGAACGCCGGCCTGCCCGAAGCGGCCAAGGGCAACTACGGCACCGTGCTGGCCAACATCCTGGCCACGCCACTCAAGGTGCTTGCGCCACTGCTGCGCAGCCACGTGGCGCCCGGTGGATCGCTGGTGCTGGCCGGCATCCTCGAGCGCCAGGCCGACGAGCTGAAGGAAGCCTATGCGCCTTATGCCGCGCTCGAAGTCAGCGACAGCGAGGACGGCTGGATCCTCATGACGGCGCGCTGCTGAGGACGCACGCGCCTGCCGTTTCGCGTTTGATCCCACTGGCGCGGCGAGGGCCCAACCCTACAATCGCCCCGTCATGAGCCTCGTCACGCGCTGCCCCGCCTGTGCCACCACCTTCAAGGTGGTGCGCGACCAGCTTCGCATTTCGGATGGCTGGGTGCGCTGCGGACGCTGCAGTCACGTGTTCGACGCCACGCTCGACCTGCACGAGGCGCCCGATGGCCCGCCGGCCGCGAGCGCTGCGCCTCCCCCCGCGCCGGCACCCGCCGCGCCGACCGAGCCGCCGTCCTCCTCCGATGCGATCGAAGACGCGGATTTCTTCGACGACGAACCCGAGGATCGCGAACCGCCGGAGGCTGCGGCTTCCGAGGCCGAGCCGCCGCCAACACCGGAGCCCGTGCCTGCATCGGCACCTGTCTCCACGCCCGCGCCCACCTTCGCCTTGCCGGCGCACGGCATCGTCGCCGACGAGCTGTGGACCGACTTCGAAGCCAACGAGCCCGAATGGCGGCCGCCGGCGAGTTCGCTGCCGCCGTTTCCGAACATCGACCTGAATCTGGCGGCCCCGCCTTCGCCGCCGCCCCCGCCCGCACCGCCGTTGCCGGCCCTGCGCCTCAAGGCGCGCGAGATGGCGGCAACGGCCAGCGAGGAAGACGAAAAGCACGCGCCCGAACAAGACCGCGACCAGGTGCAGATGCAAAAGGCGCTGCGCCGGGCCCGCATCAAGTCGGCCAAGATTGCGAGCGCCAAGGCGCGCGACGAGCGCGCCGCCGCAAAGATGTCAGCCTCGATGGTGCGGGAGGCGAGCGAGCCCGAGCCGGGCCTGCTCCCTTCGCCTCTGCCGTCGGTCCGCGGCGATGCGGAAGATTCGGAGCGGCTTCCTTTTTCCGACGGCAACGAGAACTCGGGCCGTGACATTGCGGGTGTCTGGCAGCGGCCTGGGGTGCGGCGCTGGCTCTGGCTGCTGGCCGTGCTTGCCGTCCTGCTTCTGGTCGTGCAGGTCCTGCGCCACGAACGCGACGGCATCGTTGCGCGCCAGCCGAACCTGCGTCCCGCATTCGCGGGCCTGTGCCGCGTGACCGGCTGCGAGCTCACCGCGCTGCGGCAGATCGGCGACATCGTGATCGAGGGCGCGGCCTTCGCGCGCGAAAAAACCGGCAACAGCGACTACCGGCTCAGCTTCACGCTGCGCAATGGCGCGGCCGTTCCCCTGGCCATGCCGGCCATCGAGCTTTCGTTGCTCGACACGCAGGAGCGCGCCGTGGTGCGACGCGTGCTGATGGCGGCGGACTACGGCGCACCGGCGGTGCTTGCGGCGCGCTCCGACCAGGCCGCGTCATTGCCGCTGAGCTTGTCGGCAGCGGAGGCGGCCGCGCTGCCGCCCATTGCAGGCTACCGCGTCGAAGCGTTCTATCCTTGAGGCCTGGCTCGCGCCCGCCTTTTCATTCATCCACCCATTCCTACCCAACGGCTCACCCATGGCAGCAGTGATTTGCGGTTCCCTCGCGTTCGACACCATCATGACCTTCGAGGGCCGGTTCGCCGACCAGATCCTTCCGGACCAGCTGCACATCCTCAATGTGTCGTTCCTCGTGCCGGGCCTGCGGCGCGACTTCGGCGGCTGTGCCGGCAACATCGCCTACAGCCTCAATGCGCTGGGCGGCACCGCACTGCCGATGGCCACCCTCGGCAGCGACGGCGCCGACTACCTGGAGCGCATGCGCATGCTGGGCATCAGCACCGAGTTCGTGCGCCAGCTCGACGACACCTTCACCGCGCAGGCGATGATCATGAACGACGTCGACAACAACCAGATCACCGCGTTCCACCCCGGTGCGATGCAGCAGGCGCACCTCACGAAGATTGCCGCGCGTGAAGACATCCGCGTCGGCATCATCGCGCCCGACGGCCGCGAGGCGATGCTGCAGCATGCGGAGCAGTTCGCCGCGGCCGGTATTCCGTTCGTGTTCGATCCGGGCCAGGGCCTGCCGATGTTCGACGGCGAGGCGCTCAAGCACTTCGTCGACCTGGCGAGCTGGGTCGTCGTCAACGACTACGAAGGCAAGATGCTGTCGCAGCGCACCGGCTGGAGCCTGGCCGAGATCTCGAAGCGCGTGCGCGGCCTGGTCGTCACGCTGGCGGCGGAAGGCTGCGAGGTCTGGATCGACGGCGAGCGCGAGCATGTGCCGGGCGTGACGCCGACGGCGGTGGTCGAGCCCACCGGTTGCGGCGATGCCTGGCGCGGCGCGCTCTTGTTCGGCCTCGAGAAGGAATGGCCGCTTGCGCAGTGCGCGGCGCTCGGCAACCGCATCGGCGCGCTCAAGATCGCGCAGCGCGGGCCGCAGAACTACCAGATCGACCTGAAGGCGCTGGGCCTCTGAGCTGCCCGCTGGCAGGCGCCCATAAAAAAAACCCGGCACCGTGAGGTGCCGGGTTTTTTGCCGTCAAGGCTGCTGAGCAGACTCAGGGCTTGCTGGCCGTCGGAAACGGCCAGGCTGCCTGGGGGTTCAGCGTCGTTTGCGCAGCAGGAGCAGGCGCTACGGCAGGAGCCTTGGCAGCCTTCTTGGCAGCAGGCTTCTTGGCAGCAGCGGCAGGCTTGGCAGCGGGCTTTTTCGCGGCTTTCTTGGCCGCAGCCTTTTTGGCAGGAGCCTTCTTGGCGGCAGCCTTCTTCGCAGGGGCCTTCTTGGCAGCGGCCTTCTTTGCCGGAGCCTTCTTCGCCGCCGCCTTCTTGGCAGGAGCCTTCTTCGCTGCGGCCTTCTTCGCCGGAGCCTTCTTGGCAGCGGCCTTCTTTGCCGGAGCTGCCTTCTTGGCGGCTACCTTCTTCGCAGGCGCCTTCTTGGCGGCTACCTTCTTCGCTGCGACCTTCTTGGCCGGAGCCTTCTTCGCAGCTACCTTCTTGGCGGGAGCCTTCTTAGCGGCCGCGACCTTCTTTGCCGGAGCCTTCTTTGCAGCGGCTTTCTTAGCCGGCGCTTTCTTTGCAGTTGCCATTTCTATTTCTCCTTGATCAAGTTGAAAAAATCAACCTATTGAAGCACTCCACGCACGTTGGTAGCGTGAAGCGATCCATGGCGTTGGAATCTGAGCTCCAGCACCATGAACACCTGAGCCCTCGTCCATGCCGCGCTCTTCGGCGCGATCGGTGGCAAGGGCAATTCTTGAATTCATTAATTCTTGTCGAAAGATTCGATTCAATCCCAGGAGAGCGCACCACCCGACTGGTATTCGATCACGCGGGTTTCGAAGAAATTGCGCTCTTTCTTCAGGTCAATCATTTCGCTCATCCAGGGGAACGGGTTTTCCTCGTTCGGGAAGAGCGTTTCGAGGCCGATCTGCTGCGCGCGCCGGTTGGCGATGTAGCGCAGGTAGCCCTTGAACATGGAGGCGTTCATGCCGAGCACGCCACGCGGCATGGTGTCTTCGGCGTATTTGTACTCGAGCTCGACGGCCTTCAGGAAGAGGGCCTTGATCTCGGCCTTGAACTCGGGGGTCCAGAGGCCGGGGTTCTCGAGCTTGAGCTGGTTGATCAGGTCGATGCCGAAATTGCAGTGCATCGACTCGTCGCGCAGGATGTACTGGTACTGCTCGGCGGCGCCGGTCATCTTGTTCTGGCGGCCGAGCGCAAGGATCTGCGTGAAGCCGACGTAGAAGAACAGGCCCTCCATCAGGCAGGCGAACACGATGAGCGACTTGAGCAGGGTCTGGTCGGTCTCGTGCGTGCCGGTCTTGAAGTTCGGGTCGCTGATGGCGTCGATGAACGGGATCAGGAACTGGTCCTTCTCGCGGATCGACGGCACTTCGTTGTAGGCGTTGAAGATCTCGCTCTCGTCCAGGCCGAGCGACTCGACGATGTACTGGTAGGCGTGCGTGTGGATCGCTTCCTCGAAGGCCTGGCGCAGCAGGAACTGGCGGCATTCGGGCGCCGTGATGTGGCGGTAGGTGCCCAGCACGATGTTGTTGGCGGCCAGCGAGTCGGCGGTCACGAAGAAGCCGAGGTTGCGCTTGACGATGCGGCGCTCGTCTTCGGTCAGGCCGTTCGGGTCTTTCCAGAGCGCGATGTCGCGCGTCATGTTCACTTCTTGCGGCATCCAGTGGTTGGCGCAGGTGGCGAGGTATTTTTCCCAGGCCCACTTGTACTTGAACGGCACCAGCTGGTTGACGTCGGTCTGGCCGTTGATGATGCGCTTGTCGGAAGCCTTGACGCGCTGCGCCGCGGCGGGTGCCACGGGCTGTTGTGCAATCGACGAAGTCGGAGCATCCACCGGTCGGCCTGCGGACAGGCCGCTGGTCGATGCGTGGTGTTGCTGCAATCCTTGTTGCATATCCTTTGATAAGGAGGGCTTGACTTCTTCGTCCCAGGTCAACATAGAAAAATCCAATGCTCAATTATCGGAGCAACGATGTGAGTTGCAAAGTGCTCGTTCACGTCGCGCTCCATTTATGTGGTTGTTATGTTGCTCTCATGCATCGCGCGATGTCAGTCGATGCCGTGATCGACTGAGGGTCCGCGCGTCGTGCATGCACCTCTCTCGCTTCACTCGCGCGTCATTGGCATGCTTCGCAAGTCGGATCGTCGACGCCGCAGAACGCGATGTCGGTGGCAGGCATTGCACTCATCTGCGCCTTCGCTGCGGCAGCTGCGGCTTCGAGTGCGCTCATGCCCGAAGAGGCATCGCTGCCCGACGACACCGCGTTGAGGCGGCCCGACTGCACGGTGGATTTCTCGGCGTGCGTCGCGCTCTGCGTGCGCAGGTAGTAGGTGGTCTTCAGGCCGCGCAGCCATGCGAGCTTGTAGGTGTCGTCGAGCTTCTTGCCCGATGCGCCGGCCATGTAGATGTTGAGCGACTGCGCCTGGTCGATCCACTTCTGGCGGCGCGCTGCGGCTTCGACCAGCCAGGTGGTCTCGACTTCGAACGCGGTGGCGTAGAGCGCCTTCACGTCCTGCGGCACGCGGTCGATCGGACGCAGCGAACCGTCGAAGTGCTTCAGGTCCATCACCATCACGTCGTCCCACAGGCCCAGGCGCTTCAGGTCGCGCACCAGGTAGTGGTTGATGACGGTGAATTCGCCCGACAGGTTCGACTTGACCGAGAGGTTGCCGAAGCAGGGCTCGATGGAAGCGTCGACGCCGATGATGTTCGAGATGGTCGCGGTCGGGGCGATGGCCACGCAGTTGGAATTGCGCATGCCGTCGGCCTTGATCTTCTGGCGCAGGGCCTCCCAGTCGAGCGTGGCCGAGCGGTCCACTTCGACGTAGCCGCCGCGGGCTTTTTCGAGCAGGTCGAGCGTGTCGATCGGAAGGATCCCCTTGTCCCACAGCGAGCCCTTGTAGCTCGAGTACTTGCCGCGTTCGCGGGCCAGCTCGGTCGAGGCCCAGTAGGCGTGGTAGCAGATGGCTTCCATCGACTCGTCGGCAAACTGCACGGCTTCCTGCGAAGCGTAGGGAATGCGCAGTTCGTACAGCGCGTCCTGGAAGCCCATCAGGCCCAGGCCGACCGGGCGGTGGCGCAGGTTCGAGTCGCGCGCCTTCTTCACGGCGTAGTAGTTGATGTCGATCACGTTGTCGAGCATGCGCATCGCGGTCGAGATGGTGCGCTTGAGCTTTTCCTGGTCGACCTTGCCGTCCTTCAGGTGCTGCAGCAGGTTCACCGAACCCAGGTTGCAGACGGCGGTTTCGGTGTCGCTGGTGTTCAGCGTGATCTCGGTGCACAGGTTCGACGAGTGCACCACGCCGGCGTGCTGCTGCGGCGAGCGCACGTTGCAGGCGTCCTTGAACGTGATCCAGGGATGGCCGGTCTCGAACAGCATCGTGAGCATCTTGCGCCACAGGTCCGAGGCCTGGATGGTGCGGGCAGGCTTGATCTCGCCGCGCGCGGCCTTTTCTTCGTAGGCGACATACGCCTTCTCGAAGTCGGCGCCGAACAGGTCGTGCAGGTCGGGCACGTTGGAGGGCGAGAACAGCGTCCAGGTGCCCTTTTCCATCACGCGGCGCATGAAGAGGTCGGGGATCCAGTTGGCGGTGTTCATGTCGTGCGTGCGGCGGCGGTCGTCGCCGGTGTTCTTGCGCAGTTCCAGGAACTCCTCGATGTCGAGGTGCCAGGTTTCCAGGTACGTGCAGACGGCGCCCTTGCGCTTGCCGCCCTGGTTCACGGCCACGGCCGTGTCGTTGACCACCTTGAGGAAGGGCACCACGCCCTGCGATTCGCCGTTGGTGCCCTTGATGTGGCTGCCGAGCGCGCGCACGCGGGTCCAGTCGTTGCCCAGGCCGCCCGCGAACTTGGAGAGCAGCGCGTTTTCCTTGATCGATTCGTAGATGCCGTCCAGGTCGTCGGGCACGGTGGTCAGGTAGCAGCTGGACAGCTGCGAGCGCAGCGTGCCGGCGTTGAACAGGGTGGGCGTGCTCGACATGAAGTCGAAGGACGACAGCACCTCGTAGAACTCGATGGCGCGGGCCTCGCGGTCGATTTCGCCGAGCGACAGGCCCATGGCCACGCGCATGAAGAAGGCCTGCGGCAGTTCGATGCGCGACTTGCGCACGTGCAGGAAGTAGCGGTCGTACAGCGTTTGCAGGCCGAGGTAGTCGAACTGGTTGTCGCGTTCGGCCTTGAGCGCGGCGCCCAGGCGCGGCAGGTCGTACTGCAGCAGCTTCTCGTCGAGCAGGTCGTTCTCGACGCCCTTCTTGATGAACTGCGGGAAGTAGTCGGCGTAGGCGGTGGCGCGCTCGGCGGGCATCACTTCGCGGCCGATGATCTCCTTGAAGATCGTGTGCAGCAGCAGGCGGGCGGTCGCGAAGGTGTAGTCGGGGTCTTTTTCGATCAGCGTGCGGGCCGCCAGGATCGAGGCCTTGTAGACCTCGTCGAGCGGCACGCCGTCGTACAGGTTGCGCATGGTCTCGGCGACGATCGGCGCGGCGGTGATGCTGTCGCCCAGGTTTTCGCAGGCCGATTCGATCAGGCCCTTGAGCTGGTTCAGGTCGAGCGCGACGCGTTCGCCGTTGTCCAGCACGTGCAGCGTGGGCGTGGCGGGTGCTTCCTGCTCGACCTGCTTGGAACGCTCTTGCGTGCGGCGCTCGCGGTAGAGCACGTAGGCGCGCGCGATCTCGTGGTGGCCGCCGCGCATCAGGCCGAGTTCGACCTGGTCCTGCACGTCTTCGATGTGGAAGGTGCCGCCGCCCGGACGCGAACGCACCATGGCGCGGATCACGCCTTGCGTGAGCGCGTCGACCGTTTCGCGCACGCTGGCCGAAGCCGCGCCCTGGGTGCCGTGCACGGCCAGGAAGGCTTTCATCATCGCGATGGCGATCTTGTTGGGTTCGAAGGGAACCACGGCGCCGTTGCGGCGGATGATCTGGTAGTGCGCGAGGTTCTGTCCGGCGGGCGAGCCGGCGGTGTCGCGCTGCTGCTGCGTGGGCGTGGAGGGAACGGCACGCGAGGTCGATGGGGTGTTCAGGGCTGTTTGCATTCGCTTCCTCTCGGTTGGCAATTCTTGTTGGATGGCAACGCCTTGGTTGGGCGTCGCGCCGGCGTTGTTGACCGGACGGAGGACACTATATCTAGGGTCTGAGGGGTGTACAACCCACTAGATGTAGCGTTTTCCAGTGGATACAACCCTGGCCGATATTTCTTTCGGCCTAGGTCACGGCCGTCGATGCCGCATGAATACTGGCCTATGTTGTCGCAACCCGCATGGGCCGTGGCTTGCAGGCCGATTTGGGCTTGCAGGGCGCATGGTTGCTGCATGCAGCGGCTGCAATTTTCTCATTGCTGCGCCGCGGGACCGGCGCATCGCGAGGCGCCGCGCGATTGAAAAAATTAGCGCTGCACCACCTGCGGAGGAAACATCTGTGGACTCCAGCCGAGGTGCCCGCGCAGCAATTGCCAATCGAAGCCGGCGCCGGGGTCCTGTTTTCGGCCTGGCGCAATGTGCTCGTGGCCGGCGATGTGCGCGATGGCGTAGTGCTGCGCGATGGCGGGGCAGAGGCTGGCCAGCGCCTCGTACTGTGCTTCTTCGAAGGGCTGGCCTTCGAGGCCTTCGAGCTCGATGCCGATGGAGTCGTCGTTGCAGTTCTCGCGGCCGCGCCACGACGACACGCCGGCATGCCAGGCGCGATCGTCGCAGCTCACGAACTGCCAGAGCTCGCCGTTGCGCCGCACATAGAAGTGCGAGGAAACCGCAAGGCCGCGGATCGACTGGAAGTAGGGGTGCGCGTCCCAGTCGAGCTGGTTGGTGAAGAGCTGCTGCACGGCCTCGCCGCCGTATTCGCCGGGCGGCAGGCTGATGGAGTGCAGCACGATCAGGTCGGTCTGCGCGCCCGCGGGCCGGGGCCCGAAATTCGGCGAGCGCAGCGCCTTGGCAAAGCGGTACCAGCCGGCGTGCCAGAGCCCGTCGTCGTTGCTTGCCGGTGCTTCAGTCGTCGGCATGGCTGGTGCTGCTGGCACCTTCGTCGCCGCCGGGCGTGGTGATGCCCAGCCGCGCGATGCGGTAGCGGATCTGGCGCAGGCTCATGCCGAGCCGCGCGGCGGCGGCCGTTCGATTGAAGCCGCTTTCGTGCAGCGCGCGCACGAGGATCTCGCGCTCCTGCTGATCGAGGTAGGCCTGCAGGTCCGAGGGGAGGGCGGGCGCCACAGGCTTGGATTCCGCGGCGGGCGCAGCGGCCGCCCGAGGCGCTTCGCCGCCGGCCGCGGCGGCAGAAGAGGGCGCGGGTTCGGCGATGGCCGTCTCGGCCGGTGCCTCGGCAGCCTCCGGCCGCGGCGCCATCAGGTCCAGGTGCAGTTCGTCGCCGTCGTTGAGCGCCACCGCGCGGTGCAGCAGGTTCTCGAGCTCCCGCACGTTGCCGTCGAGCCGGTGCTGGGCCAGGCGGCGCAGCAGTTCGGCGGAAAGATGCGGCACCGGCAGCCCGCCGTCCTGCGCAATGCGCGCGAGCAGCGCGGCGCAAAGCGCGGGCAGGTCCTCGCGCCGGTCGCGCAGCGCGGGTACCGCGATCTCGATCACGTTGAGCCGGTAGAACAGGTCCTGCCGGAAGCGGCCGGCCTGGACTTCGGCATGGAGATCCTTGTGGGTGGCGCTCACGATGCGCACGTCGACCGCGTCTTCCTGCGTCGAGCCGATGGAGCGCACGCTGCGCTCCTGGATCGCACGCAGCAGCTTGGACTGCATCGCCAGCGGCAGGTCGCCGATTTCGTCGAGAAAGAGCGTGCCGCCGCGCGCGGCCTGGAAGTAGCCGTCGCGGTCCTGCGACGAGCCGGTGTAGGAGCCCTTGCGGGCGCCGAAGAACTCGGCCTCGAGCAGGTTCTCGGGAATGGCGCCGCAGTTGACCGCGACGAAGGGGCCCTCGCTGCGCTGGCTGCAGGCATGCACGGCGCGCGCCACCAGTTCCTTGCCGGTGCCCGATTCGCCGCGCACCAGCACCGGCGCCATGCCGCGCGCCACCTTGGCGATGCGCGACTTGACCAGGCGCATCGGCTCCGAGTCGCCCACCAGCCGCTCGAGCGCGGCGACGCCGCTGTCCGGAACGGCCGGCGCGCCGGCGCGCAACGGGTCCGCGGGCGCCGCCTGCCAGGCCTTGGCCGGCGCTGCCTGCTGCGCCTGCACCGCGGACGCGACCACGGCGCGGAACTGCTTCAGGTCGACCGGCTTGGTCAGGTAGTCGAAGGCGCCGGCCTTCAGCGCCTCGACCGCGTTCTCGGCCGAGCCGTAGGCCGTCATCACCACGCAGCGCTCGCTGCGCTGGTTCTTCTGGATGCGGTGGATGATTTCCATGCCCTGTCCATCGGGCAGCCGCATGTCGGTGATCACCGCATCGAACTGCCCCGCCTCCAGGTGCTGCCAGGCTTCCGACACGCTGCCGGCGGCCTCGACGCGATAGCCTTCGCGCAGCAGGGTCAGTTCGTACAGCGTGCGCAGGTCGGGCTCGTCATCGATGACCAGGATGTTGGCCGGGCGCTGCATGGAGGGATGGGGAGTGCTCACAACGCTATTGTGTCAGCCGGTTTTCGCTCGGCGCAAAGCTGACGAAGAATTCATTGCCCTCGGGCCCCCCCGCCACCAGCGCGCGCCGCTCGTAGCCGATGGTGGCGCCGTGGCGCCGGCACAGCTCGCGGCACAGGAAGAGGCCGAGCCCGCTGGAGCGGCTCTCGGATGAGAAAAAAGGCTCGAACAGGTGGCGCTGCACCGCCGGCTCCAGCGGCGCGCCGTCGCTCCACACCTGCAGGCTGGGGCGGCCGGCGCTGCCGCGCTGCGTGGTGGTGACGACCTGGATCGCGCCCGCGCGGCTGCTCGCGTAGCGCGCTGCGTTGTCCAGCAGGTTCACGAGCAGGCGGCGCAGGTGCTCGACATCGAAGCGCACCTCGGCGTCGGCGGCGTCCAGCGCGATCAGCACGCCCTGGCGCTGCGTCTGGCGCACCCACTCTTCGGCCAGCGCCTGCACCGCGGGATCGAGCACGACCTGCTCGCCGAGCGAAAGCACGCGCTGCTGGCGTGCGCGCGAGACGTCGAGCACGTCGTCCACGATGCGTGCGAGCCGCTGCGCGTTGTGCTGCACCATGCTGGTCAGCTTGCGGTGCGCGGGGTCGGTGAGGTCTTCGTTGAGCAGCGCGCTGGCCTGCGTGATGGCCGCGAGCGGATTGCGGATCTCGTGCGCCACCGCGGCCGACATCCGGCCCATCGCGGCCAGCTTCTCGGTGCGGATGCGGGCCTCGAGTTCGCGCAGGTCCTGCAGGAACATCACGCAAAGGCTGTCGACGTGCCGGCTGCTGGTGGGCGTGAGCCGCGTGCGCACGCGCACCTCGCGCGCGGCGCCGCGCGCCTGCGCCACCGGAATTTCCTCGCTTTGCGGCGCGCGCCGCGCAAAGGTCTGGCGCGCCAGCGCAGCCAGCGCATGCCAGGCGGGCTGCGCATGCAGCGCGAACGGCAGGCCGAGCCGGGCCAGCCCCTGGCCGAGGATCGCGTCGGCCGCCGGATTGGCCGCATGCACCATGCCTTCGGCGTCGATCACCAGCACGCCTTCGCTCAGCGTCTCGATCACCAGGTCGTTGACTTGCGCCTGCATCTGCGCGCTGCTTCGGTTGCGCAGCGCGGTTTCTTCCTCGCGGGCCAGCCGGCGCGCCAGCTCGTGCGCCAGCAGGGCCACCACGAAGAGCCCGGTGCCGGTGAGCGCCGCCTGCACGAAGCGGGTGGAGGAATCGCCGGGCTGCTGCAGCAGCCAGTGCCAGCCGGCATCGGCGAGCAGCAGCAGCGTGACCGTGGCCGTGGTGCCCAGGCCCACGGTCACCGTGCCCAGCACCGCGCTCATGAGCACCGGCAGCGCGAACAGCGGCGTGTAGTTGATGCTGCCGCCCTGGAGCACCTGCAGCGCGGTGAAGGTGCCCAGGTCGATGCCGATGGTGAGGAACCACAGCATGCCGAAGGCGCGGATCGGCGGCGTGAAATGCGCGTAGCGGGCGCCCAGCCAGGTGGCAGCCAGGTAGCCGGCCGAAAGCGCCACGGCCAGCGGCTGCACCGTCTGGCCGAGCGCCATGGCCACGCCCTGCAGCAGCACGAGCACCAGCGCAACGAAGCAGCGCGCCGCCATGAAGCCGCGCCACAGCCGCAGCAGCGCGGCGCTTTCGCCGGGGCCCGGCTCGAGCGTGCTCCAGTCGGTGGCGGGTTCGCCGCGCGACCATGGGGAAGAACTCACGGATGCACCCTTGGCGCTGTGCTCATCGATGCCGCGCCCGCTCAGCCGCGCTCGGCGGCCTGGCGGTGCGCCGCGCTGCAGTAGACCGCGCCGCCCGGTCCCGCGATTGCATCGCTTGCAGGCAGGTGCAAGCCGCAATGGGCGCAGCGCAGCATGGCCTGCGGCGAAGCCGGCGCTGCGGGCGGGCGCCTGGCCGCGCGCGCCGCCTCTTCGCGCAGGGTCTCGCGCATTTCTTCCCGGCGGTTCTTGCGCCAGAGCCAGATCGCCACCCAGAGCACCGCGAGAACGAGCAGGTATTTCATGTCGCGCCGCGCGCCAGCACCACTTCGAGCACGAAACGCGAGCCCACATAGGCCAGCAGCAGCAGGGCGGAGCCGGCATACAGCACGCGCCGCGCCGTGCGGCCGCGCCATCCGAAGCGGACCCGGCCGATCAGCAGCACCGCGAAACTGATCCAGGCGAGCACCGAGAACACCGTCTTGTGGTCCCACTTCCAGCCGCGCACGCTCGCGCCGTACAGCGTTTCGCTGAACAGCAGGCCCGCGAGCAGCGTGGCGGAAAGCAGCACGAAGCCGGCCATCACGAAGCGGAAGGTGAGCCGCTCGAGCGTGAGCAGCGGCACGCCGCTCTGCGGCTCGGCGGCGGCAAGGCGGATCTGCTTTTCGGCCCGCGTGATCAGCCAGGCATGGACCACCGCAGCGCCGAACAGGCCGTACGAGGCAATGCCCAGCGCAAGGTGCAGCGGCAGCCAGGGCGATGCCGACACATGCAGCGGCGTGCCGGGAAAGAGAATGGCCAGCAGCACGGCGGCCGCGCCAAGCCAGGCCAGCGCGCGGCGCACCTTGAGCTGCGGGTACATGCGGCTTTCGACCGCGTAGACCGTGAGCACCAGCCAGGCCGTGACCGAAAGCGCCGGTGCAAAGCCGAATTTCGGCTGGCTGCCGACGAGGCCATGGCCCAGCACCGCGGCATGCAGAAGCCACGCCAGCCCGAGGGCCCACTGGGTGGCCTTGCGGCTCAGCCTGGCGCCCGCGGCAGCGGCAAATCCATAGGCAGCCGCGGTGGCGATGCCCAGCGCCACGGCAAGTGGGGAGGGGATCGCTAAAATCATTGCCGGAGTTTATCTCCCCCAGGCTTGCGCACTTCGCGTCGCGGCGCCAACCCCCCTTTCCAATGACCCGCCGCGGCGGGCAGCAAGGCATCTCCTTCATGGCCACCGCCCTCACAGAAAAGTTCTCCCGCCTCGTCAAGACGATGAGCGGCCAGGCGCGCATCACCGAAAGCAACGTGCAGGACATGCTGCGCGAAGTGCGCATGGCCCTGCTCGAAGCCGACGTGGCGCTGCCCGTGGTGCGCGATTTCGTCGCCCGCGTGAAGGAAAAGTCGCTCGGCCAGGAAGTGCTGGGCTCGCTCAAGCCGGGCCAGGCGCTGGTCGGCATCGTCAACCGCGAGCTCGCCGCCACCATGGGCGAGGGCGTGTCCGACATCAACCTGGCGGCGCAGCCGCCGGCCGTGATCCTCATGGCCGGCCTGCAGGGCGCGGGCAAGACCACCACCACCGCCAAGCTGGCCAAGCACCTGATCGAGAAGCGCAAGAAGAAAGTGCTCACGGTCTCCGGCGACGTCTACCGGCCCGCCGCCATCGAGCAGCTCAAGATGGTCACCAAGCAGGCCGGCGCCGAATGGTTCCCGAGCACGCCCGACCAGAAGCCGCTCGACATCGCACGCGCGGCGCTCGACCACGCCAAGCGCCACTTCTTCGACGTGCTGCTGGTCGACACCGCGGGCCGCCTGGCCATCGACGAAGTGCTGATGACCGAGATCAAGCAGCTGCACGGCGCGCTCGATCCGGTCGAGACGCTGTTCGTGGTCGACGCCATGCAGGGCCAGGATGCGATCAACACGGCCAAGGCCTTCAAGGAAGCGCTGCCGCTCACCGGCATCATCCTGACCAAGACCGACGGCGATTCGCGCGGCGGCGCGGCGCTGTCGGTGCGCCAGGTGACGGGCGTGCCGATCAAGTTCGCGGGCACCAGCGAGAAGATCGACGGCCTCGAGGTGTTCGACGCCGAGCGCCATGCGGGCCGCATCCTCGGCATGGGCGACATCGTCGCGCTGGTCGAGCAGGTCACGGCCGGCGTCGACGTGGCGGCGGCGCAGAAGCTCGCGGCCAAGGTCAAGAGCGGCGCGGGCTTCGACCTGAACGACTTCCTCGGTCAGTTGCAGCAGATGAAGCAGATGGGCGGCCTCTCGAGCCTGATGGACAAGCTGCCGCAGCAGATGGCCGCCAAGGCCACCGAGGCCGACATGACCCGCGCCGAGCGCGACATCCGCCGCAAGGAAGGCATCATCCAGAGCATGACGCCGCTGGAGCGCCGCAAGCCCGAGCTGCTCAAGGCCACGCGCAAGCGCCGCATCGCGGCCGGCGCGGGCGTGCAGGTTCAGGAAGTGAACCGCCTGCTCAACGAGTTCGAGCAGATGCAGGGCATGATGAAGAAGATGAAGGGCGGCGGCCTCATGAAGATGATGAAGAAGATGGGCGGCATGAAGGGGATGGGCGGGATGGGTGGGCCCGGTGGGCCGAAGCTGCCGTTCTAATTAAATAGAGCGATGGCTGCTGCTTCGGCAGCGCAATAAAAAAGCCGGCCTCGTGGCCGGCTTTCTTGTTTGCGGTGGAGCTTCAGCGCATCAGGCCGTTGCCAGCGCCGCAGGGCGCGCCAGGCGAAGCGCATGCATCCAGGCGCGGCGCAGCACGGCGGGCGAGCGCGATTCCTCGGGAATCAGCAGGAAGCCGCGGTCGCGCAGCGAGGTGCCCAGCGCGATCTGGCTGGTCAGCACCGTGAGCGGAATGGCCAGCAGCAGCGGCAGGCCCACCGGCATGAGCCAGATCAGCGCGCTCGGATCGATCATTGCGACACCCAGGGCCAGCGCGCCGACCACCACGCTCATGGGAGCGAGCTGCGACACGGCGACCTTCCACGGCACGGCAGCGGCTTCGCGCGGGGGCGACTTCCAGTCGAGCTTGATGCCGGTGAGGGCGACCAGCACGAACAGCGAATGGGCCAGCATGCGAACCGGCGCCTGCACGATGGCCAGGCCGCTTTCGAGCACCGAGCTCTTCACCAGGCCCCACAGGCCGCCGTACTGGCGCTGCTCGCCGCGCATCAGCACGGCCGCGATGCCGAGCACGCGGGGCAGGAACAGGAGGCACAGGGTCCAGACCCACAGGCCGGCCAGTTCCGCCGGCAGCACGCTCCAGCTGGAGATCAGGCTCGAGCCGCTCAGCCACAGCGCGGTGCCGAGCGTCAGGAATGCGAGCCACAGCGGCGCCGAGACGTAGGCCATGGTGCCGGTCACGAACATCGCGCGGTGCACCGGGTGGATGCCGGGCTCGGCCATCAGGCGGGCGTTCTGCAGGTTGCCCTGGCACCAGCGGCGGTCGCGCTGCAGTTCGGCCAAGAGGTCCGGCGGCTGCTGCTCGTAGCTGCCGACCAGGTCGGCGCAGAGCCACACGTTGTAGCCGGCGCGGCGCATCAGCGCAGCTTCGACGAAGTCGTGCGACATGATGCCGCCCGACATGCCGCCGGTGCCCTTGATGGGGGCCAGCGCGCAGTGCTTCATGAAGGGCTCGACGCGGATGATCGCGTTGTGGCCCCAGTAGTGCGATTCGCCCAGTTGCCAGAACTGCATGCCCAGCGTGAACAGGCGGCCCGTCACGCGGGAGGCGAATTGCTGCGCGCGGGCATGCAGCGTCACGTGGCCGATGGCCTGCGTGGCGGTCTGGATGATGCCGGCGGTCGGGTTGGCTTCCATCAGCTTGACCATCGAGGTCAGGCAGTCGCCGCTCATCACGGAGTCGGCGTCGAGCACGACCATGTAGCGGTAGTCCTTGCCCCAGCGGCGGCAGAAGTCGGCCACGTTGCCGGCCTTGCGGTGGGTGCGGCGGGTGCGCAGGCGGTAGTACACCTCGACCTGCGGCTGGTTGGGGCTGTCGGCCAGCGCGGCGCGCAGGTCTTCCCAGGCGGCGCGCTCGGCGGCGGCGGTTTCGGGCGAGTAGCTGTCGGACAGCACGAACACGTCGAACTGCTTGGCGTGGCCGGTGGCCGCGACCGATTCGCAGGTGGCGCGCAGGCCGGCGAACACGGTGGCCACGTCCTCGTTGCAGATCGGCATGATGATCGCGGTGCGTGCCTCGGGGTTCATCGGGTGGTGGGCCACCTGCTTGACCGAGAGCGCGTGCTTGTCGCCGCGCACCGAGACGTAGAAGCCCATGAGCGCGGTCACGAAGCCGGTCACGACCCAGCCCGAGAGCAGGCCGTACAGGCCGATCTGGCCGTATTCGAGCCAGACGTTGTCGTAGTCGGGTTGCACGCCGGCAAACAGCACGGACGCGATCACGGTGCTCAGCAGCGTGAGCGCCATGAAGGCGAAGCGGCGCTGGGCCGCGGCGCGCTGCCAGGGCTGCTTGGCCTGGGCGCCGGCTTCGGCGGTCTGGCTTTCCGGCTTGCCGCCGGCGCCGAGCTTGACCAGCAGGGCCGTGCCGATGCTGTTCCAGAAGCCGCGCCAGGGGCGGGGCGTCATGGAGCCGCGGTTGACCGGCGGAGCGGTCACGGAATTGGGATGGCGTTCTTCGCGCACCGGGCTGCGGTGCGAGAAGTCGGCTTCGGTCAGCACGTTCAGTTGGGAGAAGTCGTTCGGCTTCATGTGTGATTTACCAACGTTGCTTGTCGAGGGAAGGGGTGTCGCCAATGGCAGGAAAGCGCTTGATCACGCAATCCGGTTCGGCGCCGCCCGCGCTTGCGAGCGCGGCCACCGAATGACCGGCGGCACGGGGCCGCACGGGGGAAAACTGCTTTTGACGCAGGCCGTCGCGCTGCTGGCGCAGTGCGAAAGATGGGCTGGTGAGTGCTGTCATGCCTGTACAGGGGCAAACCCTGTGCCAGGCTGGAAAAATGCTTTCAGATCAACGACTTAGGGCGATCTGGATGCGGTTTTCGGGGTTGGGGCCGTCTGGAAGGCCCCGAAACCCCGGTTTTTGTCGCCGAATCCCGACAAGCCCGCGAGGCTGGTGGAAAATGGCCTTTTAAATCAACAACTTAGGGGCGTCGCTAGTCGGCGACAGGCTCATTGCCCGGAGCGACAGCGTCGGCCTTGAAGTGGCCCGGCGTGAGTTCGTGCTTCTGCAGCAGGCGGTAGAACTCGGTGCGGTTGCGGTCGGCCAGCCGGGCGGCGTCGGCCACGTTGCCGTCGGTCAGCTTGAGCAGCCCGACGAGGTAGTCGCGCTCGAAGCGCTGCTTGGCCTCGGCATAGGTCTGGACCTCGACCGTGGGCACGCGCAGCGCGCGCTGCACCAGCGCCAGCGGGATCAATGGCGAGCTCGACAGCGCGCAGACCTGTTCCACCACGTTGTAGAGCTGGCGCACATTGCCGGGCCAGGCCGCGGTGGCCAGCGCCTTGAGCGCCTCGGGCGCGAAGCCGGACAGCCGCTTGCCGTACTTGGTCGAGAGCTTCTGCAGGAAGTGGTTGGCCAGAAGCGGAATGTCCTCGCGCCGGGCCGACAGCGGCGGCAGCGTGAGCGTGACCACGTTGAGCCGGTAATAGAGGTCTTCGCGGAACTGGCCGGCTTCCATGGCCACGTCCAGGTCGCGGTGGGTGGCCGAGATGATGCGCACGTCGACCTCGATCGACTGGCTGGCACCCAGCGGGCGCACCGCGCGCTCCTGCAGCACGCGCAGCAGCTTGACCTGCAGGGCGGGCGGCATGTCCCCGATTTCGTCGAGCAGCAGCGTGCCGCCGTCGGCCTGCTGGAACAGGCCCTTGTGGTTGGCATGGGCGTCGGTGAAGGCGCCCTTCATGTGGCCGAACAGTTCGGATTCGAGCAGCGCCTCGGGGATGGCGCCGCAATTGACGGCCACGAAAGGCTTGTCGGCGCGCGCGCTGGCGCGGTGGATGGCGCGCGCCAGCAGTTCCTTGCCGGCGCCGCTGTCGCCGCGCAGCAGCACCGAGGCGTCCGACTTGGCGACCATGCGCGCCTCGGCCAGCAGCTCGGACATGCGGTTGCTGCGGCTCACGATCTCGGCGCGCCAGCTTTCGTCGCCGGCCTTGGCGGGCGTGCTGGCCGGTGCGCCCAGCGCCAGCGCCTGCGCGATCTTGTCGAGCAGTTCGCGGCCGTCGTAGGGCTTGGTGAGATAGGTGAACACGCCGCGCGCGGTGGCCTCGACCGCATCGGGAATGGTGCCGTGGGCGGTGAGCAGGATCACCGGCAGCGAGGGATGGCGCTTGCGAATCTCGTCGAACAGCTGGAGCCCGTCGCGGCCGGGCAGCCGCACGTCGCTGAGCACCAGCTGCGGGTGCTCGATCTCGAGCTGCGTGAGCGCGGTTTCGGCCGAGGTCACGGCCGTGACCTGGTAGCCGGCCGAACTCAGCCGCATCGAGAGCAGCCGCAGCATGTCCGGGTCGTCGTCGACCACCAGCAGGCGCGCGCCGGTCGTGCTCATCGATGGGGTTCCTTGGGCAATCGCCGGCTGCGGTTCATGGATTGGGCCTGGTGCCGCCGGGCGGAGGCAGGGTCGGCGGCGGCACGTTGTTGGGCCGCGCGAAGCTGCGCTCGATGGCGCGCAGCGCCTCGATGCGGTCGTTCAGCTGGTCGATGCGGCGCTGGCTTTCGCGCACCTGCTGCGCCTGCTTGTCGCGGTCGTCCTCGACGCGGCGCTGCTCCACGTAGCGCGCGGCCAGTGCGCGCGCCAGCGGCTGCAGCGGCTGCGCCTCGGGCGAGGGGTTGGAGATCACGCGCTGCATCAGGCCCAGCGCGCGCGCCAGGTCGGCCGGCACGCGGGTCTGTGCGAGCAGCAGCGCGAGCTGCATCTGGGCGGTGGGCGAATCGCCGGGATCGCCGGCGCGGGTGATTTCGGCGGCCAGCTCGGCGCCGCCCAGCGGGCGGACCTTGTCGGCATAGGCCAGCATGGCCGCGGCCGGGCCCTGGGTCATCAGCGTGAAGAGCGAGGCGGGCTGCGTGGCGGGCGCCTTGGGCTCGGCCTCGACCGGCATCACGCGCGGCACGGCGGGCGGCGGCGGCAGGGCCTCGGCCTCGGCGGGTGGTGCGGGCTGCGTCGCGCAGGCGGCCAGCAGCAGGACGAAAGGCATGGCCACCGCCCCGGACAGGGTCGAACTGCGGACGAACGGAAAAAGCATGGATTGAAGAAAAGGCAAGAGGCGGTGTTTGTTTTCAGGTGTGTGCCTGGGGGGCTTCACGGTGGGTTGTTCAGGCCGTGCGCGGCAGTTCGATGCGAAAGCGCGCGCCGGGCCCCTCTGGCAGCAGGGTGATGCGGCCCCCATGGGCAGCAATGTACTCCTGCACGATCGAAAGGCCGATGCCCGTGCCCTTGACGGCATGCTCGGGCTGGCGTTCGCCCCTGTAGAAAGGCTCGAAGATCCGGTCCCGGTCGCCCTCGGCAATACCCGGGCCGGCATCGTTGATATCGATGCACGCGGTGGTGGGCGTGCCCGACACCACGATCGAAATGACGCCGCCGCGCGCCGAATAGCGGATCGCGTTGGACAGCAGGTTGGCCACCGCCGTGCCGAGCTTGGCGCGGTCCACCGGGAGCGTGATCGACTCGCCCTCGGCATGGACGCGCAGGCCGTGGGCCTGCCACTGCAGGCGCTGCGCCTCGATCTGCTCTTCGACCAGCGGCAGCAGGTCGGTGCGTTCGCGGCGCAGTTCGCGCGCCTCGAAGGCGGCGGCGTTGAAGCGCAGCAGCGCCTCGATCTGGCCCTGCAGCGAAACGGTGTTCTGGTTCAGGATCTGCGCCACCTCGAGCTGCGCCGGATTGAGCGGACCCGTCACGCCGTCTTCCAGCAGCGAGACGCCTTCGCGCAGCGCCGCCAGCGGCGTCTTGAGTTCGTGCGAGACGTGGCGCAGGAAGCGTGCCTTGTCGGCATCGAGCTCGGTCAGGCGCAGGCGCAGCCACTCGAGCTGCTGCGACAGGCGCCGCACGTCGGCCGGGCCGCGGATGTCGATCGGCTCGTCGAGCCGGTTCTGGCCGAGCCCGACGATGGCGTGCTCCAGCCGCTTGAAAGGACGCGCGAGCCAGATGCCGAAAGCCAGCGCCAGCGACACCGCCAGGATGCTGGCGGCCACCACTTCGCGCATCAGCCGGCGGCGCGCGTTCTCGATGCGCTTGGCCAGCGCGTCGTTCTGCATTTCGATCAGGAACTGGGCCTGCTGCGCCAGATTCGTGTTCAGCGAATCGAGCTCGCGGAACTGCATGGCCATGCCGCTTTCGCGCGAGAGCGCGCTGTCGGCGCTACCGCTCATGAGCCCCTCGATCACGCCGAGCTGGGCGCGCCACAGCTCGATGCCCGACGGCGCGAGGCCGTTCCGCTCGAGCCGTTCGAGCACCTGGTGCGCTTCGCGCGCGGCATCGTCGAAGCGGCGGCGCAGCACGGCGTCGTTCAGCACCAGCGACTGGCGCCCGGCGCGCTCCATGGCGGCACTGCGCTCGGCCAGCGACTGGGCCGCGCCCGAGAGCCGCAACGCGCGGGCCGCCGCATCGCGGCTCTGGGTCATGAGCGCGTCGTACTGGAACACCGAGCGCAGCGCCACGCCCACCAGCAGGGCGGTGATCAGCAGGAACGCGAAAAGCAGGAGCTGCTGGAACGAGCCCCGTCTGGACGGCCGCTTCGCCATCAGGCGGCGAGCGCGGCGGGAACCGGCACCGTCGACGATTCGCGCGTGGCCACCTCGCCGCGCAGCGTGTAGGCCAGCGAGCGCGTGATGCGCAGGTCGGCCATCTGCCCGACCAGGCGCGCGTCGCCTTCGAAGTTGACCACGCGGTTGCAGGCGGTGCGGCCCATCAGTTCGTTCGCATCCTTGCGGGAAGCCCCCTCGACCAGCACGCACTGCGTGGTGCCGACCAGCGCATCGCCGAAGCGGCGCACGTTGCCGTCGATCACGCGCTGCAGCGTCTGCAGGCGAGCCAGCTTCACCGCATGGGGCGTGTCGTCCTGCAGCGCCGCGGCGGGCGTGCCGGGGCGCGGGCTGAAGATGAAGCTGAAGCTGTTGTCGAACTGGCAGTCGTCGATCAGCTTCATCATCTTGGCGAAGTCTTCGTCGGTCTCGCCCGGGAAGCCGACGATGAAGTCGCTGGAGAGCGCGAGTTCGGGCCGGATGGCGCGCAACTTGCGCACCGTGCTCTTGTATTCCATGGCGGTGTAGCCGCGCTTCATGGCCATCAGGATGCGGTCGCTGCCGTGCTGCACCGGCAGGTGCAGGTGGCTCACCAGCTGCGGCACCTTGGCATAGGCCTCGATCAGCCGCGGCGTGAACTCGTTGGGGTGGCTGGTGGTGTAGCGGATGCGCTCGATGCCCGGAATCTCGGCGACGTATTCGATGAGCAGCGCGAAGTCGGCGATCTCGGCCGTGTCTCCCATGCGGCCGCGGTAGGCGTTCACGTTCTGCCCCAGCAGCGTGACTTCGCGCACGCCCTGGTCGGCCAGGCCGGCGATCTCCACCAGCACGTCGTCCAGCGGACGGTTCACTTCCTCGCCGCGGGTGTAAGGCACCACGCAGTAGCTGCAGTACTTGGAGCAGCCTTCCATGATCGAGACGAACGCCGTGGCGCCGTCGACGCGCGCGGGCGGCAGGTGGTCGAACTTCTCGATCTCGGGAAAGCTGATGTCGACCTGGGGCCGGTCCAGCCGCTCGCGGTCGTTCAGCATCTCGGGCAGGCGGTGCAGCGTCTGCGGGCCGAACACGATGTCGACGTAGGGGGCGCGCGCGATGATGGCCTCGCCCTCCTGGCTCGCCACGCAGCCGCCCACGCCGATCTTCACGCCCTTGGCCTTCAGGTGCTTCACGCGGCCGAGGTCGCTGAACACCTTCTCCTGCGCCTTCTCGCGCACCGAGCAGGTGTTGAACAGGATCAGGTCGGCCTCGTCCACGTTCTGCGTCGGCTCGTAGCCCTGGGCGGCGTGCAGCACGTCGGCCATCTTGTCCGAGTCGTACTCGTTCATCTGGCAGCCGAAGGTCTTGATAAATACTTTTTTGCTCATGGGGTGCTTTCCTGGCCCTTCCCGCCGGGAAGGCCGATGCAGGGCGCTTGCGTCGTCCTGCGGCGCGGCGGGCGCGGCCCGCCGGCCTCTTTATTTATTGCGTGTTGACGGTGTCGTTCGAAGTGAACGGCCAGATGTTCAGGAAGGGCTTGTTCAGCGATTCGCGGCTGGCCGTGGCCTCGCCCGGCGTGAGGATCCACACCTCGCGCAGCAGGCCGGCGGCATCGCGCGTGTAGTTCACCAGGTATTTCTGGCCGACGATGCCGCCCGCCATCACCAGCATGTTCTGTTCGCTGCGGATGCGGGCGCCGGGCGCCAGGCGGTCGACCTGGCCGTCGAGCTCGACATCGGGCGCATTGATCACCATGAACTTGCCGCGCAGCGTGCCGACCGGGAAAGTGCGCCCGCCCACCAGCGATTCGTTCTGGGTCTGCGGCCGCGGCACTTCGGACTGGGCTGCGGCGCCGATGGAAAAAAGGCTCGCAGCCACTGTGCAAAGCGCTATGAAAGTGAGAGCATTCGTGGGTTTCTTGCAGCGGTTCATGGGGTATATCCAGAGGCTGTGGAGCGGCGATTTTAGCGGCGGGGTGAAATCATCCCTGGCGCCTGCCACAGCGGGTTGTACATGGGCCCTGGCATTGCGGCTTTACTTATCTTTACGGCACTCACGGACACTGCGAGTCGACGGCTGCTCCAATAGCCGCTGTCAGCCCAAAGTGCACAAGAACCCATGAAGAAAAAAATCGTCCTCGCTCTTGCAGGTGTGTTGATCGTAGCCGTCGCGGGATGGTGGTGGAGCGGGTCGGGCGATCGCATGGCGGCAAAGAACGCCAGGCCAGCCGCCGCCGGTGGCGCCCCCGCAGACGGCGCGCCGGCCGCGCTCGTCACGCTTGCCACCGCCGAGCGGCAGGACGTGCCGGTCACGGTGCAGGTCAACGGCAGCGTGGTGTCGCTCAACAGTGTCGATCTGCGGCCGCAGGTGACCAACACCGTGGCGGCGGTGCACGTGAAGGAAGGGCAGTTCGTCAAGGAGGGCCAGCTGCTCTTCACGCTCGACGACCGCAACGACCAGGCCAACCTGGCCCGCGCCCGCGCCCAGCAAAAGCGCGACGAAGCCACCCTGGCCGACCTCGAGCGCCAATACAAGCGCAGCCAGGAACTGCTGGCGCAGAACTTCATTTCCAAGAGCGCCACGGACGCCACGCTGTCGCAGCTGGAAGCGCAGCGCGCCGCGGTGGCGGCCGACCGCGCCGCGGTGCAATCGGCGCAGGTGGCGCTGGGCTACGCCACGCTGCGCGCGCCCATTGCGGGGCGCATCGGGGCCGTGAACATCTATCCCGGCACGCTGGTGCAGCCGACGCTGTCGCTGGTCACCATCACGCAGCTCGATCCCATCGCGGTGAGCTTCCCGGTGCCGGAGGCCAACCTGCAGGACCTGCTGGCGGCGGCGCGCAGCCGGGCCAAGGTGGAGGCGCTGGTCGTCGGACGCCGCGAGCCGCTCAGCGGCGTGCTCAATTTCGTCGACAACACGGTCGATCCGCAGATCGGCACGGTGCGCGCCAAGGCGGTGTTCGACAACGCCGACCAGAGCCTCTGGCCGGGCCAGTTCGTCGGCACCCGGATCACGGTTCGCACGCTCTCCGGCGCCACGGTGGTGCCGGCCGCGGCGCTCATGATGCTGTCCGAGGGCGCTTCGCTCTACGTGGTCGACCAGGCCATGAATGCCAAGCGCCGCAAGGTGCAGGTGCTCCACACCTTCGGCACCAAGGTGGCGGTGAGCGGCGTCGAGCCGGGCGAGCAGGTGGTCATCGAGGGCAGCCAGAACGTGCGCCCGGGCGGCAAGGTCAGGGCCGATAAAAAGGCCGCGCCGGCCGGTACCACCGGCGTCACGCCGGGCAGTGCGGCCTCCTCGGACACCCAGGCTCCCCGGGAACGCGCATGAACATCTCGGAGCTGTGCATCCGTCGTCCCGCGATGACGGTGCTGTTGTCCGCGGCGGCGGTGGTGGCGGGCATCTTTGCCTACTTCAGCATCCCGGTGGCCGCGCTGCCGAGCTACAACACGCCGGTCATCAACGTGAACGCCCAGCTGCCGGGCGCGAGCCCGGACACCATGGCTTCGTCGGTGGCGCTGCCGCTGGAGAAGCAGTTCTCGACCATTCCGGGCCTGCAGACCATCAGCTCGGTCAACACCCAGGGCGTGAGCTCGATCACGCTGGAATTCGTGAGCAGCCGCGACATCGATGCCGCCGCGGTCGACGTGCAGGCCGCGCTGCTGCGCGCCCAGCGACAGCTGCCGCAGGAACTGACGCAGCTGCCTTCGTACCGCAAGGTCAATCCGGCCGACGCGCCGGTGCTGTTCATCGCGCTGATCTCGCCGTCGATGAATCCGGCCGAGCTCAACGACTACGCCGAGAACCTGATCTCGCCCACGCTTTCCACCATCGACGGCGTGGCGCAGGTGGGCGTGTACGGTCGCAAGGCCTTTGCGGTGCGCATCAAGGCCAATGCCGACCTGCTCAATGCGCGCAACATCACGCTCGACGAGCTGGCCAAGGCAGTGAATTCGGCCAACGCCAACACGCCCGTCGGCGTGCTCGACGGGCCGCGCCAGACGCTCACCATCCAGGCCAACCGGCAGCTCACGAGGGCGGAAGATTTCGCCAAGCTGATCGTCGGGCAGCGCAACGGCGCGCCGGTGCGGCTGGACGAAGTGGCCACCATCGAGGACAGCTTCGAATCGGTCAAGACCGCCAGCAGCTTCAACGGCCAGAGCTCCATCTCGCTGGCCGTGCAGCGCCAGCCCAACGCCAACACCGTGCAGGTGGTGGATGCGGTGCGCGCACTCATTCCGCGCTTCAAGGCGGAGCTGCCGCAATCGGTCGAGATCCACATGGTGAACGACCGCTCGCTGTCCATCCGCGAAGCCGTGCACGACGTGCAGCTCACGCTGCTGGGCACCGTCGCGCTGGTGGTGCTGGTAATCTTCCTGTTCCTGCACCGGCTGGTGGCCACGCTGATTCCGGCGGCCACCATTCCCATTTCGCTGATCGGCGCGGTGGCGCTGCTCTATGCCTTCGGCTACAGCCTGGACAACGTCTCGCTGCTGGGCATCACGCTGGCCGTGGGGCTGGTGGTGGACGATGCGATCGTGGTGCTCGAGAACATCATGCGCTACGTCGAGAAAGGCATGGAGCCGATGGCCGCGGCGCTGCGCGGCGCGCGCGAGGTGGGCTTCACCATCATCTCGATCTCGATCTCGCTGGTGGCGGTGTTCATTCCCATCTTCTTCATGCCGGGCGTGATCGGCCTGCTGTTCCATGAGTTCGCGGTGGTGGTGGCGCTGGCGGTGCTGGTGTCGGCCATCGTGTCGCTCACGCTGGTGCCGATGCTCGCGAGCCGGCTGCTCAAGCACGTGCCGCGCAAGGATGGCGCGCTCGACCACGAGGAAGAGCACCCCGAGCCCGGCACCGCCGTGGGACGCGCCTTCGAGCGCGGCTACCGCTGGGTGCATGCGAACTACATGCGGACGCTCGACTGGACGCTCGCGCACCGCAAGCTGATGCTGCTGTTGGCCGGCGGCACCTTCGTCGTCACGGCCTGGCTGTTCGTCTCCATTCCGAAGGGCTTCTTCCCCGAGGAGGACATCGGGCAGATCCAGATCACCACCGAAGCGGCCGAGGACATTTCCTTCACCGCCATGAACGCGCTGCAGGAACGCGTGGCCGCTTCGCTGCAGGCCGATCCGAGCGTGGCCTACGTGAGCTCGTTCGTCGGCGTGGGCGGTCCCACCGCCACGCAGAACTCCGGCCGCCTGTTCGCGGTGCTCAAGCCGCGCAGCCAGCGTCCCAAGATGGCCGCGGTGCTCGAATCGCTGCGCCAGCGCTTCCGCGAGATCCCGGGCATCGCGGTCTACATGCAGCCGGTGCAGAACCTGCGCCTGGGCGGCCGCCAGAGCAAGGCGCGCTTCCAGTACACGCTGCAGAGCGTCAATGCGGGCGAGATGGTGCCCTGGGCCACGCGGCTCATGGAGCGCATGCGCGCCGATCCGGCCTTCCGCGACGTCACCAGCGATTCGCAGAACCGCGGCCTGCAGGCCACGCTGGAGATCGACCGCGACAAGGCCGGCGTGCTCGGCGTGGCCGTGGGCGACCTGCGCACCGCGCTCTACAACGCGTACGGCGACCGGCAGATCGGCAGCATCTACGGCGCGAGCAACACCTACCAGGTGATTCTCTCGGCCGCCGACAACGACCGGCAGTTCGAGGACGACGTGTCGCGCCTGTCGGTGCGCAGCACCAGCGGCCGGCTGGTGCCGCTGTCGGCCTTCTCGACCGTCAAGCGCACCGTGGGGCCCACCTCGGTCAACCACCAGGGGCAGCTGCAGGCGGTGACGGTGTCGTTCAACCTCGCGCCCGACGTGCCGCTGGGCAACGCGACCGCGAAGATCGACCAGTTCAAGGAAGAGCTGAAGATGCCGCAGTCGATCATCACCACCTACGGCGGCGATGCCGCGGTGTTCCAGAGCTCGCAGGCCAGCCAGGCCGTGCTGCTGGTGCTGGCCGTGCTCGTGATCTACGTCCTGCTGGGCGTGCTGTACGAAAGCTACATCCACCCGCTGACCATCCTGGCCGGGCTGCCGTCGGCGGCCGTGGGCGCCTTGCTCGCGCTCAAGATCTTCGGCTTCGACCTGACGCTGATCGCGACCATCGGCATCCTGCTCCTGATCGGCATCGTGAAGAAGAACGCGATCATGATGATCGACTTCGCCCTTGATGCGCAGCGCACCGAGGGCATGAAGCCGGTCGATGCGATCCGCGAGGCCTGCCGGCTGCGCTTCCGCCCGATCCTCATGACCACGCTGGCCGCGCTGATGGGCGCGCTGCCGCTCGCATTGGGCCTGGGCGCCGGCGCCGAGCTGCGCCAGCCGCTGGGCGTGGCGGTGGTGGGCGGGCTGATCTTCTCGCAGGTGATCACGCTCTACATCACGCCCGCGATCTACCTCGCGCTCGACCGCTACAGCGGCACCGGGCCGATGGTCGACCTGCCGGGCGAGGCCAAGGCCGAGGCTGGTGGCGGTGCCGCGGGGCACGCGGCCTCGCACGCCTAGGTTGTGGTCTCGTCGAGAACGTCGTCGTCCGCCGCCAGGTGGGCGGTATCGCTCCAGCCCACGAGGCTGAAGCCCTCGGGCGTCCACAGCATGCGGTTGATGGCGGCGTTCCCGAGCTGCCAGGTGCGCGGCGCCTGCAGCTCCTGGCGCGTGGCGGCGCGGTAGAGCACGTCCATCACGCCGCCGTGCGCCACCAGCGTCACCAGCTGGCCCGGATGGCGCGCGGCCAGCTTCGATGCGACGCGCGTCACCCGCTCGCGGAAGACCAGCAGGCTCTCGCCGCCCTCGGGCTGGAATTCGGGGTCGCGCTCGCGCCAGCGCCGGGCCTGGTCGGGCAGGGTGGACTCGATCTCGGCAAAGCTCATGCCCTCGAAGCGGCCGAAGGCGCGTTCGCGCAGGCCGGGCTCGGGCTGCACCGTGAGGCCGTGGGGCCTGGCGATCTCCTGCGCGGTCTGCCAGGCGCGCGACAGGTCGCTGGCGTAGATCGCGCCGATGTCTTCGTGCGCCAGCGCCTGCCCGACGCGCCGGGCCTGCCAGAGCCCGGTGTCGTTGAGCCCGATGTCGAGCTGGCCCTGGATGCGCGTGTCGACGTTCCAGGCGGTTTCGCCATGGCGAACGGCAATCAGGCGGGTGGCTTCTTCCATCTGCTGGATTCTAGGAGCGCGTCATTTCTTCTTTGCGGCGGACAGCTCGATGTTCACCCGGCGCTCGCCCTGCGGCGGATTCGGAAAGCCCTGCAGCGCCGCCTCGAACATCACCGGCAGGATGGTCGCGCTGACGTTGTACGGGCCCTCGTTGCGGGCCCGCGTTTCGTAGACCACGCGGTTCGTGCCGATGTCGCGCAGCACGATGCTCACTTCGCGCTCGTACCAGGGATTGGCCGCGGGTGGCATGAAGGCCGGGCCGCCGTACCAGCCGCCGCCGTACCACCGGCGTGCATAGCCGGGATAGCCGTAGCCATAGCCCCAGGGGCCGTCGAAGAGCCATGGATCGGCCCAGGGCGAGAGGCCGGCCGCGACGCGTGCGCCGATCTGCGCGCTGTACTGCGGCCTGGCGTCGTCGCGGCGCAGGCCGACCTTGTCGAGCGCGGCGGCGGCCATGGCCTCGAGCGATTCCTGCCGGGCGAGGTCGGCCTGCTGCGACGGCAGGCGCTCGAAGCGGTAGCTGGCGCCCGGCGCCACGGTGGCGAGCGACGAGAAGCTTTTCACATCGCTGTCGACCACCCAGGAGGTGGCGCAGCCGCTCAGGCTTGCTATCAGAAGAAGAGCTGAAAACGCACGTTTCATGAGGATCTCCGGGCTCCGCGGCCCAAAATTCCCCTGGGTTGCCCGCTCAGCCCTGAAGGATGCGCAGGGCTGCAGGTGCCTGGGAGAGCAGGTCGAAGGAGGGCGTGTCGAAGGCCTTGTCGCCGTCTTCGTCGGCCACGCCGGTCGCCTTCAGACCCTTGAAGTCGTGCTGCGTTCCGTCGAGCAGGTGCGAGGGCACCACGTTCTGCAGCGCGGTGAACATGTTCTCCACGCGGCCGGGGTGCTTCCTGTCCCACTCGCGCAGCATTTCGCCGACCTGCTTGCGCTGCAGGTTTTCCTGGCTGCCGCAGAGCGTGCACGGAATGATCGGGAATTCGCGGTGCTGGGCCCAGCGCACCAGGTCTTTCTCGGCCACGTAGGCGAGCGGGCGGATCACGATGTGCTTGCCGTCGTCGCTCACCAGCTTGGGCGGCATGCTCTTGAGCTTGCCCGCGAAGAACATGTTGAGGAAGAAGGTCTGCAGCATGTCGTCGCGGTGGTGGCCGAGCGCGACCTTGGTGGCGCCCAGTTCGTCCGCCACGCGGTACAGGATGCCGCGGCGCAGCCGGCTGCACAGGCCGCAGGTGGTCTTGCCCTCGGGGATCACGCGCTTGACGATGCTGTAGGTGTCCTGGTTCTCGATGTGGAAGTCCACGCCGAGCTCGCTCAGGTATCTGGGCAGCACCTCCTCGGGAAAGCCGGGCTGCTTCTGGTCGAGGTTGACCGCGACGATGTCGAAGTGGATCGGTGCGCGGGCCCTGAGCTTGAGCAGGATGTCCAGCATGGCGTAGCTGTCCTTCCCGCCCGAGACGCACACCATGACCTTGTCGCCCTCCTCGATCATGTTGTAGTCGACGATCGCGCGGCCGACTTCGCGGCACAGGCGCTTTTCGAGCTTGTGCGTTTCGCGCTCGATCTTCAGGGAATTGGTGGCGGCGCCGGCGACGGGCGCCTCGTCGATCCAGACGGCGTTCATGGGTGGGCTGCTTCGGTCAGGCAAATCGGGGGGAGGAGGGCCCGATTTTGCCTCGGTTCACCATTCCCCGGCTTCCATGCGGATAGCCACCTCGCAGTCGTCGAAGATCTCGAGCTTGGCGATCTTCACCCGCACGCCGACCACGCCGGGCAGCTGCAGCAGCCGCTGCGCGAGCTTGCCGATGAGCGTTTCGAGCAGGTTCACATGCTCGGCCGTGCACTCGTCGATGATGATGCGGCGCACCTTGCGGTAGTCCAGCACGTGGTAGATGTCGTCGTCCTTCGGCAGCAGCGGCTGCGCGCCCAGGTGCAGCTCGGCATCGACCTGGATCGGCTGCGGGGCTGTCTTTTCCTGGTCGAGGATGCCCAGGTTGGCGTCGAAGCGCAGCCCCTGCAGGGTGAGTGTCTGGCGGCCGATCGGGTTGGAAGGCATGGTGGGGCTCACATCAGCGAGAAGTCGCGGTCGAATTTCATGAGGTGCTGGCCGCCGTCCACCACGAGCGTGGTGCCGGTGATCGAGCTGTTCTCCAGCGCGAACTTCACCGTGGCCGCCACGTCGGCCGGCGTCGAAGAGCGGCCCAGCGGCGAGAGCGTGTGCAGCTTCGAGAACCGGTCTTCGTCGAGCATGTGGCTGGGCAGCGTGAGGCCGGGCGCCACGCCCACCACCCGCACGCGCGGCGCCAGTGCCAGCGCCAGCATGGGCGTGGCGGCCTCGAGCGCGGCCTTGGAGAGCGTGTAGCTCAGGAAGTCGGGGTTCGGGTTCCAGAGCTTCTGGTCGAGCATGTGCACGACGGCGCCCTGCGCGTCGCCGCGCAGCGCCAGGTGGTCGTGCAGCGCCTGCGCCAGCACGATGGCCGCACCGGTGTTGCTGCGCGCATGGCGCTCCATGAGCGCGTAGCTGAAGCTCGCGGCGTCGTCGTGTTCGAAGAGCGCTGCGCTGTGGACCACGGCATCGACGCTGCCGAAGTGCGCCGCCACGCGCGGCAGCAGGGCGCGGGTGGCGCCTTCGTCGAGCAGGTCGGCCTCGAAAGGCGCCGAAGTGCCCGACAGGGCCGCGCAATCGGCCGCGGTTTGCTCGGCCTCCCCGCGCGAGCTGCGGTAGTGCACCGCCACCTGCCAGCCGCCGGCGGCCAGCGCCAGCGCGATCTCGCGCCCCAGCCGGCGGCCGGCACCCGTGACGAGGACGGTGCGGCGGGCTGGCGTAACAAGAGGAAGGGGCGCTGTGCTCATGCGGGCAGAGAAGGGAGAATCGGCGGGTGACGACAAAAACGACGACAAACAGTTTACCCATGGCCCTCGACATCCTGATTGCCCGTTCGGTGGAACGGGCGGGCGGATGGATCGGCTTCGACCGCTTCATGGCGCTGGCCCTGTATGCGCCGGGGCTGGGCTACTACGCCAACAGCTCGGCCAAGTTCGGCCACATGCCGTCGTCGGGCAGCGACTTCGTGACGGCGCCGGAACTCACGCCCATGTTCGGGCAGGCGCTCGCGGCGCAGGTGGCCGAGGCGCTGGAGAAGACCGGCACCGACACGGTCTGGGAATTCGGCGCCGGCACGGGCGCGCTTGCCGTGCAGCTGCTGCATGCGCTCGACGAGATCGGCCGCGGCGACGTGCGCTACCGCATCGTCGACCTGTCCGGCACCTTGCGCGAGCGCCAGCAGCAGGCGCTGGCGCGCTACACGGACCGCGTCGAATGGCTCGGCGAACTGCCCGAGGCGATGCAGGGCGTGGTGGTCGGCAACGAGGTGCTCGACGCGATGCCGGTGCAGCTCTTGGCCCGCGTGGGCGGCCAGTGGTTCGAGCGCGGCGTGGTGCGCAACGTGCGCGCCGACGGCTGGGCCTGGGCCGACCGCGAGACCGCGCTGCGGCCGCCGTTCGAGGTGTCCGGCGAGCACGACTACCTGACCGAAATCCATCCGCAGGCCGAGGCCTTCGTCGCGACCCTGGCGGACCGCCTGAAGAGCGGCGCGGCCTTCTTCATCGACTATGGTTTTCCGGAGCGCGAGTACTACCACCCGCAGCGCCACATGGGCACCGTGATGTGCCACCGCGCGCACCAGGCCGACGGCGATCCGCTGTCGGATGTGGGCTACAAGGACATCACGGCGCACGTCAATTTCACCGGCATCGCGCTCGCGGGGCAGGAGGCCGGGCTCGAGGTGCTGGGCTACACCAGCCAGGCGAGGTTTCTGCTGAACTGCGGGCTGCTCGAGCGGATGGGGCAGGGCAGCACGGCAGAAAGAGGCATGGCGGCTCGGCTCGTTCATGAGCATGAGATGGGGGAGCTGTTCAAGGTGGTGGGGTTTGCGGTGGGGGAGGGGTGGGAGGCGATGGGGTTTGCTGAAGGGGATCGGAGTCATACGCTCTGACATAAGCAACCAACAAAGATTTCGTTGAGAACCCCCTCACTAAAACCTACATTGGCGCAATGACCGCCCCCCAGCACTTCGAAGTGCGCCCCTTCAACGCCCCCGTCGGCGCAGAAATCGTCGGCCTCGACATCTCGAAGCCCATCAACGACGAAGACTTCGCGCGCATCCACCGCGCGCATCTGGACCACCACGTGCTGGTGTTCCGCAACCAGCAGATCACTCCGGCCGAGCACATCGAATTCAGCCGCCGCTTCGGCCCGCTCGAGATCCATGTGCTGCACCAGTTCCATCTGAAGAACCATCCCGAGATCCTGATCGTCTCCAACATCAAGGAGAACGGCGAGCCCATCGGCCTGGGCGATGCGGGCGTCTATTGGCATTCGGACATCTCGTACAAGCCCCAGCCCAGCCTGGGCTCGCTGCTGCATGCGCAGGAGCTGCCGAGCGAGGGCGGCGACACGCTCTTTGCCGACCAGCATCTTGCGTGGGAAACGCTCTCTCCCGAGCTGCAGCAGCGCATCCTGCCGCTCAAGGCCGAGCACAGCTACCTTGCCAAGTACGAGGCGCTGCGCGCAAAGAACCCTTGGCGGCCCAAGCTCTCGCAGGAGCAGATCGACCAGGTCGCGCCCGCCGTGCAGCCGGTGGTGCGCACGCACCCCGAGACCGGCCGCAAGGCGCTGTTCGTCAGCGAGCATTTCACGACGCGCATCGTCGGCCTGCCGCCGCAGGAGAGCGACGCGCTGCTGGCCGAGCTGTTCGCGCACAGCGTGAAGCCGCAGTTCGTGTACCGCCACCAATGGGCGCCGCACGACCTCGTGTTCTGGGACAACCGCTCGCTGATGCACCTGGCGGCCGGCACGCCGGACCATCTGCGGCGCCGCCTCAATCGCACCACCATCGTGGGCGACACGCCCTTCTGATGGCTTCTTCTTTGGCCCGATGCAGCCGGGTCAACCGGCGCCAGGCTTGCCGCTGCCGCCGCCCTGGCGCAGCGTGCGCAATTCGGCGTTGAGGAATTCGTTGGCGTCCCGCATCGAGCCGTTCGGCATCTTGATCTTGTAGGGCTTGCCCGTCATCTCCGAGCGGGAGGCGCAGCGGTCGATGAAGTCTTCCGCCGTGGTGATCTCGTCTTTGAAGTGGTCGAACTTGGCCTGCATGTGCTTGGCGGCATCGGCGGCGTTGTGCTCGTCGCCGTTGCGCATGAAGGTCATCGTCGTCATCTTCGAGACGCGCAGGATCAGCGTGTCGATGAGCTTTTGCTCCGACGCGGAAGGGGTGGCCTGGGCCAGCGCGGCCGCAAGGCCGAGCACCAGCGCCAACAGGGCGCGACGCGGAAGTTGAAATGAAGCCATGTGGTCGATGTGGCAATTTCCGGACCATGCTAGGGCGGTGGCCCCATGCGTGTCAAACCGGGCCCGGCTCGGGTCTAATCGCAGTTTTGGCACGCTTGGTTTCCCATGAGCTCTTCCGCCCCCGATCTGCTGTCGATCGCGCATTTTCTGGCCGATGCCGCCGCCGCGCAGTCGATGCGCTATTTCCGCACGCCGCTGGACATCATCACCAAGGCCGACGAGAGCCCCGTGACGCTGGCGGACCGCGCCGCCGAGACGGCCATGCGCGAGATCCTTGCCGTGCGCGCCGCCGCGGACGGCATCTTCGGCGAGGAGCACGGCCTCGAGCGGCTCGACGCCGAGCGCGTCTGGGTGCTCGACCCGATCGACGGCACGCGCAGCTTCATCACCGGATCGCCGCTGTGGGGCACGCTGATCGGCGTGCTGCAGGGCTCGCGCGTGGTGCTGGGCATGATCGACATGCCGGTGCTCAAGGAGCGCTGGGTCGGCCAGGCCGGCCAGGGCGCGACGCGCGACGGCCAGCCGGTGCACGCGAGCAGCTGCACCGAGGTGGCCAAGGCGCGCATCGTCACCACCTCGCCCGACATCTTTGCGCCGGCCGACTGGCAGGCCTTCGACCGGCTGAGCCGGCAGTGCGCGATGCGGCGCTTCGGCGGCGACTGCTACGGCTATGCGCAGCTCGCGGGCGGCACCATCGACCTCGTGGTGGAAACCGGCCTGCAGCCCTACGACTACCTGGGCCCGGCGGGCGTGATCGAGGCCGCGGGCGGCGTCATCACCGACTGGCAGGGCCAGCCGCTGGGGCTGGAGTCCGATGGCCGGGTGATTGCGGCCGCAACGCCCGAACTTCACCGACAAGCCATGGCCATCCTTGCGGCCTAGACTGTTCCCATGATCCGCTGGCTGATCGTCGTCGTCCTTGCCCTGGTGCTCATGAGCGGCCTCACGGCCTGGCTGCGCCGGTTCGGCTTCGGGCGGCTGCCCGGCGATTTCGAATTCCGCGCCTTCGGCCGCGAATGGCAGCTGCCGATCTCGAGCACCCTGGTGCTCAGCATGATCGCGGCGCTGGTGGCGCGCTTCATCTAGCGCCGTTGTTGATGAACCCGTCCAGAGACCCAGAGAGAAGAACCACGCGATGAGAGCCTGCGTTGACATCGGCGGCACCAAGGTGGCCGTGAGCCTTTCCCCTTCGAGCGATGCGCCGCTGGCCGGCCGCCGCAGCGAGCCGACGGCCAAGACCGGCGACAACGACGCCGTGGCGGTGCAGATCATGCGCATGATCGACGAGGTCTGCGCCGAGCAGGGCATCGCGCCGGCCGACATCGACCGCGTGGGCGTCTCGTCCACCGGCCCCTTCGAGCTGCGCGACGGCATGGTGGAGCTGGCCACGCCCAACATCTGCGGCGGCATTGCGGGGCCGGCGCGCGGCCTGCCCAACAACTGGATGACGGCAATCATCGAAGCCCCGCTGGCCCGGCGCTTCGGCCGTGTGCGGGTCGAGAACGACGCCGTGGCCGCGCTCGAGGCCGAGCGCCACTGGGGCGCGCTGCAGGGCCTGGACCACTGCGCCTACGTCACCTGGAGCACCGGCGTGGGCGTGGGCCTGTGCGTGGACGGCCGTGCGCTGCGCGGCAAGAACGGCAATGCCGGCCATGCGGGCCACAGCTTCGTGGTGGACGACGCCAGCGGTGCGCTCTGCGGCTGCGGCAACCTCGGCGACGTGGAGGCGCTGGTGGCGGGCAACTCCATCGCGCGCCGCTTCGGGCAGCCCGCGCCCGACCTGTTCGCGGCCGCCTCGGACGGCGAGCCGCATGCCGTCGAGATCGTCGATGCGCTGTGCCGCGTGATGGGCCGCATGATCTACAACCTCATTGCCACGCTCGACCTCCAGCGCATCAGCCTGGGCGGCAGCGTGTTCTGGCACCACCGCGACTTCCTGCTGCCGCGGCTGCAGGCGCAGGTCGACGGCAAGCTCAAGCCGCTCACGCGCGGCGTGCTGCTGGTGCCCGCGGGGCTCGGCGAAAAGGTCGGCGACTACGCGGCCCTGGCACTGCTCGACTGAAGCTGGCGCCCCTGGGGCGACTGGATGGGAACCGGGGGCGATGCCGGCCGCATGGGCAGTGGCGCCGCAGCCGTGCCGGCATCACCGCGGCTCATCAGCGTCTCGATGATCTGGCCCAGGCGGCGCAGGCCCGTGTCGACCGCCTCGCCATACGGCCAGCCGCAGTTGATGCGCAGGTAGTGGTCGAAGCGCGAGGAGTTGGAGAACAGCGTGCCGGGCGCCACCACGATCCGCTCCGCGAGCGCCGCATCGAAGACCCGCGATGACGACAGGCGCTCGGGCAGCTCGACCCACAGCTGCAGCCCGCCGGGCGGCAGGTTGATGCGCGTGCCCGCCGGAAAGTAGCCGGCGATCGCATCGGCGGTCTGCTCGCGCTGCGTCTTCAGGCAGCTGCGCAGATGGCGCAGGTGGCGGTCGTAGGCGCCGGTGGCCATGAACAGGCCGGCGCCGCTTTGCGAGAGCCCTTCGTTGTTGCGGGTCTGCGCGTACTTGAGCATCTCCACCCGCGCATGCCAGCGGCCGGCCGTGATCCAGCCCAGGCGCAGGCCGGGCGCGAGGATCTTGTGCAGCGAGGCGCAGTGGATCACGTTGCCGCCGGTGTCCCAGGACTTGAGCGCGCGCGGCGGCGTCGGGGCGTCGACCAGCTCGCTGTAGGTGTCGTCCTCGATCAGCGGAATCGCGTGCCGCTCGCACAGCTGCGCGAGCCGCGCCTTGTGGGCGTCGGGCATCACGCTGCCCAGCGGGTTCTGCAGGTGCGGCACCACCACCACGGCCTTGATGTTGTCGTAGGTGCGGATCGCGAGCTCCAGCGCTTCGATCGAGAGGCCGGTCTGCGGGCTGGTCGGAATTTCCAGCGCGCGCATGCCCAGGCTCTCGAGCACCTGCAGCAGGCCGTAGAAGGTGGGCGACTCCACCGCCACCGTGTCGCCCGGCTGCGCCACCGCACGCAGCGCGAGGTTGAGCGCCTCGATGCAGCCGTTGGTGACCAGGATGTCTTCCGGCGAGATCGCCATGCCCACGCGCAGGCTGCGCTGCGCGAGCACCTCGCGGAACTGGCGGTGGCCCTTGAGCGGCGCCGCAATCGTCAGCATGTCGGGCTGCTGGCGCAGCATGCGCGTCATCGCATTGCGCAGCGCCTCGGCCGGATACAGCTCGGGCGCGCCGCGCGCGATGGAAAAGTTGAGCTTCTCGGGAAGCTGCCGGCGGCGCGCCACGAAGTCCGACACCTTGGCGTGGATGCCCACGTACTGCGCCGGGTCGGGCGGCACGCCGGCCGGGGGCTCCTCCATCGGCGCAATGGCAAGGCGCCGCGGCCGGCGCACGAAGTAGCCCGAACGGTCGCGCGCCTCGACCCAGCCGTCGCTTTCCATCGTGCGGCACAACTGCAGCGCGGTCGACAGGCTGATGCCGTGCAGGCGCATGAGGCTGCGCAGCGAGGGCAGCTTGTCGCCCTGCTTGAGCGAGCCGGTGTGGATCGCGTCCACGTAGTGCGCTGAGAGCTGGCGGTAGAGCGGTAGCGAATCCATGGCCTCGATGCTCCCCCTGTCGCGCATCCAAAAACAGATGCAGTTGCGAAGGAAAACGACCATAACAGATGCGCCGCAGCCACCGCTGTTCCGGTGCGAATCGCCTGGGCGTGTGCCTGTTTTATGGGCGCCCGAATTCCTACGATGGGCGCATCCACTCCAGAAGGCGCGCCATGTTCCCCACCACCCTCGACCGACTGCCCGATACCGTCGTCCTGCAACCGGGCGAGGCCCTGCGCGCCGCGCTCGACCCCGCCACCTGGCTCGAAATGCTGGAGGGCCGCGCGCTGCTCGTGTCGCCGCCCTCTTGGTTCGGCGACACCGTGTTCACCGCGAAGACCGTGCTGAACGAGGGCGACGTGCACCGGCTGGAACGCGGCGGCTGGATCGAGCTGTCGGCGCTGGCGCCGGTGCGGCTGCGCGTGCATGCGCAGGCACAGCAGCAGACAGCGGCGGTTCGGCCCACGGAGCCCCGGCCGGTGATGCGGCTGGTGCGGCTTCTGACCGGAAGCTGAGCGGGCGGCTTCCTAGCGCTGGCTTGCGGCGTGGCGCAGCGCCTCCAGGAAGCTGCGCCGCCACCAGTGGATGTCCTGCTCGCGGATGCGCGACAGCAGCTTCTGGTGCCGCTCGCGCCGCTCCTCGAGCGGCATCTGCAGCGCCTGCTGCACCGTTTCGGCCGTGCCGTGCGTGTCGTAGGGGTTCACCAGCAGTGCTTCCTTCAGCTGCTCGGCCGCGCCGGCAAAGCGCGACAGCACCAGCACGCCCGGGTCGGCCGGGTCCTGCGCCGCGATGTACTCCTTGGCGACCAGGTTCATGCCGTCGCGCAGCGGCGTCACCAGCCCGACCGCGGCCGCGCGGCACAGCCCCGGCACGCGCTTGCGCGCCACCATGCGGTGGATGTAGCGCACCGGCATCCAGTCGAGCTCGCCGTAGTCGCCGTTGATGGCACCGCACAGCGCTTCGAGCTCGCGCCGGATGTCGCCATAGGCATCGACCGTCTCGCGCGTGGGCGAGGCGATCTGGATCAGCGTGGCGCTGCGGCGGTTCTCGGGGTAGTTGGCGAGCAGCTCGCGGAAGGCGCGCACGCGCTGGGGAATGCCCTTGGAATAGTCGAGCCGGTCGATGCCTAGCAGCAGCCGGCGCTGCGAATATTCGCGCTTCATGGTCTCGAACATGTCGCGCGATTCCTTCGCGTGCGTGAGCGCCGCGAATTCGTCGACGTCGATGCCGATCGGGAAGGCGCTGCAGCGCACCGTCTGGCCGTAGGCGCGGTACATCTCGTCGCCCAGGTATTCGCCATGCGCCTCGTTGCGCACGTAGTGCTCGAAATGCTGCACGTCCTGCTGCGCCTGGAAGCCGATCAGGTCGTAGGCGAACAGCGAGCGCATGAGCCACTCGTGCTGCGGAACCGCCGCGATGATGATCTGCGGCGGCAGCGGAATGTGCAGGAAGAAGCCGATGCGCTGCCTGCAGCCCATGCCGCGCAGCTCGGCCGCCAGCGGCATCAGGTGGTAGTCGTGGATCCAGATGATGTCGTCATCCTTCAGCAGCGGCTTGAGCTTGCGCGCGAACAGCTGGTTCACGCGCCGGTAGCCGCCGATGAAGCCGGCTTCGAAGTGGGCGAGGTCGAGGCGGTTGTGGAACACCGGCCACAGCACGTCGTTGCTGTAGCCCAGGTAGTAGCTGTCGTGGTCCTCGCGGCCGAGGTCGATGGTGGCCAGCGTGACCTTGCCGGCCTGCAGCATGTGCAGCTCGCCTTCGCCCGTGGGGCCGTTCTCGACGATCTGGCCGCTCCAGCCGAACCACATGCCGCCGCTTTGCTGCAGGCTCTCGCCGAGCGCCACGGCCAGGCCGCCCGCGGCAGGCTTGCGCGGGTCGGCCACGCGGTTGGAGACGACAACGAGGCGGCTCATTGGTGCACCCCTGGCGCTGCGCGCCTCCCCGCCAAGCGGGGGCGAGCTTGCTTGGGGCGGCCCGGCGCGGCGCTCATATGCACGAGTCCCACGGCGCCGACAGCCGCACGGCCGCATTGATGATGCCGACCATCGAGTAGGTCTGCGGAAAGTTGCCCCACATCTCGCCCGTGACCGGGTGCGTGTCTTCCGACAGCAGGCCGAGCGGGTTGCGCGCCGCCAGCATGGTCTCGAAGATCTGGCGCGCCTCGGCCTTGCGGCCGATCTTGGCGAGCGCGTCGATGCGCCAGAAGGTGCAGATGTTGAAGGCGGTCTCGGGCTTGCCGAAGTCGTCGGCCGCCTCGTAGCGGCGCATGTAGGGCCCGTCGCAGAGCGACTTTTCCATGGCGTCGACAGTCGAGATGAAGCGCGGGTCGCGCGCGTCGATCAGCCCCACCTCCACCATCAGCAGGATGCTGGCGTCCAGTTCATGGCCGCCGAAGCTTTCGGCAAAGGCCTGGCGCTCCTCGCACCACGACTTGGCGAGGATTTCTTCTTTCATGCGCGCGGCGTGGCCGTGCCAGTAGGCGGCGCGTTCGGGCAGCGCCAGCGCGCGCGCGATCTTGGCGAGCCGGTCGCAGGCGGCCCAGCTCATGAGCGCGGAGCTGGTGTGCACGCGGGCGCGGGTGCGCAGCTCCCACATGCCGGCATCGGGCGTGCCGTAGACGCGGATCGCCTGCTCGCCCACGGCCTCGAGGTGCGGAAACTCGGCCCGGCCCGCGCGCGCGAGCAGCCGGTGGTCGTGGAAGGCCTGCGCCGCGCCGAGCACGATGTTGCCGTAGACGTCGTGCTGGAAGTGCTCCTGCGCCTGGTTGCCCACGCGCACCGGCCCCATGCCGCGGTAGCCCGCGAGGTTCTCGACCATCGACTCGGGCAGCTCGCGCTCCAGACCGATGCCGTACAGCGGCTGGATGTGCTCGCCGTGCGAGCCGATCACCACGTTGCCGAGCCAGCGCAGGTAGTCTTCCATGGTGCCCACCTCGCTCAGCGAATTGAGCGCGCGCACCACGAAGAAGGCATCGCGCAGCCAGCAGTAGCGGTAGTCCCAGTTGCGCTGGCTGCCCGGCGCCTCGGGAATGCTGGTGGTCATGGCGGCGACGATGGCGCCGGTGTCCTCGTAGAGCGAGAGCTTGAGCGTGATGGCCGCGCGGATCACCGCGTCCTGGTATTCGAACGGAATCGCGAGCCGCTTGCTCCAGGTGCGCCAGTAGGCGATGGTCTCCTGCTCGAAGCTGCGCGCGGTGTCGGCAATGCCGTCGAGCAGGGTTTCGTCGACGCCGAACATGAAGTTGTATTCGCGCGAGATCACGAAGGGCTGGCGCGAAAGGATGTGCGAGATCGATGCGTCGGTGTTGAGCCGCAGTGTCACGTCGGGCCCCACGTAGCGGATGTGGTTGCTGCCGCGCGTGACCTCCAGCGGCCCCGAGGCGCCCCACTGGAAGCGCGGATCGAGCGCCACGCGGATGCGCGGCGCGCCGGCAATCGGCCGCACGCGGCGCACCATCATCAGCGGCCGGAAGTAGCGCGAGCGGCTGTAGAAGCGCGGCGCGAAGTCGGTGATCTCGATGCCCTGGCCGGCGCTGTCGAACAGCTGCGTGCGCAGCACCGCGGTATTGGGTTCGTACCACTGCTTGCTCGAGGCGAAGTCCTCGATCTCGATGGCCCAGGCGCCGGCCTCCTCGCCCGGGTGCAGCAGCGCGTTGAAGACCGGGTCGCCGTCGAAGCGCGGCAGGCAGCACCACACGGCGCGCCCGCGTGCATCGATGAGCGCGCTGTAGGCGCAGTTGCCGATCACGCCCACGTTGAGCGAGGGTTCGGCCGGCGGCCCGAAGCCGCGCGGCGCACCGGAAGCCGCAACGCGCGGGTCGACCGGCGCCTGGTCGGCGGGCCCGGCTGCCCCGGAAATGGACAGGCCCGCGCGGTCCTCGGGTGCTTTCGACAATTGCAGCTCGCTCATCCATCGCTCCTCGGGGATTCGTTTTTCTTGTGGGCCGGCGCGGCCAGCTGGTCGCGCAGCTGCACCAGCCATTCGAACACCGCGCGCGGCGATTCGAGCCGGTGCAGCGCCAGGCTCGGGCCCGAGCCGACCTTGATGCCAACGCCGCCGCGCGGCTGCACCACCGCGAAGCCGCTCTCGTCGGTGGTGTCGTCGCCGGCAAAGACCGGCAGGCGCCCGGCGAACGGCGCCTCCGTCATGAAGGCCTCGATGGCGATGCCCTTGTTGACCCCGGTGGGCTTGACCTCGAACACGAACTTGCCGTGCAGCAGCTCGAGCAGCGGCCGGCCCGCAATGGCGCGCGACATGGCGTCGCGGCACACGGCCTCCAGCTGCGGTGCGAGCCGGTAGTGCAGCGCAATGGCTGCGTGCTTGCGCTCGACCAGCAGGCCTTCATGCACGCGGGCCAGCTCGTTGGCGATGTCCAGGATGGGCGCGAGATCGGGCGCGTGCTGCTCCTGCATGCGGCCCTGCGCGTCGCGCCGCTGCACGCCGTGCTCGCCCGCGGCGGGCAGGCGCAGCGGCGCGAGGAAGCGGTCGATGGCATCGATCTGGCGGCCCGACACCACGGCCAGCGCGCCGCCGAGCTGGTCGCGCAGGTCTTCGAGCAGGCCCGCCAGGGCGGGAGGAATCTCGATCGCCTCGGGGGTGGGTGCGAGCGCGACCAGCGTGCCGTCGAAGTCGAGAAAGAGGGCGGTATCTCGGCCCAACGGAGGCGGCGACTGGGAGGACATTGGCATTGGTGAAAACCATAGCACGGACCCGGCCATTCCCGTGTCGGCCAAAGTCGGACGTATGCGGCGGCGGAGCTTCAGCCCGGCAAGGCGGCCACCGCCTCCACGCGTGCGCGGTGGATCGCCTCGCCGATCTGCGGCCCGGCGGCGCCGGATTGCTGCGCCGCGCGCGCCACGGCCTCGGTGGGCACGCCCGCGGCGGTGGCGAGCACGGCAAGCAGCCGCTCGCGCTGCGGATAGGGCCGGTCCTCGAAGCCGAGCCGGCCGCGCGCATCGCATTCGCAGGCCAGCAGCACGTCGGCAAAGCGCGCCGGCTTGCGAAACGCATCGCAGCGCTCCAGCAGG
Source organism: Variovorax sp. 05T418 (assembly GCF_056396385.1). Taxonomy (NCBI): domain Bacteria; kingdom Pseudomonadati; phylum Pseudomonadota; class Betaproteobacteria; order Burkholderiales; family Comamonadaceae; genus Variovorax; species Variovorax sp. 05T418. The sequence goes on along the minus strand of NZ_JBFTLJ010000003.1, from coordinate 264,856 downwards.
CGCACCAGCGCCGCGGCCGCGAGTTCGCCGCTGCGGTGGATGTTGCCGTGTTCGCGCGCCACCACCTCGGCGAGCTCGCGGATCTCGACCGGCACGCGCCAGCGGTCGCACACCGCGTGCAGCAGTTCGGCGCTGCGCTTCTCGTGGCCGATGTGGCGCGGCAGCAGCCCAGGCTCGGTCGTGCCCTTGCCGAGGTCATGCATCAGGCAGGCGAAGCGCACCGGCAGCGAGGCCTGCAGCTTCGCGCTGGTGTCGATGACCATCATCAGGTGCACGCCGCAGTCGACTTCGGGGTGGTGGGCCTCGGGCTGCGGCACGCCCCAGAGCCGGTCGACCTCCGGCAGCAGCACCGCCAGCGCGCCGCAGGCACGCAGCACCTCGAACATGCGCGACGGGCGGGTTTCCATCAGCCCGCGCGAGAGCTCCTGCCAGACGCGCTCGGGCACCAGCGCATCGGCTTCGCCGGCTTGGACCATCTCGCGCATCAGCGCCATGGTCTCGGGCGCCACCGAGAAATCGTCGAAGCGGGCCGCAAAGCGCGCCACCCGCAGGATGCGCACCGGGTCTTCGCGAAAGGCGTCCGTGACGTGCCGCAGCAGCTTTTGCTCGAGGTCGCGCCGGCCATGGAAGGGGTCGGCGAGCTTGCCGGCGTCGGGCTCGAAGCGGCCGTCGGTGCCCACGAATTCGGCAGGCAGCGCGATCGCGTTGACCGTGAGGTCGCGCCGCGCCAGGTCCTGCTCGAGCGTGACGTCGGGCGAGGCGTGCACGGTGAAGCCGCGATAGCCGGGCGCGCTCTTACGCTCGGTGCGGGCCAGCGCGTATTCCTCGCGGGTCTGCGGATGCAGGAACACCGGAAAGTCGCGCCCCACGGGCAGGTAGCCGCGCGCCGCCATTTCCTCGGGCGTGGCGCCCACCACCAGCCAGTCGTGGTCCGACACCGGCCGCCCCAGCAGCCGGTCGCGCAGCGCGCCGCCGACGAGATAGGTTTTCATGCGCCCAGTGTAGGGATTACTCCAGTTGGAAAAAATAGAACGACCGTTCGATAATTTTCAGGCGAATCGCAGGATCGTTCGCCGATTTGCCTGAAAGGTAGCCGCTGTCGCAGTGGAGGCCGCGCGCTGCAGATTTTTAAACCAAAAGGAGTAATCACGTCATGAAGAAAACAATGCTTGCGCTGACCGCAGTGGGCGCGCTGGCGTCCGGAAGCGCGTGGGCGCAGAACGCTGGAGACTGGGTGGTCGGCGCGGGTTGGCTTCATTTTGCGCCGCAGGACTCGAGCAAGCCGCTCACGCTGACGGCGCCGGTGCGCAGCGTGCTGGCGGGGTCGGGCGCATCGATCAGCGATTCGGACACGCTGGGCTTGAGCGCGGTCTATTTCGTCGACAGCCACTGGGCTGTCGAGGGCGTGTTCGGCATTCCGCCGAAGTTCAAGCTCAACGGCACCGGCACGCTGGGCCGCGTGGGCGAGCTGGGCCAAGCGCGCCAGTGGAGCCCCACCATTCTTGGCAAGTACTACTTCAACGAGGGCAACGCGGCCCTCCGCCCGTTCGTGGGCCTGGGCGCGACTTATGTCTGGTACAGCGACATCGAGCTGACGCCGGGGCTGCAGGGCGCGCTGGGCAGCCAGCTGCGCCAGCGGCCGCTCTCCACCTCGACCACCGCCAAGCTCGACAGCTCGTTCGCGCCCGTGCTCAACGCCGGCGTGGCCTACCAGATCGACAAGCACTGGGGCGTGTCGTTCTCGGTCTCCTACATTCCGCTGAAGACCAAGGCCAAGCTCACGACCACCACGATCACTGGCCTGCCGATCGCCACCAGCGAGGCCAGGCTCAAGCTGAACCCGATCGTGACCTACCTCTCGGCGACCTACCGCTTCTGAGGCGGCGGGATTCTTCGAGGAGCCTCAGCGCGCCGTGCGGTAGGGCTCGTTGAACGCCACGAAGTCCTTCTCGGCCAGGGCATCGTCGATCCATGCCTTGACGCCGGGGAGCGCCTGCACGCGCTCGATGTAGGCGCTGATGGCCGGCGGCACCGGCAGGCCGTAGGTCTTGATGCGCGTGCCCACCGGCGCGAAGTAGCTGTCGGCAATGCTGAAGCCGCCGAACAGCAGCGGGCCGCCGTGGGCCTCGAGCAGGCCGCTCCACATCTGCACGATGCGGTCGAGGTCGGCCTGCAGGGCGGGGTTGTCCTTCAGGAGCCGTGCGCCGACCTCGGCGAGCGAGGCCTCGATGTTCATGGGACAGAGGCTGCGCAGCTTGCCGAAGCCCGCATGCATCTCGGCGCAGATGCTGCGCGCGCGGGCCCGCTCGGCCGCGGCGCGGGGCCACAGCTGCTTCTCGGGAAAGGTCTCGGCCAGGTATTCGGCAATGGCGAGCGTGTCCCACACCACCAGCTCGCCGTCCACCAGCGCCGGCACCTCGGCCACCGGGTTGATCGCGCCCATGGTCTTCTTGAAGTGCGAGTCGGGCGCGAAGGAGTCGAAGCGGACCTTCACCTCTTCGAACGGGATGCCGGCCTGCTTCATGAGCACCCAGGGCCGCATGGACCAGGACGAGTAGTTCTTGTTGCCGATGTAGAGCTTGCGCATGGTGCGATCCTGCGGTTGGGATGAGAGAGAAAAACCTTCGATGCTAGCCGGGCCGCATCCGCCAATTGATGCCGAAATGCGGCCGGATTGATGCGCTACCGCGGCTGCTCGTCTTCAGGCGAGGCGATCACGCGCGGCGCCGCGCCGGCCTGGTCTTTTTCTTCGCCGTGCGGCGGCCCGACCATGCGCTCGACCAGGTCCACCAGCCGCGGCACCAGCGCGAGCACGGCCAGCGCCAGCAATGCGCTCAGGATGGCGGTGACTTCGCGGCCGAGGCCGCAGGCCATGCCGATGGCGGCCGTCATCCACAGCCCGGCGGCGGTGGTGAGGCCCTGCACATGGTGCTCGTCCTTGCCGCGCTTGAGGATGGTGCCGGCGCAGAGAAAGCCCACGCCCGCCACCAGGCCCTGGATCACCCGGCTCATGTCGGCCGGCTCGATGCCCGTCTGCTGCGGAATCAGCACGAACAGCGCCGAGCCGATGGCCACCAGCATGTGGGTGCGCACGCCCGCCGCCTTGCCCTGCTGCTCGCGCTCGAAGCCGAGCATGAACCCGATCACGGCCGCGAGCATCAGCCGAACGACGATGCGCGTGAGCTGCGCGGCGTCGCCCACGTCCGAGAATTCGGCCGCTACGGTGTCGAGCACCTGGCCGCCCCAGCTCATGTCAGGGGAGATCCTTGTTGGGTTCGGGTTCTGCCGCGTCGCGCGGGCCCACGCGGCCCAGGCGCTCCTTCAGCGACTGCGGCCGCCCGCTGATCAGCGCGGCGTAGTTGGTGGTGTTGGCCAGCACCTTCTTCACGTAGTCGCGCGTTTCGCCGAAGGGCACGTTCTCGGCCCAGATCGCGGCTTCCATCACCGGGCCGTTGCGCCAGCTGCGCGGCCGTCCCGGGCCGGCGTTGTAGGCGGCCGCGGCCAGCGCCATGGAGCCGTCGAAGTCGTCGAGCGCGAGCTTCAGGTAGTTGGTGCCGATGGTGATGTTGGTTTCATGGTCGTTGATCTGCCCGGGCGTGAAGCCGGCCAGGCCGATCTTGCGTGCGGTCCAGCGCGCGGTGGCGGGCATGACCTGCATCAGGCCCGAGGCGCCGACGCCCGAGCGCGCGTCCATGATGAAGCGGCTTTCCTGGCGGATCAGGCCGTAGACGTAGGCCGGGTCCAGGCCGATGTCCTGGCTCTTGCGCAGCACCGTGTCGTGGAAGGGCATGGGGAAGCGCTGCTCGACATCGATCACGCCCTTGGTGCGCTCGCTGGTGTTGATGCAGCGGTCCCAGACCTCGCGCTGGCAGGCGAAGTCGGCCGCGGCCAGCAGCGCGCGGTCGTCCATGCCGCCCTTGTCGTGCAGGTTGGTGGCGTAGTTCCATTCGCGCGTGCCCTCGGAGCGCAGGCCGATCGCAATGGCGTAGAGCGCGCGGTTGAGCGCGATGTTGCTGCGCGCGGCGTTCTTTTCTTCGGGCGTGAGCGGCGCCGGGCGCGTGGGCACCACGGTGCGCTGGCCGAGTTCCTCCAGCGCCAGCATCTCGTAGAAGCCGCGCGTGCCCGCAATGCTCTGGTAGAGCTCGCGTGCCTGCGCGCGGCGGTCGTCGCCGCCCGCCGCGCTGAGTGCGCGCGCCTTCCAGTAGACCCAGGTCGGCTCCAGCTGCGCCGTTTCGCTCATGGCGTTGATGGCGGGCGCCACCTCTTTCCATTGGCCGTTGCGCAGCGCGGCGCGCACGCGCCAGCCGAGCATGTCGTCGGTCAGGTCGCCGTTCTTCGTGACGTTGGCAAAGTAGCTGCCGGCCAGCGGCGAGAGCTTGCTCGCGGCCTGGCGGCCGATGGTGCCCCAGAGCCAGTTGCGCTCCTCGGCCGAAAGCATCGGGCCCCATTTGCTGTCGAGCTGGGTGGCGGCCTGCTCCGGGTCGGCCATGGCGATCTTGATGAGCGCCAGCACCACCAGCTCCTTGCGCGACTTGGCGGCCACGAAGGCGCGGCCGGCCAGGAACTTGGCCGCGCTGGCGTTGAGCTCCTCGAACAGCGGCAGCGCATCGGGCGCGGCAATGGTCACGGCGCCGCGCGCGGCCTGCGGGCGGTTGGTCTCCATGGCCAGGCGCGCCTTCGTCCAGGCATCGTTGGGCGACAGCAGGCGGGCCGCGACCAGGCGGTCGGCCGCGGTGAGGCAGCCGTCGTCCGCCTCTTTCTGCGCGAACCAGTTGCGGCGCACCTCGTTGGCCTGGGCCTGCGTGGCGCTGCCCGATTGCAGGGCCTCGACCAGGATCGCGTAGCAGCGCACCTGCGGATCGTCGCCCATGCGAAAGCCCGCCAGCGCGGCGGAAAAGCCGTCCCAGTCGCGGCGCTGGCCCAGCAGCAGCAGCCAGTCGTTGCGCAGCCGGTCTTCCTGGTAGGTGCCGGGGTAGCGGGCGAAGAAGTCCTGCACTTCGTTCGGCGCGGCTTCCTGCAGGCGGGCCTTGAGTTCCCAGTAGGCGGCCCAGGGTTCGAGCGCATGGCCGCGCGCCTGCGGCAGCAGGGCCGCGAGCCGGCCCTTGTCGCCGCGCTGGAAGGCCTGCTTCATCTGGACCAGGACGTCGTCGTTGCTGTTGGCCTGGGCGGCGGCGGGCTGCTGCGAAAGCAGTGCGGCGGCAGCCAGGACGGCGGAAAAAACCAGCGCGGACGCTGTATTGCGCGGGCGATGCCGCATGGGTGCCAAAATGCTTGGGAACTGCATCGGGGGATTATGGACAAGTCAAAGGATGCCGACACCTCGGCGACCACGAGTTTTCTCAAGGATCAGGTGAGAAAAGCACTGATCGAGCAGCGCCTGGCGATGCCCGACCGGCTCGCCAAGGCCGACCTGCTGCAGCGCGTGATGCGGATCTGGCTGGTGGGCCGGCCCGACACCGTGATCGGCGCCTACTGGCCGATCAAGGGCGAGTTCGATCCGCTGCCCGCGCTGCACCGCTGGAAGGAAGACGGCGAGCTGATCGACGAGCCGCAGCGCCGCCGCATCGGCTTGCCGGTGATGAACAAGGTCCACAAGACGCTGACCTTCCATGCCTGGTACCCGGGCTGCCAGATGGAAGAAGACGCCTACGGCATTCCCAAGCCCAAGGACACCGAGCTGATCGTGCCCACGCTGCTGTTCGTGCCCTGCGTGGGCTACAGCGCCGGCGGCTACCGGCTGGGCTACGGCGGCGGCTTCTACGACCGCACGCTGGCGGCGCTGGAGCCGCGCCCGTTCACGGTGGGGCTGGGCTTCACCAACGGTTTCCTCGAAGACTTCGAGCCCGAGGCGCACGATTTGCCGCTGGACGCGATCCTCAACGACAACGGCGTGGTCTGGCCAACCAGCTGAAGGGGCTCAGTCGATGTTGTCGACGGTGTCCGGATCGGGCACCTCGCCGATGGTCTCGCGCGTGGTGATGGCCTGCACCTGCAGCCAGTCCCAGAAGGCCTTGATCTCGGGCCGCAGCGCATTGCGCGGCCCGGCAATGAGCCAGTAGCCCATCGGCGAATCCATGCGGTGCTGCGGCAGCACCTCCACCAGGTCGCCGTTGGCCAGGCTTTCGGCGATGAGCGAGCTGCGCGCCAGCGTCACGCCCTGGCCGGTGAGCGCGGCCTGCACCATCTGGTAGGCGTAGTTGAAATAGAGCCAGCGCCTGGGCTGCGCGCGTTCCAGGCCGTTGACCTCGAACCAGCGCCGCCAGGTCAGCCATTCGAGGTGCGTGCGGTGCGCGTCGCCGGCCTCGATCAGCGTGAAGCCGGTGATGTCGGCGGGCGTCTTGATGGGCGGGCTGCTCTTGAGCAGCCAGGGGCTCGCCACGGGCGTGAGCGTTTCGCCGAACAGGCGCACGGCGTTGGGCGGCATGACCTCGCGCGTGCCGTAGCGCAGCGCGATGTCGACGTCCGCCACCTCCAGGTCGACCGCCACGTCGCTGGCGTCGATGCGGATGTCGATCTCGGGGTTGTCGCGCTGGAAGGCCTCGAGCCGCGGGATCAGCCACATCGATGCGAAAGACGCAAAGGTGGTGAGCGACACGCTCTTGCGCCCCGCGCTCTGGCGGATCTGGCGCACGGCCGTGTCGATGCGCGGCAGCGACTGCTGCACCGCAAGCAGCAGCTGCGCCCCCGCGCTCGTGAGCTCCACCGCCCGCGTGTGGCGCAGGAACAGCGCCACGCCCACTTCTTCCTCGAGCGACTGGATCTGGCGGCTCACGGCGGACTGGGTGAGCGCCATTTCTTCGGCGGCGGCGCGGAAGTTGAGATGGCGCGCCACCGCCTCGAAGGCGCGCAGGTGCCCCGCGGAAATGGGGCGGGAGCGCAGATGGGTTTGCGAATGCTGCATGGATGGGGGTGTGGGCGGCATCGGAGCATTGATGCGGATTCGGAATCAGTAGGCTACCTCGTTTTCATTGGACTGCCAACGCCATGGAAACGATCATTCATTCCCGAACTGCGCTATTGCCTCTGTCTTGTCATCGCAATTCGGCAACGCCCAAGGAGTTTCATCATGTCCACCGCCGTCTGCACCACCCAATCGCTTGCTTCCCTGCCGTCTTCCACCCGCACCGCTTCGGCCGTTCCGCCGGCCGTGCGCCGCGGCGCCTGGCAGATCGCGCCCGGCGAGGCGATGAGCCTGAAGGCGCGGTCGGCCAGCGTGCTGCGGGTCAAGCAGGGCCGGGTCTGGGTCACGCCGGACGCCACGTCCGCCAGCGCCAGCGAAGACCTGGTGCTGGCCCCGGGCGAATCGCTGAACGTGGCCGCGGGCCAGCGCATCGTCATGGAAGCATGGGACGGCTACGGTGCCACTTACTCGTGGGACCAAGCCTGAGCGCTGCTCGACCTCCCATGGACGCAAAGGGCGGCTTCGGCCGCCTTTTTCTTTTTTCAGCCGTTGATGTCGAAGCTGGGGCGCAGGGCCAGGAAGTGCGCCAACGCGGCTTCGCCGTCCAGCGCACGGATGCCGGCCATGAGGTCGGGCCCTTCGCTTTCGGCCAGGCCCATGCCAAAGCCGCTGTAGCGGCGTGACGCAAGCGGGCCGCGGCGGAAAATCTTGATGTCGGTGTGCCGGCGGTCCTGTTCGATGCGGCGCATCAGCGTCTCCACCGCCCCATGCGGGCCTTCGAGGTGCTGGCAGAAGCGCATGCCGTCGAAGACGAGCAGGCCGGTGATGCCGTACTGGGCATTGCGTGCGCGGGCCAGGGTCACGATCGAGCCCACGGTGGCCGGCGGCAGGTCCGGCGTGAGCATGCTGCAATAGAAGACTTCGTGGAGAGCTTGCTTTTCTGTCATGCGTTCGGAAGCGGAAGGCGTGCGAAGTGTATGAATCTCCCGGGCCCCGCGAAATGTCAAAAGACACAGGTCCGAAGCCTATAGTGGCGCGTGAAATTCGAGGACCATGCACCCCCCGCCTCGCCCCCTGCGGGCCCCCACCCCTGCGAGCGCTGCGCGCTGCGAAAGATGGAAGCCTTCCTGCCGGTGGCGCCGCAACAGCTCGAAGCCATCGCATCCTTCAGGGCCGGCTCCCGCCGCGTCGCCGCCGGCGCCACCATCATCGACGAGCACCGGCCGAGCGCCGAGCTGTTCACGCTCTATGCCGGATGGGCCTTTCGCTACAAGACGCTGAGCGACGGCCGGCGCCAGATACTGAGCTTTCTGCTGCCCGGCGACTTCATCGGCCTGCAGGACGAGTTTGCCGACGGCCACACGCACGGCGTGGAGGCCGCGAGCGAGGCCACGCTCTGCGTGTTTCCGCGCGGCCGGCTCTGGGAGCTGTTCCATGCCCAGCCGAAGCTCGGTTACGACATCACCTGGCTGGCCGCGCGCGAGGAAAAGCTGGTCGACGACAACCTGGTCACCACGGGCCGCCGCAACGCGGCCGAGCGCGTGGCCATGCTGCTGATGCACCTGTACCGCCGGGCCCAGCGCGTGGGCATGGTGCGCGACGGCTGGGTCGAGTTTCCGTTCAGCCAGCAGCACCTGGCCGATGCACTGGGGCTGTCGCTGGTGCATACCAACAAGACGCTGCGCCGGCTGCAGAGCCTGGGGCTCTACAAGCTCGACGCCGGCTGGCTGCGCATCCTGGAGCCTCGCGCGCTCGAGGCGCTGGGAGACTACTTCGAGCGCCCGATGCGGCCGACGCCGCTGATCTAGCAGCTGCCCGGCGACCGTGCTAGCGCGCGGCCACCAGCTGCCGCAGGTCGTCGTGGTAGGCCTGCAGCCGGCGCACCGCCTGCTCCCGCTGGGCGGCGCTGGCGGTGTTGTGCAGCGCGGCCAGGTTGCGGCAGCCTTCCTGCAGCAGGGCCTGCTGGTGATCGTGCCAGGGGCCGGGCGGCGGCTCGGCGATGCGCATCACGTAGGCATGGATGGCCGCGCGCGCCTCGGCCGCGGAGGGTTTGGCGGCATTGAAGCCGCGCAAGAGCTGCAGCGCCTCCTGCTGGCGCTGGCGGCGCTCGGCATCGGCCAGCCGCGGATCGAACACCGATTGCGCCACCTGCCGCCGCAGCAGCTCGCGCTGCTCCGGGCTCAGCCGGCCATAGAAATCCTCCAGCCGGTCGAGGAAGCGGTCGTAGCGCTTCTCCTGCACATCGGCGGCGCTGCGTTCGAGCCATTCCTTGCGATAGTCGGCATTGTTCTTCGCGTACTTGCGCTCGAGCTGCTGCAGCTGCGCCGCGGTCAGGCTCAATGCCAGCTCGGTGCCCGCCGGCTCGGCGCGCTCGGCGACCGCCAGCAGGCGCTCGCGGATCTGGTCCGCCATGCGGCAGGCCTGGGCCGCGGTCACGTCGTGCGGCGCCAGGGCCTGGGCTTCCTGCAGCAGGCTGGCAATGCGCGGCAGCTCGTTCTGGCGGTGCCAGGTCAGCAGCTGTGCGAGCTCGTCGCGCACCTTGGGCGTCTGCGCGCCGTCGAAATCGAGGTAGGTGTCGAGCCACCAGTAGCTCACCTCGGGCAGGTTGTTGTAGGCCAGCCTGACCGTGCTGCAGCCCGCGAGCGCGGCCGCCGCCAGCAGCGCGCCGATAATCCGCGCCAACTTGGCGCAACGCATTCGGGTAGAAAGAAGCATGAATCAGATTCCGCAAGACAACCAGGGACCGGTCGACGTCGTCATCATGGCGGCCGGCAAGGGCACGCGCATGAAAAGCAGGCTGCCCAAAGTGTTGCACCGTTTGGCCGGACGCGCGCTGCTCGGGCACGTGACCGATACCGCCGCGCGCATCGGCGCGCGCCACGTGGTGGTGGTGACCGGCCACGGCGCGGCCGAGGTCGAGGCCGCCATGGCCGGCAACGCCATCGGCGCCGCCTTGCAGTTTGCGCGGCAGGAGCCGCAGCTGGGCACCGGCCACGCGGTGCAGCAGGCGGCGCCGCTCCTGCCCGACGACGGCACGGTGCTGGTGCTGTCGGGCGACGTGCCGCTGATCGGCGAGGACACGCTGCGCGCGCTGATCGCCGCCAGCGGCGGCCGGCGGCTCGCGCTGCTGACCATCGAGTTCGACGATCCCACCGGCTACGGGCGCATCGTGCGTGCCGAAGGGCAGGCGGGCGGCGAGGTCAAGGCCATCGTCGAGCAGAAGGACGCGACCGAGGCGCAGCGCGGCATCCGCGAGATCTACAGCGGTGTGATGGCCGTGCCCGCCGCGCTGCTCAAGGGCTGGCTCTCGCGGCTGGACAACCGCAACGCCCAGGGCGAGTACTACCTCACCGACATCGTCAAGCTGGCCGCGGCCGACGGCGTGCCCGTGGTCGCGCATGTCATCGACGATGCGCTCCAGGTCGCCGGCATCAACAGCCCCGCGCAGCTGGCGGCGCTGGAGCGCGCCTGGCAGCTGCGGCAGGCCGAAGCGCTGATGGCGCAAGGCGTGCGGCTGGCCGATCCCGCGCGCTTCGACCTGCGCGGCGCGCTGGCCTGCGAGGCCGACGTCGAGATCGACGTCAACTGCGTGTTCGAAGGTTCGGTGTTCCTGGGCGAGGGCGTGCGCGTCGGCGCCAATTGCGTGATTGCCAATGCGCGCATCGAGGCCGGTGCGGTGATCCATCCCTTCACCCACATCGACGGCGAGAAGGCCGGCGTGACCGTGGGCGAAAGGGCGCTGGTCGGCCCCTTCGCGCGGCTGCGGCCGGGCGCGCAGCTGGGCGCCGAGGTGCACATCGGCAACTTCGTCGAGGTCAAGAACTCGACCCTGGCCGAGGGCGCCAAGGCCAATCACCTGGCCTACCTGGGCGATGCCAGCGTGGGCCGGCGCGTCAATTACGGCGCGGGCAGCATCACGGCCAACTACGACGGCGCCAACAAGCACCGCACCGTCATCGAGGACGACGTGCACGTGGGCAGCAACTGCGTGCTGGTGGCGCCGGTCACCATTGGCGCGGGCGGCACCATCGGCGGCGGCTCGACGGTGAACAAGTCGACCGAGCCCGGCGCGCTCACGGTGGCGCGCGGCAAGCAGGTCAGTTTTGCGAACTGGAAGCGGCCGCAGAAGCAGCCGAAGGCCTGATCGAAGGGCGCCTGCCGTGGCGCCTCAGGGCGTGAGCGGCACCCTGGGATCGAACTTCGCGCGCTTCAGGCTGAAGAAGGCCTTGACGTTGCGCACATTGCCGTCGGCCGTGAACAGGCGCTGCGCCAGGGCGCTGTAGTCCGGCATGTCGCGCGCCGCCACCACCAGCACGAAGTCCGGCCCCGGCGAGACGCGCCAGCATTGCTGCACGGCGTCGTCGGCGATCACGCGGGCCTCGAAGGCATCGAGGGCCGCGGCGTCCTGCCGGTCCAGCGAAATCTCGACCACCGCCTGCAGGCCGTGGCCCAGCACCGCCGCAAGCCGGTCGGGCGAGAGCAGTGCGACCTGGCGCTCGATCAGCCGCTCCTGCCGCAGGCGTTGCACGCGGCGCAGGCAGGTGGGCGGCGAGATGCCGACCTCGGCGGCCAGCCGCTGGTTGGTCTGCGAGGCATCGCGCTGGAGCGCGTCGAGCAGGCGGAGGTCTATTGCATCGGGGGAAAATGGTTCCATATTCAATGGGATTATGGAATAAAAATCCAACTACCTGAGTCGATGAAAGAAAAGTTCGAAATCCATCGAATTTCGACCGCATATTTTTTCATCCGCTTCCTACCATCGAGCCTCTTCTCCAGATTAAAGGCAGCTCACCATGTGCGGCATCGTCGGCGCAGCGTCCCATCGCAACATCGTTCCGGTCCTGGTCCAGGGCCTGCAAAGGCTCGAATACCGCGGCTACGACTCCTGCGGCGTGGCGGTCCATGCGGGCGGCCTCACGCGGGCGCGCACCACCTCGCGCGTGGCGGACCTCGTCACGCAGGTGCGCGAAGACCATGTCGAAGGCCTGACCGGCATCGCCCACACGCGCTGGGCCACGCACGGCGCGCCTGCCGTGCACAACGCCCATCCGCACTTCAGCCACGGCCCGGGCGCCGACGCGCAGGGCGCGCGGCCAGGCCGCATCGCGCTGGTGCACAACGGCATCATCGAAAACCACGAAACCCTGCGCGCGGCGCTCGAGGCCAAGGGCTACGTGTTCGAGAGCCAGACCGACACCGAGGTCATCGCCCACCTCGTCGACAGCCTCTACGACGGCGACCTGTTCGAGGCCGTGAAGGCCGCGGTGCTGCAGCTGCACGGCGCCTATGCCATTGCCGTGATGTGCCGCGACGAGCCGCAGCGCGTGGTGGGTGCGCGCGCCGGCTCGCCGCTGATCCTGGGCGCGGGCAAGGAGGGCGGCGAGAACTTCCTCGCGAGCGACGCCATGGCGCTGGCCGGCGTGACCGACCAGATCGTCTATCTCGAGGAAGGCGACGTGGTCGACCTGCAGCCCGGCAAGTACTGGATCGTCGACCGCCACCACAAGCCCGTGCAGCGCCAGGTGCGCACCGTGCAGGCGCACAGCGGCGCGGCCGAGCTCGGCCCGTACCGCCACTACATGCAGAAGGAGATCTTCGAGCAGCCGCGCGCCATCGGCGACACGCTCGAGGGCGTGGCCGGCATCGTGCCCGAGCTGTTCGACGGCGTCGGGCAGGACGGCGCCACCGGTGCCAGCGCGCACCGCGTGTTCAAGGACATCGACAAGATCCTCATCCTGGCCTGCGGCACCAGCTACTACAGCGGCTGCACCGCCAAGTACTGGCTCGAGAGCATCGCGAAGATCTCGACGCAGGTCGAGATCGCGAGCGAATACCGCTACCGCGATTCGGTGCCCGATCCGAAGACGCTGGTGGTCACCATCAGCCAATCGGGCGAAACGGCCGACACGCTGGCCGCCTTGAAGCATGCGCGCTCGCTTGGCATGGAACAGACGCTGACCATCTGCAACGTGGCCACCAGCGCCATGGTGCGCGAATGCAAGCTGGCCTACATCACGCGCGCCGGGGTGGAAATTGGCGTGGCCTCGACCAAGGCCTTCACCACGCAGCTGGCCGGCCTGTTCCTGCTGACGCTCGCCATCGCGCAGACCAAGGGGCGCCTGAGCGAAGCCGACGAGGCGCGCTACCTGAAGGAGATGCGGCACCTGCCCGTCGCGCTGCAATCGGTGCTCGCGCTCGAGCCGCAGATCATCGGCTGGGCCGAAGACTTCGCGCGCAAGGACAACGCGCTGTTCCTCGGCCGCGGCCTGCACTATCCGATCGCGCTCGAAGGCGCGCTCAAGCTCAAGGAAGTGACCTACATCCACGCCGAGGCGTACGCCGCCGGCGAACTCAAGCACGGCCCGCTCGCGCTGGTGACCAGCGAGATGCCCGTGGTGGCCGTGGCGCCCAACGACACCCTGCTCGAAAAGCTCAAGAGCAACCTGCAGGAAGTGCGCGCGCGCGGCGGCGTGCTCTACGTGCTGGCCGACGGCGACACCAGGATCAAGGGCAGCGAAGGCCTGCACGTGATCCGCATGCCCGAGCACTACGGCGCGCTCTCGCCGCTGCTGCACGTGGTGCCGCTGCAGTTGCTGGCCTACCACACGGCCTGCGCGCGCGGCACCGATGTCGACAAGCCGCGCAACCTGGCAAAGAGCGTGACGGTGGAGTGAGTGTGGGCTTTGCAAGATAGTCTAGCAATGAATTTGCAATAAAATCTAGCAATCAACTGGCAAAAGAACCTGGCAATCGACTACCAGCTGCCGCCAGCAAAGCGAGACCCTGCACATGGCAACTCCCGTCGCCGTTCGTACAGCCACCCCGGCGCAGCGGCGGCTCGCCACCGCCCTGGAAGCACTGCGGACCTTGCAGGAGCAAGGCCGGAGTGTCTTCAATACGGGCGAGTTCTCTCGCGCGGATCGCGAAGCGTTGGTGGGCGCGGGGTTTCTCCAGCCGGTGATCCAGGGTTGGTACATGTCCGCCAGCCCTTCCGCCAAGGCTGGTGACACGACGCCGTGGATCGCGGGGATGAAGGACTTCATTGCCGCCTACTGCAACGCCCGATTCGGCTCCGACTGGTGCGTGTCGGCGGAATATTCGCTGAAACTGCACGCCGGGACGACCTTGCTGCCCAAGCAGGTCGTCGTGCATGCGCCACTGGGCAAGAACGGCGTGCTCGACTTGCCGAACGGGTTCTCGCTCATGGACTACCAGGCGAGGGATTTTCCAGCGGCCGACCGGCGCGACAGCGTCGGCAATCTCCGTACGATGACACTGGCCCAGGCGCTCCTGAAAGTGCCGGAGAACTTCTTCAGGGCCTCCGCCGAGGACGCGCAAGTCGCGCTGCTGTCCATCAGCGACGCGTCCGAGCTGAGCCGCGTGCTTGCGGAAGGCAACCACGGCACGGTTGCCGGCCGCCTCGCCGGTGCGTTCCGCGCGGTGGGCCGGGACGCGATCGCGGATGACATCGTCGGTTTCATGCGGGCCTTGGGCAATCAGGTCACCGAGGCCAATCCATTCGAAACCCCTCTGCGAATTGTTCCGGGCGACCGCATCGAGTCCCCCTATGTTTCCAGATTGCGGCTCATGTGGGCCTCGATGCGCGACGATGCGGCGAGCGCCTTCCCGCTGAAGGAGCCGGGCCGGCCTGACGACGTTGCCGCATACATGCGCGCGGTCGAAGACGCCTATGTCACCGATGCCTATCACTCGCTGTCCATCGAAGGCTACAGAGTCACGCCGGAACTGATTCGCCGCGTCGCGAACGGAGACTGGAACGAGGACATCCACGAGCAGGACCACCAATCCCGGGATGCGATGGCGGCGCACGGCTATTGGCTTGCGCACAACGAGGTCAAGGCGTCCATCCAGAGTATCTTCGCGGGCGCGAACGCCGGGAACGTTCTCAAGGGCGACCACGGTGCCTGGTTCCGGGCGATGTTCTCGCCCAGCGTGACCGCAGGCCTCCTCGCGGCATCGGATCTCGCGGGCTACCGGGGCCATCAGGTCTACATCCGCAACGCGCAGCACGTGCCGCCCCCGCGCGAAGCGGTGCGCGAGATGATGCCGGTCCTGTTCGAGTTGCTGCGCGACGAGCCCTCGGCCGCCGTGCGCGCGGTGCTGGGCCATTTCATGTTCGTCTTCATTCATCCATACATGGACGGCAATGGGCGGCTCGGGCGCTTCCTCATGAACGCCATGCTGGCCTCGGGCGGGTTCCCCTGGACGGTGTTGCGCCTCGAAGATCGCGATCGCTATATGGCCGCGCTGAACTCAGCAAGCGGCCAGGGCGACATCAAGCCCTTTGCGGCATTCATTGCACAGAGCCTGGGTGCGGCCAGCGGGGCGCAGGCCCGTTCGCCGCGAAGCGACCCGCGCGGTTAAGGTACTTGTGGAAGAGGACAATCCGCCAAGCTCCGTTCGAAACCACAGCCACCACCATGCCCCGCCTCGACGACCCTCTCCACGATGCCGAGATCGGCTCTCGCGACAGCACGCTCGACACCACCCGCATCGACGACGTGCGCATCGGCGCGGTCCGTCCGCTCATCACCCCTGCCTTGCTGCAGGAGCGCGTGCCCGTGCGCGACAACACGCTGGCGCTGGTCGAAGGCAGCCGCGCGGCCATCGCCGACGTGCTGCACGGCCGCGACGACCGGCTGGTCGTGGTGGTTGGGCCATGCTCCATCCATGACCACGACCAGGCCATCGAATACGCGCAGCGCCTGAAGACCGTCGCCGACTCGCTGCAGGACGACCTCCTGATCGTGATGCGTGCCTATTTCGAGAAGCCGCGCACCACCGTGGGCTGGAAGGGCTACATCAACGACCCGCACCTGGACGGCAGCTTCGCGATCAACGAAGGGCTGGAGCGCGCGCGGCGCCTGCTGCTCGAGCTGACCACGCTGGGCCTGCCGACCGGCACCGAGTTCCTCGACCTGCTGAGCCCGCAGTTCATTGCCGACCTGATCGCCTGGGGTGCCATCGGCGCCCGCACCACCGAGAGCCAGAGCCATCGGCAGCTGGCGTCGGGCCTGAGCTGCCCGGTGGGCTTCAAGAACGGCACCGACGGCAGCGTGAAGGTTGCGGCCGACGCGATCCTCGCAGCGCGTGCGCCGCATGCCTTCATGGGCATGACCAAGATGGGCATGGCGGCGATCTTCGAGACGCGCGGCAACGACGACTGCCATGTGATCCTGCGCGGCGGCAAGGCGCCCAACTATTCGGCCGCGGATGTGGCTTCGAGCTGCGAGGCGCTGCTGGCGAACGGCCTGCGGCCGCAGGTGATGATCGACGTGTCGCACGGCAACAGCAGCAAGCAGCACCAGCGGCAGATCGTGGTCGCCGAAGACGTGGCGGCGCAGATCGCGGCCGGCGAGCGGCGCATCACGGGCCTCATGATCGAGAGCCATCTCGAGGAAGGCCGGCAGGACCTGAAGCCCGGCGCGGCGCTGAAGCACGGCGTCTCGATCACCGATGCCTGCATCGGCTTTGCCCAGACGGTGCCGGTGCTCGAGGGCCTGGCGTCGGCGGTCAAGGCAAGGCGGCGCCTGCCGAAGGCTTGAGAGCGGCCATGCCTCAGCATCGAATTTTCGCGATGGCGTTTGCGAAGGTCTATCCGATGTACGTCCAGAAGGCCGAACGCAAGAACCGGACGAAGGAAGAAGTGGATCAGATCATTCGCTGGCTGACCGGCTATGACCAGGCGGGCCTCGCGCGGCAGATCGAACAGGGGAAGGATTTCGAGGCCTTCTTTGCGGAGGCTCCGGCCATGAATCCGAACAGCGCATTGATCAAGGGCGTGGTCTGCGGCGTCCGCGTCGAGGAAGTCGACGATCCGCTGAT
Source organism: Variovorax sp. 05T418 (assembly GCF_056396385.1). Taxonomy (NCBI): domain Bacteria; kingdom Pseudomonadati; phylum Pseudomonadota; class Betaproteobacteria; order Burkholderiales; family Comamonadaceae; genus Variovorax; species Variovorax sp. 05T418. The sequence continues at coordinate 248,109 of NZ_JBFTLJ010000003.1, read as the reverse complement.
GCAGAAGATCCGCTACCTGGACAAGCTGGTCGACGAGCTCGCGAAGGGCAGGAAGATGGAGAAGATCCTCCGGCAGCAGGACTGACTGCCAGGCATTGCATCCCATGGCACCTTATCCGCGGCATTGGCACAGGAGGCGATCGGCGTGACGACTCGACGTGATGGAGGGTGCCTGTGCGGGGCCGTGCGCTTCGTCGCCCTGGGCGAGCCCATGCGCACCTTGCAATGCCACTGCAGGTTCTGCCAGCGGGTGACGGGTTCGACCTCATACGCGGAGTCGATGTATCCGGTGGACGCGGTCCAGTTCTCGGGCGAGCCGATGGCAAGGTACTCGCACAAATCGGAAAGCAGTTCGAGGCAGGTGCATGTCCACTTCTGCCCCCGATGCGGCACCACGCTCACGCTCACGTTCGAGCGCTGGCCCGAGTACCGCGGGATCTCTCGCGGGGGCGTTCGATGACCCGAATTCCGTGTCGATCAGCTCGCACATCTGGACCAGCTCGGCGCAGACGGGCGTCGTGCTTCCTGCCGGGATCGACTGCTTCCAGTTTGCCCGCGCGGACCTGGCCGGCTTGCCGCAGGCGCCTGCGCGCTTCGATGCACCGCGCATGGCGCGCACGGACAATGCCTGAGCTTCTCTCAAAAAGTTCTCACCCCCACCACTGGAGCCTTTGGCTCGCGGCGGCGTTCATGGCCATCCTTGTTCCGTCCGCCGAAGCTTCCCAGTCGATGGGCTGCAACGGTTCGCTCGTGGGCAAGGGCGATTCGCCCGTGTCGCTGCTTCAGAAATGCGGCGAGCCGATCTATCGCCAGAGCGTCTGCGTGCCGATGCTGCAGCTCGGCTGGATCGTGACGCCCTACCGCGCGGGCAGTCCCCAGGCGATTCTTGCGAACCAGTGCGTTCCCATGGAGGAATGGACATACGACCGCGGTCGCGGTGCATTCCTTGGCGTCGTGCGCATCTACAACGGCGCAATCGAATCCGTGCGCGACGGCGAGCGCAGCCGGTGAAAGCCAGGGCACCGGACATGCCCTGAGAGCCCGATCCCCTGGATGTCTCAGACCCCTTCGATGATCCGCAGGTCCCGTTCCGCGCCGTCGCCCAGCGCGTCAAGCGCGGCCTGGTAGTCGGGGCTGTCGTGCACGGCCCTGGCCTGCTCGACGCTGTCGAACTCGATCAGCACGGTGCGTTGGGACAGGCCGAACTCGTAGACCTCGGCGGGCAGGCCGCGCGCAAGAAAGCGGCCGCCGCCGGCGGTGATGGCCGGGCCGGCCAGTTTTGCGTAGGCCGCGAGTTTGTCGGCGTCGTTGACGGCACGGTACGCGCTGACCCAGTAGGCTTTTGCCATGGTGATTTCTTCTCTGTCTGTTGCTGAGCGCGCAATATAGCTCGCCCGCTGCGCCCTCAGTCCCACGCAGGAAGTTCGTGCAGCGCATCGTTGGGGTGGCCCACGACGTCGACGCCGGTGATGCCGGCGCCGCCCGGCAGGAGCTGGACATCGCAAACCACCTCCCAGGCATGGCTTTCGGTGCGCCGTGCAAGGCACACTTCCTCGCCGGCGGCGAGGAGCTCCACGCATTCGCCGATGCCGATGCGCCGTGCCGCGCCAAGCGCGAATTCGGTCGAGCCGAACTCCTGCTCCACCACCGGGTGAATCGCGACGAGATCGATCTTTCCGTCGCTGAAGTGAACAGCGGTAATTGCATGCTGGGCCATGTTCAACCTCCATTCGTGGAGAGCCCGACAGCGTTCCGGCAACCGCCGTGGGCGTGGGCTCGGCCACCCACTGTACGCCCGCAAATGCGCGTTCCCCTCGCCGCTTTGCCAAAGCCGACTCCAGCGAAGGGCGGCTGCGGCTGCACAATCCGCGCCATGCCCCGATCCCTGCCCGACCCCGATCCCGTGCCCTACTGGCTCTATCTCCTGGAGTGCGAAGGCGGCGTGTACTACGCAGGGATCGCGCTCGACGTGGAGCAGCGCTTCTTCCAGCATGTGTTCGGACTCGGCGCCAAGTTCACGCGCGCGCGTCCTCCGCTGCGCGTGCTTGCAGCGCGCGCCTATCCCGACAAGGGCGCCGCGCTGCGGGCGGAGATCAGGGTCAAGGCATTGCCCCGTGCGCGCAAGCTCGCTTTCTTCGACGCCGAGGACTGACGCGCCCGCAAGAAAAAATACGCGCTTGACCGGCTGCGCTCCCGCCTGAAATTCGCTAGGCTTTGCTGGCGAGCGATTCCATCGAGCGCGGAGACAACGCGATGAGCCAGGGCGTATCTCTTCGTCTGCATGTGCCGGAGCCCACCGGGCGGCCGGGGCATGAGACGGACTTTTCCTATCTCCACCTGTCGCGCGCCGGCGAGGTGCGAAAACCCCCGGTCGACGCGTCGCCGGCCGACACCAGCGACCTGGCCTACACACTGGTGCGCGTGCTCGACGACGAGGGCCGCGCAGTCGGCCCGTGGGCGCCCGAGGCCGACCCCGAGCTGCTGCGCCGCGGCCTGCGCGCGATGATGAAGACACGCGCCTTCGACGCCCGCATGCTGATCGCGCAGCGGCAGAAAAAAATATCGTTCTACATCCAGTGCCTTGGCGAAGAGGCCATTGCCACCGGCCACGCGCTGGTGCTGCAGCAGGGCGACATGTGCTTTCCCACCTACCGCCAGCAGGGCCTGCTGCTGGCGCGCGACGACGTGACGCTGCTCGAGCTGATCTGCGAGCTGATGTCCAACGAGCGCGATCCGCTCAAGGGACGGCAGCTGCCGGTGTGCTATTCGATGAAGCGGGCCGGCTTCTTCTCGATCTCGGGCAACCTGGCCACGCAGTTCATCCAGGCGGTGGGCTGGGGCATGGCCTCGGCGATCAAGGGCGACACGCGCATTGCCTCGGGATGGATCGGCGACGGCGCCACCGCCGAGTCGGACTTCCACACGGCGCTGACCTTCGCGCACGTGTACCGCGCGCCGGTGATCCTCAACGTGGTCAACAACCAGTGGGCGATCTCGACCTTCCAGGCGATTGCCGGCGGCGAGGCCACCACCTTCGCGGCGCGGGGCGTGGGCTGCGGCATCGCATCGCTGCGCGTCGACGGCAACGACTTTCTCGCGGTGCTGGCGGCCTCGCGCTGGGCCGCCGAGCGCGCCCGCAGCAACCTCGGGCCGACGCTGATCGAATGGGTGACCTATCGCGCCGGCGCGCACTCGACCTCGGACGATCCCTCGCGCTACCGTCCGGCCGACGACTGGGCGCATTTTCCGCTGGGCGATCCGATCCCGCGCCTGGCGCAGCACCTGAGGTCCATCGGCGCCTGGTCGCAGCAGGAGCACGAGCAGACGCAGGCCGACCTGGAGGCGCAGGTGAACACCGCGCTGAAGGAGGCCGAGCGCTTCGGCTCCATGGCCGACGGCCACGTCGCCGGCGCCGCGACCATGTTCGAGGACGTCTACAAGGAAATGCCCGAGCACCTGAAGCGGCAGCGCGAGCAGCTCGCGTCCGAGGGCTGACGCCATGGCCTCGATGACCATGATCCAGGCCCTGCGCTCCGCCATGGACGTGATGCTCGAGCGCGACGACAACGTGATCATCTATGGCCAGGACGTGGGCTACTTCGGCGGCGTGTTCCGCTGCACCGAAGGCCTGCAGGCCAAGTACGGCCGTTCGCGCGTGTTCGATGCGCCGATCAACGAGGGCGGCATCGTCGGCTCGGCCATCGGCATGGGCGCCTACGGCCTGCGCCCGGTGGTGGAAGTGCAGTTTGCCGACTACGTCTATCCGGCCTACGACCAGATCGTGTCCGAGGCGGCGCGCCTGCGCTACCGCTCGGCCGGCGACTTCACCGCGCCGATCACCATCCGCATGCCCTGCGGCGGCGGCATCTACGGCGGCCAGACGCACAGCCAGAGTCCCGAGGCGCTGTTCACGCACGTCTGCGGGCTGCGCACGGTGATGCCTTCCAATCCGCGCGATGCCAAGGGCCTCCTGATTGCCTCGATCGAGAACGACGACCCCGTCATCTTCCTGGAGCCCAAGCGGCTGTACAACGGCCCCTTCGACGGCCACCACGAGCGGCCGCTGGTGTCGTGGTCGGCGCATCCGCTCGGCGAGGTGCCCGAGGGCTACTACACGGTGCCGCTGGAGTCGGCCACCGTGTTCCGCCCCGGCGCCGACCTGACGGTGATCAGCTACGGCACCATGGTGTTCGTCTCGGAAGCGGCCGCACGCGAGACCGGCATCGATGCCGAGATCATCGACCTGCGCAGCCTGTGGCCGCTGGACCTGGAGACGCTGGTCGCCTCGGTGAAGAAGACCGGCCGCTGCGTGATCGTGCACGAGGCCACGCGCACCAACGGCTTCGGCGCCGAGCTGGTGGCGCTGGTGCAGGAGCATTGCTTCCACCACCTGGAGGCGCCGATCGAGCGCGTGGCCGGCTGGGACACGCCCTATCCGCATGCGCAGGAGTGGGCCTACTTTCCGGGGCCGGCGCGCGTCGGCGCGGCGATGCGCCGCGTCATGGAGAACTGAATGGCCACGCATGCAATCAAGGTGCCGGACCTTGGCGAAGGCATTGCCGAGGTGGAGCTGGTGGCGTGGCGCGTGCAGCCCGGCGACACGGTGGCGGAAGACCAGGTGCTGGCCGACGTGATGACCGACAAGGCCACCGTCGAGATTCCCTCGCCGGTCGCGGGTCGGGTGCTCGCGCTCGGCGGCGAAGTGGGGCAGCAGCTCGCGGTGGGCGCGGAGCTGATACGGATCGACGTGGAGGCGCAGGGTGAGGCGGTGCAGGTGCCGGCCGCGCACGCACGCGCGTCCGCGCCCGTGCCGGCACCTGCACCGGGGGTAGCAGCTGCGGCGACATCCGCTCCGGCCGTGCGCATATCCTCATCGGCCGGCAAGCCGCTCGCCGCACCCGCGGTGCGCCATCGCGCCGCGGTGCTCGGCATCGATCTGCAGCAGGTGCCGGGCAGCGCCGCGGACGGCCGCATCCTGCACGAGGACCTCGACGCCTGGCTGCTCCGCAGGCAGGGCGCGCAGGCGCCGGGCCCGCCGCGTTACGCGGAGCGCCACGACGAGGAGGCCGTGCCCGTGACCGGCGTGCGCCGCCGCATCGCGCAGCGCATGCAGGATGCGATGCGCCGCATCCCGCACTTCACCTACGTCGAGGAAGTCGACGTGACCGAGCTGGAGCTGCTGCGCGCGCGGCTCAACGAACGCTGGGGCAGCGAGCGGGCGCACCTGACGCTGCTGCCGCTGCTGGTGCGCGCCATCGTGCTGGCGGTGCCGCGCTTTCCGCAGGTCAATGCCCGCTTCGACGACGAGACCGGCGTGCTCACGCGCCACGGCGCAGTGCATGCCGGCATCGCGACCCAGACCGCCGTGGGCCTCATGGTGCCGGTACTGCGCCACGCCGAAGCGCGCGACCCCTGGTCCAGCGCAACCGAGATCGCGCGCCTGGCCGAGGCCGCGCGCGCGGGCCGCGCCACGCGCGACGAGCTGAGCGGCTCGACCATTACCGTCACCAGCCTCGGCGCGCTGGGCGGCATCGCGTCCACGCCGATCATCAATGCGCCCGAGGCGGCGATCGTCGGCGTCAACCGCATCGTGCAGCGCCCGGTGATGAAGGATGGCGCCGTGGTCGCGCGCCGCATGATGAACCTGTCATCCTCCTTCGACCACCGCGTGGTCGACGGCCAGCTGGCGGCCGAGTTCGTGCAGGCCGTGCGCGCCTCGCTCGAATGCCCGGCGCTGCTCTTTGTCGAATAGCCGGCGTGCGACTGCAGCGCCTCAGGCGTCCGTGTCTGGCGCGAGGCCCGGTCCCTGGTGGAACACCAGGTCTTCCACCACCACGCCGCCCACCAGGTGCTGCGACAGGATGCGGTCCATGTTCTCCGGCGTGACGTTGTAGTACCAGGTGCCGTCGGGCTGCACGCACATCACCGGCCCGCCCTTGCAGGCCGCGAAGCAGCCGACGCGGCTGCGCTTGACGCGCAGTGCACCCTCGTTCAGGCCCGCGGCCTTGAACTTGTCGCCCAGGCTGTCGAACAGGTCCTGCGAGGCGCCGTCGGGGCTGCAGCGCGGTCCCGTGCAGACCAGCAGGTGGCGCTTGTAGCCGCCGATCTTGGGCTTGACCACCTCGCTCATTCCTGCGTCTCCTCGAGCGGCGCGGCCGCGGGGCTTTCTTCTTCCTCGGCCGGTGCGGCCAGCACGGCCTCGATGTAATCGACGGGCAGGCGGTGCTGCGCCGCCAGCGCGGCGGCGCTCGCGCCTTCGGCATGGTCGGCGCGCAGGTTGGCCATCCAGCCCAGCAGGCCGGTCGACAGCGAGCGGCCTGGCTTCTCGCCGCTGCGCGTGTTGCCGCCATCGTCCAGGTCGTACTTGTTGGCATAGCCGCGCGGCGTGACCATGAGGCCGTGCTGCACGAAGGTGTGGCTGTTGCCGATGAGCACCGTCGTCAGCATGCCGATGTCGCACTCGCTCATGTGGGCGAGCGTGGTGAACTCGATGCGCTCGCGCCGGCGGTAGGCCGACTTGACCACCGCCACCGGCGTGTCCGGCCGCCGGTGCCGCAGGAAGAGCTGCTGCGCCTGCACGATCTGCTGGGTGCGCCGCCCGCTCTTCGGGTTGTAGAGAGCCACCACGAAGTCGGCCGCCGCCACCGCGTCGAGCCGCCGCGCGATCACGGGCCAGGGCGTGAGCAGGTCGCTCAGCGAGATCGAGCAGAAGTCGTGCGTGAGCGGCGCGCCCACCAGCGCCGCGCAGGCGTTGATGGCCGACGCGCCGGGCACCACCTCGACGGCGATGTCGGAGTCCGGCGTCCAGCCGGCCTGGAACAGCACCTCGTAGGTCGGGCCGGCCATGCCGTAGACGCCGGCATCGCCGCTGGAGATCAGCGCCACCTTCTTGCCCTCGCGGGCACATTCGAGCGCATTGACCGCGCGGTCGAGCTCCTCGGTCATGCCCTTGCGGATCACTTCCTTGCCCTCGAGCAGGTCGGCCACCAGCTTGATGTAGGTGCTGTAGCCGACCACCACGTCGGCTTCGGCGATCGCGGCCAGCGCGCGGCCCGTCATGTGGTCGTGGTGGCCGGGCCCGATGCCGACCAATGAAATCTTGCCGCTCATGGATTCACCTCCAGTGCCGGCGCGGTGCGCGAATTGCCGAACGCAGCGGCCAGCACCGGCCGCAGCCAGCGCTCGAAGGCCAGGCCGCAGGCCACGCCCGTCGAGGCCCAGAAGCTCAGCGAGATCCAGGTGGTCACCCAGATGAAGCGCGCATCGAGCGTCCGCAGCGCGGCCTGTGCCTCGGGCCCGAAGCCCGCGAAAGGATCGCCTGCGGCCTGCGGCGCACCCACCACGAAAGGCAGCGCGAGCCAGGCCGCAGCCGCGGGCCAGCGCAAGGCACTGCGCAGGCCCGCGAGCGAGATGCAGGCCAGCGCCGCGCCGGCTGCGGCCAGCACCCACCAGCCCTGGCGCGAACCCAGCCGGGCCGCATCCATGCCGGGGATCTCGGCCGGCAGCCCGAGCGACGGCCAGAAGTGAAAGCTCAGCCAGCCGGCGGCAGACACCAGCAGCGCCAGCGGCAGCGAGCGCATGCGCGTGCCGCGCCAGAGGCAGACGCCCATTGCCGCAAGCACCAGCAGCGCCATACTGAAGGCATGCAGCATGTTGGCGACCCAGCTCCAGAAGCTGCGCTCGGCGCCGTCCTCGGGCTGCCATTGAACTTCATCCGCGGCAGCGCCGTGGGCATGCGCCGCGTCATGGCCGTGGCCTGCAGGCGCGGCCTTCTGCGATTCGTAGCTTTCGGCCGCCTGGATGATCGGCGTGGCCTGCCACTGCTGCACGCCGGTCTGCACGCTGCCCACCAGCACGGCCGCCGCCAGCGCGGACCAGATCAGTCGTTGGAAGATCATGGGACGCTCCGCGCTCAGTGGCAGGGCTTGACCGTGACGTGGCGCACGTCGTGCGCGGCGTTGTGCGCGAGCGGGCTTTCGGCAAAGGCGACGCCGTACAGGACGAACAGGCCCAGCGCTGCGGCGCCGGCCAATTGCAGCAGCAGGCTGCGCGCCGTGCCGGCATGGGCGAAGCCGCCGGTGTGGGAAGTGGTGTGCGTGGAGGAGGCGTTCATTGCGGGTTCCATTCGAGAGAGTGAGGGTTGGAGTTCATCAGGACATGCGCGCGATCGAGACCGTCGCGTGGCGCCCGTCGGCGCCGCGGTGCTTGTGCTTGGGGACGACCAGCGCCGCCATCGGCAGGCCGCCGCCGGCCAGCAGCGCGGCCGCCTCGCTGACCGAAGGCGTGCCGGTGTGGCGGCGCACCGTTTCCGACGGATGCGGCACGGGCACTTCTGCCAGCTGCGCGGCAGAGTAGAAGCGCAACGCCCAGCCGTGGGCCGCGGCCAGTGCCAGCAGGCCCGGTTCGTCGGCCTTCAGGTCGATGCTGGCTGCCGCCGCCACCTGCGCGAGCTGCGTGCCGATGCCGGCCAGCGCTTCGTCGATCGCCTGCTGCAGCGTGGCCTGCGGCGTGCCGCGGTCGCAGCCCAGGCCGATGGCGTAGCGCACGGTGCTCATAGCGGCGGCCGATAGACGACGAGCCGCTCGGCCAGCGCGCTCCAGCGTTCGGCGCTGACTTCGGCCTGCGTGATCCACAGCACGGCCTTGAAGCGCGCGAGGTCGACCTCGTCGAAGCGCGCGAAGCGGTGGATGTTGGCGGGCAGGGGCGTGGGGCGGGTCCACCAGCCGGCGCTGCCCGCTTCCTGCACCACCGCAATCGGCTCGCCGTTCACCACATGGGCCGAGACGCGCGTGATGTTGATCTTGGGTGCCTCCACCTTCCAGCCGAGCTCGCGGCCGAGGATGTCGACCGGAATCGTCTTGCCCACGTCCGACGCGGTGGTCAGCATCGGCGTGGCGCCCAGCAGCGAAGCGACCTGCTCGGCCATCGCGTTGGCGCCACCCACGTGGCCCGAGAGCACCGGAATCACGAACTGCGCGGCGTCGTCCACCACCAGCACGCCCGGGTCCTCGTCCTTGCTCTTGAGGTGCGGCGCGATCAGCCGCACCACGGCACCGAGCGAGACGAAGAACACGACCTGGTCGAAGTCCGCGAACAGCGCTGCGATCTCGTTGCGGAAGGCGCCCGCGTAGGCGCGCACCGGGTTGGGCAAGCCGGCCATGAGCGGCGCGAACTTGTCCGCCACGCACACGCTGGCCTCCGGCAGCTGGCGGGCCAGGCCGGCGGCCTGCTGCGCGCCATGTTTGGTGATGGCCACAAGCACCACACGGGGTGCGGCTTCATTCGTCATTCGGGTTGTCCTCTTCGATTTCGGTGCTGGTCTTCTTGCGGCAGCCGCGCACCAGTTCGCCGCGTTCGCGGCCGGGGTTCTTCACCAGCAGCAGCGACAAGTAGTTGACCTTGCTGCCCTTCAGGCTGGCCACGTCGTGCACGATGCGTTCGACCGGCGAGCCGGCCTTTTCGATGAAGCGGCTGTGCGCGAGCAGGCCGCGCCGCGCCAGCAGGTCGATCAGGTCGTCGAGCAGCGGCTTGACCTTCATGAGCACCAGCGTGTCGAAGTCGTCCAGCATCTTCTCGACCGCCGCAATGCCGTAGGCCGCCGGCACGATGGCCACGGTGTCGTCCTGCTCCGAGAGCGGCAGCTGCAGGCGTGCGCAGGCCGCGTTGAACGAGGTGACGCCGGGCACCACGTCGATGCGCGCGGCCGGGTCGAGCTCGCGCAGCACGCGCGCCAGGTAGCAGAAGCTCGCGTAGGTGGAGGCATCGCCCTCGACCAGGAACAGCACGTCCTGCCCGGTGGCCAGCAGCGCCTGCACGGTCTCCGCGGCCTTCAGCCAGTGGCGCGCGAGCTTCTCGGCGTCGTGGGTCATCGGGAACAGCAGCGCCTGGTGCTGCGCGGGCGCCGACAGGCCGGCGCGCAGCGCGATGTCGAGCGCGTAGCTTTCCTTGCGCAGGCTGCGCACCGGGTAGGTCCAGACCGCATCGGCGCGCGTCAGCAGGGACCAGGCGCGGCGCGTGATCAGGTCCGGATCGCCCGGGCCGAGCGATACGCCGTGGAGCATGCCGGGTGCCGTCATGCCACACCGCCTGCTTGCGCACAGACCAGCCACACCGGGTTCTCGGCCGCGAGCCGGTGCATGTGCAGGATCGGCTTGCTGCGCGAGGCCTGCAGCTGCAGCACGTCCCAGGCCGCGCCCTGCGCCTTGAGAGCCTCGACCGCAGCCGCGAGGTTCTCGATGGTCACGAAGTTCATCACCAGCCAGCCGCCCGGCCGCAGGCGCCGCAGCACCAGCGCGATGAGCTCTGCCAGCTCGCCGCCGGAGCCGCCGATGAAGACCGCATCCGGATCGGCCCAGGCCGCCAGGCCCTCGGGCGCCTTGCCGTGCACCAGGCTGTGGTTGCTGATGCCCATGGCCTGGCGGTTGCGCGCGACGATGGCGCTGTCGTCCGCGTTCTTCTCGATCGCGTAGACATGGCCGCGCCAGCACAGCCGCGCGGCCTCCAGCCCGACCGAGCCGGAGCCCGCGCCGATGTCCCACACCACGCTGTCGGCGCGCAGCTGCATGCGCGCGAGCGAGACGGCGCGCACCTCGTTCTTGGTGATCAGGCCCTTCTCGGGATGGCGCTGCTCGAAGCTCGCATCCGGCAAGCCGAACAGCACCTGCGGCGCGCGCAGCCGCGTGCGCCAGAGCAGCACCACGTTCGGATCGGCAAACCGCATCTGCGCCGCGGCCGTGATGCGCATGCCGCTGACCACGCGCTCCTCGGGCTGGCACAGGCGCTCGGCCACGGCCATCTCGAAATCGTCGGCCAGGCCTTCGGCCACCAGCATGCGCGCGATGCGGTCGGGCGTGTTGTCGGGGCTGGTGAGCACGGCCAGCCGGTCGTGCTGGCGGATGTCGCGCAGCAGCGCATAGAGGCCGTGCGCGGGCGGCGAGCCGGGGAGCCAGTCGCCCGCATCCTTCGCATGCACGGAGGCAAACTTCATCTCCTGCCACGGCAGGCCGAGCCGCGCGCAGGCCAGCTGCAGCGTCGATACGTTCGGAATGACCTCGATCGCCTCGATGCACAGGCGCGCGGCCAGGAAGGCCGCAATGCCATGGCACAGCGGATCGCCGGTGGCCAGCACGACCACGCGGCGCTCTTCGGCCTGCGCGGCGCGGATCCATTCGGGCACCTGCGACAGCGCGCCCGTGAGATCGCGCTGCACCGCGCCGGGCGCGATGTGCGGCGCGAACAGCGCCAGCGTGCGCGCGGCGCCGATCACCAGTTGCGCCTTTTGCAGGTGGGCCATCGCGCCGCGCCCGAGGCTCGCATCGCCGTCGTCCAGCACGCCGAGGATGCGGCATTTGTTGGTCATGTTGTTGTTCTCGCTGTCGTTCACGGGGCCTCCGCGATCTTTCGGCCTTCGAAGTCGCAGACCAGCACCTTCAGTTCGAACTGGTCGGGGTAGCGCGTGCGCAGCGTCTGGATGACGCGCTGCGCGAGCGCCGTGTGAAAGGCGGTGCCGAGCCCGAGCGCGTCCATGCGCTCGCCGGCATAGCGCGCGGTCTCGTTGCCGCGGATCGCATCGCACACATCGGGCGGCGCGCCGAGTCCGGCGGCCAGGTCGGCCAGCAGGCCGGTGTCGACCTCGGCCCGGCCGGCGTGGGTGATGGTCTCGCCCTGCGCGATCTTGGTGAGCTTGCCGACCATGCCGCCGATCACCACCTTCCGGATTCCGGCCTTGACCGCGGCGCCCATCGCGTAGCGCAGGAAGTCGCCCATCTGCACGAAGGCCGGCTCGGGCAGCTCCGGCATTTCGGCCATCACGAATTTCTCGGTGCGCCCGCCGGTCGTGAGCACGACCACGCCATGGCCCAGCGTGCCCGCCACCTGCACGCCCTGCACCACGCTCGCGCGGTAGGCGGCGGTGGAATACGGCTTGACGATGCCGGTGGTGCCGAGGATCGAAATGCCGCCGAGGATGCCCAGGCGCGCATTGAGCGTCTTCTTGGCCATCTCCTCGCCCTGCGGCACGGAGATCGCGACTTCGAGGCCGACCTCGTCGAGCAGCGCCGCGCCCACCGCGCGCACGTTCGCCTCGATGTTGCGGCGCGGCACCGGGTTGATGGCCGGCCCGCCCACGGCGAGCCCGAGGCCCGGCATGGTGACGGTGCCCACGCCGGTGCCGCCGGCCAGCACCACCTGGCCCGCCAGATCGGGCAGCAGGCGCACGTCGGCCGTGAGATGGGCCTTGTCGGTGCAGTCGGGGTCGTCGCCGGCGTCCTTGATGACCATGGCGTGCGCGCTCGCGCTGTCGACGCGGCCATCGTGTACCGCGAAGCGCACGAGATCACCGTTGGGCAGCAGGCACTCGACGTGGTCGGGCACCTGGCCCGTGACCAGGCCGATCACCGCCGCGCGCGCCGCCGCGGCCGAACACGCACCGGTCGTGAAACCGGTGCGGGTGCCGCGGGGCGCGCCCTTGTCCATCATGCGGCGTGTTCGCGCGCCTCGGCCAGGCCCAGCAGCGCGTGGATCGCGGCCACCACCAGCGTGGAGCCGCCCTTGCGCCCGCGGATCACGATCCAGGGCACCTCGTCTTCGAGCGCGGCCAGGTCCTTCGATTCGGCCGCCGACACGAAGCCCACCGGCATGCCCACCACCAGCGCGGGGCGCGCGCCCTCTTCGCGGATCAGCCGCACGATCTCGATCAGCGCGGTCGGTGCATTGCCGATGCCGACGATCGCGCCGTCGACCAGCCCGAGCCGGTGCGCCTTGCGCATGGCCTGCACCGCGCGCGTGGTGCCTTCGGCCATCGCCTGCGAGATCACGTCCGGGTCGCTGATGAACTGGTGAGTGCCCATGCCGAAGTGCGCGAGGCGCGGCGCCGAGAGGCCGACGCAGATCATCTCGACATCGGCCAGCACGCGGCTGGCGCGCGAGCGGATGGCGGCAATGGCGGCGTCGACTGCCTCCGGGTGGAAGTCGGTCAGGCCGTTGAAGTCGAAGTCGGCGTTCGCATGGATCATGCGGCGCACCACGGGCCACTGGTCGGCTGTGTAGGCATGCGAGGCCACCTCGCGGTCGATCACCGCGAAGGAGTCGTGCTCGATGGCGCGGCCCGCCGCGGTGAGCTGCTCGGTGACGACGTTGGCCGCCGGGGCGTGCGTCGGCTTCATCGCAGCGCCGGCACCGCGTCGTGCGCATGGACGTGGCCATGCGCGTGGTCGTGATCGTGGTCGTGATCGTGGTCGTGGTCGTGGCCGTGCGCCGCCGCATCGCCATGGTGGTGGCCGCCCAGCCCGTGCTCCACCGCAAAGTCGCGGAACTTGCAGCCGTCGCAAGGCATGAGCGCGGCCGGCGCGCCGCGCCGCAGGTCGTCCACGCGCTGTTCGAGCAGCGCGAAGATCTCGGGCTCGAAGCCGAAGTAGCGCGTGGAAACGAAACGGATCGTCGGGTACTGCGCCTTCAGGTGCTCGACCTGGCGCGCGATGCGTTCGACCAGCGTGCCGTTGAACAGGTAGTAGGGCAGCACCACCACCTGCTTCATGCCCAGCAGGCCCTGGCGCTGCACGGCCTTCTCCAGGCGCGGGTAGGTGATGCCGGTGAAGGCAAGGTCGACCAGCTCGTGGTCGGTCTCCTCCATCAGCCAGCGCGCCATCTTGGCCATGTCGCCATTGGCCTGGCGGTCCGACGAACCCCGGCCCAGGATCACCACGCCGGTGGTGGTCGGGTCGGGCATGTCGAGCGCCTGCATCGCGTCCTTGAGGCGGCGCTTGAGGATCGCGAGGATCGGATCGCAGGCCGTGAGGTGCGGCGCGTAGAGGAACTGCACCATCGGGTACTTGAGCCGGGCGCCGTCGATGGCCTGCGGCACGTCCATCTTCACGTGGCCCGCGGCATTGAGGATGAGCGGCACCACGATCACGCGCCGCGCGCTCTCGGCCGCGCGGCGCAGGCCCTCGCTCATCGTGATCTCGGAGAACTCGATGAAGCAGACCTCGATGCGCCAGCCCGGCTGCCGCTCGCGCCATTGCGCGGCAAAGGCCTCGATCTCGTCGTTGCCGGATTTTTCGCGCGAGCCGTGGCCCACCAGCAGAATGGTTTCGGAGTTCATGGGAGTTCCTGGCGCAGGGTTTGGACGGGAACGCTCGCGCGCCGGAAGCGGTGCGTGAAGCTCGCGTCGTAGAGCTTGGATTTGGCGAGCGTGGTCCACTGCCGCGCGCCCAGCGTGGGGCTGGCGATGATCATCGACTGGCTCGCGATGCGGGCCTCGCGGCACAGCGCCTGGATGGTCGCGACCGTGCCGCGCACGATCTTCTCTTCGCCCGGCCAGCTTGCCTTGTGAACCACCACCACGGGCGCATCGGGCGACCAGCCGGCGGCCGTGAGCGCGGCCGTGACCTTGCCCATCAGGGTGATGCTCAGGAAGATGCACAGCGTGCTGTGGTGCGCGGCGAGCGCCTCGAGCGACTCGCCCTCGGGCATGGGCGTGCGGCCTTCGACGCGCGTGAAGATCACGGTCTGCGTGACCTCGGGCAGCGTGAGGCTTTCCACCGCCGCCGCCGCCGAGGCCATGGCGGAGGACACGCCCGGCACCACGCCGATCGGCACGCCCGCCGCATCCAGCGGCTGCACCAGCTCGATCAGTGCGCCGTACAGGCCCGGGTCGCCGGTCTGCAGGCGCACCACGGTCTCGCAGCGCGCGGCCTGCGCGATCAGCCAGGCCGACATCTGCTCGAGCGTCATGTCCTTGCTGTCGGCAATGGCGCAGTCCGGCCGCGCCCAGCGCATGGCGGTTTCGCTCACGAGCGAGCCCGCGAACAGGATCGCCCCGGCGCGCTCGACGAGGCCGCGGCCCTTGACGGTGATGAGTTCCGGATCGCCCGGGCCCGCACCGACGAACCACACGGTTCCCGGCGTCGGCGCACTGCCTGGAGCGATGGCTCGCTCGTTCATGATGATGATTCCTCCGCGCCCGCCGCGCGATAGATGGTCGGTACGACCGGGCGGGGGGAGAGAAATCGGAGGGGCGCCAGTGGATGCGGTTCCGGCGGATGCACACCTGCATCGAGCCGGACGCCATGCGCCGCCCGCCGATCCTCGCCCACCGCAAGGTCATGCGCTGGTCGTCAGGCCGGTCTCCGGGCTCACGAGCGCAGAGCCATCGGCTCTGCAGCAAGACCACCTTCCCATGCCGTTCGCGGCACAGTGGCGCGGGACCGAATCCCGGGGTCTTGCTTCTTGACTCGTTTACCGTTGCGGGGGCAGCGTCGGCATTGCGCGGTGTTCTCTCCACCGCCGCGCACCGACTTCCCGTTTCACCCTGGCCACCCCGCCGTTTACACGGGGCGCCAGGACACCTGACAACGCGCGCAAAGTGTATCAGCCGCTTGCGGCGGGGCGGCGGGCGATCACCTGTCCAGGCCGAGACGCCCGCGCAGTTCCTTGCGGGCCGCGGCGAAATCGCCCTGGTACGCGGGGTTGTTCTGGATCAGAACAGCCGCGCGTCGGCATGGCTCCCGGGTCTGTGTGGGCAGATCAGCGGGCCGGCCGCAGCCGCAGGCCAACCAGGAGTTCGTTGTAGGACGCGGTCACTGCGGCGTTGCCAGGCAGGTAGCGTTCGAGCGCGGCGCCCAGCTCGTCCTGCTCCGAATGGTTCAGCTCGCTCGCCACGCGCCTGAACTCGGCGTGGTAGCAGGGCAGCATCAACGCCGCCGTGAGCGCGTGGACGTCGTTGCCGCGCGCAAGGCGCTCGTTGCACGCCGCGATGCTTCGATAGATGCCGAGCGCCTGCGCGACGCGGTCGTTCTTGCTGCTGTTCCTGCTGTTGCTGCTCATCGCCGGCTCCTTGTGGCGCGCCGTGGTTGGCGCCGCAAGGCAACTCTAGGGACTGGCGAGCGCAGCGGAGAGTAACAAGATCGTCGTGAATCCGGCCTACTCGACCGCGACCTTCCCCTCCTTGACCAGCCTCGCGAACTTCGCCGTCTCCTCGCGGATGCGGGCCGCCATCTCGGCGGAGCTGTCGCCGATCGGGTCGGCGCCGATCGCGCGCATCCGCTCGGCGAACTCCGGCGACTTGATGATCCTGGCCATCTCGATGTGGAGCTTTGCGGTGATGTCCTTCGGCGTTCCGGCCGGCGCGAGCACGCCGAACCAGGTGCCGATGTCGAAGCCCTTGAGCCCGGCCTCCTCGAGCGTCGGCACCTCGGGCAGTACGGCGGAACGCTTGGCGGTGGTGACGGCCAGCGCGCGCAGCTTGCCGCCCTTGATGTGCTGCAGCACGGGCGTGATGGTGTCGAAGGACATGTCCACCTGCCCGCCCAGCAGGTCGGTGGTGAGCGGACCGCTGCCCTTGTACGGCACGTGCAGCAGCTTGACGCCGGTGCTGGCCTGGAACTGGGTGCCGATCAGGTGTTGCGCCGTGCCGTTGCCGTTGGAGCCGTAGGCCAGCTCCTTCGGCGACGCCTTGGCAAGCGCGACCAGCTCGGCCACCGACTTGGCCGGCGTGAGCGAGGCATTGACCACCAGCACGTTCGGCACCATCGCCACCGTGGTGATCGGCGCGAAGTCTTTCTGGAAGTCGTAGGGCAGCTTCTTGTAGACGCTGGTCGCGATGGTGTGGTGCACCGCGCCCATCAGCAGCGTGTAGCCATCGGGCCTGGCCTTGGCGACGTAGTCGGCGCCGAGCGTGGCGCCGGCGCCCGGCTTGCTTTCCACGATCACGGGCTGGCCCAGGGCCTTGGACAGCGCATCGGCGAGCGCGCGGGCCAGCACGTCGGTGGTGCCGCCGGAAGGAAAGGGCACGACCAGGCTGATCGGCTTGGCCGGCCACGGCTCCTGGGCAGTGGCCCAGGGCGCGATGCAAAGGCCGAGGGCCGCCAGGGCGGTTCCCGCGAGGGCGCGGCGGCGCCCGATGGCGAATGGTTGCTTCAACATGTCTTTGTCTCCTGGCTGACGGTCTGCGCCGTGTGTTTGATTGGGTTACGCGAGCCGTGCGCACACGGCCTGCGTGACCTGCGCGGTGGTGGCGCGGCCGCCGAGATCGCGCGTGTGCAGCGCGGGGTCGGCCGTCACGGCTTCGACCGCCTGCATGACGCGCCGGGCGGCCTCGGCCTCGCCCAGGTGCTCCAGCATCATCACGACCGACCAGAAGGTGCCGACCGGATTGGCCAGGCCCTTGCCCATGATGTCGAAGGCGGAGCCGTGGATCGGTTCGAACATCGACGGGTAGCGCCGCTCGGGGTCGATGTTGCCGGTGGGTGCGATGCCCAGGCTGCCCGCGAGCGCGGCGGCCAGGTCGCTCAGGATGTCGGCATGCAGGTTGGTGGCGACGATGGTGTCGAGCGAGGCCGGCCGGTTGATCATGCGTGCGGTCGATGCGTCGACCAGTTCCTTGTCCCAGGTGACCTCCGGGAACTCCTTCGAGACCTGCAGCGCGATCTCGTCCCACATCACCATCGCGTGGCGCTGGGCGTTGCTCTTGGTGACGACCGTGAGCAGCTTGCGGGGCCGCGACTGCGCCAGTTTGAAGGCGAAGCGCATGATGCGTTCGACGCCGGCGCGCGTCATCATGGACACGTCGGTGGCGGCCTCGATCGGATGGCCCTGGTGCACGCGGCCGCCGACGCCGGCGTACTCGCCCTCGGAGTTCTCGCGCACGATGACCCAGTTCAGATCATGGGGGCCGCAGCGCTTGAGCGGGCCGTCGATGCCGGGCAGGATGCGCGTCGGGCGCACGTTGGCGTACTGGTCGAAGCCCTGGCAGATCTTCAGGCGCAGGCCCCAGAGCGTGATGTGGTCGGGAATATGCGGATCGCCCGCCGAGCCGAACAGGATCGCGTCCTTGCTGCGCAGCGCATCGAGGCCGTCGGCCGGCATCATCGCGCCGTGTTCGCGGTAGTGGTCGCCGCCCCAGCCGAAATTCTCGAACTCGAACGTGAAGCTGCTGCCGGCCGAAGCCAGCGCTTCGAGCACCTGCTGGCCCGCGGGCACGACTTCCTTGCCGATGCCGTCTCCGGGAATGGTTGCGATCTTGTACGTCTTCATGGCGATGCCTGCGGGAGGTTGAAAAAGAGCTTCCACTGTAAGAAGCAGCAGCCCGCGGAATCGGCGCTAAAGTGAAGCCATTGTTAACCTGAGTTCAACAGTGGGGCCACGATGAGCAGCGCCATCCTTCCGGCCGATCTCGGCTTCTTTTCCACCCTGGCCAGCGCCGGCAGCCTGAGCGCCGCCGCGCGGGAGCTGGGCATCACCACACCCGCGGTCAGCAAGCACCTGGCGCTGATGGAATCGCGCGCGGGCGTGCTGCTGGTCAACCGCTCCACGCGCCGCATGAGCCTCACGCCCGAGGGCGAGCTGTACCTGGAGCATGCGCGCCGCATCCTCGGCGAGATCGACGGCATGGAGGAGCTGCTGGGCGTGTCGCGCGCCACGCCGCGCGGCCAGCTGCGCGTGAACGCAACGTTGGGCTTCGGGCGCAGCCATGTGGCGCCGCTGATCTCGCGCTTCGTGCGCAAGCATCCGGCCGTGGAGGTGCAGCTGCAGCTGTCGGTCAATCCACCGGCGCCGAGCGAAGACCTGTTCGATGTCTGCGTGCGCTTTGGCGCGCCGCCGGACAGCCGCGTGGTGGCAAGGCACATCGCATCGAACCGCCGGCTGCT
Source organism: Variovorax sp. 05T418 (assembly GCF_056396385.1). Classification (NCBI taxonomy): domain Bacteria; kingdom Pseudomonadati; phylum Pseudomonadota; class Betaproteobacteria; order Burkholderiales; family Comamonadaceae; genus Variovorax; species Variovorax sp. 05T418. The sequence goes on along the minus strand of NZ_JBFTLJ010000003.1, from coordinate 229,462 downwards.
GTGCGCATCGCCCGCCTACCTGGCGGCGCGCGGCATGCCCAAGGTTCCGAACGACCTGGCCAGGCATAACTGCATCGGCATTCGCCAGGGCGAGGAAGCCTACGGCGTCTGGCGCCTGACGAGCGGCCGAGGCCGCCATGCGCGCACCGAATCGATCAAGACGCGCGGCAGCCTCGCGACCAACGACGGCGAGATCGCCGTGAACTGGGCGCTCGAAGGCCACGGCATCCTGATGCGGGCGGAGTGGGACATCAACCGCTACCTGCGCAACGGCCGCCTGGTGCAGGTGCTGCCGCAGTACTTCACGCCCGATGCCGACATCTACGCGGTGTATCCGCAGCGGCACCAGCTGGCCGCGCGCGTGCGGGCCTTTGTCGATTTCCTGGCGCTTTCATTCACGCAGCAGGTGGCGTCCGGCAAGGCATAGCCGGACGCGCGCGAGCCGGTCGCGGCAGCTCAGCGTGCCATCGCGCGGCACGCGGCTGCGCAATCGCGGCAGGCCTTGGCGCAGGCCTGGCAGTGCTCGTGCTTGTGCCTGGGGCATTCCTCGCCGCAGGCTTCGCAGATGCCGGCGCACAGCGCGCAGATGGCTTTCGCATGTTCGCTGCCGCGCGCCATGGCGGCCGCGGCAAACTGGCAGGCGGCCGCGCAATCCATGTCGAGCGCGATGCACCGGGCCATCATCTGGACGTCGGGCTCCTTCAGGCAGGACGCGGCGCAGTGATGGCATGCGGTGGCGCAGCCGTTGCACGCCTCGATGCATGCGGCGTAGGTTTGATGTGGCATCACTGTCCCCTTCGAGATTCGAGCCGCGGGAGTTCGCTGCTGCTGACGGCCCATGCTCGCTGGCCCGCCCACCGCAGCTGTAGGAAAGGGGCGCGTCGGTGCGTGAGAACGGCTTGCCGCCGTGCAGCACGGGTGAGAATCCGCGGATGCATCCAACCAGCAGCACCTCATTCCTGCAGTCCACCATCCGGCCCGCCCTTGTGGCCGCAGCCACCGCGGCGCTTGTCGCGGGCTGCGCTTCCGCACCGCCCGGGCCGGCGTCGCAGCCGCCGGGCTCCACGGCGAGTCAGCGGCCCGCAACTGCGCCCGCGCCCGCAGCCCCTGACGCTGCCGCGCTCGAGCAGCAGCGCTTCGCCAAATGGGTGGCAGACTTCCGCGCCACCGCACGCGCATCCGGCATCCGCGAAGCCACCTTGCAAAGCGCCTTCGACCAGGTGCAGTTTCTTCCGCGCGTGATCGAGCTGGACCGCGCCCAGCCCGAGTTCACACGCACGGTCTGGGACTATCTCGACAACACCGTCTCGCCCCAGCGCATTGCCACGGGCCAGGACAAGCTGCAGCAGGTGCGCGCCGAAGCCGATGCGGCCGCCGCGCGCTATGGCGTGCCGGCCACCGTCGTCGTCGCCATCTGGGGCATGGAAAGCAACTACGGCGGCAACTACGGCAGCACCCCGGTCATCGACGCGCTGGCCACGCTCGGCTTCGAGGGCCGGCGCGAAGACTGGGCGCGCCGCGAGCTGCTCGCGGCACTGAAGATCCTCGACAGCGGCGACATCGCGCGCGACCGCATGATCGGCTCCTGGGCGGGCGCCATGGGCCAGACGCAATTCCTGCCGTCGAACTTCCTGGCCTACGCGGTGGATGCCGACGGCGACGGGCGCCGCGACATCTGGGGCAGCATGCCCGACGTGGTGGCCTCGACGGCCAACTTTCTCTCGCGCTCGGGCTGGCAGGCCGGCATGCCGTGGGGCGTGGAGATCAAGTTGCCCGCGGGCTTCGACTACGGCCGCGCCGACATGGCCGTGCGCCAGCCGAGCGCGCAGTGGGCGGCCGAGGGAATCACGAGCATGGACGGCCAGCCGCTGCCGGAATTTGCCGATGGCTCGGTGCTGCTGCCCGCGGGCGCGCAGGGGCCGGCCTTCCTGGTCGGGCCGAACTTTCGCGCCGTGCTGCGCTACAACAACTCGACCAACTACGCGCTCGCCGTGGGCCTGCTCGCGCAGCGCCTGGGCGGCGGCCCCGACGTGCAGGCGCCATGGCCGAGGAACCTGACGGCGCTCTCGCGCAGCCAGATCGCCGAACTGCAGGCCGCGCTCACCCGGCGCGGCTTTGCCACTGGCGCGGCCGACGGCGTCATGGGCCCCGCCACGCGCGAAGGGCTGCGCCGCTACCAGCGCAGCGTGGGCCTGCCCGCGGACGGCTACCCGAGCGCGGAGCTGCTGCAGCGCCTGCAGCAGCCCTAGCCGGCGGGCCCCGTTAAACTGGGGCTGGGTGCGGGGCCGCTTGCTTCTTGTTGGCGGCGCCGCAGGTTCATGCGATGGTCGGGCCGCCACGCGGATCAACCACGCCATCCGTCCCATGCAAGAGCCCACCATCCAGTACCTTGCCGCAGCGATCTTCGCCGTCGCGCTCGTCCACACCTTCGCCGCCAAGCAGTTCGAGCGGCTGTCGCACCGCTTTCCCCGCCATGCCGGCCTCTTTCACCTGCTGGGCGAGGTGGAAGTCGTCTTCGGCTTCTGGGCCATCGTGCTTGTGCTTGCGATGGCCCTGGTCGTTGGCGGCGGGCCGGCACTCGGCTATGCGGAGTCGCGCAACTACACCGAGCCCCTGTTCGTCTTCGTCGTGATGGTGGTGGCCGCCTCGCGGCCCGTGCTGCGCACCGTCATGTCGGGCGTGAGCCTTGTCGCGCGGGTGCTGCCGCTGCCCACGCCCGTTGCGGCGGCATGGCTCGGCCTGGCGGCCGTTCCGCTGCTGGGCTCGCTCGTCACCGAGCCCGCGGCCATGACCATTGCGGCGCTGATGCTCGCGCCGCAGATCTTCAGGCCGCAGGTGCCCGAAGCCGTGAAGTACCTCGCGCTGGGCGTGCTGTTCGTCAACGTGTCGATCGGCGGCACGCTCACGTCGTACGCCGCGCCGCCGGTGCTGATGGTGGCCTCGACCTGGCAATGGGACAGCGCCTTCATGCTTGCCACCTTCGGCTGGAAGGCCGCCGTGGCCGTGCTCGTCAACGCCACCGTGGCCACTTTCGTATTGCGCAAGCACCTGCCCGCGGCTTCGAGCGCGGACGCGGCGCTCTCCGAAGCGCCCGTGCCGCCCGCCGTGGCGCTGGTGCACCTCGTGCTGCTGGCCGGTATCGTGCTGTTCGCACATCATCCGGTGGCGTTCCTCGGGCTCTTCCTGATGTTTCTCGGCTACACGCAAGCCTACGAGCGCCACCAGAGTCCGCTCATCATCAAGGAGGCACTGCTCGTCGGCTTCTTCCTGGCGGGGCTGGTGGTGCTCGGCGGCATGCAGCAGTGGTGGCTGGAGCCGGTCGTATCGAGCCTGCAGCCGCTCGCCTTGTTCTTCGGCGCACTGGGCCTCACGGCCATCACCGACAACGCGGCGCTCACCTACCTGGGTTCGCTGATCACCAACATCTCGGACGAATCGAAGTACATGCTCGTGGCCGGCGCGGTGGCCGGCGGCGGCCTGACGGTGATTGCCAACGCGCCCAATCCCGCGGGCGTCGCGCTGCTCAAGCGCGGCTTCTCCGACGAGACCATCGGCGCCGGCGGACTGCTGCTGGGTGCGCTCGGGCCCACGCTGGTGGCCGCCGCGGCTTTCATGCTGTTGTAGCGATGAAACCGCGCATGGCGCGGATCGAAAGGAGACGAAAACATGCGCACGTTCTTTCGCATCGGCTCGGCCGCAGCTGCGGTGCTCGCGGCGGCCCTGGCCATCGGCGGCTGCTCTTCGCATGGCGGTGCTGTTTCATCCAGGAGCGCAAGGGCGGCACCGCCGCCCACCGATTGCCGCGCCTGGGTCGGCGTCGACCGCAACCACGAACTGCCCGGCTACCGGCTGCCGCAGTCCGATGGCCGCACCGCCTGCGTGCCGTTCGGCGTCAATGCCTACCGCCCGCCAGCGGGCTATGCGGACAGCGACTACTACGTCGACGAATTCACAGATGCGCGGCTGAAGGAGCGCTGGCGCGCCTGCAAGGCCGATGCCGCCTGCTTTGCGCGCATCGATGCGCAGATGCAGCGCTGGCTGCCGCCGAACAAGGCGCGCGCGACGCGCTCGACCGGCGTGGTCGATCCTTCCGGCAGGATCGATCCGGAAGGGCCCGTCGACCTGCGGCAGATCCGGCGTCCGGCCTTCTTCGCCAAGGCGCCCTATGCCGAGGCGATTGCGCGCGCCGATGCCGGCACCTTCGTGGTCGAGTTCACCGTGCCGCGCGACAGCTTCGAGCGCATCGACCTGCAGATGGCCGATCCGGTCAAGCTGCGCGGCTGGTACATCGAAGGCCGCGGCGTCGACGATGGCAAGGGCGGCAGGATGCGCGCGCTGGTCGTCATGGCGCCGGGCGGCGGCGGGCAGCTCACCGCGATCCAGCACCCCGACGAAAAGCCCTACCGCATCGACCCGGCCACGGGCCGCGCGGTCGACGTCAAGTTCCCGAACGCCACCACCGAGACCATGGGCCAGCGCTGGTGGCGCGAGAACCTCGATGCGCTCAACCAGGCGGGCTTCGACGTGCTGGCCTACGACCGGCGCGGCGAGGGCATCTCCGGCGGATTCAGCGACACCCACACGCTGGAGCAGGGCGAGGACGTGTTTCGCGTGCTCGCGCAGTTCGACAGCGGCGACGGCCTGCGGCTGCTCACGCCCGACGGCCGCGTGCTCGAAGGCAAGGAGGCGGCCGGCAAGCTGCTGGGCGGCATGAAGTCGACGCGCATTCCGATCCTGCTTGGCGGCTATTCGCGCGGCTCGATGTCGACCGCATGGGCCATGGCCAAGAACTTTTCGGGCGCGTGCAGCTACGACATGCCGGTGCCCGAATGCCAGCCGCCCAAGGGGCTTTCGAACATCAAGGGCGCCATTCTGTTGTCTTCCTTTGCGAGCGGCGCGGGCTACCTGCCCGCATCGCCCGACCTGGCCGATCGCAACCTGTTCCTTGGCGGCATGGCGGCGGACCACCACATCCTTTTCTATCCGAACTCGGCGCCGCTCGCGGGCATGCACAAGTGGCCGGCCGCCTTCTTCGGCAAGGGCCTGTGGGACCGCGCCGAAACACTCGAAGGCACCATCGCCGCCTACGACCGCATTCGCGGTGCGCGCGAAATCGTGGTGGCCCGCGCGCCCCATTCCATCGAGACCTGGCCCGAGAGCGACAGGCAATACCTGCGCGAGCGGATGGTCGCCTTCGCGAAGGTGGCGATCACGGGCGGCACCACCGTGCCGGGCGCAAAGCCCTGGTCCAACCTCAAGGAGCTGGTCGCGACCACGCCTGATTCTTGGGAGCCGTCGTCGAGGCCGAAGGACGGGCAGGACGCTCCCGCCGGTCGATAACTCGCCTTGACTTCTATTCCATGATGTTGGATATTCATCCGGCATCATGGAAACTCAGCCGCCCAGCCTCAACGACCGCATCGCGCAGCGCGTGCGGGACCTGCGCGCCGACCGCGGCCTTTCGCTCGAGGCGCTGGCGGCGCATTGCGGCGTCAGCCGCTCGATGATCTCGCTCATCGAACGCGGCGAAAGCAGCCCGACGGCGGTGCTGCTCGAGAAACTTGCAACCGGCCTCGGCGTTCCGCTGGCGTCGCTGTTCGAGGCGCCGGTGCCTGCGTCGGGGCCGGTGTCCCGGCTGGCCGACCAGCTGCAATGGCGCGATCCGCATTCGGGCTATGTGCGCCGCAACGTGTCGCCCGGCGGCTCCGCATCGCCGATCCACATCGTCGAGATCCTTTTTCCGCCCAAGGCGCGCGTGGCCTACGAAACCGGCGCGCGGGAACCGCAGGTCCACCAGCAGGTGTGGGTGCTCGAAGGAAGCATCGAAGTCACGCTCGGCGACGAGCGCCACCGGCTCGGCACGGGCGACTGCCTGGCGCTGTTGCTCGACCGTCCCACCAGCTACTACAACCCCACGCGGCAGATCGCGCGCTATGCCGTCGTGATCGCCACCTCGCCCTCTTCCTGGAGATGACATGACCCAACCTGCGGCAACAGACTCCGCGCCACGCATCCGCCTTCTCTCCAGCGTCGGCGACGCGCATGTCCGGCAGCTGGCCGACCTGCTCGTCGACTGCGTCGAAGGCGGTGCCTCGGTCAGCTTCATGCTGCCGCTCACGCCCGAGCGCGCCCAGGCCTTCTGGCAGCGCGTGGCCGAAGGCGTGGCAAGCGGCGAGCGCGCGCTGCTGGTGGCCGAAGACGCGCAAGGCATCGTCGGCACCGTGCAGCTGGTGCTCGGGCAGCCCGAGAACCAGCCGCACCGCGCCGAGGTTTCGAAGATGCTCGTGCACCGGCGCGCCCGGCGCCAGGGCATCGGCGCACTGCTGATGCAGGCCGCCGAACAGCTCGCGCTCGAACACCGAAAGACCCTGCTCGTGCTCGACACCTCCAGCGCCGAGGCCGAGCGGCTCTATGCCCGGCTCGGCTGGACGCGCGTCGGCGTGATTCCGGGCTATGCGCTGCTGCCGGGCGGCGCGCCCTGCGACACCACCTACTTCTATCGCGCGCTGGCGCCGCAGGCGCGGTAGCCCGCGGTGCTGTTGCCGCCCGCGGCGCGCGCTGCGGGTGCGGCTGCCGCCCTGCGGCTCGCGGCCGTATGCAGCAGCAGTCCGCCGACCACCATCGCCATGCCGGCCAGCTCGTGAGCCGATGGCAGCTTGCCCAGCGCGACGCCCATCAGCAAGGCCGACACCGGAACGAAATTCAGGAAGGCCGTGCCGGTGACGGCGCCCAGCGTGCGAACGCCATAGTTGAAGGCCAGCACGGAGATGGCGGAGGGCACCAGGCCCACGAACAGCAGCGCGTGCCACGACAGGCGCAGGCCCTCGGCGCTGGGTGCGTGGCTCGCGCCGAAGGCGGTGGCGAGCAGCGCGCCCGCCAGCAGCAGCGGCCACGAAGCCAGCACCGTGAGCGCCGAATACTCGACCACGTCGAGCGCCGGAAAGCGCGCCGCGCCGCGCGTGTACCAGATCCAGCCCAGCGTGCCGGCAAAGGCCACCGCGTCGCCGAAGAGCGTCGAGCCGGCCGACGAGGCGCCGCCAAAGAGCAGGCCCGACACCATGGCAACGCCCGCGAGCGCCAGCGCCGTTGCCAGCAGCGCCAGCCGCGCGGGCCGCACGCCATCGAAGGCCCAGCGCACCAGCTGCGTAGTCATGGGCGTGGTGGCCACGATCACCGCGCCGTGCGAAGGCACCGAGTGCGCGAGCCCGACGAACAGCATCACGCTGAAGACGCCGAAGCCCGCGGCGCCCCGCAATGCCAGCGGCACCGCATGCAGGCGGAGCTTGCGCCAGGGCACCGCGCCGCGCGGCAGCAGCAGCGCGGCGAACAGCAGGGCCGACATGCTGTAGCGGATCAGCGTGAGCCACATGGGTTCGACGTGGTGCAGGACGTCCTTGCCGACAAGGAACATGGCACCCCATCCGGAGGTGGCGAGCAGCAGCGCGGCAATGCCGAGCGGGCGTGGGTTGGCGGTGGACATGGTGTGCGGGCCTCGTTGCATTGAATCGATGGCACCAAGCTTGGGCTTTTCCGCGCCGCGCGGCCATTCGCTTCTTTGGACCAGGGCCTCCGAAAAAACGAAGGGACGCGGGCCGCGCCAGCGCTCACAATTTGCGCCATGGAGCTCTACCAATTGAAGACCTTCGTCGCCATTGCGAAGGAGGGCAGTCTCACCCGCGCGGCCGAGCGCGTGTTCACCAGCGCGCCGGCTGTCAGCGCCCAGCTCAAGGCGCTGGAGGACGAACTGGGCGTGAAGCTGTTCGAGCGCACGCCGCGCGGCATGGTGCCCACGCAGGCCGGCCGCAGCCTGCTCGAGGAGGCCGAGCGCACGCTGGCCTCGGCCATGCGCATGCGCTCGGCCGCCGAGCAGCTGCGCGGCGCGGCGCAGGGCGTGGTGCGCTTCGGCACCGTGGTCGACCCGGTGGCGCTCAGGCTCGGCGAGGTGCTGGTGAAGCTTGCCGAGCGCCACCCGCAGGTCACGCTGCAGCTGCGGCAAGGCCTGTCCTTCGAGACGCTGGCGGCGGTGCAGCGCGGCGAGCTCGACTGCGCCTACGCGCTCAGCGACAGCGAGCAGGTCGAAGGCATGGAGCTGCTGCGCCTCGTGCCGGTCGAGCTGGTCGTGACGCTGCCGCTGCCGGTTTCCGAGGCCCACCCCGGCCTCACGCTCGACGAGCTCACCCGCCTGCCGTGGGTGGGAACGCCGCCCTCGTGCATCCTGCGCACGCACCTCGAGAAGCTCTTCGCGGGCGCCGGCCGCGACTACCGGCAAGGGCGCACGGCCGACAGCGAGAGCGCGGTGCGCAGCATGGTCGCGAGTGGCATGGGCGCCGGCCTGCTGCGGCTCGACCAGGCCGAGCAGGGCCAGCGCAACGGCGAGCTCGCGATCTGGAACGGCTGGCGCTCGCGCACCTGGCTTTGCTGGCTCGCGGCCGAAGGCCGGCATGCGAGCGCCGTCGAGGCGGTGCGCAGCGCGGTGCTCGAAACCTGGACCTGAGCGGCGCGCGGGGAGGCCGCCGAATTTGCAGCGGGCGCGCGCGGCCTGTCATCATTCGCGCCTGCATGACCCAAGAACCGACTCTTTCCATGGATCTGTTGAACCGCGCCAGGCAGATACTGGCCGCCCCGGACGGCACGCTGCCCGGCGCCGCCGCCACGCCCGAGGCCGGCTGCGTGGTACTGATTGCCATGGGCGACGGCACGAGCCGCGCGCGCGTGGTTGCCGGGCGCGCCGAAAGCGCCGAGCAGGCCTGGCAACAGGCCAGCGATGCAGCAGTTGCGCTCGCACAGCGCATCGGCATGCAGCCGCGCCATGTGCGCGTGGAACTGGTCGACCAGGTCGAGCCCATGAGCTGGGGCGCGCTGAAGGCCCGCCTGGCGGGCACCAGGCGCAACTACTTCAACCATGGCGTGTCCTTCGACGCGAAGTTCGAGGTGGCGCTGCTCGCGCCGGAGATCAACGGCAGCGCCGTCTTCTACAACGGCACCGTGGACCATGCCGAGCCCAATCCGGGCAACCTGCGCCTTCATGCGAAGCGGCGCTTCGGTGCCGAACTCGATTTTCCGCAGGATGACGCGGCGCCGGTGTGGTGCTTCACCACGCGCGCGGCCTATGCCGATACCGAAGGCGCGTGGCCGATCACTCCCACGGGCCAGTCGGCGGGCTACCGCACGCTGCCCGAGTGGGGCGCCGGCCAGGTGCGCAGCCTCGTGGACAGCGCGAGCGACTATCTTGCGGCGCAGGTCAAGCCCACGGGCGAGTTCCACTACGGATGGTTCCCCTGCTTCGACCGCGCGATTCCCACCTACAACACGCTGCGCCACGCGAGCTCGACCTATGCGTTGCTCGAGGCCTGGGAGCTGACCCGCAGCGACAGCCAGAAGGCGGCCATCGACCGCTCGCTGTCGCTGCTGACGAAGCGGCTGATCCGCCAGGCCGAGCTGCCGGGCGGCACGCGCGCGGCCTACCTGCTGGACGTCGGCGACGAGATCAAGCTCGGCGGCAACGCGGTGTGCCTGCTGGCGCTCGTCAAGTACACGGAGCTCACGGGCGATCCGCAGTACCTGCCGCTGATGGAGCAGCTCGCGCTCGGCATCCAGGCCATGCAGGACCCGGCCAGCGGGCGCTTCGTGCACGTGCTCAACTACCCCTCGCTCGAAGTGAAGGACGCCTTCCGCGTCATCTACTACGACGGCGAAGCCGCCTTCGGCCTGATGCGCCTGTACGGCCTCACGCGCGACGAGCGCTGGCTCGCGGTGGTCGAGAAGGCCTTCGAGCATTTCATTGCCGCGGAGCACTGGCGCGCGCACGACCACTGGCTGAGCTACTGCGTCAACGAGCTCACGCGTGTTCGGCCCGAGACGCGCTACTACCAGTTCGGGTTGCGCAACGTGGCCGACTACCTGGACTTCGTGCTGGAGCGCATCACCACCTTTCCGACCCTGCTCGAGCTCATGATGGCCGCGCGCGAGATGGTGGAGCGCCTGGCCGCCGACCCCGCGCTGCGCCCGCTGCTCGAAGGCTTCGACCGCGCCAAGTTCGACCGCGCGCTCGAGCACCGCGCGCGCTACCTGGCCAACGGCTACTTCTGGCCCGAGCTCGCGATGTTCTTCCGCAACCCGGACCGCATCACCGGTTCGTTCTTCATCAAGCACCACAGCTTCCGCGTGCGCATCGACGACGTGGAGCACTATCTCTCGGGCTACGTGGCTTACCACCGGCTGTTGAAGCACCGCGAAGCATCGGGACTCCCGGCTGCGTGCGGAATTCCCCAAGCCACTTCTGCGCCAGCGCCGGCGGACAGTGGCCGCGCGCCCGTCGCGGTCTGGGGCGGCGACGTGAACCTCGGCCGCCGGCTGCACTACCGCCTGGCAGAGCTCGGCGGCCCGCAGGAGATGCTTGGCGGCATCGCTGCACTTCGCGAGGCGGACCTGCGCATCGCCAACCTCGAATGCGTGGTCGCCACCACCGGCGAACAGGGCGTCGAGAAGGATGAGAGCAGCCCCTACTACTACCGCGCCCGGCCCGAGATGCTCGCGGTGCTGGCCGAAGCGGGCATCGGCATGGTCGCCACCGCCAACAACCACAGCGGCGACTACGGAGCCGCCGCGCTGATGGAGCAGCAGGCGCTGCTGGATGCCGCCGGCATTGCGCACGCGGGCACCGGGCGCAACCTGGATGAGGCGCTGCGGCCGGCCATCGGCCGGGCCGGCGGCGTGCGCGTGGCGCTGTTCTCGCTCGACGCCACGCAGCCGCGCTTCGCGGCAACGGCCGATGCTCCGGGTGCCGCCTGGCTGCCGCTCGGCGATCCCGCCGCCTGGACTGCCACGCTTGCGCCGCGCATTGCCGCCGCGCGTGCCGAGGCCGATGTGGTGCTGGTGGCCGTGCACTGGGGCGCAAACCTCGAAACCGCGCCTTCGCAGGCCGAAATCGATGTCGGCCATGCCATCGTCGATGCCGGTGCCGACGCAATTCTCGGCAGCTCGGCCCATGTGCTGCAGGGCATCGAGATCTACCGCGGCCGGCCGATCCTGCACGATGCGGGCGACCTGTTGTTCGAATCCGTCCGCAACGACCTCGGGGATTCCGGTGTGTTCTCGCTGGCGCTGAGTGTGCGCGGTGTCGAAGAGGTGGTGTTCACGCCCATTGGCGTGGGTTTCGGTTTCTCGCGGCAGCACACGGGCGCGCCGGCCGAGGCCGCGAGTGCGCGCTTCGCCGAGCAATGCCGCGCACTGGGGACCGAAATGGTGCCGGTGGCGGGAGGCCGGTGCGCGGTGAGGCTGTCGCCACCCGAGCGGCGGCCCGCCCTCGCCGCCGCAGCGCCCGCCGCGCGCGCGCCTCGCGCCATCAGGCCGCTCCTCGCGCCCCGGCCCGAATGGATGGCCGATGCGGTGCCGCCCGACGCATGGGTGCCGCCTCTCCAGGCCGGGCCGCTGCGCCTGGTGGGCGTGCGTTGCGCGCCGCGCCAGCTCGTCGGGCGGCGCATGCTGTGGGTGGAGTCTTTCTGGACCGCCGACGCGCCCGTAACGGCCGACCTGCGCATCCAGTTCCGCGCGGTCCCGCTGCGCAGCACCCGCATGCCCGCGTGGGGCGAAGGCATGGACCACGAGCCCTGCGACTGGATGTGGCCGACCAGCCGATGGGAGCCGGGCCGCATCTATCGCGACCGCTACGGGCTGCGCGCGCCTCGCGCCGGCCTGCTGGAGAGCGATGTGCTGCAGCTCGAGCTGCGCGTACGCGGCGCGCTGGCTGGGCTGCCGCCCGCGCGCCGGCTGTCCATCTGGTGCGGCCTGCGCGTGCCCGGTGCGCCGGTGCCATTGCCCGCGCGGCCCGCGCCCGTGCCCGCGGCCCTGCATCCCGGTGCCAGCCCGACCCCGGCGCCGGTCTGGACCGCCGAGCATCTGCAGCGCATCACGGGCGGCCGATGGCTGGTCGAGCCTCCGCCAGGCTGGTTCGTGAACTCGGTGGTGCGCGGGCCGCGCCATCTGCCGCTGCTGCCGCCGCCTGTGCTTTTCGTCGCGGCCGACTACGACACGCTGGCCGCGCACGAGAACTACAGCAAGCGCCTGCCCGGCAATCCGGACCGCCACGCCGACCTGCCGTCGCTCGAAAAAAAGCTGGCAGGCGCGGTGGTCGCGCATGCGGTGGAAGGACTGGCTCCCGACTTTCCGCTGCTGCAGCTGGACGATCCGATCCGCGGAATGATCGCGCTCGGCGAGGCGGCGCGCGCGCGTTTCAAGGGCTTGGTGGTGGGGGTGACCGGCACGGTCGGCAAGTCGTCCACCATTGCCATGCTGCGCGACCTGCTGCCCGAAGCCGCGCGCGTGCACACCACCGTGGACAACTACAACTCGCGCGTCGGCGTGCCGGCCATGCTGGCCAATCTCGGGCCCGATGCGGACGTGTGCATTCTCGAAATGGCGCAGAGCGGCCTGTGGATGGACCGGGGGCCGATCTCGCTGATGGCGCGGCCGCACGTGGCCATCATCACCGAGGTCGGGCTGTCGCAGACCCGCCAGGCCTCGACCCTCGAACAGACGGCGGCCTTCAAGTCGCGCATCTTCCTGGGGCTGGAGCCTGGCGGCGTCGCGATCGTGCCCGACCACATTCCCTGCCTCGCGCAGGTGGTGCGCGCCGCCGCACTCACGGCGGGCGCCATCTGGGTGGTGGGGCCCGGGCCGGACGCCAACATCCGCGTGCTCGACACGCACCCCGAGCCCGGCGGCGGCTGCCGCGTGCGCATTGCGACGGAGGGCCGCAGCTTCGAGTACCTGTTTCCCATCGCGAGTGCCGGGCTGGTGCGCAACTCGGCCCTGGCGTTTGCCGCGCTGCTGGCGATGGGCTTCGATGCGGATGCCGCCTGCGCGCGCATGCCCGGGGTGCGGCTTCCCGCGTCGGTGATGCAGGTGCGCACGCTGCGCACCCGGGCCGGCATCGAGGCCACGCTGATCGACGACAGCTGGAACGCCGAGGTCATGTCGATGCGCAACGCGATGGAGTTCGTGCGCACCTACCGGCGTGCGGACGATGCGCCGGTGCAGCGCAAGATCGGCGTGCTCGGGCGCATCGTGAACCTCGGGCGCGATTCGCAAGCCCTGCACCGCGGCCTTGCCGAACCGCTGCTGGCCTCCGGCATCGAGCACCTGGTGACGCACGGCGCAGAGATGCGCTGGCTGCGCGAGGATGTACCGGCCGGGCTGCTCGGACCGCACTTCGACGATGCCGAGAAACTCGCGGACTACCTCGGCACCTTCCTGCGCGACGGCGACCTGGTGCTGCTGAAGGGCGACCGCGTCGGTTCCGACTTCGGCACCATCCCCCAAAGGCTGCAGCAGCTGTGACACCCATGGGCGCATGGCGACGGTGCACCCGCTTCGCGTGGCTCCTGCTGGCGCTCGCGCAAGCGGCGTGCGCACAACGCGCAGGCCCCGATCCGCGCGTGCCGGCCGCCTCCAAAGACCAGGCGCTGCAATGGAACCAGCCTGCCGTACGCGCGAACTGCCCCGACCGGCGCGGCTACCTCTGGGTGCAGCCGGCCGAAGGGCCGGCCTGCATCCGCTACTTCGCAAGCGACGAGATCGATGGCGCGCGCGTGGCCATCGTGCAGTTCTCCGGCGACCGCGACGGCGTGATGGACCAGCCGCCCGCGCGCATCCCCGGCAACACCGCGGCGCTGCGCACGCTCGACGCGCAGCGCAGCCGCAACCGCTCCGGCGTGCCGTGGATCTTCATGGCACGGCCCGGCACCTACGGCTCGTCGGGGGACCATCGCAAGCGGCGCGAGCCCGTGGAATTCCATGCCCTCGACGCCGCGCTCGATGCGCTCATGCAGCGCCACCAATTGCAGCGCATCGTGATCCTGGGCCACAGCGGCGGTGCCACGGCCGGCGCGGCGCTCCTCACCATGGGCCGCACGCGCGTGGCCTGCGCGGTGCTGACTTCGGGCGCCTATGGCCTGCTCGAACGCGCGCGCATGCTGGGCATGTCGAGGGGCGGCCGGACCGACACCACCGGCAGTGCGCAGTTCTACGATCCGCTCGAGCATGTGGGCGGCATCGTGCGCGACCCGTCGCGGCGCATCGTGCTGATCGGCAACCGCGACGACCGGAACACGCCCTTCGCCCTGCAGCAGCGCTTTGCCGATGCGGTGGCGCAGGCGGGCCACCGCATCGAGCTGCAGACCCACGCGGCCGAGCCGCCCACCCACCACGACCTCACGGACGGCATCGGCCTGCAAACCGCATCGCTGTGCGCGCGCGAGGCGCTTTTTCCACCAACTCCAGCAACCGAATGAGCAGCAACATCACCACCCGCGAATTCGGCCGCATGCCCGACGGCCGCATCGTGACCGAATACACCCTGGACAACGGCCTGGGCCTGCGCCTGGGTGCCATCAACCATGGCGGCATCGTCACCGCATTGCACGTGCCCGACCGGCATGGGCACAGCGGCAACATCGTGCTCGGCCTGCCGAGCCTTGCGGACTACCTGGGCCCGCATCCGCACCTGGGCACCATCGTCGGGCGCTATGCGAACCGGATCGCGGGTGGGCGCTTCACGCTCGATGGCGCCCAGCACCAGCTCCCGCTGAACAACGGCGCCAACTCGCTGCACGGCGGGCACCGGGGCTTCGGCACGCGCTTCTGGCAGATCGAGCCGGTGCCGGCGGACGGCGCGGCGGGCGAGGAAATCGCCATCGAGCTTCGCTACACCAGCGCCGATGGCGAAGAAGGCTTTCCGGGCGAAGTGCAACTGACGGTGCGCTACGCGCTCAGCACCCGCGAGAACACCTGGCGCATCGACTACCGCGCCGTGACCGACCGGCCCACGGTGCTGAACCTGAGCCACCACGACTACTTCAACCTGGCGGGCGAGGGCGCGGTGCTGGACCATCGGCTCATCATTCCCGCGAGCCGCTACTGCCCCGTGGATGCAGGCCTGATTCCGCTCGGCCTTGCGCCGGTGGCCGGAACGCCATTCGACTTCCGCGCGGCCACGCCGGTCGGCGAGCGCATCGATGCGCCGCACGAGCAATTGCGCGTCGCCGGCGGCTACGACCACAACTGGGTGCTCGACCGCGAGCCCGCCGGCCTGGCGCTGGCGGCGCGGCTCGAGCACCCGCCGTCAGGGCGCGTGATGGAGGTGCACACGACCGAGCCGGCGGTGCAGTTCTATTCGGGCAACTTCCTCGACGGCAGCCTGCGCGGCGCCGATGGCGAGAGCTTGCGGCGCGGCGCCGGGTTGTGCCTGGAAACGCAGCACTATCCCGATTCGCCGAACCAGCCGGACTTTCCTTCGACGGTGCTGCGGCCGGGCGAAGTGTTCAGCAGCAGCACGCTGCACCGCTTCGGCACACTGGCCTAGCCCCCGAACTCGGCCGCAAGCAGGCCGGGGCTGCCGATGCGCACCGCGAACAACCCGCCGGCCAGCGGCTCGGCCTCGAGCTGTTCGGCCGTGAGCCCGCTGCGCGCGGTGCTGATGTAGAGCGTGCACAGGTCCTCGCCGCCGAAGGCGCAGTCCGTGACGTTGCTTGCGGGCAGTTCGATGCGGCACAGCTCGGCGCCGCTCAGCGGGTCGTGGCAGCTCACGCAGTGGCCGCCCCAGCGCGCGATCCAGAGGCGGCCGGCCGCGTCGGTCGTCATGCCGTCGGGCAGGCCATCGCCCTCGGCAAAGCGAAGCCACACCCGCTTGTTGCCCACCGTGCCGGCTGCGCTGTCGAAGTCGTAGGCATAGACGCAGCCTTCCACCGTGGCATTGAAGTACATCGTGCGTTCGTCGAGCGACCAGGTCGGCCCGTTGGTCACGGCAAAGCCGTCGTCGTGGCGCGTGCAGCGGCCGTCGGCGTCGAAGCGGTAGAGCGCGCCGGTCGGTGCCACGCAGTCGAAGTCCATGGTGCCGCCCCAGAAGCGGCCCTGGCGGTCGCACTTGCCGTCGTTGAAGCGGTTGCCGGGCCGGTCGGGCTCGGGCTGGTGCAGGTAGCGCGGCGCCGCATCCACCGCGGGATCGAACAAGGCGAAGCCGCGGCGCATGGTGACGATCAGCCCCGGCGCGTTGGCGCGCTCGGCCAGCGCGGTGATCTCCTCGTCGAACTGCCAGCTGCGCCGCGCGCCGCTGGCCGGGTCGAGCCGGTACAGGCGGCTTTCGAGGATGTCGATCCAGTAGAGCGCCCGTTCGCGCGGCGACCACAGCGTGCCCTCGCCGAGCGTGGCGCCCGCGGGCCACAGGCACTCGGGCTGGCCGAGGATCGATGGCACGCCAAGGGGCGTGGGAGTGGATGCGGTGCGGCCGGTCTGGGTCATTTGTTTTGCGCCTTTGTTGTCTCTGTCCTTGACGCGGCGGATCGTATCAAGGCATATTGATAATAGAAACCAAACTATTTGGCATCAAGTGATATTGATTTTGCAATGTCACCGCCAGCTCTCTGGAGACACGCATCTTGAAGGATTCCCCGCAGCTTTCGATCCATCCCAGCCTGAAGGGCCGCACGGTGTTCGTCACCGGCGGCGGCAGCGGCATTGGCGCGGCCATGGTGGCCGCGTTCGCCGCGCAGGGCGCACGCGTGGCCTTCGTCGACATTGCCGAAGGCGCCAGCGCCGCGCTCGCCCAGCGCATCGTGCAAGAAGGCCATGCCGCGCCGTGGTGGCGCGCCTGCGACGTGCGCGACATCGGCGCGCTGCAAAAAGCCATTGCCGACGCGGCCGCCGAACTCGGCGACTTTGCGGTGCTGGTCAACAACGTGGCAAGCGACGACCGCCACACGCTCGAATCGGTCACGCCCGACTACTACGACAACCGCATGGCCATCAACGAGCGGCCCGCGCTGTTCGCGATCCAGTCGGTGGTGCCGGGCATGCGGCGGCTGGGCTTCGGCTCGGTGATCAACCTGGGCTCCACGGGCTGGCAGACCAAGGGCTCGGGCTACCCCTGCTATGCGATTGCCAAGTCGTCGGTCAACGGCCTCACGCGCGGCCTTGCGGTGGAACTGGGCCGTGACCGCATCCGCATCAACACCGTGTCGCCGGGCTGGGTGATGACCGAGCGGCAGGTGCAGCTCTGGCTCGACGACGAGGGCGAGCAATCGCTCAAGCGCAACCAGTGCCTGCCCGACAAGCTGATGCCCGAGGACATCGCGCGCATGGTGCTGTTCCTCGCGTCGGACGACGCCAGGATGTGCACCGCGCAGGAGTTCACCGTGGACGCGGGCTGGACCTGATCAGTCCATCTCGAGTTTGCGGCCGTAGACGCTGAGGCTCGCGGTCTTCAGCGCCTTCATCATCACCTTGGCGGCCGGCGACAGCAGCCGGTCGGTGCGCGTGATGATGCCGAAGGCGTCCATGTGGCAGGGCATGTCCAGCGGCAGCAGCGACACGATGCCGTGCGCGGCGTAGTAGCGCGCCACGTCGGTCGCGAGCACGGCCACCATGTCGCTCTGCTGCAGCATGCGCGTGATGAAGAGCAGGGCCGAGCTCTCGATGATGTTGTTCGGCGGCACCAGGCCTTCCTCCTGGAACATCAGCTCGAAGCGGTGGCGCAGCACGCTGCCCGCGGGCGGCACGATCCAGCCGGCGCCCACCACGTCGCGCAGCGTGAGGCCGCTCACACCCAGGAGCGGATGGCCCGGGCGCACCAGCGCGCACACCGGCTCCTCGGCCAGCGCTTCGTAGCGCAGCTGCGACTTGTCGTGCTCGGCGAAGAGCCGCGCCACCAGGATGTCGAGCTTGCCCTGCTCGAGCCGCTCGATCAGCACCGCGCTGGTCTCGATCTCGAGCGACACGCGCAAATCGGGCTGCTCGCGCTTCACCATCGCCACCGCGGGCGGCATCAGCGTGAGGCCGGGCGCGGTGATGGCGCCCACGCCCACTTGGCCGAAGCGGCCGGCCTTGAGCGCGGTGAGTTCGTCGTGCGCCTGGTTCAGGCTGGCCAGCGCCACGCGGGCATGGCGGATCATGGTTTCGCCGTACCAGGTGGGCCGCATGCCGCGCGGCAGCCGGTCGAACAGCGGCACCTCCAGCACGTCTTCCAGGTCCTTCAGCAGCTTGGAGGCCGCGGGCTGGGTCATGTTGAGCACCTGGGCCGCGCGGTGGATGTTGCCTTCCTCCGCCAGCGCCACCAGCAGGAGCAGCTGCCGCGTCTTGAGGCGGGCGCGGATGAACCAATGGTTGTAGTTGGTCATGTCTCGTGGGTTGTTGTTTGTTAAAGCTTTGTGATCAGAGGGTTTTCCAGAATCCAGCGATTGATATGCATTTTGTCGAAAAAATGATTGGATTGATATCAATTCTGTTCATAGACTCGCCCCACTTCCAAAACGAGAGACAAGGTTGGCGCGCAGGTGATTCACGGCGAGATCCATCAGAACGTGCGGCAATACATCAACGGCCGCTGGGAAACCAGCGCGACCACCGGTGTGAGCGCCAATCCTTCGGACACCAGCGAAGTGGTGGCCGAATACGCACGGGCCGATCGCCGCCAGGTGGAGTCCGCGATCCGCGCGGCCGCCGATGCCTTTTCCCACTGGAGCCACAGCACGCCGCAGCGCCGGGCCGACGTGCTCGACCGCATCGGCACCGAACTTCTGGCGCGCAAGGACGAGCTGGGCCTGCTGCTGGCGCGCGAAGTCGGCAAGACCCTGCCCGAGGCCGTGGCCGAGGCGGCGCGCGCGGGGCAGGTGTTCAAGTTCTTCGCGGGCGAGGCGCTGCGCGGCGGCGGCGAGAACATGGCCTCGCTGCGTGCGGGCGTGCAGGTCGACGTCACGCGCGAACCGGTGGGCGTGGCCGGGCTCATCACGCCGTGGAATTCGCCGCTGGCGGTGCCGG
The DNA here is from genome assembly GCF_056396385.1 of Variovorax sp. 05T418. Taxonomy (NCBI): domain Bacteria; kingdom Pseudomonadati; phylum Pseudomonadota; class Betaproteobacteria; order Burkholderiales; family Comamonadaceae; genus Variovorax; species Variovorax sp. 05T418. Next base: position 210,652 of record NZ_JBFTLJ010000003.1, on the reverse strand, counting down.
CCACCAAGATTGCACCGGCGCTCGCGCATGGCAACTGCGTGGTGTTCAAGCCGGCCGAGCTGGTGCCGGCCTGCGGCTGGACGCTGGCCGAGATCATCAGCCGCGCGGCACTGCCCGCAGGCGTGTTCAACCTCGTGATGGGCAGCGGCCGCGAAGCCGGCCAGGCGCTGGTCGACAGCCCGCTGGTCGATGCCCTGAGCTTCACCGGCTCGGCGCGCAACGGCGAACGCATCCTGCAGGCAGCTGCCGCGCGGCGCGCCAAGGTGCAGCTCGAGATGGGCGGCAAGAACGCGCTCGTGGTGCTGGCCGATGCCGACATCGACCACGCGGTCGACTGCGCGGTGCAGGGCGCCTATTTTTCCAACGGCCAGCGCTGCACGGCGTCGAGCCGGCTGATCGTCGAGGCCGCGGTGCACGATGCCTTCGTCTCGCGGCTTCGCGAGCGCCTCAAGGCGCTGAAGATCGGCCATGCGCTGGAGCGCGGCGTCGACGTCGGCCCGCTGGTCGATGAAGAGCGCCTCGCGCGCAGCCTGGCCTGGGTCGGCATTGCGCGCGAAGAGGGCGCCGAGCATGTGTGGGGCGGCGAGCCGCTCCAGCGCGCCACGGCCGGCCACTACATGAGCCCCGCGCTGTTTTTGGCCCAGCCCGGGCACCGCATCGCGCGCGAGGAAATCTTCGGCCCGCTGGCCTGCGTGCTGCGCGCGGCCGACTACGACGAAGCGCTGGCGCTGTGCAACGACACGCCTTCGGGCCTGAGCGCGGGCATCTGCACCAATTCGCTCAAGCACGCGATGCATTTCAGGCGCCATGCCGAAGTCGGCATGACGATGGTCAACCTGCCGACGGCGGGCGTGGACTTCCACGCGCCCTTCGGCGGGCGCAAGGGGTCGGGCTACGGGCCGCGCGAACAAGGGCGCCACGCCGCGGAGTTCTACACGACGGTCAAGACCGGCTACATGCTGGCCTGACCACCACGGACGGTTTTCATCAGCAAGCAAACATAGCACTCAGAAAGAAGGAGACATTCCAATGAAACTCAATCGCCGCACCCTCAATATCGCACTCGCCGCCGCCTCGCTCGGCGGGCTCCTGCCCGCCACCGCGCTGGCGCAGAAGAAGATCGTGCTCGGCTTCAGCCAGGTGGGCGCCGAGAGCGAATGGCGCACCGCCAACACCGAGTCGATCAAGGCCTCGGCCAAGGAAGCCGGCATCGAGCTCAAGTTCTCCGACGCGCAGCAGAAGCAGGAAAACCAGATCAAGGCGATCCGCTCGTTCATCGCGCAGAAGGTGGACGTGATCGCCTTCTCGCCGGTGGTCGAATCGGGCTGGGAGACCGTGCTGCGCGAAGCCAAGGCCGCCAAGATCCCGGTGGTGCTGACCGACCGCTCGGTGAACACCAAGGACGACTCGCTCTACGTGACCTTCATGGGCTCCGACTTCGTCGAGGAAGGCCGCAAGGCGGGCCGCTGGCTGGTCGAGAAGATGAAGGACCAGAAGGGCGAGGTGAACATCGTCGAGCTGCAGGGCACCGTGGGCTCGGCGCCGGCCATCGACCGCAAGAAGGGCTTCGAGGAAATCATCAAGGCCGACCCCAAGTTCAAGATCCTGCGCTCGCAGACCGGCGACTTCACGCGCGCCAAGGGCAAGGAAGTGATGGAAGCCTTCCTGAAGGCCGATGGCAAGAAGATCAACGTGCTGTACGCGCACAACGACGACATGGCCATTGGCGCCATCCAGGCCATCGAGGAAGCGGGCCTGAAGCCGGCCAAGGACATCACGATCATCTCGATCGATGCCGTCAAGGGCGCCTTCGAAGCCATGATCGCCGGCAAGCTCAACGTGTCGGTCGAATGCAGCCCGCTGCTCGGCCCCCAGCTGATGAGCGCCGTGAAGGACATCAAGGCCGGCAAGCAGCTGCCCAAGCGCATCGTGACCGAAGAGACGATCTTCCCGATGGAAGTCGCCGCCAAGGAATTCCCCAATCGCAAGTACTGAGAGCCACACCATGAAACGCAACTTCCTCAAGGCCTCGCTCGCAGGCATCGCACTGGCCATCGCCAGCATCGCGCCGCTCGCGCATGCGCAGGACAAGGGCCCGATCGCCATCTCGATGCCGACCAAGTCGTCGGCGCGCTGGATCGCCGATGGCGCCAACATGGTCAAGTACTTCAAGGAGAAGGGCTACAAGACCGACCTGCAGTACGCCGACGACGACATCCCCAACCAGCTCGCGCAGATCGAGAACATGGTCACCAAGGGCTCCAAGGTGCTGGTCATCGCGGCCATCGACGGCACCACGCTGTCCGACGTGCTGCAGAAGGCCGCCGACAAGGGTGTGAAGGTCATTGCCTACGACCGGCTCATCAAGGGCTCGAAGAACGTCGACTACTACGCCACCTTCGACAACTTCCAGGTCGGCGTGCTGCAGGCGCAGTCGATCGAGTCGGCGCTCGGCCTGAAGAGCGGCAAGGGACCGTTCAACATCGAGCTGTTCGGCGGCTCGCCCGACGACAACAACGCCTTCTTCTTCTACAACGGCGCGATGTCGGTGCTGGAGCCGTACATCAAGAGCGGCAAGCTCGTGGTGCGCAGCAAGCAGATGGGCATGGACAAGGTCGGCACGCTGCGCTGGGACGGCGCGGTGGCGCAGGCGCGCATGGACAACCTGCTGTCGGCCTACTACAGCAAGGACCGCGTCGATGCGGTGCTGTCGCCGTACGACGGGCTGTCGATCGGCATTCTCTCGTCGCTCAAGGGCGTGGGCTACGGCTCGGCATCGCAGCCGATGCCCGTCGTCTCGGGCCAGGACGCGGAGATTCCGTCGGTCAAGTCGATCCTGCGCAAGGAGCAGACCTCGACCGTGTTCAAGGACACGCGCGAGCTGGCCAAGGTCACGGTGGCCATGGTCGACGCCATGCTGTCGGGCAAGACGCCCGAGGTCAACGACACCAAGACCTACAACAACGGCATCAAGGTGGTGCCCTCGTACCTGCTCAAGCCGGTGAGCGTGGACGGCGGCAACTGGAAGCAGGTGCTGGTCGACAGCGGCTACTACAAGGAAAGCCAGGTCAAGTGAGCGTTGGAATGGCAGCAGCAGCAGCGGACGGCCGCAACATCCTCGAGATGCGCGGCATCACCAAGACATTTCCGGGCGTGAAGGCGCTCAGCGATGTCAACCTGGCGGTGCGCGCGGGCGAGATCCACGCGGTGGTCGGCGAGAACGGCGCGGGCAAGTCGACGCTCATGAAGGTGCTGAGCGGCGTCTACCCGTGCGACTCGTACACCGGGGAGATCCACTTCGAGGGCGAGCTGCGCCGCTTCAAGGGCATTGCCGACAGCGAGAAGCTCGGCATCATCATCATCCACCAGGAGCTGGCGCTGGTGCCGCTGCTGTCCATTGCCGAGAACATCTTCCTTGGCAACGAAATTGCGCGCGGCGGCGTGATCGACTGGTTCGCCGCCTATGCGAAGACGCGCGAGCTGCTTGCCAAGGTGGGTCTCAAGGAGCCGCCCACCACGCTCGTGACCGACCTGGGCGTGGGCAAGCAGCAGCTCGTGGAGATTGCGAAAGCACTGGCCAAGGAGGTCAAGCTGCTGATCCTCGACGAGCCCACGGCCAGCCTCAACGAGAACGACAGCGACGCGCTGCTGATGCTGCTGCTGGAACTCAAGCGCCAGGGCATCGCATCGATCCTGATCTCGCACAAGCTCAACGAGATTGCCAAGGTGGCCGACTCCATCACCGTGCTGCGCGACGGTGCCACGGTGGAGACCATGGACTGCCGCGGCCAGCCGATCAGCGAGGACCGCATCATCCGCGGCATGGTCGGGCGCGACATGGCGCACCGCTATCCGCAGCGCGATCCGAAGATCGGCGAGACGGTGTTCGAGGTGCGCGACTGGCGCGTGCACCATGCGCTGCATGCCGACCGCGAACAGATCAAGGGCGTGGACCTGCATGTGCGCAAGGGCGAGATCGTCGGCATTGCGGGCCTCATGGGCGCGGGCCGCACCGAGCTCGCAATGAGCGTGTTCGGCAAGTCCTACGGCCAGCGCATCAGCGGCACGGTGCTGATGCACGGCCAGCCGGTGGACGTGGGCACGGTGCGCAAGGCCATCGACCATGGCATTGCCTACGTCACCGAAGACCGCAAGGGCCTCGGGCTGGTGCTGGAGGAAAACATCCAGAAGAACGTGAGCCTGGCCAACCTGGAGGCGGTCTCCAGTTCGATGGTGATCGACGACGCGCGCGAATTCAAGGTGGCGAGCGACTACCGCCGTGCACTCAACATCCGTTCATCGGGCGTGGAGCAGCTGGTGGTGAACCTGTCGGGCGGCAACCAGCAGAAGGTGGTGCTCAGCAAATGGCTCTTCACCAAACCCGAACTCCTGATTCTCGACGAACCCACGCGCGGCATCGACGTGGGCGCCAAGTACGAGATCTACACCATCATCGACCAGCTCGCGAGCGAGGGCAAAGGTATTCTCATGATTTCTTCCGAACTGCCGGAACTGCTCGGCATGTGCGACCGCATCTACGTGATGAACGAGGGCCGCTTCGTGGCCGAATTTCCGGCCGCCGAGGCTTCGCAGGAGCGCATCATGCACGCCATCGTGAGCGCGGGGAGTTCCGTCCATGTCGCAGCCTGACGCCAACGCGGTGAACGCCGCCGTCCCCATCGCAGAGGCCGCCCCGAAGCTGCACGCCGGCTTCCTGAAGAACAACCTGCGCGAATACGGCATGCTGATCTCGCTGGTCGCGATCATGGTGCTGTTCCAGGTGCTGACCGACGGCACGCTGCTGCGGCCGCTGAACCTCACCAACCTGCTGCTGCAGAACAGCTACGTCGTCATTATGGCGCTGGGCATGCTGCTGGTGATCGTGGCGGGGCACATCGACCTGTCGGTGGGCTCGGTCTGCGGCTTCATCGGCGCGCTGGCGGCGGTGCTGATGGTGGAGTACGAATGGCACTTCGTGCCGACGGCGATCGTCAGCATTGCGGCGGGCGCGCTCATCGGCGCCGCGCAGGGCTGGTTCGTCGCGTTCCGCAAGATCCCGTCATTCATCGTCACGCTCGCGGGCATGCTGGTGTTCAAGGGGCTCACGCTGGCGCTGCTGGCGGGGCAGTCCGTGGGACCGTTCCCGGTCGAGTTCCAGCGGCTGAGCTCGGGCTTCATTCCCGATCCGCTGGGTGGCGACACGCTGCGCACCACCTCGCTGGTGGTCGGCGCGCTGGCCGCGGCGGCGCTGGTGTTCTTCAAGCTGCGCGGGCGCGCCAAGCTCGCGGCGCACGGCATGGAGACGGAACCGTACGTGTTCTTCCTCGTGAAGAACCTGTTCTTCGCGGCCATCATCCTGTTCTTCAGCTACCTGCTCTCGACCTACAAGGGCCTGCCCAATGTGCTGATCGTGATGGCGGTGCTGATCGTGGTGTACGACTTCGTCACCAACCGCACCACCATCGGCCGGCGCATCTATGCGCTGGGCGGCAACGAGAAGGCAGCGCGGCTGTCGGGCGTGAAGACGCAGCGGCTCGCCTTCCTGACCTTCGTCAACATGGGCGCGCTGGCCGCGCTCGCGGGCCTGGTGTTCGCGGCGCGGCTCAACACGGCCACGCCCAAGGCAGGCCTGGGCTTCGAGCTCGACGTGATTGCGGCCTGCTTCATCGGCGGGGCCTCGGCCTCGGGCGGCGTGGGCCGCGTGATGGGCGCGGTGATCGGCGCCTTCATCATGGGCGTGATGAACAACGGCATGTCGATCCTGGGCATCGGCATCGACTACCAGCAGGTCATCAAGGGCCTGGTGCTTCTGGCGGCCGTGTTCATCGACGTCTACAACAAGAACAAGTAGGCGCATGAGCCAGAGCAGCACCAGCCCCGTGCTCGAACTGCGGGGCATCCACAAGCAGTTCGGCGGCATCCCGGTGCTGCGCGACGTGCAGCTCAGGCTGTATCCCGGCGAGATCCATGCGCTCATGGGGCAGAACGGCGCGGGCAAGTCGACGCTCATCAAGGTGCTCACGGGGGTTCTTCCGTCGAGCGGCGGCGAGATGCACCTGGACGGACAACCCATCCATCCCGCCTCGCCGCTGGAGGCGCAGAAGCTCGGCATCAGCACGGTCTACCAGGAGGTCAACCTGTGCCCGAACCTCTCGGTGGCCGAGAACGTGTTCGCGGGCCGCTATCCGCGCTGCGGCGCGGCGCAGGGTTTTCGCATCGACTGGGCGGCGGTGAACCGGCGCGCCGAAGAGCTGCTGGCGCGCATCGGCCTGGACATCGACGTGAGCCGGCTGCTGTCGAGCTATTCGGTCGCGGTGCAGCAGATGGTGGCCATTGCGCGCTCGCTGGGCGTGTCGTCGAAGGTGCTGATCCTGGACGAGCCGACCTCGAGCCTGGACGACGACGAGGTCGAGAAGCTGTTCGAGGTGCTGCGGCGCCTGCGCAGCGAAGGTCTCGCGATCGTCTTCGTGACGCACTTCTTCAACCAGATGTATGCGGTGTCGGACCGCATCACGGTGCTGCGCAACGGCAACTGGGTGGGCGAGTGGCGCGCCGCGGACCTCGGCCCGCAGGCACTGATTGCCGCGATGCTGGGGCGCGAACTGGCGGCGCAGTCGGCCCGGCCGGCGGCGCTGCCGGCCTTCGATGAAGCGGCGCCCGCCCTGCTGCAGGCCGAGGGCCTGGGCCAGGCAGGACAGCTGCAGGCCACCGACCTGCGCGTGCGTGCCGGCGAGGTGGTCGGCATTGCGGGCCTCTTGGGCGCCGGCCGCACCGAGCTGGCGCGCCTCCTGTTCGGGCTCGAAGCGCCCGACCGCGGGGTGCTGAGCATCGATGGCCGCTCCGTCAGCTTCTCGAACCCGGCGGACGCCATCCGCGAAGGGCTCGCACTGTGCCCAGAAGAGCGCAAGACCGACGGCATCGTGGCCGAGCTCTCGGTGCGCGAGAACATCGCGCTTGCGCTGCAGGCGCGCCTGGGCGTGCGGCGCTTCCTGTCGCGCGCCGAGCAGACGGCGATCGCGGAGCGCTTTGTCGCGTCGCTGGGCATCAAGACCGCGAGCGTGGAAACCCCCATCGGGCTGCTCTCGGGCGGCAACCAGCAAAAAGCCATGATCGCGCGCTGGCTCGCGACCGAGCCGCGCCTGTTGATCCTCGACGAACCCACGCGCGGCATCGACGTGGCGGCCAAGCAGGAGATCATGGAAGAGATCCTGCGGCTCGCGAAGGCGGGCATGGCGGTGATCTTCATCTCGTCGGAGATGAGCGAGGTGGTGCGCGTCGCGCATCGCATCGTGGTGCTGCGCGACCGGCAGAAGGTGGGCGAACTCCCAGGTGGTTCGACCGAGGACGAGGTCTACGAAATGATTGCCGCAGCATGACGCCTTCTTTGTTTTTCTCCCTCCCCTCCCGGGGGAGGGCAGGGGTGGGGGCACGGCGGCCTTCCGTTGAGCGCTGCCGCATTGCTGGCGCCGCCTGCCCCCATCCCAGCCTTCCCCCGGAAGGGGAAGGAGCAAGGCGGAACACATGACACGCCTCTCCTCCTTCATGAGCCATCGCCTCGCCTGGCCCCTCGTCACGCTGCTTCTGCTGCTCGCGGTCAACACCGCGTTCAATGCCAGCTTCCTGCACCTCGAGTGGCGCGACGGCCATCTGTACGGCAGCCTGGTCGACATCCTCAACCGCGCGGCGCCGCTGGTGCTGGTGTCGCTGGGCATGACGCTGGTGATCGCCACGCGCGGCATCGACATCTCGGTGGGCGCGGTGGTGGCCATTGCGGCGGCCGTCGCGGCCTGGATGATCGGCGGCTCGGTGGCGAGCGACGTGAGCCGGTTCCCGATGCCGCTCGCGATCCTCGCGGCCCTGGGCGTTGCACTGCTCTGCGGCCTCTGGAACGGAATGCTGGTGGCCAAGGTCGGCATGCAGCCGATCATCGCCACGCTGATCCTCATGGTGGCGGGCCGCGGCGTCGCGCAGCTCATCGCCGACGGGCAGATCATCACCATCTACTACAAGCCCTTCTTCTTCCTCGGCAGCGGCTACCTGCTGGGCCTGCCGTTCTCGCTGTTCATCGTGGCCGCGGTGTTCGTGCTGCTCTACCTGGCCATCACGCGCACGGCGCTCGGGCTTTTCATCCAGGCGGTGGGCATCAACCCGACGGCCGCGCGCGTGGCCGGCGTGCAGGCGCGCAGGCTCGTCGTGGGCGCCTATGCGTTCTGCGGCCTGTGCGCGGGCGTGGCGGGCCTTTTGATCAGCTCCAACGTCAAGAGCGCGGACGGCAACAACGCCGGCCAGCTGCTGGAGCTCGATGCGATCCTGGCCGTGACCCTGGGCGGCACCGCGCTCACGGGCGGCCGCTTCAGCCTCATGGGCAGCGTGATCGGTGCGCTCATCATCCAGACGCTGACCTATGCGATCTATTCGCTGGGCGTGCCGCCCGAGATCAACCTCGTGGTGAAGGCGGTGGTGGTGTTCGCGGTGATGCTGCTGCAGTCGCCGGAGTTCAGGGCGGAGATCCGGGCGCTGGTGCAGCGGCCGGTGCATGAAGGGGGACAGGCATGAGCGCGGTGATTGAAACTGCACCCTCACCCCAACCCTCTCCCGCGCGCGGGAGAGGGGGCAGGGCAGGGTTCAATCCCAAGTACCTGCCGCTGGCCGCGACCATCTCGCTGTTCGTGCTGGTGGCCACGCTGGGTTCGGTGTTCTACGACGGCTTCTTCTCGGCGCAGGTGTTCCTCAACCTGCTGATCGACAACGCCTTCCTGATCGTCGTGGCCGTGGGCATGACCTTCGTGATTCTTTCGGGCGGCATCGACCTGTCGGTGGGCTCGGTGATCGCGCTCACCACGATGGTGTCGGCCTCGCTGGTCGAGAAGCACGGCTGGAGTCCCGCCGTGGTGATTCCGCTGGTGCTGGCCATGGGCACCGCCTTCGGCGCATTCATGGGCCTGCTCATCGAGCGCTTCCGGCTGCAGCCCTTCATCGTCACGCTCGCGGGCATGTTCCTGGCGCGCGGGCTCTGCTACCTGATCAGCATCGACTCCATCAGCATCACCAACGCCTTCTATGCCGAGATCTCGCAGATCCGGATTCCGGTCTGGGGCGAGGCCTCGCTCTCGATCAGCGCGGTGATCGCCATCGGCGTGCTGCTGGCGGCGGTGTTCATTGCGCACTGCACGCCCTTCGGCCGCGCGGTGTACGCCATTGGCGGCAGCGAGCAATCGGCCCTGCTGATGGGCCTGCCGGTGCGCTCCACGATCGTCGGCGTCTACACGCTCTCGGGCTTCTGCTCGGCGCTGGCGGGCGTGATCTTCACCTTCTACATGCTCTCGGGCTACGGCCTGCATGCGCTGGGGCTGGAGCTCGATGCGATTGCGGCGGTGGTGATCGGCGGCACGCTGCTCACGGGCGGCGTGGGCTACGTGGCGGGCACGCTGTTCGGCGTGCTGATGCTCGGGATCATCCAGACGCTGATCTCCTTCGACGGCACGCTGAGCTCGTGGTGGACGCGCATCGTGGTCGGTGCACTGCTCTTCGTGTTCTGCCTGCTGCAGCGCTTCTTCACTTCGCGTGCGCCACGGCGCTGACGCGTTCTTCCTTTTTTCTCTCGCTTTCAGGAACCTCCGCATGCCGGACCAAACCCCCAAGAAGAAGCTGCGCTCGACCGAATGGTTCGGCTCGGCCGACAAGAACGGCTTCATGTACCGCAGCTGGATGAAGAACCAGGGCATACCGGACCATGAGTTCGACGGCCGGCCAATCATCGGCATCTGCAACACCTGGTCGGAGCTCACGCCCTGCAATGCGCACTTCCGCAAGATCGCCGAGCATGTGAAGCGCGGCATCTCGGAGGCGGGCGGCTTTCCGGTCGAGTTTCCGGTTTTCTCCAACGGCGAATCGAACCTGCGGCCCACCGCCATGCTCACGCGCAACCTTGCGAGCATGGACGTCGAAGAGGCGATCCGCGGCAACCCGGTCGATGCGGTGGTGCTGCTCACGGGCTGCGACAAGACCACGCCCGCATTGCTGATGGGCGCCGCGAGCTGCGACATCCCGGCCATCGTGGTCACGGGCGGGCCCATGCTCAACGGCAAGCTCGACGGCAAGGACATCGGCTCGGGCACGGCCGTGTGGCAGCTGCACGAGTCGCTCAAGGCCGGCGAGATCAACCTGCACCAGTTCCTCTCGGCCGAAGGCGGCATGTCGCGTTCGGCCGGCACCTGCAACACCATGGGCACGGCCTCGACCATGGCCTGCATGGCCGAGGCGCTGGGCACCTCGCTGCCGCACAACGCGGCCATTCCCGCGGTCGATGCGCGGCGCTACGTGCTCGCGCAGATGTCGGGCATGCGCGCGGTCGAGATGGCGAAGGAGGGGCTCACGCTGTCGAAGATCCTCACGCGCGAGGCCTTCGAGAATGCCATTCGCGTCAATGCCGCCATCGGCGGGTCGACCAATGCGGTGATCCACCTGAAGGCCATTGCGGGGCGCATCGGCGTCGGCCTGGAACTCGAGGACTGGACGCGCATCGGCAGCAACACGCCGACCATCGTCGACCTGCTGCCTTCGGGCCGCTTCCTGATGGAGGAGTTCTACTACGCGGGCGGCCTGCCCGCGGTGCTGCGGCGCCTGGGCGAGAACGGTCTCTTGCCGCACCCCGGCGCGCTCACCGTCAACGGCCAGTCGATCTGGGACAACGTGCGCGAGGCGCCGAGCCTCAACGACGAGGTGATCCGCCCGCTCGACAAGCCGCTGATCGCCGACGGCGGCATCCGCATCCTGCGCGGCAATTTGTCGCCGCGCGGCGCGGTGCTCAAGCCCTCGGCCGCATCGCCCGAACTGCTCAAGCACCGCGGCCGCGCGGTGGTGTTCGAGAACCTGGAGCACTACAAGGAGCGCATCGTCGATGAAAACCTCGAGATCGACGCCAGCTCGGTGATGGTGATGAAGAACTGCGGCCCCAAGGGCTACCCCGGCATGGCCGAGGTCGGCAACATGGGCCTGCCGCCCAAGCTGCTGCGGCAGGGCGTGAAGGACATGGTGCGCATCTCGGATGCACGCATGAGCGGCACGGCCTACGGCACGGTGGTGCTGCACGTCGCGCCCGAGGCGGCCGACGGCGGACCGCTCGCGGCGGTGCGCGACGGCGACTGGATCGAGCTCGACTGCGATGCGGGCCGCCTGCACCTGGACATCAGCGACGAAGAGCTGGCCGCGCGCCTGGCGTCGCTCACCAGCACCGACGCGCAGCCCATGAGCACGCGCGGCGGCGGCTACCAGAAGCTCTACGTCAACCACGTGCTGCAGGCCGACGAAGGCTGCGACTTCGATTTTCTGGTGGGCTGCAGAGGCTCCGCCGTTCCCCGCCATTCACACTGATCCATCATGACCCCCAGATACCGCGGCATCTTCCCGGTGGTGCCGACCACCTTCACCGAACAGGGCGCGCTCGACCTCGAGAGCCAGAAGCGCTGCGTCGACTTCATGATCGACGCGGGCTCGGACGGCCTGTGCATCCTGGCCAACTTCTCCGAGCAGTTCGTGCTGTCCGACGACGAGCGCGAGGTGCTCACGCGCACGGTGCTCGAGCACGTGGCGGGCCGCGTGCCGGTGATCGTCACCACCACCCACTACAGCACCCGCATCTGCGCCGAACGCAGCCGGCGCGCGCAGGACATGGGCGCCGCCATGCTGATGGTGATGCCGCCCTACCATGGCGCCACCTTCCGCGTGCCGGAGCCGCAGATCTTCGAGTTCTACGCCGGCCTCTCCGATGCGGTGAACATCCCGATCATGATCCAGGACGCGCCCGCGAGCGGCACGCTGCTGTCGGCGCCGTTCCTCGCGCGCATGGCCAGGGAGATCGAGCACGTCGCGTACTTCAAGATCGAAACGGCCGGTGCCGCGTCGAAGCTGCGCGAGCTGATCCGCCTGGGCGGCGATGCCGTCGAAGGCCCGTGGGACGGCGAAGAGGCGATCACGCTGATGCCCGACCTCGATGCCGGCGCCACCGGCTCGATGACCGGCGGCGGCTATCCCGACGGCATCCGCCCGATCATCGAGGCGCACCGCGCGGGCGACCGCGACAAGGCCTTCGCCCTCTACCAGCAGTGGCTGCCGCTCATCAACTACGAGAACCGCCAGGCGGGCCTTTTGGCCTGCAAGTCGCTCATGAAGGAGGGCGGCGTGATCGCTTGCGAGGCGCCGCGCCATCCGCTGCCGGCGATGCACCCCGAGACGCGCGCCGGCCTGATCGAGACGGCGAAGCGGCTCGACCCGATGGTGCTGCGCTGGGGGCGTTGACAGTGGCGCCGCGCCCCTTGACGAAGTAGGGCGCGACGATCTCGGTCAGCCAGTCCATCACGGCCAGCACGCGCGGTGCGAGCTGGCGCCGGTTGGCATAGAGCAGCGAAACCGGCATCGGGCGCGCGCTGAACTCCGGCATCACCTGCACCAGCGCGCCCGCGGCCAGGCTCGCTTCCAGGCCCGCGAACGGCGCCTGGACCAGGCCGAGGCCGGCCCGCGCGGCCGCCTGGTAGGCGTCGGTGCCGTTCACCGTGACGGTCGCAGGCACGGGCCATGTCCTGTACACGCCATCGGCGGGGTCGAGGTACTCCCAGCCTGCATCGCTGGAGGAGAGCGTCTGTGCGAAATGAACGACCCGGTGCTGCGCCAGGTCGTCGAGCGTGCGGGGCGTGCCGTGCGCGCGCAGATAGCCGGGGCTCGCCGCATTGGCCATGCGCAGCGCACCGAGCGGCCGCGCGACGAGTTCCGAATCTCCGAGCATGCCGACGCGCAGCACGCAGTCGAAGCCTTCGTGCACCAGGTCGACACGGCGGTCCGAGGTGCTGATGCCCACTTCGAGCGCGGGATGCCGCGCGAGGAATTCGGGCAGGCGCGGAATGACGAGGTCGCGCGCAATGGCGTTCGGCAGGTCGACGCGCAGCCGACCCGTGAGGCCGCCGGCGTGCAAACGGAACATGGTGGCCAGCTGCTCGCCCTCGGCCAGGTAGTCCTTGCAGCGGTCGAGGAAGCGCGCCCCGTCCTCGGTGAGCCGCACGCTGCGCGTGGTGCGCTGCAGCAGCCGCGTGCCCAGCCGCTCCTCGAGCTGCTGCACGGCCACCGAGACGCGCGCGCGGGTCAGCCCGAGCTGGTCCGCGGCACGGCTGAAGCTCGCGAGCTCGGCCACCCTCGAGAAGATGCGCAATTCATCGGTGTTCATGGTCGAGGATTGTTTCCATTTTGGTTGACAGTGTGCGCAGTTTCCCGGAATTTATCTTTCTGACGGTAATTTTTAAAGTCCATCCATCGACTCATCGATCAACCCACCAAGGACTTTGAAATGACAGCCTCCACAACCGCCAACCCGTCCCGCATCGCACTCGTCACCGGCGGCAGCCGCGGCCTCGGCCGCAGCGCCGCGCTGGCGCTCGCCGCCGATGGCGTCGACGTGATCCTCACCTACGTGTCGGACGACGCCAGCGCGCAGGCGGTGGTGGCGCAGATCGAGGCGAAGGGGCGCCGCGCCGTCGCCCTCCGGCTCGACGTCGGGGACAGCACGACCTTCGCCGCATTCGCGGATTCGGTGAAGGCGGCGCTGGCTGCCACCTGGCAGCGCGAGCGCTTCGACTTCCTGGTGAACAACGCCGGCGTGGGCCTGCACGCGAACTTCGAGGACACGACGGAAGCCCAGTTCGACATGCTCTTCAACGTGCACTTGAAGGGCCCGTACTTCCTCACGCAGAAGCTGCTGCCGCTCATCAACGACGGCGGACGCATCGTCAACGTGTCGTCGGGGCTCACGCGGTTCTCGATCGCCGGTGCATCCGCCTATGCCGCGATGAAGGGCGGCGTGGAAACGCTCACACGCTACCTCGCGAAGGAACTCGGCGCGCGCGGCATTGCGGCCAACACGATCGCGCCGGGTGCGATCGAAACCGACTTCAGTGGAGGCATGGTGCGCGACAACCCGCAGGTGAACGCGATGGTGGCCGGTTTCACCGCGCTCGGACGCGCGGGCCAGCCCGACGATATCGGCGGAGTGATCGCGCTCTTGCTGGGGGAGGGCAGCCGCTGGGTGAATGCCCAGCGCATCGAAGCTTCCGGAGGGATGCTGGTCTGAGCGCGCAGCCCCGGCCGCTTGGGGCTCAGCTCTTCTCGAGCTCGCTCACTTGCAGGGACAGGTCGAACAGCTTCGACTTGCTCGCGTAGTAGCGGTCGAGCCGCCATTCCTTCAGGATGTCCATGGCGAGCTCGAAGCTCTTGTAGTCGAGGCTGTAGAGCGTGACCAGCTCGAAGCTGCGTTCGGATTCGAGCGCCAACACGAGCTGCGCCAGGATCTTGGACGACTCGTTGGCCGGGTCCGTTTCTATGAATCGGCGAGCGACCTTGATGGCATTCATGGGATAGTGTTCCTCGGTAGGCAGAGACCGAGAACTATAGCTAGCACGCCCTCGTGCTTTATGACAGTCGTGTGACATGCGAAGGTCATTGCCCTTGACGGGCATGGTGCGCGCATCCACCGCCGCCCGGTCCGGGCGGCGGGGACGCCGCTGCATCGCGTGCTTCAGCGCTTCAGCGCATCGGTGCCGGCATGGGCGCCGGCATCGGCACCGGTTCCATCGGCGCGATGGGCGCAATGGCCGGTGGCGGGACCCGCGAAGGCGCGGGCATCGGCGCCGGCATCGCGGCGGCAGGTGCCGGCATCGCGGCAGCGGGTGCCGGCATGACGACGGTGGTGACCGACTCGCGGATCACGCCGCCGCCCATCACGCTGCCATCCACATTGCCGCGGGTATTGCCGCTGCCGCCCATCACGCGGGCTTCGCAGTCGGCGCGGTCGGCCGGTGGCTGGAGCCCGCAGCGCGCGAGGGCGTTGCGCTGGTAGTCGGGCGCGCTGGTCAGGCCGCCGCGTGCGGCTTCCTGGCGTGCGGCGCCGGCCTCGCGGATGCAGGCCGCGCGGTCCTGCTGGTTGTGGCCGCAGACCGCGAGTTCCTGCTGGTAGGTGGAATCGCCGCGGCGCGGCTGGGCCGAGGCCGAGGTGGCGGCGGCCAGGCCGCCCACGGCAATCAGGGCGGCAATCATCGAACGGGTGGTGCTGTTCATGGGGTGCTCCTTGGAGTGACCTGAAACATGAAACTGTTGGACAAGTCGGGCCGCGCCGGGTTCCTTGCGGCCCTTGCCGGTCAGCGCGCGGGTGCGGCCGGCTGTACCGGCTGTGCCGGCAGCGGTGTCACTGTTTCGCGGATGACGCCGCCGCCCATCACGCTGCCTTCGGTGCTGGTGCGTGCGCCGCCCTGCAGGCGCGCCTCGCAGTCGGCGCGGTCGGCCGCGGGCTGTTCGCGGCAGCGCGCCATGGCATTGGCGTCGTAGCCGCTGGGGCTCGCGCTCGTGAGGCCGTTGCGGCCCGCTTCCTGGCGCGCGGCGCCGGCTTCGCGCAGGCAGGCCGCGCGGTCCTGCTGCACGCCGTCGCAGGTGGCGCGCTCCTGCTGCGCACGTGCGGCCGTGCCGGGCGCCTGCGCTTGCGCTTGTGATGCGCCGGAAAAAAGCAGACCGCTGGCTGCAAGAAGCGCGGCAGCACAAAGGGTGGAACGAACTGTTGTTGTCATCGGGTGCTCCTGGTTGAGGCGCGCCCTCCGAAAGCGCGACCGGACACGCAGTGTGGTCCGGTGCAGGCCGTGCGGGGTGTGGGACGGCACAGACAGCAGCCCCGGCCGGACTCGCCCTTGCGTGTGGGACGTGTCCGGCATGGGCCGGCGCGCGGCCGGCCCGGTGCGGGTCAGCCCGCCGCGATGCGCTGCGCCAGGTGCGCGAGCGCTTCCTCGACCTGGTCGACCAGGATCAGCGACAGGTCGCCCGGCTGCAGCCGCGCAAGCGCGGTGTCGATGGCGACGAACTCGCCGCGGATCTCGTCGATGTAGCGCGTGCGCGCCGCGCCCTGCAGGCCCTGGCGCAGCAGCGCCATCACCTCGCCGTCGGCGCGGCCGCGCTGGGCCGCGTCCTGGTAGAGGATCACGTCGTCGAAGGCCTGGCCGAGGATGGCGGTCTGGTCGCGGATGTCGGAATCGCGCCGGTCGCCCGCGCCGCTGATCACCACCGAGCGCTTGTTGGCCGGCATGGTGTCCACGGCCGAGACCAGCGCGCGCATGGCATCGGTGTTGTGGCCGTAGTCGGCGATCACGGTGGCGCCGCGGTAGTCCATGACGTTGAAGCGTCCCGGCACACCGGCCGCGTCGTTCAGGAAGCTCGCGAGGCCGCTGCGGATGGTGTCCCAGTCCAGGCCCACGGCCCATGCGGCGGCCACGGCCGCCATCACGTTGTCGACCTGGAAGCCGATGGTGCCGCCGCGCGTGATGGGCACGTCGCGCAGCGCGATGCGCTCGCGCCAGGAGCCTTCGGCCGCGACCAGCGTGTCCTGGTCGACGTAGACGGTGCGCTTGCCCTGCGCGCGGTGCGTGGCCATCACGGGGTGCTGGCGGTCGGCGGTGAAGAAGATCACGTGGCCCGGGCAGCCGGCGGCCATGGCGGCGACGTTGACGTCGGCGGCATTGAGCACCGCGTAGCCGTCGGGCGCGACGTTGCGCACGATCACTCGCTTGAGCACCGCGAGGTCTTCGACGGTGGTGATGTAGTTCAGGCCCAGGTGGTCGCCGCTGCCGATGTTGGTGACCACGGCCACCTGGCAGCGGTCGAAGCCGAGGCCCTCGCGCAGCACGCCGCCGCGCGCCACTTCGAACACGGCCGCATCCACGTCGGGGTGCATGAGCACGTTGCGTGCGCTCTTGGGGCCGCTGCAGTCGCCGCTGTCGGTCTGGCGGCCGTCGACGTACACGCCGTCGGTGTTGGTCATGCCGGTGCGCAGGCCGCTCGACGCGAGCAGGTGGTTGATGAGGCGCGCCGTGGTGGTCTTGCCGTTGGTGCCGGTCACGGCCACCACCGGAATGCGGCCGTCGTCGCCATGCGCGAACAGCGTGTCCATGACGGCTTCGCCCACCGCGCGGCCGCGGCCGAACGAGGGCGAGATGTGCATGCGCAGGCCGGGCGCGGCATTGACCTCGACCACGCCGCCGTGCTGTTCCTCGAGCGGGCGCAGCACGTTCTCGCAGACCATGTCGACGCCGCAGATGTGCAGGCCCACCATCTGCGCCGCATCGACCGCGCGCGCGGCCACTTCGGGGTGCACGGTGTCGGTCACGTCGGTGGCGGTGCCGCCGGTGGACAGGTTGGCGTTGTTGCGCAGCACCACGCGCTGGCCGCGCGCGGGCACGCTGTCGGGCGTGAGGCCCTGGGCCTCGAGGCGGCCGATGGCGATGTCGTCCAGGCGGATCTTGGTGAGCGAGGTGGCATGGCCTTCGCCGCGCCGCGGGTCGAGGTTCACGGCGTCGATCAGCTGGCGCACGGTGGCGCTGCCGTCGCCGATCACGTGCGGCGGATCGCGCCGCGCGGCGGCCACCAGGCGGTCGCCCACCACCAGCAGGCGGAAGTCGAAGCCCGGCAGGAATTTCTCGACCATGACCTCGCCATAGGCGGCGGCCGAATCGTAGGCGGCGGTGAGCTGCTCCTGGGTCGTGATGTTGACCGTGACGCCCTTGCCCTGGTTGCCGTCCTGCGGCTTCACCACCACGGGCAGGCCGATCTCCATGGCCGCGGCCCAGCCGTCCTGCGCATCCGAAACCGGCCGGCCCAGCGGCACCGGCACGCCGGCCGCATTGAGCAGCTGCTTGGTGAGCTCCTTGTCCTGCGCGATCGATTCGGCCACGCCGCTGGTGCTGTCGACCTCGGCCGCCTGGATGCGGCGCTGCTTGGAACCCCAGCCGAACTGCACCAGGCTGCCGCTGGTGAGGCGGCGGTAGGGAATGCCGCGCGCCACGGCGGCATCGACGATGGAGCCGGTGCTCGGGCCCAGGCGCTCGGACTCGTCGAGGTCGCGCAGCTCGGTGATGGCGGCGGCGGCGTCGAAGGCGGTGTCGGCCTGCGCGGCCGCGATCAGCTGTTCGGCCAGTTCGATGGCGCGCCGGCCCACGGCCTCTTCGCTGTACTGGAACACGACCTGGTAGACGCCTTCTTCCACCGTGGGCGAGGTGTGGCCGAAGTTGACCGCGCAGCCGGCCTGGGCCTGCAGCGCCACGGCGGCGTTCTCGAGCACGTGCGCCAGGGCCATCGGCTGGCCCAGCACCATCGGATGCAGCTCGCCGATGTGGGGGAACAGCGCACGCAGGCGTGCTTCGAAGCCCGGCAGGCGGCTGATGGCGTTCTCGTCGCCTTCGCAGGCAACCACCGCTTCGATGGCGGTGTGGCGGCTCCAGAGGTTGGGGCCGCGCAAGGCGCGGATACGGGTGACTTTCATGGGGCGGCGGTGCGCTTCAGGCGAGTTGCAGTTGGGGGGACGAGAGCGGCTGCGTCTGCGAAAGCTGCAGCGAAGCCAGCGCCGCCTGCAGGTCGGCCTCGAAGGCCTCGACGCCGGCGCCGATGAGGTTCAGCGGAATGCCCAGCGCCCAGGCCGCGGCCACCGCGGCCAGCACGCTCTCCAGGCTCACGCCCGCATGCGTGGCGCGCCAGACGGTCAGCCGGCCGAGGCCGGGCAGGAAGGATTCGCTGCTGCCGTTGGCCAGCACCACGCGGTCCTGCCGCACCAGCACGGCCTTGCCGCCGGCGGCCTGGTGCGCGGTGAGCGCGGCAGCCTGCGGGTCGGCCGCATAGAGAATGACGGCGCCGTCGCACAGCGGCGCCAGGCCCGCCACGCGCGGATCGCCCGCGTTGAGCACCGCGGTGCCTTCGCCCAGCACCACGTCGACCTGCGTGCGCAGCACCTTGACCATCTGGTCGCTCTCGGTGATGTCGTAGTCGGCCAGCGCCTCGGCGCCTTCGAGGTCGGTCACGATGCCGAGTTCGCAGCGGTCGTAGGCCAGGCCGTCGCGCAGGATGGTCTCGGCGCCGTTCTCGATCACCACGGCTTCCACCGCGCGGTTCACCAGCAGGCGGCGGCCGGCTTCCCAGTTGGCGCTGTCGCGCGCATCGACGCGGCGGCGCTCCAGGAACAGGCCGTCGCGGCAGGCCAGGCCCGTGTGGCGCCCGCCCAGGTTGATGAGCCAGGCGACCAGGCGCGCGAGCACCGCGGTGTCGCGCGAGCCGGCCACGCCGATCACGGGGATGCGGCCCGGCGCATCGCCCGGGAACAGGTGGTCGCAGATCGCGCGGCCCACCGGGCGCGGCGAGCCGACGGCCGGCTTCAGGTGCATCAAGAGGCCGGGGCCGGCATTCACTTCGACGATGGCGCCGCGCTGCGGGCCGAGCGGCTTGCCGATGTCCAGTGCCACCAGGTCGATGCCCGCGATGTCCAGGCCCACCACGCGTGCGGCCAGCACGGCGGCATGCGCGACTTCAGGATGGACCTGGTCGGTGCAGTCGTTGGCCATGTTGCCGTTGCGCTGGATCGTGACCACGCGGCCGGCGGCCGGCACCGAGGCGCCGTCGAGCTCCTGGCGCTTGAGTTCGAGCTGCAGCTTGGCGTCGGTGTCCAGCACGATCAGGTCGAGCGGGTATTCCTCTTCGGCGCCGCGGCGCGGATCACTGTTGAGCTGCTTGTCGATCAGCTCGGCCACGCTGCTCTTGCCGTCGCCGGTCACGGTGATGATCTCGCCGCGCGCGGCCGCCACCACCTCGCCGCCCACCACCAGCAGGCGGTGTTCGTGGCCGCGGATGAAGCGCTCGACCATCACGTCGCTGCCTTCGGGCTCGGCCACCGCGAAGGCGGCCATGACTTCGTCGCGCGTGGTCAGCTCGAGCGACACGCCGCGGCCGTGGTTGGCATCCGACGGCTTCACGACCACCGGCAGGCCGATGTCCTCGGCCGCTTCCCAGGCTTCCTCGGCGCTGGCCACCACCTGGCCTTCGGGCACCGGCACGCCGCAGCTCGCGAGCAGCGACTTGGTCAGCTCCTTGTCGCTCGCGATCGATTCGCCGATGGCGCTGGTGTAGTCGGTCTCGGCGGTCCAGATGCGCTGCTGGTTGGCGCCGTAGCCCAGCTGCACCAGGTTGCCGCTGTTGAGCCGGATGTGCGGAATGCCGCGGTCGGTGGCGGCGGACACGATGGCCGCGGTGCTCGGGCCCAGGTAGCAGTCCTCGACCTTGGCCTTGACCGCATCGACCGCCTTCTGCACGTCATCGGCGGTGAAGGGGTCGTTGTTGATCGCCGCCATCAGCAGGCGGTGGCCCTGGGCCAGCGCCACGCGGGCCACCTGCTCGTCGCGCGCGCGGAACACCATGCGGTAGACGCCGTGCTCCGAGGTGCTGCGGGTCTGCCCGAAGCCGGTCGGCATGCCGGCCAGGTTCAGCAGCTCGATCACCACGTGCTCCAGCACGTGGCCCGACCAGGTGCCTTCGGTCAGCCGCTGGATGAAGCCGCCGCGTTCGCCCACGCCGCAGTGGTGCTCGATGAGCGCCGGCAGCAGCGCCGTGAGCCGGTCGGTGAAGCCGTCGATCTTGTTGGAGGGGTAGTCCTCCAGCTTGCCCAGGTCGAGCCAGACTTCCAGCACGGGCCGGTAGGTCCAGAGGTTCGGACCGCGCAAATAGTTGATGCGCAGCAGGCGGATGTCGTCGAAACGGGTCATGCAAACGTTCGATGTGCTTTGGCCGAGCACCGCGGCGCCTTCAAGCGCGCCCATGGCAATCGGTCAGAATCGGCGCCCGACAAAGGACGCCATGGCGCGGTCCCTGCGGCCCGCGACGGGCAAGAGTCAAAGAAACACAATGCAACATCACGATCCAGTCGGCACCCGGGAGGGCGAAATCGAGGCGGCCTCAGACGCGCTGAAAAGCCGGCTCGCAGCCGCGGAAAACGTTCTGGTCACACTGCCGGTTGACCTTGACGATGAACTTCTGTTTACCTTTGGGCTCGTGGCCCTCACCGACCGGCGGCTGCTGGCGCTGCAACCGGATGGCCAGTGGTGTGAGTGGACACTATCAGATTCAGCCCTCCGTTTGCATTTGAGCGACCATTCCGGCGTTGGAATGCTCGATCTGGTGGGTGCCGAAGGGCGCCTTGCGCGCTGGCGCTACACGCTGGCGAGCCAGCCGGCCGCGCTGCGGCTGCTCAAGCTCTTCGGCCAGCGCGAGAACGGCACTGTCGCCGAGGCGACAGCCGAACCCGATGGCGACGACCTGGCCCTGCCCGACGCCGAGCTCCAGGCGCCGCCCTCCACCTGGGTGCTGCTGCGCCTGGGCCGCTTCGCCAGGCCCTACCGCAAGCAGCTGATCGCGGGCTTCCTGCTGACGCTGGTCTCCACGGCCGCGACGCTGGTGCCGCCCTACCTGACCATCCCGCTGATGGACGACATCCTGATTCCGTTCCAGAACGGGCAGAAGATCGACCCGGCGCGCGTCGGGCTCTACCTGAGCGGGCTGCTGGGCGCGGCGCTGGTCGGCTGGGGCCTGGGCTGGGCGCGCACCTACCTGCTGGCGCTGGTGTCGGAGCGCATCGGCGCCGACCTGCGCACCACCACCTACGAGCACCTGCTCACGCTGCCGCTCGACTATTTCGGCGGCAAGCGCACCGGTGACCTGATGGCGCGCATCGGCTCGGAAACCGACCGCATCAACGTGTTCCTCTCGCTGCACGCGCTCGACTTTGCGAACGACGTGCTGATGATCGTGATGACCGCGGTCATCCTGGTTTCCATCAACCCGCTGCTGGCCGTGGTCACGCTGGTGCCGCTGCCCTTCATCGCCTGGATGATCCACGTGGTGCGCGACCGGCTGCGCACCGGCTTCGAGAAGATCGACCGCGTGTGGTCCGAGGTCACCAACGTGCTGGCCGACACCATCCCGGGCATCCGCGTGGTCAAGGCCTTTGCGCAGGAGCGCCGCGAAGCCGAGCGCTTCCGCGTGGCCAACGCCTACAACCTGCAGGTCAACGACAAGCTCAACCGCACCTGGTCGCTGTTCACGCCCACCGTCTCGCTCTTGACCGAGATCGGCCTGCTCGTGGTCTGGGGCTTCGGCATCTGGCAGGTGGCGCGCGGCAGCATCACGGTGGGCGTGCTCACGGCCTTCATTGCCTACATCGGCCGCTTCTACACGCGGCTCGACTCGATGAGCCGCATCGTCTCGGTCACGCAGAAGGCGGCGGCCGGCGCCAAGCGCATCTTCGACATCCTGGACCACGTGAGCAACGTGCCCGAGCCCGCCAACCCGGTGAAGATCGAGCGCGTGCAGGGCCGCATCGAGATGAGCGGGCTGGGCTTTCGCTACGGCTCGCGCGCCGTGATCCACGACCTCGACCTGACCATCGAGCCCGGCGAGATGATCGGCCTGGTGGGCCACAGCGGCTCGGGCAAGAGCACGCTGGTCAACCTGATCTGCCGCTTCTACGACGTGACCGACGGCGCCATCAAGGTCGACGGCACCGACATCCGCCGCTTTGCCGTGGCCGACTACCGGCGCCACGTCGGGCTGGTGCTGCAGGAGCCGTTCCTGTTCTTCGGCACCATCGCGCAGAACATCGCCTACGGCAAGCCCGACGCCACGCGCGCCGAAGTGGTGGCCGCCGCGCGCGCCGCGCATGCGCACGACTTCATCCTGCGCCTGCCGCACGGCTACGACTCGCTGGTGGGCGAGCGCGGCCAGGGCCTGTCGGGCGGCGAGCGGCAGCGCATCAGCATTGCGCGCGCGCTGCTCATCGACCCGCGCATCCTGATCCTCGACGAGGCCACCTCGGCCGTCGACACCGAGACCGAGAAGGAGATCCAGAAGGCACTCGACAACCTCGTGCAGGGCCGCACCACCATCGCCATTGCGCACCGGCTGTCGACGCTGCGCAAGGCCGACCGGCTGGTGGTCATGGACCGCGGCGAGGTGGTCGAGGTCGGTCCGCACGACGCTTTGATGGAGAAGCAGGGCGCCTACTGGCGGCTCTACCAGGCGCAGCTGCGCCAGGCCGACGAGGAGGCGAGCGAAGGCGCCGTCGACGAACGCGCCGGCGCGCAGCTGCCCTTGGTCATGAGCCATGCGGCCCATCCCGCCGGAGACGCATGATGAACGACACCATTCCCACTTTCGATCTCGAGCGCGATGCCTTCGGCCGCCTGGTGCTGACCGATGCAGAGGGCGAGCGCCACGAGGGCGTGACGCCCGTGCGCGCCTTTCCGCTCAGCGCGCCCGGCGAGGGCGTGTCGCTGGTCGGCAGCGAGGGCCGCGAGCTGGTCTGGATCGACCGCCTCGAGGCCCTGCCGGCGGCGACGCGCGCGCTGCTCGAACAGGAGCTCGCGGTGCGCGACTTCGCACCCACGCTGCTGAAGCTGCATGGCGTGTCGAGCTTCGGCGTGCCCAGCACCTGGACCGTGAGCACCGACCGCGGTGACACCAGCTTCGTGCTCAAGGCCGAGGAAGACATCCGCCGGCTCGAAGGCGGCGCACTGCTGATTGCCAGCGCGCACGGCGTGCAGTTCCGCATTCCCGACGTGAAGGCGCTCGACCGCGCCTCGCGCAAGCTGCTGGAGCGCTTTCTCTAGACCGCCGCGCGTTCAGGCCGACGCGGCGCCGCCCGATGCGGCCGGCAAGGCGGGGGCCGGCTGGGTGGCCGCCCGGGCCTGCCGGTGGCCCCAGTCGGTGATCGGCTTCTCGAACCGGCGGTAGAGAAAGTCGGAGACAAGCAGTGCCACGCCGAAGGACGCGAACAGCAGCGTCGCCCCCGCCACCGTGGTGGGCGAGATGCCGATCACGGCCTGCGCCGCCAGGTACTGCACCAGGTACATCGCGTACGAGCGGCGCCCCACGAACAGCATGAAGCGCGACGAAAGAAGCCTGCGCAGCCAGCTGTCCGCCGCAACCAGCGAAGGCAGCCACAGGCCCACCAGCACCACGTACAACGCAATGAGCTGCGGCTCGCCGAAGCGGGCGCTGATCGTGAGCGACTTGCGGTGCACCAGGAACAGGGCGAGCGCGATCGCGATGGCGGCCGTCTGCGTCATGAGGCCGCGCATCCATGCGAAGGTCCGGCGCGTGTGCATCGCGATCGCCACCATCGAGCCCACCAGCATGCCAAGGTAGTGCCAGGGCGAGAATCCGGCCGGGTGGGCACCGGTCATCCAGACGGCAACCAGCAGCGCGAGGCTGCATGCGGCGGTCCCGAAGCGCGAGGCGGCGGTGGAACCGAACAGCGTGAACAGCGCCGGCCACACCAGGTAGTACTTCCACTCGACGCCCAGCGTCCAGGTCATCTGCAGCGGCGCGAAGCCGGCAAACTCGTTCAGCAGCGTGAGGTAATAGGGCGTGGCCGTCTTCATCTGCTCCCAGGCCGCGCCCTGGGCGAGGTAGCTCAGCGCGAGCACCAGCAGGTAGACCAGAAAATAGAGCGGCAGGATCCGGGCCGCGCGCCGGATGTAGAAGGCCTTGAGCGACACCGTGCCGGTGGCATCGCGCTCGCGCAGCAGCAGCGTGGTGATCAGGAAGCCGGAGAGCACGAAGAAGGCATGCACGCCGAGCCAGCCCGAGAACTTGTCCCAGCGCGGACCGCCGAAGTGGAACCCGAAGACAAGAAAGACGGCCACCGCCCGCAGCCCATCGAGCGCTGCGAAATTGCGGGTCTCCAGGTAATCGCCGAGGCCGTGGATCGACCCTTGTTCGCGCATGTTGTGCGTTGCCTCTCCTTCGAATCGCGCGGATTCTGCCCGAGATAGCACTTTGGTGGTGCATCGGCAGGGCCGGATGGCCGCGGCTGTTGGTGCGGCGCCACGTTGCGCCGCCAAGGCTGCGAAAATCGCGGTTTTGAAGAGACGGACATGCCCCTGCACACCACCGCCCTCGTCCTGTTCTCCGGCGGCCAGGATTCGACCACATGCCTCGCGGAGGCGCTGTCCAAGTACCAGCGCGTCGAGACGCTGGGCTTCGACTATGGCCAGCGGCACCGCGTCGAGCTCGACGTGCGCGGCACCATCCTTGCCAGGATGCGCGAGCGCTTCCCCGACTGGGCGCCGCGCCTGGGCGAGGACCACGTGCTCACGCTGGCCGCGCTGGCCCAGCTCGGCGGCTCCTCGCTCACCGAGGAAGTGGCCTTTGAAATGCAGGCCGACGGCCTGCCCAACACCTTCGTGCCGGGGCGCAACCTGCTGTTCCTCACGCTGGCCGGTGCGCTGGCCTACCGGCGCGGGCTGCAGGTGATCGTCACCGGCGTCTGCGAGACCGACTTCTCGGGCTACCCCGACTGCCGCGACGACACCATGAAGGCCATGCAGCTCGCGCTCTCGCTCGGGTTGGAGCGCCGCCTGGTGATCGAGACGCCGCTGATGTGGATCGACAAGGCCGAGACCTGGCAGATGGCGCATCGCCTGGGCGGCGAGCCGCTGGTCGAGCTGATCGTGGAAGAAACCCACACCTGCTACCTCGGCGACCGCGAACATCGCCAGGCCTGGGGCTACGGCTGCGGCGAGTGCCCGGCCTGCGAGTTGCGCAAGAAGGGCTGGGAGCGCTACGCCTCGCGCCCCCAGCAGCTCTAGGTGGCCGCAGTCTCCAGCCGGTAGCGCGCGCCGCCCGCCGGTGCGCCTTCGGGCTGGGGCACCAGCGTCCAGCGCTGGTTGTGGAAGTCGCCGACCGCCGCGCGGTGCGCGATCGACACCATGGCGCCGCCCGCGGCCTTCACCCGGTCGGAGAGCCGTTTGTAGAGCACGCCCTCGGCCTCGGCATCGAGCGCGCTGGTGATCTCGTCGGCAAAGAGCCACGACGGCTTCTTCAGCAGCACGCGCGCGATCGACAGCCGCTGCTGCTCGCCGCC
Organism: Variovorax sp. 05T418; assembly: GCF_056396385.1. Taxonomy (NCBI): domain Bacteria; kingdom Pseudomonadati; phylum Pseudomonadota; class Betaproteobacteria; order Burkholderiales; family Comamonadaceae; genus Variovorax; species Variovorax sp. 05T418. Next base: position 184,893 of record NZ_JBFTLJ010000003.1, on the reverse strand, counting down.
CGAAAGCTTCTGGCTCCAGGCATCGCTGTCGTCGAGGCGGTCCACGAGGTTGGGCAGCAGTGCATCGGCCAGCGCCTGGCGCAGCTCGGCATCGCTGTAGTTCTCGGCCGGATTCGGATAGGTCAGCGCATTGCGCAGGGTGCCGTCCGGCACGTAGGGCCGCTGCGGCATGAACACCGCGCCCTCGGGCACCTTCACATGGCCGCGTGCGAACGGCCAGATGCCGGCAAAAGTGCGGAACAGGGTCGACTTGCCGCTGCCCGAAGGCCCCTGCAGCAGCACGCTGTCGCCCGGCTGGACCGCGAGCGCCGCGCCGGCGAGCAGCGAAGTGCCGTTGGGCAGCGCCACCGTCAGGTCGCCGGTCTGCAGCGCAGGTGCGGTACCGTCGCGCTCGAGCAACTGGCTGCGCGCCGCATGTGCGCGCATCGCATCGTCGAAGCTGGTGAGGCGGTCGGTGGTTGCGCGCCAGACGGCCACGCGGTCGTAGTTGTCGACGAACCAGCTGAGCGAATCCTGCACCTTGCCGAAGGCCGACGAGATCTGCATCAGCTGGCCGAGCTGGATGGCGCCGCTGAAGAAGCGCGGCGCGGCCACCAGGAACGGGAAGATCACGGCCGCCTGCCCGAAGAACGAGGTGAAGGTGATCAGGTTCTTCTGCTGCTTGATGAGCACCAGGTAGTTGCGCAGCACGCTGCCAAAGCGCAGGTCGAGCTGGCCGTGCTCGACCTTCTCGCCCTTGTCCAGCGCAATGGCCTCGCTGTATTCGCGCACCCGCACCAGGTGGTGCCGGAAGTCGGCCTCGAAGCGCTGCTGCCGGAAGTTGGTGCCGATCAGCGGGCGGCCGATGAAGTGCGTGATGGCCGTGCCCACCACGCAGTAGGCCACCGCCAGCCAGACCATCGCCCCCGCGATCTGGTAGGTGCTGCCGCCCATCGAGAACGCGAAGCTGCCCGACAGCCCCCAGAGAATGCCCACGAAGCTCACCAGCGTGACCACGGCGTTCAGGAGGCCCATCGACAGCGTCATCGTGTAGTCGGTGAACATCTGCATGTCCTCTTGGATCCGCTGGTCGGGGTTGTCGGGCGCCTGGCCGTCGCTGTTGGCATAGCGCGCGAGCTCGAGGTGATAGAAGGTGCGGTCGGCCATCCAGCGCGACAGGTAGTCGCGCGTCATCCAGGTGCGCCAGCGCAGCTGCAGCAGCTGCGTCACATAGAACTTGAGCACCTGCACCGCAATGTTGAAGAAGGCGATCCAGCCGAAGACGCCCACCTCGCGCCAGAAGACCGCCGAGTCCTTGTTCTGCAGCCCGTCGTAGAAGCGCCCGTACCACTGGTTGCCCAGCACGGCCACGTACACGTAGAACAGGTTCAGCGCGACGATGCCCAGCAGCATCGCGCGGGCGCGCCATTTTTCCTCGGAACGGAAGTAGGGCGCCGCAAGCGTGAAGACGCGCTTCACTACCTGGGCGAACGTGGCGGCGCGCGCCGTGACGGATAAAGACATGCAGGTTTCCTCGCTGGGCGCGGGTGCGCCGGACTTCGTGAAGAAACGATGGTAGTCAAATGTTCCTTAAGCGGGACTGAACCGGCCCGGCGCCCCGCAAAGTGCTCAGCGCAGCATGACCCGTGCCGCTGTTTCCAGGAAGTGCTTGAGCGGCGGCGTCTCGCGCCCTTGCACCTTCGCTTCCTCGTCCCACAGCCGCAGCCGCACCGCATCGCCGGCCCAGCGCTGCTCGGCGAAGCGCTGCGCCGCGGCCTCGTCCATCCCGCCTCCCTGCAGCGCGAGACTGCGCACCGAATCCGCCGAGAGCCGCGAGAAGTAGCCGGGCCGTGTCGCGCAAAGGTAGCGCTTGGCATCCACGTGCAGCCGGATCGGCTCGCGCACCTCGGCGCCGAAGACGCCGCGCAGGAGCGGCATGGCGATGTACTGGTGGCGGTCGTCGATGCCCAGCTCGGTGGGCGAGCGCGGCAGCGTCTGGTGCTCGGCGATCAGCAGGTGGCCGAGATCGTGCAGCAGCGAGGCCGTGACCAGTGCATCGCCCGCGCCGGCCTGCTCTGCCAGCCATGCGCACTGCAGCGCATGCTCGAGCTGCGACACCGGCTCGCCCGCATACGCAACCCCGCCGCGCTCGGCGAACAGGCGGGCGATTTCGGCGAGGTCGAGTGTCATGGAACTGGAGCTAAAGCGGAAAGCGCAGGCGAGGGCACGCAGCTTCGCGCAATCCGATGACGGGGGCATGACGAAGCCCGCGGCACTGCACCGGCGCATCGCGCAGTCGGCATGGCGTCCGACTTGACTTGCCAGGCCGCGGGCATAGCATCCGCCGCATGAGAAGCACAGCCCTTGTTCTTCTGCTCTGCATCGGCCTGGTGGCGGCCGGCTGCAACGACAAGCCCAAGCCCGGCGTGCCGGTGCCGAAGGCTTCGGCCGATGTCGTGATGCCGGTCCCGTTCGCGGGCTGATTCGCCCCTCTCGGGCGCGCGGGCGGCCATGCGCCGCCGGGCATTGCGCGCGCTTGCCTTCGCATGTCCGCGCCCGGCGGTATCCTCGGCGCGGAGCAAAAACAATGAAGACATTCGAGACAAGCGCCCACGCGGCGGATTCGCGCTACGCCATGCTGCGGCTCGGCCTCACGCTGCTGGTCATGACGGTCGGCAGCAGCGGCATGTACGTGGTCTCGGTGATGCTGCCGGCCGTGCAGGCCGAGTTCGGCATCGCGCGCGCCGATGCCTCGCTGCCCTACACGCTGCTGATGCTCGGCTTCGGCGTGGGCGGCGTGCTGATGGGGCGGCTGGCCGATCGCTTCGGCGTGATGTGGCCCCTGCTGATCGGTGCGCTGAGCCTTGGCGTGGGTTATGTCGCCTGCGGCATGGCCGATGGCATCGTGTCTTTCACCCTCGCGCAGGCGGTGCTGGTCGGCCTGCTCGGCAGCGCCGCGGCCTTTGCGCCGCTGGTGGCGGACACCTCGCTCTGGTTCGTCAAGCGGCGCGGCATCGCGGTGGCGGTGTGCGCGAGCGGCAACTACGTGGCAGGCGCCATCTGGCCGCCGATTGCGCAGCACTTCATCGAGACGGTGGGCTGGCGCCAGACCTACATCGGCATGGGCCTCTTTTGCGGCCTGGCAATGGCGGCGCTCGCGCTCTTCTTCCGCGCGCGGCCGCCGGCAGTGGCCGCGGCGCCGGCCAGCCATGCGGGCCATGCCGGGCGGCGGCGCGACATGACGCGGCCCTTCGGCTTCAGCATGGGCACCGCACAGGGCCTGCTGTGCGTGGCGGGCGTGGCCTGCTGCGTGGCCATGGCGATGCCGCAGGTGCACATCGTGGCCTACTGCGGCGACCTCGGCTACGGCCCGGCCCAGGGCGCGCAGATGCTGTCGCTGATGCTGGGCTTCGGCGTGGTGAGCCGGCTGGTGTCGGGCGCGATCTGCGACCGCATCGGCGGGCTGCGCACGCTGCTGCTGGGCGGCGCGCTGCAGGGCGTGGCGCTGCTGCTGTTCCTGCCGTTCGACGGGCTGGTGTCGCTCTATGTGATCTCGGCGCTGTTCGGGCTGTTCCAGGGCGGCATCGTGCCGTCCTACGCGATCATCGTGCGCGAGCACTTCCCGCCCGAGGAAGCCGGCGCGCGCGTGGGCACGGTGCTGATGTTCACGCTGTTCGGCATGGCGTTGGGCGGCTGGATGTCGGGCAAGGTGTTCGACCTGACCGGCAGCTACCACGCGGCGTTCCTCAACGGCATCGGCTGGAACCTGCTGAACGTCAGCATCGCGGCGATGCTGCTGTTCAGGGTCCGGCATCTGCGGCTTCGCACCGCCGCGGCGTAGCTCTCTCGCGCCGTCAGAGATCGGCCAGGCCCATTGCCGGATCGCTCACCGAATGCCGGCCGGTCTCGACGCGGCCGGCAAAGCGGCGCACGAAGCTCGTGTCCGCATCGCATCGCACGGCAAAGTCGTACCACGCGCCGCTCGCTGCCAGGTCCCAGTGCAGCTCGGCCTTGGCGCCGCCTTCCACCGTCGCGGTCCACGGACCGTCGTTGCGGTAGGCCTTGGCACGCACGGTGAACTTGCGGGCGCTCTTGCCGTCGTTGCGCATCTCCAGGTACACGTTGCCGTTGGCGATGTCGTAGCACACGCGCACTTCGGGCACGGCCGCATCGCTGGCGCGAAGCGCGTTCAGGTCGCCCTTGAAGTGGCGGTGAAAGCCGTTGGGCCCGAGCACCCACAGGTCGTAGAAGCCGCTGTCGTCGCGCATCGCGTTCCACGTGTCGTCGAGCGTCTTGCCGGGCTCGACCATGTAGCGGCGCGGCAGGCGGTCGAGGTTGAGCTTGTCGTAGACGTGGAACACCGCGCTGGCGGTGCCGGTGTTCGCAAACAGCAGCTGGATCTTTCCGCCGATGGCATCGGCACGGGCGCTCGTGTGCAGCTCGTAGGGCAGCGCGCGCGAGGGCCGCGTGCCGGTGGCCTGGCGCGGCAGCGGCGGGTCGAGCGGCAGTGCCACTTGCGCCAGGGCCTGCTGGTCGGCACGCAGCTTGTCGGCGTCCGCTTTGGTCGTGCGCCCCGCCAGCGCGGGCAGCGCTTCCGTATTGGGCGTGGCGAAGTTGAAGGCACTCGTGAGGTCGCCGCACACCGCGCGGCGGAAATCGCTGATGTTGGATTCCTTCACGCCAAAGCGCGTCTCGATGAAGCGCAGCACCGAGGTGTGGTCGAAGGCCTGCGAGTTGACCCAGCCGCCGCGGCTCCAGGGCGACACTACATACATCGGCACGCGCACGCCGGGGCCGTAGACGCGGCCGTCGGGCGGCGGCTGGTCGGTGGTGCCGGGCGGATTCGGATGGTTGAAGTATTCGGGCGCGAGCGCTTGCACTGGCAGCGTGGTCTTGCCTGCGGGCGTGCCGCCGGCGTCGATCGAAGGCGCGGCCGGCGAAGGAACGTGGTCGAAGTAGCCGTCGTTCTCGTCGAAGTTGATGAACAGCACGGTCTTGCTCCACACCTCGGGCACGGCAGTGAGCGCATCGAGCGTTTCCTGGATGTACCAGGCGCCCTGCACGGGGCTCGACGGGCCGGGGTGCTCCGAATAGGTCGCGGGCGCGACGATCCACGACACCTGGGGCAGCTTGCCGTTCCTGATGTCCTGGCGGAACTGCTCGAGAAAGCCGCCGTCGGGCATGGTGTTGGCAATGCCCTTGTAGAGCGGATTGCCGGCGTCGTCGCTGGCCGGATCGTAGGCGGGCGAGGCCACGTCGTTGCTCACGGGCTTGCCCGAAGCCTCGTTGGCGAGCCGGTATTGCTTGAAGCCGGCCAGCGAGTTGTCGCCGAAATTCTCGGGCATGTTCTGGTAGACGATCCAGCTGACCTTGGCTTCCTGCAGCCGCTCGGGGTAGGTCTTCCAACTGTAGCCGTTGGCCGAGCTGTCGATCGAATCCCATTCGTTGTTGACCGTGGCCACGTTCGCGCCGGTGGGGCCGTTGGTGCCGGTCCAGAGGAACATGCGGTTCGAATTGGTGCCGGTGTGCATGCTGCAGTGGTAGGCATCGCAGAGTGTGAAGGCGTTGGCCAGCGCGAACTGGAAGGGCAGTTCCGCCTCTTCGAGGTAGCCCATCGACTGCGTGAAAGGCGCCGTCTTCGTTTTCTTGTAGCGCACCCATTCGTACATGCGCCCGCCGGCCCACGCAGCCTGGCCGTCGCTCCAGCTGTGCGGCGTGCCGGCCACGCGCTGCGCGTTGCCCTTGGAGCCGTCCAGGTGGTAGGGCAGCACTTCCTTGCCAGTGTCGTCGAGCTGCTGCCAGACGCTGCGGCCCTGCGGCAGCGGAATGGTAAAGCGGTCGCCGAAGCCGCGCACGCCCATGAGCGTGCCGAAGTAGTGGTCGAACGAGCGGTTCTCCTGCATCAGGATGACGATGTGCTCCACGTCCTTGATGGTGCCGGTCTTGTTGTTGGCGGGAATGGCGAGCGCGCGGCGGATGCTCGGCGGAAAGGCCGAGAGCGCGAGCGCGGCGGCGCCGGTGGTGGCGGTGGCTGTGAGGAAGCTGCGGCGTGAGGTCATGGTGTCGTTCGGGTATGGGATGTTGTTCAGGGCGCGCAGCGCATCTCGGGCTTTGTCCCGGTGTCGGGCGGCGGTGTGGTGGGCGTGGTCGGCGCCGGCGTGCCCACGCCAGGCAGGCCGCCGAAGAAGCCGCCACCGCCGTTGCTGCCGCCGCCGCAGGCGGAAAGGACGCAGGCCAGGAGCAGCGCGGGAACGAGCCGCGCAGGCAGGGATGAAAGTCGCATGGGTGGATTCCTTGGGAGTCGCGTTGCGGGGGCGCCCGGAAGAGAGCGCACCGAAAAAGGCCGCGCGGGCTCGAAGGCGCAACGCCGAAAAGGCATCGCGAAGCACCGCGCGGTGGGCAGGCCGCAAGACTAGGGAGATCGCGTTACATCGCCATGAACGGGCGATGACAAGGCTGCGGCGCAGGGCACGCCGCGCAAGCGCTCAGCGCTCGTTGCTGATGCCGCTGGAGACGTGGCCCGCGGGCACGTGGCGCGCCGCGGCATCGACGTGGCCGGTCTGGTCGTCGAAGAAAAAGTCGGGTTCGAACTCGCGCAGGAATTCGCCCTTGGGCAGGCCGCCGAGGAACATCGCCTCGTCGACGCGGATGTTCCACTTCATGAGCGTGCGGATCGCGCGCTCGTGCGCCGGGGCGCTGCGCGCGGTGACCAGCGCGGTGCGGATGCGCATCTGCGCGTTGCCCGCCATCTGCAGGCGATGCAGCGCCGTCAGCAGCGGCTTGAAGGGCCCTTCGGGCAGCGGCAGGTCGGCCTTGCTGAGTTCGTGCGCCTGGAAGGCATCGAGGCCTTGGGCCTGGAACACGCGCTCGGCCTCGTCGCTGAAGAGCACCGCATCGCCATCGAAGGCAATCCGCACTTCGTTCGGCCAGGCATCGCTGGCCTTCACCGATTCGACCAGCACCCGCGCGGCCGGAAAGCCCGCGCCCAGCGCTTCGCGCACGTCCTGCGCGTTGACCGACAGGAACAGGTGCGCACGCAGCGGCCGCAGGTAGCCGAAGGGCGGGCGTCCCTGCGTGAACACGCCGCGCTGCAGCTTGATGTCGGCCGCCGCGCTCGAGCGGAAGATGCGCATGCCCGAGACCGGATCGTTGCGCGAAAGAATGACCACCTCGACGCGCTGCACGCCGTCGTCGTTGAAGCGCAGCAGCTTGCGGATCAGCGAGTACGCGATGCCCGGCGCGGCCGGCACGTCGATGCGGTCGAGCTGCAGCTTCATGTAGCCCTCGTTGTCGCCGGCCTCGAAGATCCTGTTTTCTTCTTCGAGGTTGAACAGCGCGCGCGACGAGATCGCGACCACGAGCTTGTCTTCGAGCGTGACGGGCATGGCGTGCAGTGCTTCCTGGCGGACTTACTTGACGAACTGGTTGAGCTGGATGATAGGCAGCATCACGGCCAGCACAATGAGCATCACCACGCCGCCCATGGCCACGATCAGCAGCGGCTCCAGGATGGTGGCCAGGTGCATGGCGCGGCGCTGCACTTCGGCGCCCAGCTGGTTGGCCGCGCGCTGCAGCATCAGGGGCAGCGTGCCGGTCTGCTCGCCCAGCCGCGCGAACATCGAGACCAGCCCGGGAAAGCGTTTTTTCTGCGCCAGCGCCGAGGCCAGCGGCGCGCCTTCGCGCACCAGCACCAGCGCGTCGAGCGCATCGGCGCGCATGGCGCGGTTGCCCAGCGTTTCGGAGGCGGCTTGCAGCGCGCGCAGGATCGGCACGCCGGCGGTGGCCAGCATGGCCAGCGTGCTGGCAAAGCGCGCCGCGTTGTAGCCGCGCGCAAGCTTGCCCACGAGCGGCAGCCGCAGCCAGGCGGCGTCGAACTTCAGGCGCAAGGCTTCCTGCGCCAGCGCCAATCGCGCGGCGATGGCGGCCAGCACCACGCCGCCCAGCATCCACCAGCCGTAGCTGCGCACCGCCGCGCTCAGCGACAGCATGACGGTGGTGAGGAAAGGCAGCGAACGCTTGGTGCCCGCGAACACCTGCGCCACCTGCGGCACCACGTAGCTCACGAGGAAGATCACGATCACGATCGCCACCAGCGTGACGATGGCCGGATAGAGCGCCGCGCCGATGAGTTTCTGCTGCAGCGCCTGCCGCTCCTCGAGGTCGTCGGCGAGCCGGTCGAGCACGAGGCCGAGGTTGCCGCTTTGCTCGCCCGCGCCGATCACGGCGGTGTAGATGGGCGAGAACTCGCGCGGATGGGCCGCGAGCGCGCGCGCGAAGGGCGAGCCCGCGTTGACCTCGGCACGCAGCGAAGCGACCAGGTTGCGCTGCGGTTCGGTCTCGGCTTCGTCGGTGAGCGCGGTCAGCGCGCGTTCGAGCGGCAGGCCGGAAGAGACCAGGCCCGCGAGCTGCCGCGTCCAGACCGAAAGGCCGGTGGAGCTGAAGACCCTGGCGCCACCGCCCAGCCAGCGGCGCAGGCCGCCGTTGCCGGTGCCGTTGACGTGGCTGCTGCCCACCGGCGTGACCGACAGCGGAATGAGCGCCTGCGCGCGCAGCAGGCTGCGTGCGCTGCGCGCGGTGTCGGCCTCGAGCACGCCTTCGCGCGACTGGCCGCTGGCATCGATGGCTTCGAAGGAATAGGCGGGCATGGCGGTGCCGGGCGGATCAGTCGCGCGTGACGCGAAGCAGTTCTGCGCGCGAGGTGATGCCGGCCTGCACCAGCCGTTCGCCATCTTCGCGCATCAGGCGCAGGCCGCCGCGCGCGCCGGCCTGGAGCAGTTCGCTCTCGGCCGCCTTGCTGTGGATCAGGCCCTGCACGGTCTCGTCGGCCACCAGCAGTTCGAAGATGCCGGTGCGCCCCTGGTAGCCGGTCTGCCCGCATGCCTCGCAGCCGGCGCCGCCGCAGGCCGTGCAGACCTTGCGCACCAGCCGCTGCGCGAGCACGCCCAAGAGCGACGAGCTCAAGAGGAAAGGCTCCACGCCCATGTCGGTCAGGCGCGTGACGGCGCTGACCGAGTCGTTGGTGTGCAGCGTGGCAAGCACCAGGTGGCCGGTGAGCGAGGCCTGGATGGCGATCTGCGCGGTCTCGAAGTCGCGGATCTCGCCGATCATGATCACGTCCGGGTCCTGCCGCAGGATGGCGCGCAGCGCCTTCGCGAAGGTGAGCTCGATCTTGGCGTTGATCTGCGTCTGGCCCACGCCCGGCAGTTCGTATTCGATGGGGTCTTCCACCGTCATGATGTTGCTGCGGCTCGCATCCAGCCGGGCCAGCGCGGCGTACAGCGTTGTGGTCTTGCCCGAGCCCGTGGGGCCGGTCACCAGGATGATGCCGTGCGGCTGCGCGATGAGGCGCTCGAAGCGCGCGAGCGTGTCGCCCTGCATGCCGACCGATTCGAGCGTGAGCTTCGATTCGGTCTTGTCCAGCAGGCGCAGCACCGCGCGTTCGCCGTGCGCGCTGGGCAGCGTGGAGACGCGCACGTCGACCGCGCGCGTGCCGATGCGAAGGCTGATGCGCCCGTCCTGCGGCAGCCGCTTCTCGGAGATGTCGAGGTCGGCCATGATCTTCAGGCGCGAGATCAGCGCGGCGTGCAGCGCGCGGTTGGGCTGCACCACCTCGCGCAGCGTGCCGTCGATGCGAAAGCGCACGGACGAGGTGCGCTCGTAGGGCTCGATGTGGATGTCGCTCGCGCCGTCGCGCGCGGCCTGCGTGAGCAGCGCGTTGAGCATGCGGATGATGGGCGCGTCGCCGGCGCTTTCCAGCAGGTCCTCGACCGCCGGCAGCTCCTGCATCATGCGCGAGAGGTCGGCGTCGCTCTGCACCTCGCTCACCACCGCGGCGGCGCTCGATTCGCCCTGCGCATAGGCCGCGCTGATGCGCTGCGCGAGCGGGCCGTCGGCCAGCACCTCGAAGGCCTGCACGCCGTACTTGCGCGTGACCTCGCCGACCGCGCTGCGCGAGGGATGGCTCGACATCCACAGCGTGTGGCTGCCGTCGTCGGCTTCTTCGAGCAGCAGCTGCTGACTGCGTGCGAACGCGTAGGGCAGGGGGTGGCGCATGGGCTTCAGGGCAGTTCGCGCGAGCTGGTGGGGTCGGCCGTGGGCGGCAGTGCGCCGCGCAGCGGGCTCGGCCGCAGGGTGCGGGTGTCCCCGGCTGGGCGCGGCGGCGGGATCAGCTGCGTGCCTTGGATGCGGTCGCTGCCGTTGCCGTTGCTGCTGGTGTCGCGGGCACCCGAGCGCGGCAGCGGGGCTTCCGGCAGCACGGGGGCGGCATCCACGCCGCGCAGCATGATGTTGTCGGTGTTCGGCTGGGTGCGCTGCTGCATGCCGCGGATCTCGTCGTAGCGGTCGTAGGCAAAGGCTTCGGTGGAGGCGCCGTCGCGCATGACCGCGGGGCGCAGGAACATCATCAGGTTGCTCTTGTTGCGCGTGCGGATCTCGTTCTTGAACAGGTTGCCGAGCACCGGGATGTCGCCGGCCACCGGCACCTTCTCGATCGTGTTGCCGTAGTCGTCCGACAGCAGCCCGCCGAGCATGACCAGGCCGCCGTCTTCCACCAGCACGCTCGATTCGATCGAGCGCTTGTTGGTGGTCGGGCCATTGGGGTTGTTGATGGTGTTGCCGTCGACGGTCGAGGTCTCCTGGAAGATGGTCATCTTCACGGTGCCGTTCTCGTTGATGGTCGGGCGCACGCGCAGCGTGAGGCCCACGTCCTTGCGCTCCACCGTGGTGAACGGGTTGATGCCCACCGAGCCCGAGGTGCTGGCGTACTGGCCCGTGACGAAGGGCACGTTCTGGCCGATGACGATCTTGGCCTCTTCGTTGTCCAGCGTCAGCAGGTTGGGCGTGGAGAGCACGTTGGCGTCGCCGTCGCTGTTGAAGAAGTTCGCAATGGCGCCCAGGATGTACTGGCCGCCGATCTTGCCGGCAATGCCCAGGTTCAGCCCCGACGACGGCCGCACGTTGGCCACGTCGCGGGTGGCCAGCGCCTGCGTCAGCGCCAGGATGTTGGCGCTGGCCAGGCTCGAATTGGTGCCGATGACCGCGTTGTTGCCCAGCGCGCTCTGCCACTGCACGCCGAAGTTGGCGGCCTTCTTGGCGCTGACCTCGACGATCAGCGCCTCGATCATGACCTGCGCGCGCCGGCCGTCGAGCTTGTCGATCACGGCGCGCATCTGGCGGTACTGCGGCTCGGGCGCCGTGATGATCAGCGAGTTGGTCGACGGGTCGGCCTGGATCTGTCCGCCGGTCGACGGCTGGTTGGCATTGTTGAGCGGCGCGTTGGCGGCCGCCGAGCCGCCGCCTTGGCCGCTGAGGCTCGTCTGCTGCATGGCCTGCGGAATGTTGGCTTGCTGCTGTTGCGGCGCGCCGCCGCCTCCGGCCGCGCCCGGGGCACCCGGCGTGCCGGGCAGCTGGTTGGCCGCCATGGCGGCGCGCAGCGTGGCCGCCAGCCGCACCGCATCGGCGTTCTTCAGGTAGACCACGTAGATGTTGCCGGCCGCGCCGTTGCTGCTTTCGGCGGGCGCGCGGTCGAGCTTCTGGACCAGCGTGCGCACCAGCGCCGCGCGCGCCGGATTGGCCGCGCGCAGGATCAGCGCATTGCTGCGCGGGTCGGCCAGCAGGGTGGTGCGGAACGACGCATCGGCCACACCCGGCGCGGGGGCGCCCGGCGTGGCGCCCGAGCCGCTGCCGTCGACCAGCCGGGTGATCAGCGGCAGCATGTCGGTGGCGATCGAATGCTTGAGCGGGATCACCTCGATGTCCGACGCATTGGGCACGTCGAGCGCCGCGATGATGCGCGCCAGCCGGCGCATGTTGTCCGCGTAGTCGGTGATCACGAGCGAGTTGTTGCCCGGGTTCACGTTGATGGTGTTGTTGGGCGGAATGAGCGGGCGCAGCACCGGCAGCAGGCTGTTCGGCGACTCGTAGTTGAGCCTGAAGATCTGCGTGACGATCTGGTTGCCGGCCACCGAGCCGGCGCTGGGCGTGGCGGTGTTGACGGTCTGGGTCTGGAGCTTGGCGTCGGCCTCGGGCACCACCTTGTAGAGCCCTTCGGCCTCCACCACCGCAAAGCCCTGCAGGCGCAGGGCGGAAGCGAACTGGTTGAATGCCGCAGCCGGCGCGATGGCGCGGTCGGTGACGAGGTTCATCGTGCCCTTCACGCGCGGGTCGACCACCACGTCGCGGCCGGTGACCACCGCCATGGTGCGCGCCACGGCCTCGATGTCGGCGTTGGCGAAGTTGAGCGTGATGGGTTCGCCCCGGCGCGGCGCATCGCCGGATTGTGCGAACACCGGCGGCGCGGCCTGCAGCAAGGTGGCGGCAACCAGCACCTGCGCTGCGAGTGCAACGGCGGCGAGGCGGCTGCCGGGCGAAGTCAGTGGCTTCATCATGATCAACCCAGGGTGATGATCGAACGCGCGTTGTCGCGCCGTCCGATGATGTTCAACAAATTGGAAAGCGCGTCTTCGCGGCCGGCCGCGGCACTGGCTTCGCCGTTGAAGCGAAAGGCGGTGCCGTTCCAGCTGCCGCTGCCGTTCAGCTGCAGGCTGCCTTCGCGCGTGCTCAGCAGCAGGCTCGGGCGGCTGCCGCCTTCGAGCGTGAGGCGGTAGCTGCCCATCGGCTTGAGCGTCGAGAGGCTGGACGACACGTCGGTGGCGTCGAGCGTGGCCTGGCCCGCGATGCGCAGTACGGGGCCGTCCCACTGCATCGAGAGGCCCCGGGTGGAGAGGTCGAGCGTGCCCTCGAGCCTGAGCGTGTTCCAGGGCGCGCCCAGGCCGGTCAGCAAGGTGGCGGGCCAGCGCGAACTGCCGTCGCCCCACTGCAGCTGCATGCCGTCCGTGCGCGGGCTGGCCTTGAGCTGGAGCGGCCGCGCCGCGCAGCAGGGCAGGTCGAGCACGGCGAACATGCCGCTCCAGGCCGGGCGCATGCGCCAGTTGAGCGCGCCGGGCAGCGACACCGCCTCGGCGCCGCCGGCGCCGCTGGCAAGCACCACGGCCGCGGTGCCGTTCCAGACCGTGCCGCGCGGGTTGACGAGCAGCAGCCGGCCCTGGCTCCAGTTTGAGAGCGCCGTCGCCAGCCAGCGCGCGGGCGCGAACAGCACCAGCGCCAGCAGCGCCCCCAGCACGATGCCGAGCAGGGCCCAGCGCCAGCCGCGGCGCGGCGCGGGTTCGGCAAGGGAGGAGCGCGTCACCATGCGGCCAGGCTCAACGGGCTGCGGGCAGCGCCATCACGAGCGTGCCCTCCCAGCGCACCTTCGCGGGCTGCGGGTCCTTGCTGCCGGCGGCCGGCGGCGCGGCGGCCGCACGGGTCAGGTGGGCCTCGCGCGGCACCGCGTGCGCATTGCCGCGCGCCTGCGCCAGCCACTGGGCCACGGCCTCGGCCGGCGTGCCGCGCATCGTGATGGTGGCGGCGCCATCGCCGCTGGCTGTCATGAGCTGGGCATTGGTGCCGAGGCTCTCGCGTACCGAGGTTTCGAGGGCGCGCAGCGCGTCGTCGCGGTTCAGCCGGGGCTGCGCCTGCAGCGCCTTGGCGCGGTTCTGCAGCAGGGCCATCTGCTGCAGCTGCGCGTCGAGCTGCGCATGGTCGGCCGGCGCCGCGGCCAGCGTGCGCAGCGCGGGAGCGAGCGCAACCCACCACAGCAGTGCAAGCGCCACGAGCGCAGCCGCGATGGCGACCATGCGCCGCTCGCGCAGTTCGAGGGCGGCCCAGCGGGCCCGGAGTTGTTCGCTGAAGTTCATCGCGCAGCCTCGGCCTGCACCAGCAGCAGGTCGCCTTCGGCGCGCACGCTGTAGCCGCGCGGACCCATCGCGCCCGAGAGCCGCGTGAGCTCCGAAGGCTGCAGGCCCAGGCCGCGCAGGCGCAGCTGGCCGGCGCTGTAGTCGATGGCGCTGGGTGTATTGCCCGGCGGAAGATTGGGGGCGAGCGCGCCGATCATCGGTTCGAGGTCGCTGCCCGCGACATCGCCCACGGCCTGCTGCAGCGCCGCGACCTCGCGCGCCATCTGCACCGGCGCGTCGACCACGAGTTTCACGGAGGGGAAGGTCTGGGTCAGCATGTTCTTGACGGCCTGGCGCTTGGCCTCGAGTGCATTGCGCTCCTTCCAGGCCCAGGCATTGAGGCCGATCAGTTGGGTCAGCAGCAGGGCGACGATGCCCCAGCGCGCGGCGCGCCACTCGGGCGCATAGCGCAGCGTCTGCACCACCGACGCAAATTTCTTGCCGGCGCGGGCACGCCCCGTCACGGCGAGGTCGAACTGTGCGAGCTCCCAGGGCGAACGCGCCGCCTGCAGCCAGCGCTGCGGCGCCTGCACGATGGGCACGCGGCGCTCGAGCAGGTGCTCGGCGGCCTGCGCGACGGCGGGCTCGGCGCTGATCACGGCGGTGTCCAGCGGCAGGCCGGCGGCGAGCGCCAGCCCGGCACCCGCGAGCGGCAGCGAGACCACGCCGTCGGCATCGCACACCGTGAGCTGCGGCGCCTCGGCTTCGCCGGTGACCTGCAGCAGCGGCGGACCATCCGCGGGCTGCGGCGCGAATTCGGGAACGATGCGCACCACGCGCCGCCCGGCCGATTCCAGCCCCTGCACCAGCGTGCGCAGCCAGATGCGGTTGCAGGCCGCCACCCAGACCGGCGCGCCGGCCTTGGCTGCGGGTTCGAGTGCGAAGTGCAGGGCCTCGGGATCGTCGAGCAGATGCTCTTCGAGCAGGCCGTCGAGCACGGCGCGCAGCTTCGACGCGCTGCTCGTGCTGCCCTTGGGCAGCGTGACGCAGTGCCAGGACAGCGCCGCGGCCGGAATGCCGAGCGTGACTTCCGCGCTGGCCGGCAGCAGCGCGAGCAGCGCGCGGCCATGGTTGCGCAGGGCGATGCCGTCGTCGCCCGCCTGGGCCCAGTCGTACTCGCCCGCGGCGTCGGCCGGGGGGAGGGGAGCGATGAGCAGCAGCGGGGTCATTTCGTTTTCAGGAGGGCGGGTGATTGTAGGGGTGCACCGATGGTGCCATTGCTACTCTATTTGTAGCGTTTGACGTAGATGCGACGGGCTCTGGACGATGTATTGATGCAACAGAAATGAAGAAAATCAGCCGCACTCAGGGTTTAGCCGGAGTGGCCGTGGCAAGGCCGGCGCCGCGGTTGCGCCAGATCGTCTTCACCGTGACGCCGTCGCGCTGCAGCAGCGAGCGTTCCTCGACCCAGGTGCGGTCGAGCCGCAGCCGGCCGTAGACCTCGAAGAACTGGGTGCCCACGCTGTGCTGGCCGGCGTTGAACTGCGTGCCGCCGTTCGGCAGCGCGGCGTTGGCGTCGGCAATCTGCTTGAAGTACGAGCGCGTGCGCTTTTCCACCAGCTGGCGCGCGTCGCTGATGCTCAGCGAGGGCAGGCTGGCGCTGATGGCTTCGGCGCTCGCGGTATTGATGTTGAGCGGCGTGCGTATCGGGAGAATCGTCACGTAGGGCTCGAGCGCGGCCGCGGTCGAAGGCGAAAGGCCGAGCCACACCAGCTGCGAAACCTCCTGCGGCATCAGCGGCGCCGCGCCGGCATCGCCGGCATCGCCGGCGGCATCGGTGCCGGTGGCCAGCGCGCGCGCGAGCGAGGACGTCATCGCGCTGAGCTCCGAGGCCGGCAGGCCCAGGATGTTGAACAGCTTGGTGAAGGTGGCGATGCTGGCCGGCACCGGCTTGTTGCCGTCGACCAGCGACAGCACGTTGAGCTTGGATTGCGCATCGACGATGCGGCCCGAGAGGAAGGCATCGGGCAGTCCTTCGAGGTTGTCGCTGGCCACGTTCCTCTCGGCCGACAGAAAGCTCGTGAGCCGGGCCTCCGCGAGCGGCACGGCCCAGGGCTCGGCCAGGTGGTCGGGCCCGCCGGTGAGGGCGTCCTCGCGCAGGATCAGGCGCGACCAGTCGAGCGCGCCGATCAGCACCCACGCCGCCTGCACGCGTCCGCGCTCGGCCGCCTCGACTTCGGACGCGCGCCATTGCTGCCACAGCGCCGCGGCGGAGAAGGTGGCGACCAGCATCACGGTCAGCATGGCCGCGAGCAGCGCGGCGCCGCGCTGGCGTTGCCCGGTTGTTCTGCAAACCGTGGATGCGGTCATGAGCGCGGCGCCCCCACCGTGGGCTTGACCCAGTCGCGCGTGAGCGTGCCCGCGAGCCCCTCGCCCGGGGACAGGGTCAGCACCAGCCGAACGCCGTCCGGCATGTTCACGAGCGCGCCGATGGGATTGGCCGGGTTCGCCGGATTGGGCGCGCTGGCCGGCAGCTCGCCCGCGGGCGTCCAGGCGTTCTCGCGGAAGTAGTAGAGCTGCCAGCTCGTGGCCGGCATCAGCGCGACGTCGCCGCCGCCGCCTTCCTGTGCCCACGAGGCGGCCAGGTTCCACGCCTGCTGCCATTCGCCGCGCGTGGTGAAGGGCGGCGACTGCCAGCGCCGCCAGCGGGTGCCGTCGGCACCGGTGCGCAGCGTCCACGCCACCACCAGCATGGCGGGGGCGCCCGCATCGCTGCCGCGGCGCGTGAGCCGCAGCACGCGGCCGTCCCAGTCGATCGGGCGGGTCTGCGCGATCGGGGTCACGGCGTCGAGGTCGGCGCCCCATTGCGAGAGCGTGGTCTGCAGCGCCAGCACCGCGTCGGCGCGCTGCTGGTTCAGCGTGGTGGCGCGCGACATGCTGTCCAGCCCGCGCCAGCTCACGAGCGCGAGCAGCGCCATCACCGAAATGGCCACCAGCAGCTCGATCAGCGTGAAGCCGCCGCGGGCTCCCTGGCTTGCGAAGCGGCGCATCAGAAGCGGCCCACCACGGTCGAGATGCGCAGCACCGGCGCATTGGCCTCGTCGCGCACCTGCACGTCGACGCGCCGGAAATTGGGATTGAGCGTGGCGATGGTGGAGGTGGTCACGTTGAACGAGACGCCGGCCTGCACGCAGATCGAGCCCGAATCGCCCACCGCGGGCATCTGCCTGGCGAGCCGCGCCTTGGCAAGCTCGTTTTCCGCGCACAGGTCGGCCAGCAGAAGGTCGGACTGGCGCTGCGCATTGCGCGTGAGCGACATCGTGGCCTGGGAGCCCGCCGCGAGCGCCAGCGCGACGATGCCGAGCGCAATCAGCACCTCGATCAGCGTGAATCCGCCGCATGCCGACTGGCGCCGGAACGACCTCATGGCGTGCTCACGGTGAAGGGCCTGAGGCCGTCGGTGGCAATGCGCAGCGAACGCGCGGGCGGGCCTTCGGAATAGAGCGTGATCTGCTGCGCGGCAATGATCGGGTCGGGGCCCAGTTGCACCGCCGCCACCGGCGCGCCGCCGGCCAGCGAAGCCGTGGCGCTGATGCCGCTCGTAGCCCAGCCGCTGGGCAAGGCATCGGGCGGCAGGCCGTCGAACACGAAGCTGCCGCCTTCCACGAGGCGCCACCGCACCGCAACGCCGCTCGCGCGCGACTGGGCGCGCGCCGACTCGAGCAGCGCGGCCAGCCGGTCGGCCTCGCGGTCGAGCCGGGCCGCGTTGGTGTCGCGCAGCGCGAAGCTCACGCCGGCCGTTGCGATCGCGATGATCGCGATCACCACGATCAGCTCGAGCAGCGTGAAGCCGCCCGTGCGCCTACTGCCAGCTGCCGATGTCGGCATTCTTGCCCTCGCCGCCGGCCTGGCCATCGGCGCCGAGCGAGAGCACGTCGATTTCGCCCTTGATACCCGGATTCATGTATTGGTACGGATGGCCCCACGGATCGTTCGGCAGCTTCTCGACGTAGGGCTTCCAGTTGGGCGCGGCCGGCCCCGCGGTCGGGCGCACCAGCAGCGCCTGCAGGCCCTGCTCGGCCGTCGGGTAGCGCTGGTTGTCCAGGCGGTAGAGCTTGAGCGCCTGCATCAGGTTGTTGATGTCGGTCCTGGCGGCGGTCACGCGGGCGTCGTCGGCGCGCTCGATCACGTTCGGCACGATCAGCGCGGCCAGCACGCCGATGATGACCAGCACCACCATCAGCTCGATCAGCGTGAAGCCGCGCTGGGCAGCGCGGGTGGCGTCGCGTAGGATTTTTTTCATAGCTTGGATGACATGGTTCGGAAGGCGCGCTGCATGATAATCCGCGGCCATGACAAGTCCCTATTCCGCCGCGCACTGGCATGCCCCCGTTGCAACCACGGGCCTGTGGGCGCTGGCCGCGGCAGCGGCGGTGTTCTGGGGGCTGCGGCTCGCGGCGCCGCCCGAGCCCGTGGCCGCGGCGGCCACCATGCCCCGTGCGGCGGTCTCGGCCGACGCGGATGCGGTTGCGCGGCTGCTCGGCGTGGTTTCGGGCGCCGACGCGGCGCCCGCCGCACCCGAGGCGGCCAGCCGCTTTGCGCTGTCGGGCGTGGTGGCGGATCCGTTCAACCAAGGCGCCGCCCTGATCTCCATCGACGGCAAGCCGCCGCGTCCGTTCCGCGTCGGTTCGCGCGTGGGCGACAACTATGTGCTGCAGTCGGTCGGGGTGCGCGCGGCAACGCTCGGCACCAGCGCGCAGGGGCCGGCAGCTTTCACGCTGCAGCTGCCGGTGCGCGCGCCGATCAGCATTGGCAGCTCGGTCCCGCCGGGTTTGCCGGCCTCGCCAACGCCATCGGCCAGGCCGAGCGGGCTTTTCCCGGCCACGGTGCCTCCCGTGATGGCGCCGCCTGCCGGCGGAGCTGCACCGTCGCAGGCGTCGCAAGCGCCGCCGTCGGATTCTGCGCAGCAGCCGCCCGCGCAGCCTGCGCAGCAATAAAAGCCGGACGGCCTTTCAGGCCTGCAGGAACAGCCTGTACGCCGGATTCGCCGTTTCCTCGACGTAGGGATAGCCCAGCGTTTCGAGGAAGTCGTCGAAGGCCGCCGCGTCGCCGGCCGGCACCTGCAAGCCCACCAGGATGCGGCCGTAGTCGGCGCCCTGGTTGCGGTAGTGGAAGAGGCTGATGTTCCAGTTCGGCCGCATCAGGCTCAGGAACTTGAGCAGCGCGCCCGGGCGCTCCGGAAACACGAAGCGCAGCAGCCGCTCGTCATGCGCGAGGCCCGTGCGCCCGCCCACCAGGTGCCGCAGATGCTCCTTGGCGAGCTCGTCGTGCGTGAGGTCGAGTGCATCGAAGCCGTGCGCAATGAAGGTCTTGGCGATGGTCGTCGATTCGCCGCGCGTCGAGGTGGTCAGGCCCACGAACACATGCGCCTTGGCCGCGTCGCTGATGCGGTAGTTGAACTCCGTCACGTTGCGCAGCGCGCCGCCGGCCGAGCCCGTTTCCTGCGGCTCGCTGGCCGGCATCTCGCCCACCAGCTCGCAGAAGCGGCGGAAGCTGCCGCGCTCTTCGGGAATGGTCACCGCGAACAGCGCCTCGCGCTCCTCGCCGACTTCGGCGCGCTCGGCCACGAAGCGCAGCCGGTCGAAGTTCATGTTGGCGCCGCACAGGATGGCCGCGTAGGTTTCGCCGTGGCGGCCGTGCCCGGCCACATACTGCTTGATGGCGGCCACCGCCAGCGCGCCCGCCGGCTCCACGATGCTGCGGGTGTCGACGAACACGTCCTTGATGGCCGCGCAGACCGCATCGGTGTCGACCGCGATGTATTCGTCGACCAGGTTGCTGGCGATGCGGAAGGTCTCCTCGCCCACCAGCTTGACGGCCGTGCCGTCCGAAAACAGTCCCACGTCGGGCAGGCTCACGCGCTGGCGCGCCGCCACCGACTGCATCATGGCGTCCGAGTCGTTCATCTGAACGCCGATCACCTTGATCTCCGGGCGCACCGCCTTGATGTAGTTGGCCACGCCCGAGATGAGCCCGCCGCCGCCGATCGCCACGAAGACTGCGTCGAGCCGGCCCTGGTGCTGGCGCAGGATTTCCATGGCGATGGTGCCCTGGCCCGCGATCACGTCGGGATCGTCGAAGGGGTGCACGAAGGTCAGGCCCTGCTGCGCCTGCAATTCGAGCGCATGCAGGTAGGCATCGGAATAGCTGTCGCCATGCAGCACCACCTCGCCGCCGAAGCCGCGCACCGCATCGATCTTGAGCCGCGGCGTGGTCACCGGCATGACCACCACCGCGCGCGCGCCCAGCTTGCGCGCGCCCAGCGCCACGCCCTGCGCGTGATTGCCGGCCGATGCGCAGATGACGCCACTCGCGAGCTGCTCCGCCGAGAGGTGCGCCATCTTGTTGTAGGCGCCGCGCAGCTTGAAGCTGAACACCGGCTGCTGGTCTTCGCGCTTGAGCAGCACGGTATTGCCGAGCCGCTCGCTGAGTGCATTGGCTTTCTCGAGCGCGGATTCGACCGCCACGTCGTAAACGCGGGCGTTCAAAATTTTTCTGAGATAGTCGGCGGGCGTCAGTGCCGGCACAGGTACGTCGCGCACGGTTTTGTCCAAGGGAGTTTTCAATTGATAAATGACGATGATAAGAGGCATCGGGATTGCGTACGGGATATGGCATGGACACAAATGTCATAAACCTCATCCAGAGAGCCCCGGCCGCGAACGATTCGGGTTTTTTTGCGCGCAGCTATCCCGCGAGCGAGGCGCCCGCCAGTCATTTAACAAATGAGCAAAATCTGTTAACCCTTTTTGTCAGCGACCTTTCCAAAGGGTTGATGCAGGCAGAAGCGGCGCGTGTGCAGCGCGGTGAAATCGGACGGCCGACCTGGCAGGTGATGGGCAACAGATTGCGCGCACACATCATTCCTTTGCTGGGTGCTGTGCCGGCGCAGGCATTCGCTACTTCCGATGCGCAGCGCCTGATCGATCACCTTGGAGCGCAGGGCTTCACCAGCACGACGATCGCGCAGTACCTGGTGCTGCTGCGAAAGGTGTTGATGCACGGTGTGAACATCGGCGTGCTTCGCGATGTACCTGCCTTCCCGAAGGTCAAGGTGCGCAGCCAGCCGCGCGGGAGCTTCAGCGTTGCGGAGTACCGGGCGGTGGTGGCGGCTGCGCGCCGGCTGCGCGGACAGCCGCATCCGGTGCTCGATGAACTGGCCTCCGGCGAGCGCTTCTGGATCGCTCGCGAGCTGCTCGTCATGCCGCAGGAGCTGCCATGGCTGATCCGCTGGATGGTCAACACCTTCGTGCGTCCGAGCGACATCAAGCTCATGAAGCACAGGCACATCGACGTCGTGCGCGGCAAGCACGTCTACCTGCGGATGAACCTGCCCGAAACCAAGCGGCACAGCCAGCCCATCGTGAGCCTGCGCCCGGCCGTGCGGGTTTATGAATGCCTGCTCGCGCATCGCCGCGAGCAGGGCTTTGGCGGCGCGGACGACTACATCTTCATGCCGCAATTGAAGAACCGCGAGCACGCGCTGGCCGTGCTCAACTTTCTTTTCCACTGGGCGCTGGAAGCGACGTCGCTCCAGAAAGGGCCGCAGGGCCAGTCGAGGACGCTTTATTGCCTGCGCCATACCGCCATCACCTTGCGGCTCTTGTACGGGCAGGGCATCGACATGCTGACCTTGGCGCGCAATGCGCGCACGAGCGTCAACATGGTCGAACGTTTCTACGCTTCGGTTCTGAGCGGAGAAATGAATGTGGGATTGCTGCAAAGCGGGCGTGGCCGCCCGAATTGAGCAAAGCCAAAAAGCCGCCCGGCTTGCGCTGGGCGGCTTGATACGGGATTCATCCGAACTGGCTGAAGCCAGCATTGGGAATCAGGCTTCGATCAGAAGGCGTGGCGGATGCCGAAGTCGTAGCCGGTCGAGGTCTTCGGGGTGAAGATGTCGTTGCTGATGAACTTCGGGCTGAAATCGGGGCTGACCCTCAGGTCTGCACCGTTCTTGTTGCTGATGCGGGCAACCGTTGCGTACAGGGCCGTGCGCTTCGACAGGTTGTGCACGTAGCCCAGTGCCAGCTTGTTGGCCTTCGGATTCGGTTCGTTGAAGAACGGGTTGTTGTCGCCCGACTTGTACTTCACGGCCGAGTACGACGCGCGGATCAGGCCGGCACCGACCGGAACCGTCACGCCCAGCAGCCAGCCATTGAGCTTGTTCGATGCCACGGAAGCCGGGCGGGCGAAGAAGTCGCCGTCGATATCGGTCTTTTCGCGGGCGTGGGACAGTTCGCCGAAGAGCTTTGCAGGACCGAAGTCATACGAAGCGCCGAGGTTGAAGGTGTTGACCTTGGTGGTCGTGCCGGCGTAGTAGTCGTCGCCCACGGTGTTGCTGCCGTAAGCCGCTGCAACGTCGAGCGGACCGTTGGCGTAGCCGAAGCGGCCGCCGATGTAGCGGCCGGTGCGCGAGTTGTCGGCCGCGTGAGGCGTGGCCAGGCCCGGGCTGTACTTGGTCTTCTCGTGGAAGCCGTACATCAGCTGGCCGTAGAAGCCGCCGAGGTTCGGCGGCAGGAAGTAGCTGACCGAGTTGCTGGCGCGCGTGGGATTGCCAAATGCGCTGGTGGCCGTCTGGATCAGGTTGGTGCCAACGCCGTTGGTGCCGAAGGGATCGAAGGTGGAGTTGTTGTGGAACGAGGGGGTCAGGTCGCGGCCGAGGCGGATTTCACCGAAACCACCCGACAGGCTCACCGTGGAACGGCGGGAGAAATTGGCCACGCCTTGGCTGCCGTCGTCGTTGGCGACCGGCGCTTCGAGCCAGAAGCTGGCTGCCAGGCCGCCACCAAGGTCTTCAGTGCCGCGGAAGCCCAGGCGGCTGGAGTTGTAGCCCGAATGGGTCATGCCAACGCTGCTGGTCCGGACGCTGCCTTGATTGACGTAGAACGGGTTATAGGCAACGGGGAAGCCGAAGGCGTTGTACGTCACGCCATGGTTCAGGTCGCGCGAGCTGTTCGAATAGCCGCTGATCGAAGCGTCGACCACGCCGAACAGCGTGACGGACGACTGAGCCGAGGCAACACCGGCAACAGCCAGGGCAGCCAGAGCAACTGCCCTTCAGGTCCAAAAACTAGAGTGGGCCCGCAACGCCGGGGACCCAAAGAAAAAAGCCCCGAGCCTTGCAGCTCGGGGCTAAATCCACCAATTGGAAGGGTGGAGGAGACAACCGGTGCGCACGGGTTCGTGCGCCATGAAATAAAGTATATCGGTTGTTTGTTGCGTTGCAACAAGCAAGTGACGATTTCCCCACACACCAATGGATGTCGGTGTGATTTTTTGCCGAACATCTTGAATGGATCTGACACAGATGGAATGCACAGTAAGTTGGACCGGCGACGCCGGCACACGCTCGGCCATGGGTTTCGTGGCCGAGACCGGCAGCGGCCATGTCCTGATGATGGACGGCGCGCCCGATGCCGCCAAACCCGAAAACGGCGGCCAGAACCTGGCGGCCAGGCCCATGGAAACCGTGCTCGCGGGCACGGGAGGCTGCACCGCCTACGACGTGGTGCTGATCCTGAAGCGGGGCCGCCACCGCGTCGAGCGCTGCAGCGTCAAGCTGACCAGCGAGCGCGCGGAAAAGGATCCCAAGGTCTTCACCAAGATCCACATGCATTTCACGGTGGCGGGCAAGGGCATTCCTGCCGCGGCCGTCGAACGCGCGATTGCCCTGAGCCACGAAACCTACTGCTCGGCCAGCATCATGCTCGCGAAGACCGCCGAGATCACCACCAGCTTCGACCTGATCGAAACCTGAGTCCGCGAGGCCTCAGATCCGGTGCGCCACCGTGGTCATCACGCGGGAGGCGAGCCGCATCAGGGCCTTGGCCGGGGCCGGCAGTTCCGCCGCGCCGGCATCGATGGCTTGCGCGGCGTGCTGCGCTTCGTCGATCTTCATCTGCTCGACCACGGCCCTGGAGGCACTGTCGGCGGCCGGCAGGCGGCCGAGATGGCTCTCCAGGTGGGCTTCCACCTGGCGTTCGGTTTCTGCAACGAACCCGAGGCTCAGCGGATCCCCCAGGCGCCCCGCCACCAGGCCCAGGCCGAAAGCGCCCGCATACCAGAGCGGATTCAGCACGGAAGGCCGGGCGCCGAGTTCGTCCAGCCGCTGGCGCGTCCAGGCCAGGTGGTCGGTTTCTTCGTGCGAGGCTTCGAGCAGGCGGGCCCGCAGGACCGGGTCGCGCGCCACCGCGGCCTGCGCGGTGTAGAGCGCCTGGGCGCACACCTCGCCCACGTGGTTCACCCGCATCAATGCCCCGGCCTCGCGCCGCTCCGAATCGGTCATCTCGCCCGGCGTCTGGGCGGGCGCGGGCGCGGCCCTTGTTGCATGGGGTCGGGCAAAAAGAGTGCGCAATGCCGCATCAGCCGCAGTCAGGACGGGGTCGAGCGTGGAAGTCATGCCCGTATTTGAACGTATGCGGAAAGAGCGGCGCGAAACAGTTGCTTCATTTCATATGGTGGTTTGTGAGCGCGCCAAAGTCCTTTGTTGCAGGACTGCAACGAAACGCGTGGGCCGCTGGAGATTTCGGGCGATTTGTTTTGCCCTGCCGCAGCGGCTCTGGTGCAATAGCATCAACTTCCCAAAAGGAGGTTGGCCCGGGGTCCGGTGGGAGCACAAAAGTGCCAGTCACGGTGAGCCCTTCGCACCGGAGCCCTATGTTTAACCTTGGAGAAACTTGCAATGAAAAAATCTCTAGTTGCTCTGGCTGCCCTGGCTGTTGCCGGTGTTGCCTCGGCTCAGTCGTCCGTCACGCTGTTCGGCGTGGTCGACGCGTCGATCAGCGGCTATTCGAGCACCTCGCGTGACCTGAACGGTGCCACGTTCCTGAACCCGTTCTACCTGAACCAAGGCAGCGTCAAGGTCAGCCGTCGTACACTGGCTAACTCGGGCTACAACTCCAGCCGTATCGGCTTCCGTGGTACGGAAGACCTCGGTGGCGGCCTGGCTGCCAGCTTCTGGCTCGAAGCCCCGATCTCCAACGACGACGGCCAGCAAGGTATTGCTACCTTCGCTCGTCGCTCGACCGTGAGCCTGTCGGGTGGTTTCGGTGAAGTCCGCCTCGGCCGTGACTACACCCCGACCTTCTGGAACGACACCGTGTTCGATCCGTTCGGCACCAACGGCGTTGGCTCCAACCTGATCAACACCGCTAACGACGCCTTCGGCACCTTCGGCACCCCCGCAGCTGCAACGGCTCCGTTCACCAACGTTGGCAGCAGCAACTACGTTCGCGCCAGCAACAGCATCGGCTACTTCCTGCCGCCGAACCTGGGTGGTTTCTACGGCCAAGTGCAGTACGCTTTCAGCGAGAAGAAC
This sequence comes from Variovorax sp. 05T418, assembly GCF_056396385.1. Lineage (NCBI taxonomy): Bacteria > Pseudomonadati > Pseudomonadota > Betaproteobacteria > Burkholderiales > Comamonadaceae > Variovorax > Variovorax sp. 05T418. The sequence continues at coordinate 159,825 of NZ_JBFTLJ010000003.1, read as the reverse complement.
AAGTACAGCCCGGGCACCGCTACGCCGGCTACGCTGAACGCTTCGCGCCAAGGCCGTTACGTTGGTGGCCGCTTCGGCTACGCCAACGGTCCTCTGGACGTTGCGATTGCTTACGGCAGCAGCACCGTGGGCGACAACTACTACGTTGGCACGACCACCAAGGTCAACACGCTGAACCTCGGCGCTTCGTATGACTTCGGTCCCGTGAAGCTCTTCGGTGAACTGTCGAAGGCCAAGAACAAGATCGACTACGAAGTCGAACCGTTCCTCGGCGGCCGTCCTGACGTCGACCTCACCGGCTACCTGCTCGGCGTGACCGTGCCGGTCGGTGCTGGCCTGATCCGCGCTTCGTACTCGCACGTCAAGTATGACTTCAACGCTCCTGCAGTGTTGTTCGCTCCTGCCGTCGAAGATCCGAAGGCCAACAAGCTGGCTCTGGGCTACGTGCACAACCTGTCGAAGCGCACGGCTCTGTACGCAACGATCGCTCGCGTGAGCAACAAGAACGGTGCAGCCCTGACCGTCGGCGGCCCGGCTTTCATCGCCAACGGCGTCTTCACCCCGAAGACCTCGACCGGCTACGACTTCGGTATCCGTCACGCTTTCTAATTCGAGGCTGGCTTAAGCCAGCTTTGAATCGAAAGACTCAAAAGCCACTCGACGAAAGTCGAGTGGCTTTTTTCATTGGGGGCTTCGCCGATGTTGCATGGGTGCATCCGAAGCGCACCATCCGCGTGCACCCCCGGGGAACCACCGTGCGGGCACGCACCTTGCACTGCTAGCATGCCTGTTCACTCTGCTTGCTGAATGATTGCCTTCGTCCTGCGCCGCCTGATCCAGGCCGTGATCGTCATGATCGCGGTCGCGTTCATCGCCTTTCTTCTCTTCCAATATGTGGGCGACCCCGTCGTCTTTCTGCTGGGCCAGGATGCCAAGCCCGAGCAGATCCGCGAGCTGCGCGCCGCATTGGGGCTCGACCAGCCCTTCTTCGTGCAGTTCTGGCACTTTCTCGTCAACGCGGCCCAGGGCGAGTTCGGCCTGAGCCTGCGCCAGGGCGCGAAGGTCTCGCGCCTCATCGGCGAGCGTTTTCCGGCCACGCTCGAACTCGCGCTGGTGGCGGCCGTGCTGGCGCTGTTCATCGGCATTCCGATGGGCGTGTACACCGCGCTGCGCCGCGGCACTTTCCTGAGCCAGGTGTTCATGACCGTGTCGCTGCTCGGCGTGTCCCTGCCCACCTTCCTGATCGGCATCCTGCTGATCCTGGTGTTTGCGGTGATGCTGGGCTGGTTCCCGAGCTTCGGGCGCGGCGAGACCGTGCAGTTCGGCTGGTGGAGCAGCGGCCTGTTCCGGGCCGACGGATGGCATCACATCATCCTGCCGGCGGTCACGCTCGCGATCTTCCAGCTGACCCTGATCATGCGGCTGGTGCGTGCCGAGATGCTCGAGGTCCTGCGCACCGACTACATCAAGTTTGCGCGCGCCCGGGGCCTCACGAACCGCGCCATTCATTTCGGCCATGCGCTCAAGAACACGCTGGTGCCGGTGATGACCATCACGGGCCTGCAGCTCGGCGGCCTCATCGCCTTTGCCATCATCACCGAGTCGGTGTTCCAGTGGCCCGGCATGGGGCTCCTGTTCATCCAGGCCGTGACCTTTGCCGACGTGCCGGTGATGGCGGCCTACCTGTGCCTCATTGCCTTGATCTTCGTGGTGATCAACCTGGTGGTCGACCTGCTGTACTTCGTGGTCGATCCGCGGCTGCGCGTGGGCAAGGCGGGAGGACATTGAAATGACGGTTGTCGCAGCAGCTGCAGCACCGCGACTGCAGGCCTCGGGCAGGGCGTTTGCGCACATCGCGAGCTTCTATCCGGAGATCACGGCCTTTCGCCGCGACCTGCACGCCCACCCCGAGCTCGGCTTCGAAGAGGTCTACACGGCCGGCCGCGTGCGGGAAGCCCTGCGTGCCTGCGGCGTGGACGAGATCCACGAGGGCATCGGCAAGACCGGCGTGGTGGGCGTCATCCGCGGCCGCTCCACCGCGAGCGGCCGGATGATCGGCCTGCGCGCCGACATGGATGCGCTGCCCATGCGCGAGGACAACGACTTCGGCTGGCGCTCCGCCAACGACGGCCTGATGCACGGCTGCGGGCACGACGGCCACACGGCCATGCTGGTCGGCGCGGCGCGCTACCTGGCCGAGACCCGCAGCTTCGACGGCACCGCGGTGCTGATCTTCCAGCCCGGCGAAGAAGGCTTTGCCGGCGCGCGCGTGATGATCGAGGACGGCCTGTTCGACCGCTTTCCGGTCGACGCGGTCTATGCCATGCACAACTGGCCCGCCATGCCCGCGGGCACGGTGGGTATCAACCGCGGCGCCATGATGGCCGCGGCCGACCGCGTCACGATCGAGATCAAGGGCAAGGGCGGTCACGGCGCCCACGCCTACCAGACCATCGACCCCGTGGTGGTCGCCGCGCACATCATCACGGCCGCGCAGACCATCGTGTCGCGCAGCGTGCGGCCGATCGATGCGGCGGTGGTCAGCATCTGCGCGGTGCAGGCGGGCGACCTGGGCGCGATGAGCGTGATCCCGGGCGAGGCCACGCTGGTGGGCACCGTGCGCACCTTCAGCGCGCGCGTGCAGGCGCAGGTCGAGCAGCGCCTGACCGAGCTCTGCACGGCCGTGGCCGCGGGCTTCGGCGCCACCGCCACCATCAGGTACGAGCGCATCTACCCGGCCACCATCAACACCGCGCCCGAGGCCATGTTCGCGGCCGACGTGGCCGAGTCGCTGGTGGGCGCTTCCAACGTCGAGCGCAGCATGGAGCCCAGCATGGGCGCCGAGGACTTCTCCTTCATGCTGCAGAAAAAGGCCGGAGCCTACCTGCGCATCGGCCAGGACGCCAAATGCGGCGCCTTCCTGCACAACAGCCGCTACGACTTCAACGACGAGATCCTGCCGCTCGGCGCCGCATTGCATGCGGGGCTGATCGAGCAGGGCATGCCGCTGGCTGCCACCCGCAGCCAGCAGCCCGTGAAAGACGCCGCTACCGCGACGCCTTGATGTACTTCAGATTCCAACCCGAGGAGTGTTTCCATGAGTTTTCAGAAGAAGGCGGCCGCGGTCGCAGTTTTGTGCGTGCTGGGCACCGCCAGCCTGGTGGCCGGCGCGCAGACCATCCGCGTGGCGAACCAGGGGGACGCGCTGTCGCTCGATCCGCACTCGCTCAATGAGTCGCTGCAGCTGAGCACCACCGCCAACGTCTATGAAACGCTGGTCGGGCGCAACAAGGACCTGAGCGTTGCGCCGCTGCTGGCGACCAGCTGGAAACAGACCTCGCCCACCGTGTGGCGCTTCGAACTGCGCAAGAACGTCCAGTTCCACGACGGCACGCCCTTCACGGCCGACGACGTGCTCTTCAGCTTCGCGCGCGCCTCGGGCGACGGCTCGGACATGAAGTCCAACACCACCGACATCAAGGAAGTGCGCAAGGTCGACGCGCACACCATCGAGATCGAAACCAAGGGTCCGTTCCCCATTCTTCCCGACGTCATCACGCAGCTCATGATCATGAGCAAGAAGTGGTGCGAGGAGAACAAGGCCGTCACGCCGGTCGACCGGCGCAAGGGCATCGAGAACACCGCCTCGTTCAAGGCCAACGGCACCGGCCCGTTCCGCGTGCGCGAGCGCCAGCCGAACGTGCGCACCGTCTTCACGCGCAACCCGACCTACTGGGGCAAGATCGAAGGCAACGCGCAGGAGATCATCTTCACGCCGATCGCCAACCCGGCCACGCGCGTCGCCGCGCTGATCTCAGGCGAGGTCGACGTCATGGAGCCGGTGCCCGTGCAGGACATCGCGCGCGTCAACGCCAGCCCGACGGCACGCGTCATCTCCGGCCCCGAGCTGCGCACCATCTTCCTGGGCATGGACCAGAAGCGCGACGAGCTGCTGTACTCCAGCGTCAAGGGCAAGAACCCGTTCAAGGACAAGCGCGTGCGCCAGGCCTTCTACCAGGCCATCGACATCGCCGGCATCCAGCGCACGGTGATGCGCGGCGCCTCGCGCCCCACCGCGCTGATGGTCGGCCCCGGCATCAACGGCTGGAACGAAGCGCAGGACAAGCGCCTGCCCTACGACGTCGAGGCCGCCAAGAAGCTGCTGGCCGAAGCCGGCTACCCGAACGGCTTCGAAGTGACGATGAACTGCCCGAACGACCGCTACGTGAACGACGGCCAGATCTGCCAGAGCGTGGCCTCCAACCTGGCGAAGATCGGCGTCAAGATCAACCTCGCGGCCGAGACCAAGGGCACCTACTTCCCGAAGGTGCTGCGCCGCGACACCAGCTTCTACATGCTGGGCTGGACGCCCACCACCTACGACTCGCACAACGCGCTCACGGCACTGATGGCCTGCCCCGATGACAAGACCGGCGCCGGCCAGTTCAACCTGGGCGCCTACTGCAATCCCAAGGTCGACGAGCTGACCAAGAAGATCCAGTCGGAAACCGACAAGCCCAAGCGCGACGCGATGATCAAGGAAGCCTTCGACCTGCACACCGCCGACGTCGGCCACCTGCCGCTGCACCAGCAGACGCTGGCCTGGGGCGTGAGCAAGAAGGTGGCGCTCACGCAGATGGCCGACAACTACATGCCCTTCAAGTGGATGAGCATCAAGCCGTAATTCTGCGGGCCGCCCGCCGGCGGGCGGCCTGAGCGGCTCGATCCTGGGCCCGCTTCTTGCGGGCCCATCCTTTTTGCCTCACGATGAAAAAAACATTCGCCCGCTGGCTCGACAGCGACGTCGGCTACAGCTTTCGCACTTCGCCCGTGGCCATGGCGGCGGCGCTCATTGCACTGGCCTGCGTGTTCTGCGCGGTCTTTGCCGGATGGGTCTCGCCGCACAACCCCTTCGACCTGGCGACGCTCGAGCTCGGCGATGCGCGCCTGCCGCCCGCATGGAGCGCCGAAGGCTCTTCCAAGTACCTGCTGGGCACCGACGACCAGGGCCGCGACATCCTCTCGGCCGTGATCTACGGCGCACGCATCTCGCTGATCGTCGGCGTGGTGTCGGTGGCGCTGTCGATCACCGTGGGCGTGGTGCTCGGCCTCCTGGCCGGCTTCCTCGGCGGCTGGCTCGATTCGTTCCTCATGCGCCTGTGCGACGTGATGCTGTCGTTTCCGCCGATCCTCGTGGCGCTGCTGATTGCGGGCGTCGGCCGCGCGCTGTTTCCCAATGCACATGAGTCGCTGGCCTTTGGCGTGCTCATCATTTCCATATCGCTGACCGGCTGGGTGCAGTACGCGCGCACGGTGCGCGGCTCCACGCTGGTGGAGCGCAACAAGGAATACGTGCAGGCCGCGCGCGTGACCGGCGTGGCGCCGCTGCGCATCATGCTGCGCCACGTGCTGCCCAACGTGATGGGGCCGGTGATGGTGCTGGCCACCATCCAGGTCGCCACTGCGATCATCACCGAGGCGACCTTGTCGTTCCTCGGCGTCGGCGTGCCGCCGACTTCTCCTTCGCTGGGCACGCTGATCAGCATCGGCAACCAGTACCTGTTCTCGGGCGAGTGGTGGATCACCGTGTTCCCGGGCCTGATGCTGGTGCTGATTGCGCTCAGCGTGAACCTGCTGGGCGACTGGCTGCGCGACGCGCTGAACCCGCGCCTGCGCTGAGATAAAAAAAAGGACAACGCCGCCATGACGCTGCTCCAGGTCAAGAACCTTGTGGTCGAGTTCCCGCACCGGCGCGGCACGCTGCGCGCGCTCGACGGAATTTCATTCGACATCGCGCCCGGCGAAATCCTGGGCGTGGTGGGCGAGTCGGGCGCCGGCAAGTCGCTCACGGGCGCGGCCATCATCGGGCTGCTCGAGCCGCCGGGCCGCGTGGCCAGCGGGGAAATCCTGCTCGAAGGCCAGCGCATCGACAACCTCGGCTTCGATGCGATGCGGCCCATCCGCGGGCGCAAGATCGGTGCGATCTTCCAGGACCCGCTGACTTCGCTGAACCCGCTCTACACCGTCGGCCGGCAGCTGGTGGAAACCATCCGCGCCCACCTGCCGGTGACCGAGGCCGAGGCGCGCCGCCGCGCCATCGGCCTGCTGCAGGACACCGGCATTCCGGCCGCCGAGCAGCGCATCGACCATTTCCCGCACCAGTTCTCGGGCGGCATGCGCCAGCGCGTGGTGATTGCCCTGGCGCTGGCGGCCGAGCCCAAGCTCATCGTGGCCGACGAGCCGACCACGGCGCTCGACGTGTCGATCCAGGCGCAGATCATCCAGCTGCTCAAGCGCATCTGCAAGGACCGCGGCGCCGCCGTGATGCTGATCACGCACGACATGGGCGTGATCGCCGAAACCTGCGACCGCGTGGCCGTGATGTACGCGGGCCGCATCGCGGAGATCGGCCCGGTGCATGAAGTGATCCACCAGCCGGCGCATCCCTACACCTCGGGCCTGATGGCCTCGATTCCCGACATGGCGAGCGACCGCGAACGGCTCAACCAGATCGACGGCGCGATGCCGCGGCTCAATGCCATTCCCGAGGGCTGCGCCTATAACCCGCGCTGTCCGCGCACCTTTGCGCGCTGCCTCACGGAGCGGCCCGAGCTCATGCACGCCGGCGCCACGCGCGCCGCATGCTGGCTGCACGATGCCACCGATCCGCACAGGGGCCAGGCCGAGCTGGCGGCCCGGCACCACGATGCGCAGCTGGCCGGCGAGCGCGCCGTGCCCGATGCGGCCGCACCGCTTGCGGAGGTGAGCCGATGAGCACCGCACCGCTGGTGGTGGCGCACGACCTCGCGCGCACCTTCGACGTCTCGCCGCCATGGCTCAACCGCGTGCTCGAACGCAAGCCGCGCGTGCTGCTGCATGCGGTGGACGGCGTGAGCTTTTCGATCGAGCGTGGCAAGACGCTGGCGCTGGTGGGCGAATCGGGCTGCGGCAAGAGCACCGTGGCGCGCCTCTTGGTCGGCCTTTACGCCCCCACGCGCGGCGGCCTGCAGTTCGACGGGCAGGACGCGCATGCCGCGTTCAAGACCCCCGAAGGCCGCAAGCTGCGCCGGCGCATCCAGATGATCTTCCAGGACCCGTACGCGAGCCTGAACCCGCGCTGGATCGTCGAAGACATCGTCGGCGAGCCGCTGCGCGAGCACGGCATCCTCCGCGGCAAGGCCGAGCTGCGCGAGCGCGTGGGCGAACTGCTCAAGTCGGTCGGCCTCTCGCCGCTGGACATGAGCAAGTACCCGCACCAGTTCTCGGGCGGCCAGCGCCAGCGCATTTCCATTGCACGCGCGCTCGCCACCGAGCCCGAGTTCCTGGTGTGCGACGAGCCCACCTCGGCGCTCGACGTCAGCGTGCAGGCGCAGGTGCTCAACATCATGAAGGACCTGCAGCGCCAGCAGGGCCTGACCTACCTCTTCATCTCGCACAACCTGGCGGTGGTGCGGCACGTGGCCGACCAGGTCGGCGTGATGTACCTGGGTCGGCTGGTCGAGGTGGCGGACAAGCAGAAGCTCTTCGCCGAACCGCAGCACCCCTACACGCGCATGCTGCTCGACGCGATTCCGCAGATGAAGCACACCGGCCGCGCGCGCACGCCGGTGCAGGGCGAGGTGCCGAACCCGCTGAACCCGCCGACCGGCTGCGCGTTCCATCCGCGCTGCCCGCATGCGAATGCGCGCTGCTCGGCCGAGCGGCCGAAGCTGCTGAACATCCGGGGCGTGCAGGTGGCCTGCCACGCGGCCGAAGAAGGCCGCATCTAGCTGGAAGCGTGCGTAAACGCACCGACATGCGCGCCAAGGCGGCGCAGAGTGCGGCCATGACCATGAAGAAGAACCCAGGCACCGGCGGCAGCCCGGCGATCCCGTCGGCGCCGGGCCGCCGCGGCTTTCTCATGGGTTCGGCGCTGGCGGCGACCTCGACGCTGGCTACGCTTTGTTCGCTGTCGCACGCCGCGGGCGCGGCCGCGTCGCAGCGGATGCCGGTCATCTTCATCGGCCACGGCTCGCCGATGAATGCGCTGGCCGACAACGCCTTCACGCGCCGGCTGGCCGCCTGGGGCGGGGAGCTGCCGCGGCCCTCGGCCATCCTGAGCGTTTCGGCCCACTGGCTGAGCCGCGGCGCCATCGGCGTCGGAATGCAGGAGCGGCCGAAGACGATCCACGACTTCGGCGGTTTTCCGCAGGCGCTGTTCGACATCGAGTACCCGGCGCCAGGCCATCCCGCGCTCGCGCGCGAAGCCATCGGCGCGGTGAAGCAGGCCGCGGTGGTCGGCACCCAGCAGTGGGGCCTGGACCACGGAACGTGGACGGTGCTGAAGCACCTCTATCCGAAGGCCGACATCCCGGTCTTCCAGCTCAGCATCGACTACGACCAGCCGGCCGCCTTCCACTACGCGGTCGGCCGCGACCTGGCGGCGCTGCGGAGCATGGGCGTGCTCGTGATGGGAAGCGGCAACGTGGTGCACAACCTGCGGGCCACCGACCGCGGCACGCCCGACGGGCCCGTGGCGAGCCGGCCCTGGGCGCAATCGTTCGACGATGCGGTGAAGGCCGCGCTCGCGGGGCGGGACGACCGCGCGCTGGTCGGCTATGAAAAGCTGGCGGGCGCCTCGACCGCGGTGGCCACGCCGGACCACTACTTTCCGTTTCTCTACGCGCTCGGCGCCGCGGGAACGGGCGAGCGCGCGAAAACGGTCTACGAGGGATTCCAGTCGGGCACGCTGAGCATGCGCTGCATCCAGTTCGGCTGAGCGCGCCGGCCTACTGTTCCTCGCTCCACGAGAAGCCGTCGCGCGCAATCATCGCGCTCGAGGCGCTCGGCCCCCAGGTGCCCGCGGCGTAGGGGCGCGGCCCGCCGTCCGATGCCCAGCTGTCGATCAGCGGTTCGACCCAGCGCCATGCTTCTTCCTGCTCGTCGCTGCGCACGAACAGGTTCAGGCGGCCGTCGATCACGTCGAGCAGCAGCCGTTCGTAGGCGCCCACGCGCTCGGCGCCAAAGCGCTTGTCGAAGTCGAGGTCCAGCTGCACGGGCGCGAGCTGCGCGGCGCTCTGGTGGCCGTTGCTGCGGCGGTTGTCCTGCGCCTGCGCGAGCATGTGCAGCTCCAGGCCGTCGCGGGGCTGGAGGTTGATCACCAGCTTGTTGACGGCGCCGGCCGGTGCGCGGTAGATCGCATGCGGCGTGGGCCTGAAGTTGACCTCGATGCGCGCGTCGCGCGAGGCCAGCCGCTTGCCGGTGCGGATGTACAGCGGCACGCCGGCCCAGCGCCAGTTGGCGATTTCCGTGCGCAGCGCCACGAAGGTCTCGGTGCGGCTTTCGGGGTCGACGCCGGGCTCGTCCTTGTAGCCCGGCACGCGTTCGCCGTACGCCGTGCCGGCGGTGTACTGGCCGCGAATCGCGTGCAGCCCCAGAGTCTCGGGCGTCCAGGGCTTGAGCGCGCGCAGCACCTTGAGCTTCTCGTCGCGGATGGCGTCGGCATGCGAGTTGATCGGCGGCTCCATGCCGATCGCGCAGACCAGCTGCAGCGCATGGTTCTGCACCATGTCGCGCAGCGCGCCGGTCTGGTCGTAGAAGGCGCCGCGCTTTTCGACGCCCAGGTCCTCGGCGATGGTGATCTGGATGTTGGCAATGTGCTCGCGGCGCCAGATGGGCTCGAACAGCGCATTGCCGAAGCGCATGGCGAACAGGTTCTGCACCGAGGGCTTGCCCAGGTAGTGGTCGATGCGGAAGACCTGCTTCTCGTCGAGCACCTTGCACACCGCGGCATTGATCGCGCGGTTGGATGCCAGGTCATGGCCCAGCGGCTTCTCGAGCACCACCCGGGTCGACGGGCCGTTCAGGCCGGCTGCGGCGATCTGCTCGACCACCTGGGTGAAGAGCGCGGGCGCCGTGGCCACGTACATCACCACCGTGTCGGCATTGCGCTGCTTGAGCAGGTCGGAAAGCCGCGCGTAGTCGGCCGGCTTGGACAGGTCCATGCGCAGGTAGTGCAGCAGCGAGGCGAACTTCTCGAACTCCTCGGCCGAAGGGCGCTTGGCGCCTTCGACGGCATTGAAGCGCGACTGGATCAGTTCGCGGTACTGGTCGTCCGAGAGGTCGTCGCGGGCCACGCCGACGATGCGTCCGTCTTTCGGGAGGCTGCCATGCCTGAAGGCCTGGAACAGCGCGGGCATCAGCTTGCGCCATGCGAGATCGCCAGTGCCGCCGAACAGAACGAGATCGAAGCTCATGAGTCGAAATTCCTTTTGTCTTGGTGCCGAGTGGGCTCTCCGGTTCAACCGAATGGTACTTGTACCAATTCATGAAACCTGTACGAAAGCTACGCTCAACCCCGGCCGGGAGGCCTATTTTTGTTTTGGAGGCGAGGTTTTCACATGAAGAAGCTTTTTACTGCAGCGGCCTTGGTGGGTTTGTCGGCCGCCGCGTCGGCGCAGGGCACGGTCAACGTGATCTGCTCGGTCCAGGCCGAATGGTGCAACGTGATCGCCACCGTGTATGCGCGCACCACGGGTACCCGCATCAACATGTCGCTCAAGGGCTCGGGCGAGGCGCTGGCCCAGCTCATCGCCGAGAAGGACAACCCCAAGACCGACATCTGGTTCGGCGGCACCGGAGACCCGCACCTGCAGGCGGCCGAGCAGGGCCTGACGCTCGAATACAAGTCGCCCACGCTGGCGCATCTGCACCCCTGGGCCCAGCAGCAGGCCAGGCAGTCGGGCTACAGGACCGTGGGCATCTACTCCGGCCCGCTGGGCTTCGGCTACAACCCCGAGCTGCTCGCCAAGAAGAAGCTGCCGGTGCCCAAGACCTGGGCCGACCTGCTCAAGCCCGAATACAAGGGCGACATCCAGGTGGCCAACCCCGCATCGAGCGGCACGGCCTACACCATGATCGCCACGCTGGTGCAGCTGATGGGCGAGGACAAGGCCTTCGACTACCTGAAAGCGCTGCACCGGAACGTGGGCCAGTACACCCGCTCGGGCACGGGCCCGATCAAGGCGGTGGCGCGCGGCGAAACGGCCGTGTCGATCAGCTTCGTGCACGACGGCCCGGGCGAGAAGATGCAGGGCTTCCCGGTCGAGACCATCACGCCCAGCGACGGCACCGGCGCCGAGATCGGCTCCATGAGCATCATCAAGGGTGCGCGCAACCTCGAGGCCGCGAAGAAGTTCTACGAATGGGCGCTCACGCCCGGCGCGCAGGAGCTCGGCGCCGCCAACAAGCAGTTCCAGCTGCCGAGCAACGCGAATGCCAAGCTCGACCCGCGCATCCCCGACTTCAAGAAGATCAGGTTCATCAACTACGACTACGCAAAGTACGGCGCCAGCGCCGAGCGCCGGCGCCTGATCGCGCGCTGGGAAAAAGACGTCAATTCGCTGCCGCGCTAAGTGCAAGCCCCTTCCATCGGCAGCGCGCCGGCCAATCCGGCGTCGGTGGCCGCCGCCCGGCGGGCGCAGCGCTGGGTCCGGGCCTGGGTGGCGCTGGGCCTTGCGGCCTACCTGCTGCTGCCCTGGTACGCGATCCAGGACGCCACCTGGTACGAAGCCGTTCCGCAGGTCTTCGGCCGGGCCGAGGGCGCCAACGGCCTGATGCAGGCGCTCACGCAGGGGCGCAGCTGGCTCTTCATCGGGCTTGGCGGCTTGGCGATGTGCGCCATCGGCGCCTGGCGGCCGGCCGGCCGCGCGCAGGGGCGCTGGCTGCTGGCGGGCGGCGCCATCGGTGCCTTGGGCCTGGCGATCGCCGGCTTCGCCATCGGCGCGCGCGGCTGGAGCTTCGAAGCGCTCAACACGCATTTCGGCGAGCTCGCGATCAACCAGTTCGGCATCGGCGCGGGCGGCGCCGTGGCGCTCGCGGCGCTCACGATGCTGGCGGCCTTCGGCATTGCGCGGCTCGGGCTCTTCAAGGGCGACCTGTTCGTGGCGGCCGCGGTCATCGGCTGCGGGGTGCTGATGGCGCTGTTCATCGCCTACCCGGTGAGCAAGGCGCTCGCGGGTGCCTTCCTCGACGAAGACGGCCGCTGGTCGATCACGGCCTTTGCCGCACGCGTGTTCGCCGAACGAATCTGGGGCGTGGGCTGCCTGGCGGGCGGGGTGCGCTGCGGCGTGGCCTGGAACACGCTCGTGCTGGCGCTGCTGACGGCCGCCGGCACCACCTTCCTCGGCACCCTGATGGCCTTGATGGCCGAGCGCGGCAGCAAGCGCGGCCAGGGCGCGCTGCGGGTGCTCGCGCTGCTGCCGATCATCACACCGCCCTTCGTGGTGGGGCTCGGGCTCATTCTGCTGTTCGGCCGCGCGGGCATCGTCAACCAGCTGCTCGAGAGCGCATTCGGCATCGAGCCGACGCGCTGGTTCTACGGCATGCCGGGCGTGCTGGTGGCGCAGCTGTTCGCCTTCACGCCCATCGCCTTCATGATCATGCGCGGGGTGGTGCAGGGCATTGCGCCCAGCCTGGAAGAGGCGGCGCAGATGCTGCGCGCCGACCGCCGCCGCACCTTCTTCACCATCACGCTGCCGCTTTTGAAGCCCGGGCTGGCCAATGCCTTCCTGGTCGGCTTCATCGAGAGCATTGCGGACTTCGGCAACCCGGTGGTGGTGGGCGGGCAGTTCTCGGTGCTGTCGACCGACATCTTCTTTGCCATCGTCGGTGCGCAGTACGACCAGGGACGCGCGGCCTCACTGGCGTGGGTGCTCACGGTCTTTGCGCTCGGCGTGTTCGCGCTGCAGCGCGGCGTGCTCGGCCGGCAGAACTACACCACCGTGAGCGGCAAGGGCGATGCGGGCATTGCGATGGCGCTGCCGGACGGCGTGCGGCGCACCATCCAGTGCATCGCGCTGCCGTGGATCGCGTTCACCGCGGTGGTCTACCTGTTCGCCTTTGCGGGCGGCTTCGTGCAGACCTGGGGGCGCGACTACAGCTTCACGCTCGATCATTTCAAGAACGCGTTCGCGCTCGAATGGGGCCAGTTCGGCCTGGTGTGGGCCGGCACCGCGTGGAATTCGCTGCTCACCACGCTCAAGCTCGCGGGCATCTCCGCGCCCATCACGGCCGCGCTGGGCCTGCTGATTGCCTGGCTGCTCGCGCGCAACGAGTTCAAGGGGCAGGGCGTCTTCGAGTTTGGCGCGCTGCTGGCCTTTGCCATTCCGGGCACGGTGCTCGGCGTGAGCTACATCCTGGCCTTCAACGTGCCGCCGTTCGAGCTCACGGGCACCGGGCTCATCATCGTGCTGTGCTTCATGTTCCGGAACCTGCCGGTGGGCGTGCGGGCCGGCACGGCGGCCTTCAAGCAGCTGGACCGGTCGCTCGACGAAGCCTCCCTGATGCTGCGCGCCTCTACGGCCCAGACGCTCTTCAAGGTGGTGCTGCCGCTGCTGAAACCCGCGCTGGTGGCTGCGCTGGTCTACAGCTTCGTGCGCGCCATGACGACGGTGAGCGCGGTGATCTTCCTGGTCACGGCCGAGAACGAACTGGCCACCACCTACATCATCGGCCGCGTGGGCAACGGCGACTACGGCATTGCGCTGGCCTACTGCACGGTGCTGATGGTGCTGATGTCGCTGGCAATTGCGCTGGTGCAGTTCGTGGTGGGCGAGCGCAGGCTGGGGCGGCGCGGCACTGCGCCTCCGCATCAAGGACATCACAAAATGGAAAGCCTGGCGACACCATGAACGGCATCGAATTGCGCAACGTCACCAAGCGCTACGGCACCGACAGGAACGGGCCGCTGGCGGTCAAGGGCATCAGCTTCGAGGTGCCGGCGGGCACGCTCACCACCATCCTCGGGCCTTCGGGCTGCGGCAAGACGACCACGCTGCGCATGATCGCGGGGCTCGAATCGGCCAGCTCCGGCTCCATCTTCATGGGCGGGCGCGACGTGACCACGCTGGGCCCGGCCGAGCGCAACGTGAGCATGATGTTCCAGAGCTACGCGCTGTTCCCGCACATGAACGTGATCGAGAACGTGGGCTACGGCCTGCGCATGAGCGGCGTGAAGAAGGACGAGGCCGCCTCGCGGGCGCGCGGCGCGCTCAAGGGCGTGGGGCTGGTCGGCTTCGACGAGCGGCTGCCGAGCGAACTCTCTGGCGGCCAGCAGCAGCGCGTGGCACTGGCGCGCGCGCTGGTGCTGGAGCCCGCGGTGCTGCTGTTCGACGAGCCGCTGTCCAACCTCGACGCCCGGCTGCGGCGCGAAATGCGCGAGGAGATCCGCGCGCTGCAGCAGCGCCTGAAGCTCACGGTGGCCTACGTCACGCACGACCAGAGCGAGGCCCTGGCCGTGAGCGACCAGATCATCGTGATGGACCACGGCGTGATTGCCCAGCGCGGCACGCCCGAGCAGCTCTATGCCCGGCCAGAGAGCGAGTTCGTCGCCGGCTTCATGGGCGAGGCGATGGTGTTCCCGGCCGTGGCGCAGGCCGACGGCAGTGTCGCGCTCGGCCCGCTGCGGCTGCAGCCGCGCCATGCGGTGGCGCCCGGCGCGGTGAAGGTGGCGGTGCGGCCCGAGGCCTGGGAGATCGGTGCCGCCGGCGCGGCCGCGCGCCTGCCCGCCACGCTGCGCAAGGCGGCCTACCTCGGCAGCTTCTACGAATATGGCTTCGACACGCCGCTGGGGCCGGTCTTCGTGGTGTCGACCGATCTGTCGAGGCCCCTGGCCGCGGGCGCCGAGGCCACGCTGTCGCTGGCGGCGCATGGCGTGAGCGTGGTGCCGGGCGCGTGAAACAATGGCGCCATGAACGTGGTTTTCGATCTTGGCGCCGTGCTGCTGGCATGGGAGCCCACCCGGCTGGTGCAGACCCATCTTCCCGAGCATGCCCCCACCGAAGCCGCCGCGGCGGCGCTGGGCCGGGCGCTTTTCCACCATGACGACTGGATGAGCTTCGACTGCGGCATGCGCTCGCTGGACGAGGCCATCGCGCGCATGGCCCGGCGGCTGTCGCTGCCGGCGGCCCGGCTGGACGCCATGCTCGGCACGCTCGGGGAGCGCCTGGAGCCCATTGCCGTCACCGTGGAACTGCTCGAGGGCCTGTTCGCCCGGCGCGAGGCCGGCGAGGCGCTGCGCCTGTACTACCTCTCGAACATGCCGGCGCCCTACGCGCGCGCGGTCGAGCGCCGGCACGGCTTCATGCGGCGCTTCGACGGCGGCGTGTTCTCGGGCGATGTGAAGTTCATCAAGCCGGATCGCGAAATCTACGAACTGCTGGCGGTGCGCCATGCGCTCGAGCCCGCCGAGACGGTGTTCATCGACGACTCGGCCGCCAATGTGGAGGCCGCGCGGGCCTTCGGCTGGCAGGCCATCCACTGCACGCACCCCGCGGCGCTGGCGGCGCAGCTGGCGCGCCATCTGCCGGCTGTGCCGGCTGCGCCGGCTATCGGCCGGTGAGCACCACCTTGGAGGTGTCGAAGCCCAGGCTGGCGGCGTAGTCCAGCTCGGCCTGCAGCGCGTCGTCCTCCAGGCGCGGCGCGCGCGAAAGCACCCAGAGGTACTGGCGGTCGGGCGTGCCGACCAGCGCCACCTGGTAGTCGCGGTCGAGCTTCAGGATCCAGTAGTCGCCCCAGACCATCGGCAGCCAGCTGAGCCACGAGGGCGCAAAGCGCACTTCGAGCCGGCCCGCACCGGGCTGGCCCGCCACCGGCACCACGCGCGCCGTTCCCACCGCCTCGTCGAAATTGCCATCGGGCCGCACGCAGCGGTTGAGCACCTGCATGGTGCCATCGGGCTGGAGCGTGTACTCGGCGCTCACGGGGCCGGCGCACTGCTTCTGGAAGCGGTTGGGCAGGCGGGCCTGCTCGTGCCAGATGCCGGCGTAGCGCTGCAGGTCGACCGGCGCCACCACCTGCAGCGGCGCGCGCATGAGCGGTGCGCCATCGGGCGGCCCGGGCAGCTGGGCTCGCCCGGTGCGTCCCGCGCCCATGGCGATCCAGGTGGCGACACCGCCCACCACGAAGGCCGTGGCCAGGGTGCCGATGGCGTGGCTGGTGCGGCGGTCATCGAAGGACGGAGCGCGGCTGGCGGCGGCAGCCGCGGCGGAGCGATGGCGAAGGGGCATGGGCGTGGCACTCCTGTGGTCGGAAGCATCGATCGGAAACGGCCAGCCTAGTCCCGGGCCGGGGCGGCGCGCCGTCAGCGGCGGACCACAGCCGCTGTAGGGCAGCGCGGCCGGCCGGCCACTTACAACCCTGTCGGCGGCAGGCTGATCCAGGGCGGTGAAAACCCGTGCTACGGTGCGCATGAAAACATCGGCCCCGGCGCAACAGCGTGCAGGACTTGTCATCACCCGCACTGGATAATCTTTCTCCATGAATCAACTCGATGCTCTCCGCCAATGGACCACCGTGGTCGCCGACACCGGCGACTTCAAGCAACTTGCCATCTCCAGGCCGCAGGACGCGACCACCAATCCGTCGCTCATCCTGAAGGCGGTGCAGAAGCCCGAGTACCGGCCGCTGCTCGACGAAGCCGTGAGCAAGCATGCGGGCAAGCCGCTCGACGAGGTCATCGACCGGCTGCTGGTGCGCTTCGGCACTGAAATCCTCTCGATCATTCCGGGCCGCGTGTCCACCGAAGTCGATGCGCGCCTCTCGTTCGACACGGCCGCCACCGTGGCGCGCGGCGAGCGCATCGTGGCGCTCTACAAGGCCGAGGGCATCGACACCGAGAAGCGCCTGCTGATCAAGGTGGCCTCCACCTGGGAGGGCATCGAGGCGGCGCGCACCCTGGAGCAAAAGGGCATCCGCACCAACCTCACGCTGCTGTTCTCGTTCGCGCAGGCGGTGGCCTGCGGCGCGGCCGGCGTGCAGCTCATCTCACCCTTCGTGGGCCGCATCTACGACTGGTACAAGAAGTCGGCCGGCGCCCAGTGGAACGAGGCCGCCAACGCGGGCGCGAACGACCCCGGCGTCAAGTCGGTGCGCCAGATCTTCGAGTACTACAAGCAGCACGGCATCAAGACCGAGGTGATGGGCGCGAGCTTCCGCAATGTGGGACAGATCCGGGCCCTGGCCGGCTGCGACCTGCTGACCATCAGCCCCGAGCTGCTGGCCGAGCTGGCCGCGAGCAACGAGCCGCTCGCGCATGCGCTCGATGCCAAGGCGGCAACCGGCGGCGATGTCGCCAAGGTCAGCTACGACGAGGCCGGCTTCCGCTTCGCGCTCAACGAAGACGCCATGGCCACCGAGAAGCTGGCCGAGGGCATCCGCGCCTTCGCGGCCGACGCCGTCAAGCTCGAGAAACTCATGCAGGAAAGCGGCAAGTAAGCATGGCCATGACCCAACGCTGCGACCGCGCGCCCGCCTGGGCGCAACTGCAGGCTGCCTTCGAGACCGCGGGCCGCCAGTTCGACGTGCGCCATGCCTTCGTCGACGACGCCGGCCGTTTCGAACGCTTCAGCCAGGAGGCGCCGTACCTGTTTGCCGACCTGTCGAAAAACCTGATCGATGCGCGCACGGAAGAACTGCTCTTCGCGCTGGCCCGCGAGTGCGGCCTCGAGGCGCACCGCGACGCCATGTTCGCGGGCGAGCACATCAACAACACCGAAGACCGCGCCGTGCTGCACACGCTGCTGCGCGCCCCCGCCGATGCCAAGGTGGGCAAGACGGCCGACAAGCTGCGCGAGGTGCACGAAACGCTCGATGCGATGCTGGCCTATGCCGAGAAGGTGCGCGCCGACCACACGATCACCGACGTGGTCAACATCGGCATCGGCGGCTCCGACCTCGGGCCGCAGATGGCGGTGCTGGCGCTGGCCGAGTTCGCCGCGCCCGGCAAGCGCTTTCACTTCGTCTCCAACGTCGACGGCCACGAGCTGGCCGGCGTGCTGCAGGGCCTGGCGCCCGAGCACACGCTGTTCCTCATTGCGTCCAAGACCTTCACCACGGCCGAGACCATGGCCAACGCGCTTTCGGCCAGGCGCTGGTACGAGCAGTCGGGCGGCACCGACATTGCCGGCCACTTTGCCGCGCTCACCACCAACGTCGAGGCTGCGAAGCAATTCGGCATCGACACCACCTTCGGTTTCTGGGACTGGGTGGGCGGGCGCTATTCGCTGTGGTCGGCCATCGGACTGCCGATTGCGCTGGCCATCGGCGCCGACGGCTTCCGCCGGCTGCTGGCGGGCGCGCACGCGATGGACGAGCACTTCCGCAGCGCGCCGCTCGAGCAGAACCTGCCGGTGCGGCTCGGCCTGCTCGATGTCTGGTACCGCAACTTCCACAAGTTCACGAGCCGCGGCATCGCGCCCTACCACAGCGCCCTGAAGCGCCTGCCGGCCTACCTGCAGCAGCTCGAGATGGAAAGCAACGGCAAGCAGGTCGATGCGAGCGGCGCGCCGCTGCCCGCGGGCCTTGGCACCTCGCCCGTGCTCTGGGGTGAGCCCGGCACCAACGGCCAGCATGCCTACTTCCAGATGCTGCACCAGGGCACCGATGTGATCCCGCTCGAATTCGTGGCGGTGCGCGATGCGGCGCACGACCTCGACGGCCACCACCCCAAGCTGCTGGCCAATGCGCTCGCGCAGGCGCAGGCGCTGATGGTCGGCAAGCTCGATGCGGGCGGCCACAAGAACTTCCCGGGCAACCGGCCGAGCAGCTTCTTCGTGTTCGAGAAGCTCACGCCCGAAGCGCTGGGCGCCTTCCTCGCGCTGTACGAGCACCGCGTGTTCACCAGCGGCGCGCTGTGGGGCATCAACAGCTTCGACCAGTGGGGCGTGGAACTCGGCAAGGTGCTCGCGAAGGACATCGAGCCGCGCCTTGCCTCGGGCGACATCATGGGCCTCGACGCCTCGACCGCCGGCCTCCTGAAACGCCTGGGCACGCAGGCCTGATCCGCTGAAAGGCCGGGGCAGCCGGCCCGGATAGGCCCGGACAGGCCGATCCATAGGCCATTTGTTTGCGAACTGATGGCCGAATTTGCCGTTGAATGATGCGTCGATATGATCGGCCCGGGGAATTTCCCTGGGATTCAATCAAGAGGAGTCGATCAATGGACTTTCAAACAGCGGTCAAGACCTGTTTCAGCAAATACGCCGATTTCAACGGGCGCGCATCGCGTTCCGAGTACTGGTGGTTCGTGCTGGCCGAGGTCATCGTTCTCATCGTGGCAAGCCTGATCCATCAGTATGTGTACTTCATCGCGGCGCTGGGCTTCCTGTTGCCCGCGCTGGCCGTGGGCGCACGCCGCCTGCACGACATCGGCAAGAGCGGCTGGCTCCAGCTGTTGATGATCATCCCGATCGTCAACCTGGTGCTGATCTATTTCTACGTGCAGCCCTCGCAGCCCGAAACCAACCCGCACGGCGCGCCCGCCGCCTGAGCCTCGCGTCAGGCTGCAGTTTCCGCGCTGGAAAGCGTGCGCACCGGCCCACCGCTGGCCATGCGCACGCACAGGTCGAAGGCCTGCTGCAGGCCTTCGATCTGCGCGATGCCCTTGCCCGCGATGTCGAAGGCGCTGCCGCTGGCCGAGGTGGCCACCGGCACGGGCAGGCCGCCATGCAGGGTCACGCCCTGCTCGAAGCCCATGAGCTTCATCGCGATCTGGCCCTGGTCGTGGTACATCGACACCACCGCATCCACGTCGCCGCGGCGCGCGCCGATGAACACCGTGTCGGGCGAGAACGGGCCGCGCGCGTCGTAGCCGTCGGCGCGCAGCCGCTCGATGGCCGGCGCGATGATCTCGATCTCTTCCATGCCGATGGAGCCGCCGTCGCCCGCATGCGGGTTGAGCCCCGTCACTGCGATGCGCGGCTGTGCCACGCCCGCACGGCGCAGCGCCGATGCAATGATCTTCACCGCATCGCCCACGCCCTCCACCGTGATGTGGCTCGCCACATCCTTCAGCGGAATGTGCGAGGTCACGCGCGAGGTCCACAGCGAACCCGTGAGGTTGAATTCGCAGACGAAGCCCGTCACCGCGAAGCGCTCCTGCATGTAGCGCAGCTCGTCCTCGTGCACGAGGCCGCCCAGGCGCAGCGAATGCTTGTTGAGCGGCGCGAAGACAATGCCCTCGGCCTGGCCGCGCCGCACGGCCGCGGTGGCCAGTTCCAGCGCCTCGAAGGAGGCGCGGCCCGAGGCCTCGTTCGACTCGCCGAGCACCGGCTCCCGGCCCTGCATCCAGTCGCGCTGCAGCAGGGTGGGGCGGCCGTCCTCGAAGCGCAGGTCGTCGAGTCCGCCGATCCGCAGCGGGTCCAGCTTCATGCCCGCCACGCGCTCGCCCGCGGCCAGCACCACCGGGTCGGCGATCAGCATCACGCGCGCGGCGTCCAGGTTGCGCTGGCGCGCGAGCAGCTTCACGGCCATCTCGGGGCCGATGCCGCCGGGGTCGCCGAGCAGCACGGCGATGCGGGGCCTGGCGGGGATCAGGTTCGGGGTCTTCGGTGGGGTGGGCATGAAGTCGGGAATGAAGTGGAGGAATGGAAGGGAGCAGGCCTCACTCGGCCTTGATGTTGGCGTCGCGCACGAGCTGGCCGTAGTGGTCGAACTCCTGCCTGTTCATCGCCGCGAAGGCTTCGCCGGTCAGCGAACCGGGCTCGCCGCCCAGGGCCTTGATGCGCGTTTGCACATCGGAAAGCTTCAGCGTGCGCACGAGCTCGGCGTTCAGCCGCTCGACCGCGGGCCGCGGCGTGCCGGCGGTCACGTAGAGGCCGTACCAGGTGGACACATCGGCGCCCTTGATGCCCTGCTCGGCCAGCGTGGGCACGTCGGGCAGCTCGGGCGAGCGCTGCGGCGCGCTCACGGCCAGCGCGCGGAACTTGCCGGCCTTGATCTGGCCCATGGCGGAGGAGGTGCTGTCGAACATCATGTCGACCTCGCCGCCGATGATGTCCACGTGGGCCTGCGAGCTGCCCTTGTAGGGCACGTGGATCGACTTCATGCCGGTCGCCAGGTTGAAGGCCTCGCCGCCCACGTGCTGCGTGCTGCCGATGCCCGACGATGCGTACTTGAAGCCGCCGGGCTTGGCCGCCATGGCCGCCAGCAGGTCCTTCACCGACTTGTAGGGCGAGCTGGCCGAGACCACCAGCACGTTGGGCATCACGGCCACCAGGCCGATCGGCTGCAGGTCTTTCAGCGGGTCGTACTTGAGCTTGAGGATGTGGGGCGCCACCGCCTGCGCGGTGTTGGTGGCCAGCAGCAGCGTGCTGCCGTCGGCCGCGGCGCGCGCCGTGAGCTCGCCGGCAATGGTGTTGGAGGCGCCGGGCCGGTTCTCCACCGTCACGGGCTGCTTGAGCACCGGCGCGAACTTGTCGGCCAGCACGCGCGCCAGGATGTCGGTGCCGCCGCCCGGCGAGGCGCCGACCAAGATGCGCAGCGGCTTGTCGGGATAGGCCGGCTGCTGTGCGCCGGCGGTGGCGGCCATCAGCGCCAGCGCAGCCGCGCCCGCGGCGCGGGCCAGAAGAAAGGATTGCTTCATCGGATGTCTCCTGCTTGTTTGGCGCGAGCTTAGGCAGCTTCGTGCGGCCGATCCAATCGAAAAAGCCCGAAGCTCCATATACTTTTGTGCATGACTTCCGGTCCTGGCCCTGCCGACACATCGCTGATGCTCCATGTGCGGCCGCGCCAGCTGCTGCTCCTGGCGCGGCTCGACACCCACCGCCACCTGGGCCGCGCGGCCGAGGCCATGAACATCAGCCAGCCGGCCGCCACCAAGCTGCTGCAGCAGCTGGAGGATTCGCTCGGCGAAAGGCTCTTCGAGCGCTTGGCGCGCGGCATGGAGCCCACGCCCTACGGCGAGATCCTGATCCGCTACGCCCGCCGCGTGCTCAGCGACTTCGGCAGCGCCCGAGAGGAAATGCTCGCGCTGCGCTCGGGCCTGAGCGGTTCGCTGCGCGTGGGCAGCGTGCCGGGCGCGGTGCCCGAGCTGCTGGCGCCGGCGCTGGTCGAATACCACCGCCGCCATCCGCAGGTGGCCGTGTCGGTGGTGGTGGAGACCAGCGATGTGATGCAGGCGCAGCTGGAGCAGGGCGATGTCGACCTGGTGCTGGGCCGGCTCACCGACAGCCACGACGAGGCCAAGTACGCGAGCGTGCCGCTGCTGGGCGAATCGCAGGTGGTGGTGGTGCGCGCCGCGCACCCGGTGTTCGAGCGCGCCACCGTCACGCTGGCCGAGATGGCGAACTGGTCCTGGGTGCTGCAGCCGCCGGGCTCGCCGCAGCGCGGGCGCTTCGAGGCGGCGATGCGCGAGGCGGGCATCCAGGCGCGGCTCGACATCATCGAAACGGCATCGCCGATCGCCATTACCGCCTTGCTGGAAAACTCCGACATGGCCGCCGTGATGCCGGCTTCGCAGGCCAGCCACTACGCCCGCCTGGGCGTGCTGCGCACGGTGCCGGTGGAGTTGCCGGTGCGCGTGCCGCCGATCTGCCTCGTCACCCGGCAGGACCGCGCGCTCTCGCCGGCCGCGGCGCAGTTCCGGCGCCAGCTGCTGGGCGGCGGCTGAAGCCTTTGGATTGAGTCTTTCCATGCTGTATTGCACCAACTAGGGAATCTCCTAGCCAACTGGTGCATGAAAGTACCAAGGCAAGCAGCCGAAGTACCAAACCCGCAAGCGCGTTTCTCCAGAATCCCGCCACGGCGACCCAAACAGAGCGGGCGTCGCTCACCTCTAGGAGACAACATGAAGCGTTTTCTGAAAGCGGGCCTCGTCCTCGCACTCGCCGGCACGGGGCTCGCCTCCCATGCCGCCACCGAACTCGTGATCGCGACCGTCAACAACGGCCACATGATCGAGATGCAGAAGCTCACGCCCTTCTTCGAAAAGGCCAACCCCGACATCAAGCTCAAGTGGGTCACGCTGGAAGAAGGCACGCTGCGCCAGCGCGTGACCACCGACATCGCCACCAAGGGCGGCCAGTTCGACGTGATGACCATCGGCCTGTACGAAACCCCGATCTGGTCGAAGAAGGGCTGGCTCAAGCCCATCGCCACCGACGCCGCCTACGACGTGGACGACCTGCTGCCCGCCATCCGCAACGGCCTGTCGACCGATGGCAAGCTCTACGCCGCCCCGTTCTACGGCGAGAGCTCGATGCTCATGTACCGCAAGGACCTGGCCGACAAGCTGGGCGTGAAGTTCTCCGACCAGCCGACCTGGGCGCAGGTGAAGGAGTTCGCCGACAAGGCCAACGACCCGAAGGCCGGCGTGTACGGCATGTGCCTGCGCGGCAAGCCGGGCTGGGGCGACAACATGGCCTTCCTGACCACGCTGGTCAATACGCATGGCGGCCAGTGGTTCGACATGCAGTGGAAGCCGCAGATCGACACCAAGCCCTGGAAGGATGCGATCACCTTCTACGTCGACCTGATGAAGAAGGACGGCCCGCCGGGCGCCTCGGCCAACAGCTTCAACGAGAACCTCGCGCTCTTCAACGAAGGCAAGTGCGCGGCCTGGGTCGACGCGACCATCGCGGCCTCGTTCATCAGCGACCCGAAGCAGTCGAAGGTGGCCGACAAGGTGGCGTTCGCGCAGGCACCGACCGCCGCCACGCCCAAGGGCGCCAACTGGCTGTGGTCGTGGAACCTCGCCATTCCGGCCAGTTCGTCCAAGGACGAGGCCGCGCAGAAGTTCATCAAGTGGGCCACGTCCAAGGACTACGTCAACCTGGTGGCCAAGGAAACCGGCTGGGCTTCGGTGCCGACCGGCACGCGCAAGTCGACCTATGCGAACCCCGAGTTCCAGAAGGTCGCCAAATTCGCCGAAGCCGAGAAGAAGGCCATCGATACGGCCAACCTCAGCGACAGCACGCTGCCCAAGTCGCCGTACGTGGGCGTGCAGTACGCGGCCATCCCCGAGTTCCAGGCCATCGGCGTGGCGGTGGGCCAGCAGATGAGTGCGGCGCTGTCGGGCAAGGTCACGGTGGACCAGGCGCTCAAGACCTCGCAGACGGCGGCGGAGCGCGAGATGAAGAAGGCTGGCTACTACAAGTAAGCGGGGCTTACTTTCTTGCTCCCTCCCCTTCCGGGGGAGGGCAGGGGTGGGGGCACGCGGCGCACCAATCACCGCAGCGCCTGATCCAGGAGCCCCCATCCCAGCCTTCCCCCGGCGGGGGAAGGAGCCAGAGACAACGAGAAGGAACTTCCTCATGAAACGACTCCTGCCCCGCGCCCTCATGGCGCCCGCCGTGCTCACGCTCCTTTTGTGGATGATCGTGCCGCTCGCGATGACGTTGTACTTCTCGTTCGTGAACTACAACCTCATGCAGCCCGGCGAACGCACCTTCGCGGGCATCGAGAACTTTCACTACTTCGTCACCGATCCGGACTTCTGGCCCGCCACCTGGAACACGCTGGTGCTGATCGGCAGCGTGATCGTCATCACCGTGGTGCTCGGCGTGCTGCTCGCGCTCCTGGTGAACGAACCGTTTCCGGGCCGCGGCATCGTGCGGGTGCTGCTGATCTCGCCGTTCTTCGTCATGCCCGCGGTCAATGCGCTGCTGTGGAAGCACATGATGATGAACCCCATCTACGGCATCCTGGCCGACGTGTGGCGCTTCTTCGGCGCGACGCCGGTCGACTGGCTCACCGACGTGCCGCTGTTCTCGGTGATCGTCATGGTGGCCTGGCAGTGGCTGCCGTTCGCCTGCCTGATCTTCATCACCTCGCTGCAGTCGCTCGACCGCGAGCAGATGGAAGCCGCGCGCATGGACGGCGCGAGCGCATTCCAGCGCTTCTTCTACCTGACCATCCCGCACCTCGGCCGGCCGATGGCGGTGGTGATCATGATCGAGATGATCTTCCTGCTCAGCGTGTTCGCCGAGATCGCCATCACCACCAACGGCGGCCCGGGCAACGAGAGCACCAACATGACCTACCTGATCTTCAAGCAGTCGCTGATGAACTTCGACGTGGGCGTGGCCTCGGCCGGTGCGCTGTTCGCGGTGGTGCTGGCCAACATCGTGGCCGTGTTCCTGATCCGCATCATCGGCAAGAACCTCGACTGAAGGAACGACCATGCAACCCAGCAACTTCCTTCCGCAACTGCTGCGCACCGCGGGTGCCTGGGCCGTGGCGCTGCTGCTGTTCTTTCCGCTCGGCTGGCTGTTCCTCACGGCCTTCAAGACGGAGCTGCAGGCGATCCACGTGCCGCCGCTCTTCATCTTCGAGCCCACGCTCGGCAACTTCAGCGAAGTGCAGCGCCGCAGCGACTACCTGCTGTATGCGCGCAACTCGCTCATCACCAGCCTGGGCTCGACCGTCATCGGCCTGTTGATCGCGGCGCCCGCGGCGTACTCGATGGCCTTCTTCCGCACGAAGAAGACGCGCGACATCCTCATGTGGATGCTCTCCACCAAGATGATGCCGGCCGTCGGTGCGCTGGTGCCGATCTACGTGCTCGCGCAGACCGCGGGCCTGCTGGACTCGCTCACCGCGCTCACGATCGTGTTCACGCTGTCGAACCTGCCGATCATGGTGTGGATGCTCTACAGCGCCTACAAGGACATTCCGAACGAGATCCTCGAAGCCGCGCGCATGGACGGCGCGAGCCTGTGGACCGAGTTCCGCCACGTCGTGCTGCCGCTGTCGGTGGGCGGGCTCGCATCGACCGGCCTCCTGTGCCTGGTGCTGAGCTGGAACGAGGCCTTCTGGGCGCTCAACCTCAGTTCGGCCAAGGCCGGCACGCTGGCCACGCTGATCGCCTCGTACTCCAGCCCCGAAGGCCTGTTCTGGGCCAAGCTGTCTGCCGCCTCGCTGATGGCCATCGCGCCCATCGTCGTGTTCGGCTGGTTCAGCCAGAAGCAGCTCGTCCAGGGCCTGACCTTCGGCGCCGTCAAGTAAAGAAAGGGAGACACCCCATGGCCTACCTGCAACTCAAAGACATCAAGAAGAGCTTCGGCGACGTCGACATCATCAAGGGCGTCGACCTCGAGATCCAGAAGGGCGAGTTCATCGTCTTCGTCGGTCCTTCGGGCTGCGGCAAGTCGACGCTGCTGCGCCTCATTGCGGGGCTCGAGCCGATCACCAGCGGCAAGTTGCTGCTCGACGGCAAGGACATCACCTGGGCGCCTTCGGGCAAGCGCGACCTGGCGATGGTGTTCCAGAGCTATGCGCTCTATCCGCACATGAGCGTGTACGACAACATGTCCTTCGCGCTCAAGCTCGCGGGCGTGCCCAAGGACGAGATCAAGACCAAGGTGGAGTACGCGGCGAAGACGCTCAACCTCACGCAGTACCTCGACCGCACGCCTAAGGACCTGTCGGGCGGCCAGCGCCAGCGCGTGGCCATCGGCCGCGCGATCGTTCGCGCGCCCAAGGTGTTCCTGTTCGACGAGCCGCTGTCCAACCTGGATGCGGCGCTGCGCGGCAACACGCGCGTCGAGATCCACAAGCTGCACCGCTCGCTCGGCGCCACCACCATCTACGTGACGCACGACCAGGTCGAGGCCATGACGCTGGCCGACCGCGTGGTGGTGCTCAGGGACGGGCTCATCGAGCAGGTGGGCACGCCGCTCGAGCTGTACGACCACCCGGCCAACCAGTTCGTCGCGCAGTTCATCGGCATGCCGTCGATGAACATGGTGGCGGCAAGCGCCATTCCGAGTTTTTCCGCCGCCACCGGCGGTCGGCTGCCGAGCGACGGCTTCCTGGGCGTGCGGCCCGAAGGCCTGCGCGTGCATCCGAAGCAGGCTGCGCCCGCGGGCGTGCCGGGGCGCGTGGAGCTGATCGAGGCGCTGGGCGCCGACACGCTGATCCACGTCGACGTGGGCGGCGTGCCGCTGATCGCGCGCCAGAACGAACGCACGCCGCTGCATGCAGGCGACGACGTGGCGGTCGAGCTCGATCCGTCGGTGCTTCATTTGTTCAACCGCGAAGGCCGCTCGGTCTCCGCCTGATTTCTTCCGGAACATTCCCGTGACCCTCGCAGCAGCGCCTCTCGGTGCGCCAACCTCACCCCCGGCTCCTTCGGAGTTCGTGGTGCTTCACCTCGGACTCGGCTCGTTCCATCGGGCCCACCAGGCCGTCTACCTGCAGCGGCTGATCGATGCGGGCGACACCCGCTGGTCGCTCTCGGGCGCCAACATCCGGCCCGACATGGCCGATGTGGTGGCCGCGCTGCAGGCGCAGGGCGGGCGCTACACGCTCGAAACCGTGTCGCCGGCCGGCGAGTTGCGCTACGAACAGATCGAGGCCATCCGCGAAGTGCTGCCGTGGGAGCCCTCGCTGGCCGCGGTGATCGCACGCGGCGCCGCGCCGTCCACGCGCATCGTTTCGTTCACCGTGACCGAGGCCGGCTACTACCTCGACACCAAGGGCCGGCTGGACCTGTCGTTCGGCGATCTGGCGGCCGACATCGAGCGCGCGCGGCGCGGCGATGCTCCCGGCGAAGGCGTGACCATCTACGGCGCCGTCTGCGCGATCCTGCGTGCACGCAAGGCTGCGCAGGCCGGTGCGGTGACGCTGCTCAACTGCGACAACCTGCGCCACAACGGCGATCGCTTCCGCGCCGGGCTGCTCGAATTCATCGAACGCGCGGGCGACGCCGATCTGCTGGCATGGGTGCGGGCGAACACCGCCTGCCCCAATGCGATGGTCGACCGCATCACGCCGCGCCCGCCGCCCGAGCTGCGCGCACGCGTGCAGGCCGCAACGGGCCGCGACGATGCGGCCGCGATCAGCGGCGAGAGCTTCATCCAGTGGGTGATCGAAGACAACTTTGCGGCCGGCCGGCCCGACTGGGGCCGCGTGGGCGTGGAGCTGGTCGAATCGGTGCAGCCCTATGAAGAGGCCAAGATCCGCATCCTCAACGCCACGCACAGCTGCATCGCCTGGGCCGGCACGCTGGCGGGGCTGAACTTCATCCACGAAGGCACGCACGACGCGGCCATCCGCAAGATGGCCTTCGACTACGTCAGCGACGACGTGATCCCGTGCCTCAGCCCGAGCCCGATCGACCTTGCGGCCTACCGCGACGTGGTGCTCGACCGCTTCGGCAACCCCGCGATCCGCGACACCAACCAGCGCGTGGCGGCCGATGGTTTTTCCAAGATCCCGGGCTTCATCGCGCCCACGGTGCGCGAGCGGCTGGCCGCGGGGCAGCCGATCGACAGCGTCGCGATGCTGCCCGCGCTGTTCCTGGCCTTCCTGCAGCGCTGGCATCGCGGGGCGCTGCCCTATGCCTACCAGGACCAGGGCATGGACGAGGCCGTGGCGCACGCGATCTGCGATGCCGCCGATCCGGTGCTCGCGCTGTGCGCCGACCCGGCACTGTGGGGCGCCGCCGCGGGCGATGCGCGGCTGGTGGGCGCGGTGCGCGCAGCGAGCGCGCGCGTGGCAAATTTCCTGAAGAACCCTGGAGCAACGAAATGAGCGAACGTTTGAAGAACCGCCACGTGCTGCTGACCGGCGCCGGTGGCGGCATCGGCCTGGCCGTGGCCGAGGCCTGCATTGCCGAGGGCGCGCGCTGCAGCGTGATCGATCGTGCGGCGGCGGCGCCCGAGGCCGTGCGCGCGCTGCAGCAGCAGCACCCCGACAAGCTCGCCTACATCGCGGCCGACGTGACGGACACGCAGGCCATCGCGCACATGCTGGCCGAGGCGCAGGTCGCCTTCGGTCCGATCCACACGCTGTTCAACAACGCCGCGGTGTTCGACCTGGCGCCGCTGCTCGACAGCGACGAAGCCTCGTTCGACCGGCTCTTTGCCGTCAACGTGAAGGGCATGTTCTTCGTGATGCAGGCCGTGCTGCGCCACATGGTGGAGGCCGGTACGCAGGGTGCGTCGGTCATCAACATGGCCTCGCAGGCGGGGCGGCGCGGCGAGGCGCTGGTGTCGCACTATTGCGCGACCAAGGCCGCGGTCATCAGCTACACCCAGAGCGCCGCGCTGGCCATGGCGCCGCACGGCATCCGTGTCAACGGCATTGCACCCGGTGTGGTCGACACGCCGATGTGGGACCATGTCGACAGCCTGTTCGCCAAGGCCGAGGGGCTGCCGCCCGGCGAGAAGAAGCGCCGCGTGGGCCTGGAGGTGCCGCTCGGCCGCATGGGCGTGCCGGCCGACATCGCCGGCGCGGCCGTGTTTCTTGCCAGCGACGAGGCGCGCTACATCACGGCGCAGACGCTCAATGTCGATGGCGGTAATGTCATGAGCTGAGATGAAGCCTTGTTTTTCTTATCGCGGCGAGGGTCATTCAGGGCGCGCTCCCGCCGACGGGGTACCTTGCTCCGCGAATGTCCTCCGGCCTTCGGCCTCCCCCTTGATTTCGCTGCGCAAGGCACCCCATCGACGGGAGCGTTACGCGGAGCAGTCGTTGATCAGCGATACACCACGAA
This sequence comes from Variovorax sp. 05T418, assembly GCF_056396385.1. Classification (NCBI taxonomy): domain Bacteria; kingdom Pseudomonadati; phylum Pseudomonadota; class Betaproteobacteria; order Burkholderiales; family Comamonadaceae; genus Variovorax; species Variovorax sp. 05T418. The sequence goes on along the minus strand of NZ_JBFTLJ010000003.1, from coordinate 130,571 downwards.
CGTGCCCTGGTGCACAGAGCATCGGGTGCTCCCCGCAGCGAAATCAAGGAGGAGGCCGCAGGCCGGGGGACATTCGCGGAGGGGAGTACCCGGTGATCTGTGCACACGCCCTGAACAAGAGAGCAAAGAACAAGAGAGCCAAGAACGCACAGTCATGACCGAAGACTTCCATCTATACCTGGACAGCGCCGACCTGTCTGAACTGAAGACTTGCCTGCCGCACCCGGTGGTGCATGGCGTGACGACCAACCCCACGCTGCTCAAGCGCGCCGGCATCGGCCGCGGCGAAGTGCCCGGTCTGCTCAAGCGCTGCATCGAACTGGGTGCACGCCAGGTGCAAGCCCAGGTGTATTCCAGTGACGTCGACGGCATGCTCGAAGACGCAGCCGCCTTGCTCCCGCACTTCGACCGGGGCCAGCTGGTCGTGAAGATTCCCGCCACGCGCCAGGGCCTGGATGCCGGCGCGCGGCTCATCGCGCAGGGCGTGCCCATCACCTGGACCGCCGTGTATGCGCCCGAGCAGGCCCACTTTGCCGCGCAGTTGGGCGCGGCCTACGCGGCACCGTACCTCGGCCGGCTCGACGACGCTGGTGTCAATGGACTGGCGCTGATCGCGCAGATGCAGGCGCTGGTGGCGCTGCGGCCTTCGTCGGGCACGCGCCTGCTGGTCGCCAGCATCCGCTCGCGCGAGGCCTATCTTGCGTTGCTGGCGCTCGGCGTGGGCGCCATCACGATTCCGCCGCGCCTCTTTGCCGAGCTGCTCGACCATCCTGCCACGCTGGCCGCGGAGCGCGGCTTCCTGGCCGATGCGCGCGCCTTGCCCTGACAGAAGAGAATCCGAGAACCATGCGCATTGCACTCACGGGCGAAGCCCTCATCGATTTCACCGCCAGCGAGGCCGGCGCGCTCGCGTTCCTCGGCCACGAGGGCGGTTCGCCGCTCAACACCGCAGTGGCCTGCGCGCGCCTGGGCCAGCCCACCGGCTTTCTCACGCAGCTGTCGACCGACCTGTTCGGCGAACGGCTGATGCGTTTTCTCGAACGCAACGGCGTCGATACCAGCTTCATCCTGCGCAGCAATGCGCCGTCGACGCTGGCCTTCGTCGAGCGCACGCCCGAGACCAACCGCTACGCCTTCTACACGCGCGGCAGCGCCGATGCCACCTGGGCGCCCGAGCCGCCGCCGCAGCTGCCGGCGGAGTGCCGCTTCCTTCATTTCGGCTCGATCTCGCTGCTGCAGGAGCCGGCGGCCACGCGCATTGCCGAGCTGGTCACGGCCAACGCCGGGCGCCGCGTGATCGTGTTCGATCCGAACGTGCGGCCCAGCCTGATTCCCGACATGGCCGCCTACCGCGAGCGCGTGACGGGCTGGCTGGCCATGGCCGACCTGGTCAAGCTCAGCGACGAGGACGCCGAACTGCTCGCCCCCGGCCAGCCGGTCGATGCGCTGGCCGCGGAGTGCCTCCAGGCCGGCGCGCATGCGGTGATCGTCACGCGCGGCGGCGCCGGCGCCACGCTCTGGCGCACGGGGCATGCGCCGCTTGCCGTGGCGGCGCCGCGGGTCAAGGTGGTCGACACCATCGGCGCGGGCGACACCTTCACGGCCGGGCTCTCGGTCGCGCTGCTCGCGCATGGCGTCGAGCACCCGGCCCGGCTCGGCGAGCTGAGCGACGGCGCCTGGCGCGAGGTGATGCGCTTCGCCGCCACCGCCGCCGCCCTCAACTGCACCCGCGAAGGCGCCGATCCACCCACGCTCGACGCGGTTCACGCCGCGCTGGCGCAGGAAGACAATGAGGCCGTCGCGTCCCGGCCTTGACCCCCGTGCTGCCATGACAACGTCCACACGCAAACGCTCGATTCCCCGTCAGCGCCAACCCGAGCTGGAGCGCGACATCGCGCGCTCCCCGTCGCTGGGCTACGAGGCCCCCGAAACCGGCCTGGTGCGCTGCCTCGCGCACGGCTTTCCGAGCCCGCTGGTGCGGTGGCACTTCCATGAAGACTACGAGCTGCACCTGATCACCGAAACCTCGGGCAAGGCCTTCATCGGCGACTGGATCGGGCCGTTCCAGCCCGGGCACCTTGTGCTCTGCGGGCCGCGGCTGCCGCACAACTGGATCTCGCTGGACGTGCCCGAAGGCGGCGCCGCGGGCCGCGACCGGGTGATCCAGTTCCGCCACGAGCCCATCGAGCGCGCCGCGGCCGAGATTCCGGAGCTGCGCGATGTGATGCAGCTGTTCGAGCGCGCGCGGCACGGCATCGAGTTCTTCGGCATGTCGCAGCAGGCGCAGGCGCACTGGGACAACATCAAGGCCGCGCGCGGCGTGCGCCGGCTCGGGCTGTTCCTCGAGTTCATGGCCGACCTCGCGCAATGCACCGACTACCGGCTGCTCTCCAGCGTGCAGATGCAGGGCGCGCACGGCGTCGAAGGCGATGCGCAGGTCGACCAGATCAACGACATCGTCAACCGCATCACCAGCAACATGGCGGAGCCGATCTCCATGTCGGACGTGGCGGCCGAGCTCGGCATGAGCGAAAGCCGCTTCAGCCGCTTCTTCCGGCGCTCCACCGGCAACAGCTTCACCGACTTCGTCAATCGCGTGCGCATCAACAGCGCCTGCCACCTGCTGATGCAGACCGACCACTACGTGACCGACATCTGCTACCAGGTCGGCTTCAACAACGTGGCCAACTTCAACCGGCGCTTCCTCGAGATCAAGGGCATGACCCCGAGCGAGTTCAGGCGCCAGGCCGACACGCGGTTCGGCTGACGCCCACACCAAGCGCTTTCAAGGCACCAATCAGGGAGCACCATCTTGTATCTGGGACTCGATCTCGGCACGTCCGAGCTCAAGGCGCTGCTGCTCGCCGGCGACCACCGCATCGTCGGCGTGGCGCGTGCGCCGCTCACGGTCGAGAGGCCAGAGCCGCTCTGGTCGGAGCAGGCGCCTAGCCAATGGTGGCAGGCGCTGGAGCAGGTGATGGCGGAGCTTCGCGGCGCGCATGCTGAAGCGCTCTCGGCCGTGCGCGCCATCGGCCTGTCGGGCCAGATGCACGGCGCCACGCTGCTCGACGCCGCGGGCGAGGTGCTGCGGCCCGCCATCCTCTGGAACGACGGACGCAGCGGCCCGCAGTGCGAGGCGCTTGCGCGCGCCGTGCCGCGCCTGGGCGAGATCGCGGGCAACCTTGCGATGCCCGGCTTCACCGCACCCAAGCTGCTGTGGGTGCGCGAGCACGAGCCTGAAATCTTCAACCGCACGGCGCGCGTGCTGCTGCCCAAGGACTGGCTGCGCTTCATGCTGAGCGGCGAGGCCGTCAGCGAAATGTCCGATGCGGCCGGCACGCTGTGGCTCGACGTGGGCGCGCGCGACTGGTCCGACGAACTGCTCGCGGCCACCGGCCTCACGCGCGGGCACATGCCGCGGCTGGTGGAGGGCAGCGAAGTGTCGGCGCAGCTCAAGCCCGAGCTGGCCGCGCGCTGGGGCGTGGGCAATGGCGCCGCTGCCGTGCTCATCGCCGGTGGCGCGGGCGACAACGCCGCCAGCGCCGTGGGCATGGGGCTGGTGGAACCGGGGCAGGGCTTCGTGTCGCTCGGCACCTCGGGCGTGGTGTTCGTCTCGACCGACCGCTTTTTGCCGAACCCCGCGCAGGCGATGCATGCCTTCTGCCATGCGCTGCCCGGCCGCTGGCACCAGATGTCGGTGATGCTCTCGGCCGCGAGCGCCGTGAGCTGGGCCGCCAAGGCCTTCCGGTTCGCCGACGAGGCCGCGCTGCTCGAAGCGGCAGCGTCGGTCGCGCCCGCGCAGCGCGCGCGCTGCCCGCTGTTCCTGCCATACCTTTCGGGCGAGCGTTCCCCGCACAACAATCCCAACGCGCAGGGCGTGCTGTTCGGGCTCACGCATGCGCACGGCCCGGCGGAGATCGCCTATGCCGTGGTCGAGGGCGTGAGCTTCGGCCTGCGCGACGGCTTCGACACCCTGCGCCTGCCGGCCGGCATGCCGCTGCGCGAAGTGGCGCTGGTGGGCGGTGGCGCGCGCAGTGTCTGGTGGGGCCAGCTGCTGGCCGATATCTTCGAGCTGCCGCTCACGCTGTACGCGGGCAGCGAGACGGGTGGGGCGCTGGGCGCGGCCCGCCTTGCCTGGCTGGCTGACGGCGGCACCGTGGCCGAGGTGTGCACGCTGCCGCCGGTGAAGCAACAGCTGGTGCCTTCGCTTGAAGGTGCCGATGGGCACAAGGCGCGTCATGCGCGCTTCCGGGCGCTCTATACGGCGCTGCGCGACCAGTTCCGTTAATTCGTACGCGCAATGAAAAAGGGCCGCTTTCGCGGCCCTTTCGTTTTGGTGAGCAATAGAGCTCAGCCGGGAAATTACATTCCCATGCCGCCCATACCACCCATGCCGCCCATGTCGGGCATGCCGCCGCCGGCACCGGCTTCTTCCTTCGGTGCGTCGGCGACCATGGCTTCGGTCGTCAGCAGCAGCGAAGCCACCGATGCTGCGTTCTGCAGCGCGGTGCGGGTCACCTTGGTCGGATCCAGGATGCCCAGCTCGAGCATGTCGCCGTACGTGTCGTTGGCGGCATTGAAGCCGTAGTTGCCCTTGCCGGCCAACACGGCGTTCACCACCACCGAGGCTTCGCCGCCGGCGTTGTTCACGATTTCGCGCAGGGGCGCTTCGATGGCCTTGAGCACCAGCTTGATGCCGGCGTCCTGGTCGGCGTTGTCGCCCTTGACCTTGTCGCCCACGGCTTGCTTGGCACGCAGCAGAGCCACGCCGCCGCCGGCCACAACGCCTTCTTCCACTGCAGCGCGGGTGGCGTGCAGGGCGTCTTCGACGCGTGCCTTCTTTTCCTTCATCTCGACTTCGGTGGCAGCGCCGACCTTGATCACTGCAACGCCGCCGGCCAGCTTGGCCACGCGCTCTTGCAGCTTTTCACGGTCGTAGTCGCTCGTGGCTTCCTCGATCTGCACGCGCACTTGCTTCACGCGGGCTTCGATGTCGGCCGCAGCGCCCGAACCGTCGATGATGATGGTGTTTTCCTTGCCCACTTCGATGCGCTTGGCTTGGCCCAGGTCGGCCAGCGTCACCTTTTCGAGCGTCAGGCCCACTTCTTCAGCGATGACCTTGCCGCCCGTCAGGATGGCGATGTCTTCCAGCATGGCCTTGCGGCGGTCGCCGAAGCCAGGTGCCTTCACGGCCACGACCTTCAGGATGCCGCGGATCGTGTTCACCACCAGCGTAGCCAGGGCTTCGCCTTCGACTTCTTCGGCAATGATCAGGAGCGGACGGCCAGCCTTGGCGACTTGTTCCAGCGTGGGGAGCAGGTCGCGGATGTTGCTGATCTTCTTGTCGAACAGCAGCACGAAGGGGTTGTCGAGCAGCGCCGATTGCTTCTCGGGGTTGTTGATGAAGTAGGGCGACAGGTAGCCGCGGTCGAACTGCATGCCTTCGACGACGTCGAGTTCGCTGTCCAGCGACTTGCCGTCTTCCACGGTGATCACGCCTTCCTTGCCGACCTTGTCCATCGCGTCAGCGATGAGCTTGCCGATGGTTTCGTCGCTGTTGGCCGAGATCGAGCCGACTTGAGCGATTTCCTTCGACGTGGTGGTGGGCTTGGAAGCCTTCTTCAGCTCTTCGACCAGGGCCGTCACGGCCTTGTCGATGCCGCGCTTCAGGTCCATCGGGTTGATGCCGGCGGCCACGTACTTGAAGCCTTCGCGAACGATGGCCTGGGCCAGCACCGTGGCGGTGGTGGTGCCGTCACCGGCGTTGTCGCTGGTCTTGGAGGCCACTTCCTTCACGAGCTGGGCGCCCATGTTCTGGAGCTTGTCCTTGAGTTCGATTTCCTTGGCGACCGACACACCGTCCTTGGTGACGGTGGGGGCGCCGAACGAGCGCTCGAGCACCACGTTGCGGCCCTTGGGGCCCAGGGTCACCTTGACGGCGTTGGCGAGGATGTTGACACCCTCGACCATGCGTGCGCGGGCTTCACCGCCGAAGACTACGTCTTTTGCTGCCATGTTTTATTACTCCGAATAGGGATGAATTGATTACTTCTCGACCACGGCAAAGAGGTCGTCTTCCTTCATGACCAGCAGTTCGTCGCCATCGACCTTGACGGTCTGGCCGCTGTACTTGCCGAACAGGACGCGGTCGCCGACCTTGACGGTCAGTGCGGTCAGGTCGCCCTTTTCGGTGCGCTTGCCGGGGCCGACGGCCAGGACTTCACCCTGATCGGGCTTTTCGGCGGCTGCGTCGGGGATGACGATGCCAGAGGCGGTCTTGGTTTCGCTGTCAACACGCTTGACGATCACGCGATCGGCCAAAGGACGAAGTTTCATTGCATCTCCTGGATAAGAAACGGGGTTGTGGTCGGGCGCCGGCGGAAAAGGCCGGCGGCCCATCGACTGGAAGCGAGGCCTTGTTAGCACTCGTCAGCAGCGAGTGCTAATCATAAGGGCAATCGGCGGACTTTCAAGGCCGGGGCGGCCCGCCGGGCTGTAACTGCGCTCGGTTTTTGGTCGCGAGGGCTTCAGAGGTCCAGCTTCAGGCTGGCCACGACGCTGCGCCTGGCGCCCGGAATCACGTACAGGTTGCCCCACGAGGCGGTGTAGAAGTTCCGGTTGAAGAGGTTGTGCACGTCGATCGACACGCGGGCGGTCTTGTTGATCTGCCAGAAGCTCACCAGCTTGACGGTGGTGTAGGCCGGCAGCGAGTAGGTGTCGGCGCTGTTGCCCGAACGGTTGCCCACGTAGTTGATGCCGGCACCCACGCCATAGCGGCTGCCGTCGGCCAGCGCATCCTCGCGGATGGCGAACAGGCCGGCGCTCGTCCTCGGGATGTTCACGATGCGCGTGCCGGGCGCCAGCGTTGCGTCCTTCGAGATGCGGGCGTCGACATAGGCGAAATTTCCGCTCACCCGCCAGTTCCTGTCGATCTGGCCGTAGACGTCTGCCTCGAAGCCGCTGCTCTTGACCTCGCCGGCCGCCACGGAGAAGCCGGGCGTGTCGCTGGCCGTCAGCACGTTGGTCTTCTTGATGTCGAACACGGCCAGGTTGGCGCCCAGGCGCTGGTCCGGCGTCTGCAGCTTCAGGCCGGCCTCCAGCGCGGTGGAACGCTGCGGATCGAAGGCCTGGCCGTTCTTGTCGGTGCCGCTGTTGCCGCGAAACGACTTGCCGGCCGAGACGTACCAGGAGCTCCAGTCGTTCGGCAGGTAGGTGAGGCCGGCGCGCGGCGAAACAGCATCATGCTTCTGGGCGCTGTTGCGGTTCACGCGGTCCTCGATGCGCTGCCTGAAATGGTCGTAGCGGGCGCCCACCAGCAGCTTCCACTGCGGCGAAAGGCTGATCTGGTCCTGCAGGAAAACCGCGCTCGCGCGCTGGTGCTCGTCCGAGCTGGAGGTGAGCGAGGTGAGCGGCGGCCGGGGCTTGCCATAGACAGGCTGGTAGATGTCGATCGGGTAGTTGCCCGAGCGGAGGATTTCGGTGTTCATCCACAGCCTGGACGCTTCCACGCCGACCAGCAGCGTGTGGGCCAGGGCGCCGGTCGCGAACTTGCCTTCCAGCTCCGCCTGGAAGGACGTGTCGCGCGACGGCAGCTGGCGCCAGGTGGCGCGGCGGTTGAGCGTCCGGTTGTCGCTGGCGAGCGAAGTCGCTTCGGTGTAGTTGCCGGAGAAGGTGCTTTCCTTGTAGCTCGCACCGATGCGCGCGCGCCAGTTTTCCGACAGCTGGCGGTCCAGCGTGAGCTGGTGCGTATTGCTGGTGAGCGTCATGTTGCCGTCGTCGGGCTCATTGAGCACACGGTCGCGCGGCAAGGTTCCGAGCAGGCCGCGAACATTGATCAGCCCGCGGTCCAGCGGCGTTTTCGAACGCAGGAATTCGGACTCGTAGTTGAGCACTGTCTTGTCGTCGATGACCCAGGTCAGCGCGGGTGCCACCAGGGTGCGCCTGTTGCTCAGCAGGTCGCTTCGGCTGTCGCCTTCCTCCACCGCCAGGTTCAGCCGGTAGGCCACGTTCCGGCTCAGCGCGCCGGTGCTGTCCAGCGTGCTGCGGCGCAGGCCCTGGCTGCCGATGCTGAAGTCGGCCGTGTTGCGGCGCGTGAACTCCGGCTTCTTCGTGACGATGTTGATGGTGCCGCCCGGCTCGCTGCTGCCGTAGATGGCCGACGCCGGCCCCTTGAGGAATTCGAAGCGCTCGACCGTGGCGGTGTCGCGCGGCGGGTTGTAGCCGCGCGATCCGGGGAAACCGTTGACCAGGAATCCCATGTCGGTACTGCTGAACCCGCGGATGCCGAAGTTGTCCCAGGTGCCGCCGAAGTCGTTGAGGCGCGTGATCCCGCTCACAAGATCCACCGTGTCGGCCAGTCGCGTTGCACCCATGTCCTCGATCAGCTGGCTGGAGACGATGCGCACCGACTGCGGCACCTCTCGCAGCAGCGTGCTGGTGCGCGTGGCACCGCTGCTGGTCGTGGGGTTGTAGCCGCCGGATTCGGGCTCGGCGACCACATGCACTTCGGGCAGCGATGTGCTCGCCGGGTCCGGCTGTCCGTTGCCGGTGCCTTGTGCCATGGAGAGCGGGGAAATGGAAGCGAGGGGGAGCAAGGCAAAGGCGATGCGTGACGACCGGATGCGGAATCTCATTGCAATTTGTTGACGTTTTATTTACAGTTAATGAGAATAACTCTCATTACCTATTGTAGACGTCCGCTACAACTGGTCGGTCGGCACGAACCAGGAGAACAGCAGCAGCTGCAGCCGCGTGAGCAGGCTCGAATCGGGCTCGCTGTCCAGCACCTCGTTGTCCACGTCGCCGGTGCCTATCCATTGCACGTTCTCGCCGTCGGGCATCAGCACGACGCGGTAGACGCCCTCGATGTCGTCCAGCTGGTAGGCATACAGAAGTGCCTGGGTCAGCTCGAAACTCCGCACGCGAACGCCGAATTCGGTGTTCAGCCGCGCCGAGCGCGGGTCGAGGTTCATCGAGCCGAGCAGCACCCACTCGCGGTCGACCAGCGCGAGCTTGGCATGCAGGCGGCCGCGCGCCTTCTTGAGCAGGCTGCGCAGCTGGCGGTTGCGCTTGAGCTGCTGGGTGCTGACCTCGTACAGGTTCACGCCCAGCTTCAGCATGTCGACGCGGTAGCGGTTGTAGTTGATGTTGACCAGCGGCTCGTCGCTGTCGGCCAGCGAATTGGTGATGACGCTGATGCGCACGCCGCGCGCCCGGCCCTCGCGGATGCGGGCCATGCCTTCGTCGCCGGGAATGAAGTAGGGCGAGATCACCACCACGTCCGAGCGCGCCGTGGCGGTCATCTCATGGAAGCGCGCAGCGAGCGATTCGGCGGGCGATGCGAGGATGCCCAGCGCCTTGTTGGGGCTGTCGGCCGCGGCATGGGCGTCGGCGCGCATCCACTTCATGCGGCCGATGTCGGCCAGCTGGACGCCGAGCGGCGGGTCGCCCATCACGTCGGTGCCCTGAAGCGCGGCCGGCGCAGGGGCGTGGACCGCCGAGGTGGCGGCTTCGAATTCCGACTTCAGGGCCTCCGGCGTGCCGCTGGCGCCGGCAACCCGCTGGAGCGGGTAGACCACCTCGCTGTTCCAGTAGGTGTCGAAGATGCGGGCGGCTTCCGGAACCACGGGGCCCGCCATGAGGAGCTCGAAGTCGATGAAGTTGGCATCCTCGCTGCGCAGGAAGTATTCGTCGGCCAGGTTGCGCCCGCCCGCGATGGCCATGGCGCCATCGGCCACGAAGAGCTTGTTGTGCATGCGGTGGTTGAGCCGGCGGAAATCGCCGAAGAACTCGAGCCAGCGCGTGGCCGAGTGGTCGCGGGCGTTGACGAAGGGGTTGAACAGCCGGACCTCGGCATTGGGCTCCGCGGCCAGGCCGAGCAGCAGGCGGTCCATGCCGGTCGTGTAGAAGTCGTCGAGCAGCAGGCGCACCCGCACGCCGCGGCGCGCAGCATTTCGCAGTTCGCGCAGCAGCAGGCGGCCGGTCTTGTCGTTGCCGAGCTGGTAGGTCTGCACGTCCAGCGAGGCCTGCGCGCGCCGCATCAGCTCGAAGCGTGCATCGAGCGCAAAGGAAGCCTCCACCAGCGGCCGGATGCTCGACAGCCCATCGTGCGCGGCGGTGTCCAGGCTGGCCGCGGCGCGGCCGAGCGCGGTGGAGGGCGAGGCGGCGATCGAGAGCGTTGGCGGCTCGGGCGTGCGCGGAGGCAGGCCGGCGCAGCCTGCGAGCACCCCGGCGATGCCAGCGGCCACCAGCCAAAGCGCCAGGCCGCGCAGCGCGGGGAACAAAGAGGCGAGGAACTTGTGGAGCATGGGGCCCGCGAACGCACACGACGTGCGGCCGGATCGTAGCCGCTTTGCCTTGCGCCGCGCCTGCGCCGCGGATGCATGCGGTGGCCGAACGTCCCCTTGCCGAGGCGGGGAAATCGGAACAAATGGGGCTTTATAAATAGAATGCGAATCGTTCTTAATAATGTTTCGGAGTGGAGCGGGAATGGCAAGGTTATTGGCGGGGCGCAGGGTCGCATCGGTTCTGGCAGGCTGCATGGCGGTCTACGTGCATCACCAGGTCCTGGCCCAGACCGCGACGGCGCCCGGCGCCTTGCCGGAGGTGAAGGTCGATGCGAGCGCCGAGGCCGAAACCGCAACCTCGCCGGTGATCGGCTACCGCGCCCGGAACGCCGCCACCGCCACCAAGACCGACACGCCGCTGGCCGAAACGCCCCAATCGATCACCGTGGTCACGCGCGACCAGATGGTGGACCAGGGCGCGGGCAATGTTCAGGACGCGCTCAACTATGCGGCCGGTGTGCGCTCCGATGCCTATGGCCAGGATTCGCGGACCGACTCGGTGCGCATCCGCGGCGCCACGCCCGACGTCTACCTGGACGGCCTGCGCCAGTCCTATGGCTACTACACCAGCACCACGCGCACCGAGCCCTACACGCTGGAGCGGCTCGAAGTGCTGCGCGGCCCGGCGGGCATGCTGTTCGGCGCGGGCACCGCGGCGGGCGTGGTCAACATGGTCAGCAAGCGTCCGCTGCAGGAAACCCAGCGCGAAGTGGGCGTGCAGTTCGGCAGCTTCGGCCGCAAGCAGGTCCAGGCCGACCTCACGGGGCCGCTGAATGCCGACGGCAGCCTGTCGTACCGGCTGATCGCGTTGCAGCGCAAGTCGGACTCGCAGGTCGACCATGTGCCCGACGACCGCAGCGTCATTGCGCCTTCGCTGACCTGGCGGCCCAGCGCGGCGACCTCGCTCACCTTGCAGGGGCTGTGGCAAAAGGACAAGAGCGGCAGCAGCTCGCAGTTCCTTCCGTGGGAGGGCACCTTGCTGCCGAACCCGAACGGACGCATTCCCGCCAGCCGCTTCATCGGCGAGCCGGGCTTCGACTACTACGACAGCGAACGCAAGACCTTCGGCTGGCAGTTCGAGCACAAGTTCAACGAGAACTGGCGCGTGCGGCAGAACTTCCGCTACGCGAAAAACGAGAACGACAACCGCTACCACTACGGCGCTGCCTTCAGCGGGGCCGAAAGCTGGGACGCCACCGATCCGATCTTCAAGCGCGTGCTCGGCCGCTACTACGACAGCTATCTCACGCGCAACCGCACGCAGACGCTCGACAACCATGTCGAGGGCCATTTCGAGACCGGCGCCGTGAAGCACACGCTGCTGGTCGGCGCGGATTTCTCCAGGCAGCGCGAGAACGTCTGGGGCGCGACGACCTTCGACACCATCGACGTCTACGCGCCGGTGTACGGCCACGTCGACCTGCCCGAGCGCGTGGCGCTGCCGCGCACCCGCCAGCGCCAGACCGGCGTCTACCTGCAGGACCAGGTCAAGCTCGACAACTGGATCTTCGTGGCGGGCCTGCGGCACGACAGGGCGGTGTCCAGCGCGGCAGGCAGCGACGAGCAGAAGAGCAGCGCAACCACCAAGCGCTTCGGCCTGATGTACGCCATGCCCTCGGGCTGGTCGCCGTATCTGAGCTACACCGAATCGTTCACGCCGCAGTCGCCGCGCAACGGACAGATCTTCACGCCCTTGCGCGGTGAGCAATGGGAAGCCGGTGTGAAGTACGAGCCGAAGGACCGCGCGCTGGCGTTCAGCGCGGCGGTCTACGATCTGCGGGAGAAGAACCAGATCACCTCGCCGTCGCCGAATGTGTACACGCAAGCCGGCAAGACCAAGACCCGGGGCGTCGAGCTCGAGGCCAAGGGCTCCATCGGCCCCGACCTCGACCTCGTCGCGCACTACAACTACACCGATGCCGACGAGCAGATCGAGGGCCTGCCCAAGCACCAGGCGAGCGTCTGGGCCAAGTACCGCTTCTCGATCGGCGGCGTCAGCGGCTTCTCGGCCGGCGCCGGCGTGCGCGTGATGAGCTCGTTCCGCGACCTGCAATTCGGCGTGGGACCGCGCGTGCCGGGCGTTGCGCTGGCCGACCTCGTGTTTGCCTACGACACGGCGCAGTGGCGCTATGCGCTCAACATCAACAACGTGACGGACAAGGCGTACTTCAGCACCTGCCTGTCGCGCGGCGACTGCTGGTACGGCTCGCGCCGCAACGTCGTGGCCAGCGCGACCTACCGCTTCTAACCGCTCACTTTCGACGAGGGCAGCAACGACATGAACAGCCGAAAGATCAAGACCTGGGCCTGGGTGCACAAGTGGAGCAGCCTCGTATGCACCGTGTTCATGCTGCTCCTGTGCATCACGGGCTTGCCGCTGATCTTCCATCACGAGATCGGCCACCTGCTGGGCACCGAGGTCGAGTCGCCCAGGATGCCCGCGAACACGCCGCGCGTGAGCCTGGACCGCGTGCTCGAAACCGCGCGTGCGAAGCACCCCGACCGCGTGGTGCAGTTCGTTTCGCAGCCCGAGGACGACGATGGCCTCTGGTTCGTCACGCTCACGCCAACGCCCGCACCCACGGACGACTTCAAGTCGGTGGCGGTGGACGCGCGCACCGGCGCCGTGCTTGCGCAGCCCAAGCTCGACGAGGGCTTCATGTACGTGATGTTCAAGCTGCACGTCGACCTGTTCGCCGGCCTCGCGGGCAAGCTGTTCCTGGGTTTCATGGGCTTGCTGCTGCTGGTGGCCATCGTCTCCGGCGTGGTGCTCTATGCGCCCTTCATGCGCAAGCTCGACTTCGGCACCGTGCGGCGCGAGAAGCGCCCGCGCCTGAAGTGGCTCGACCTGCACAACCTGCTGGGCATCGTCACGCTGGTGTGGCTGTTCGTGGTGGGCTCCACCGGCATGATCAACACCTGGGCCGACCTGGTCATCAAGTACTGGCAGTACGACCAGCTCAGCGCGCTTCTCGCGCCCTACAAGGACGAGCCGACGGTGCCCGTGGCCCAGCGCGCATCGGTGCAGCGCTCGATGGAGGTCGCGCTCCAGCAGACGCCCGGCATGAAGCTGTCCTTCGTCGCCTTCCCCGGCACGGCGTTCTCGAGCCCGCACCACACCACCTTCTTCATGCGCGGCAACGAGCCCTTCACGTCGAAGCTGCTGCAGCCGGTGCTGGTCGACGCCAAGACGGCCCAGGTGACCGCCGCGCCGAAGATGCCCTGGTACCTGACGGCGCTGCTGGTGTCGCAGCCGCTGCACTTCGGCGACTACGGCGGCATGCCGATGCAGATCATCTGGGCGCTGCTCGACATCGCGACCATCATCGTGCTGGGCAGCGGGCTGTACCTGTGGCTCAAGCGCGGCAACAGCGTGCCTGCTGCGGCCTCGCCGGCGGGACAGCGGCCGCCGCATGGCGGACCACATCAGCAGCCTGATCCGGCGCCCGCCATGAAGGTGCAGGCATGAAGCAGCGCCATAGCTTCTGGCCCATGTGGGGCTGGCCGATCGTGCTGGGCGTGCTCACCACCTTCGGGCTGATCTCGGCGCTGTTCAGCGACGGCGGCCTGGGTGACATGCTGGCCTGGTTCGCGCTGGGCATTCCCGTTGCCGTGTGCGGCTGGTACGGCTGGCGCAGAAAAGGCTGAATCCGGCCCGATCGGGTTCCTGCTAGTACGGGCAGGGGCGCGCGCCGAAGCAGAATCGGCGCAATGAAGCCTGCACTTTCCGCTGCCGCCACTGCCGCCGTCCGCCTGCTCCTGCTGGGAGCTCCGCTCGCCGCAGCGGCGCAGCAGGCCGACCGCGGCAGCCTGCCCGAAGTCACCGTCTCCACGCCGCGCGGCGAGGTCGCTCCGTTCAACGTGCCGGGCTCGGTGGACCGGGTCGACGGCGCCGAGATGCGCGACAGCCGGCTGCAGGTCAATCTTTCCGAAAGCCTGGGCAGCGTTCCGGGCCTGCAGGTGCAGAACCGCCTGAACTACGCGCAGGACCTGCAGCTGTCGATCCGTGGCTTCGGCGCGCGTTCCACCTTCGGCGTGCGCGGCGTGCGGCTGTATGTCGACGGCATTCCCGCGACGCTGCCCGATGGCCAGGGCCAGACTTCCAACATCGACATCGGCTCGCTCGACCGCATCGAGATATTGCGCGGGCCCTTCTCGGCGCTCTACGGCAATTCGTCGGGCGGCGTGCTGCAGGCCTTCACCGCGTCGGGCGAGGGCGCGCCGCGGCTTTCGTACTCGGCGGCCGGAGGCAGCTTCGGCACCTGGCGCCAGTCGCTCCAGGCCAGCGGATCGCAGGGCGCGGTCGACTACCTGCTGAACGCCAGCCGCTTCCGGACCGACGGCTGGCGCGAACACAGCGCGGCACGGCGCGACATTGCGAACGGCAAGCTCGGCATCGCGCTGGACAACGGCGACAAGCTCACGCTGGTGCTCAACAGCGTGCGCATCAGCGCGCAGGATCCGCTGGGCCTCACGGCCGACCAGTACGCGCTCGCGCCGCGCAGCGCACCGCTCGCCACGCAGTACGACACCCGCAAGACCGTGGAGCAGACCCAGGCCGGCCTGCTCTATGAGCGGCGCATCGATGCCGCGCAGTCGCTGCGGCTCATGGTCTACGGCGGCGAGCGCAAGACCGTGCAGTACCAGTCGATCCCGCCGTCGGCGCAGCAGAACCCGCTGCATGCGGGCGGCGTGATCGACCTCAAGCGCCAGTACGGCGGAGCCGACCTGCGCTGGACCGCCGCGCTGCAACTGGCCGACCGGCCGCTCGAACTGGTGGCGGGGCTGGGCTACGACAGCCTGCGCGAACAGCGCCGCGGCTACGAGAACTACCTCGGCCGCGTGGCCGCACCCGTGCTGGGCGTGCAGGGGCGCCTGCGGCGCAGCGAGCGCAACGAGGTCTGGAACCTCGACCCCTACGCGCAGGCCACCTGGCGCCTTGCGGAGCAATGGACGCTCGAGGCCGGCGTGCGCCGCAGCAGCGTGCACTTCGATTCGCAGGACCGCTACATCGTGGGCGCCAACCGCGACGACAGCGGCAGCGCGCGCTACAGCAAGACGCTGCCCGTGGCTTCGCTGCGCTACCAGGCCACGCCCGATCTCGCGCTGTACGGCTCGATCGGCCGGGGCTTCGAGACGCCGACGCTCAACGAGCTGTCGTACCGCGCAGGCGGTGCCAGCGGGCTCAACTTCGCGCTGCGGCCCTCGGTCAACGACAGCGTCGAACTGGGTGCGAAGGCGAGGCTGGGCGGAGGGCTGCTGACGGCGGCGCTGTTCCAGACCCGCACCCGCGACGAGATCGTGACCGACACCAACACCGGCGGCCGCGCCACGTTCCAGAATGCGGGCCGCACGCGGCGCAACGGCTTCGAGCTGGCCTGGCAGCACGAGACGGCCAGCCACTGGCGCACCCAGCTGGCCTACACCTGGCTCGACGCGCGCTACCGCGATGCCTTCTGCTCGCCGTCGCCCTGCGCGGCATCCAACACGGTGGCGGCGGGCAACCGCATTCCGGGCATTGCGCGGCAGTCGCTCTTCGCATCGCTGGGCTGGGTGCCGCCCGAAGGCTGGCGCGCCGGCGTCGAGATGCGCGCGCTCGGGCGCATGCAGGCCAACGACGCCAACACCGCCAGCGCGCCGGGTTATGCCGTCGCCGCGCTGTACGCCGGCTACCTGAAGAAATGGGAGCGCTGGGAGTTCAACGCCTTTGCGCGCGTCGACAACCTGTTCGACCGCCGCTACGTGGGCTCGCTGATCGTCAACGAGGGCAATGCGCGCTACTACGAGCCCGCGCCGGGCCGCAACTGGACGGTGGGCCTGAGCGGCGCCTACCGCTTCTGAGGCCCAGGCGCCGCCGTCCGCAAGGGTTTTTACAGGCCGGCCGCGGCGCGCAGCGCAGCCGCCTGCGTGGTCGCTTCCCAGGTGAACTCGGGTTCTTCGCGGCCGAAGTGGCCGTAGGCGGCGGTCTTCTGGTAGATCGGGCGCAGCAGGTCGAGCATCTGGATGATGCCCTTGGGACGCAGGTCGAAGAACTCGCGCACGAGCTCGGCGATCTTGGCGTCGGGGATCACGCCGGTGCCTTCGGTGTAGACCGTGATGTTCATCGGCTGGGCCACGCCGATGGCGTAGGCCACCTGGATCTGGCACTGGCGCGCGAGGCCGGCGGCCACGATGTTCTTGGCCACATAGCGCGCAGCGTAGGCGGCCGAGCGGTCGACCTTGGACGGGTCCTTGCCCGAGAACGCGCCGCCGCCGTGCGGGCAGGCGCCGCCGTAGGTGTCGACGATGATCTTGCGGCCCGTGAGGCCGCAGTCGCCCTGCGGGCCGCCGATGACGAAGCGCCCGGTCGGGTTGATCAGGTAGCGCGTGTCCTTGAGCCATTCCTTCGGCAGCACGGGCTTGATGATCTCCTCGATGATGGCTTCATTGAACGAGGCCTTCATCTTGGTGGGCGTTTCGCTCTGGTCGGGGTGGTGCTGCGTGGAGAGCACCACGGTGTCGATGCTGTGGGGCTTGCCGTCGACATAGCGCATGGTCACCTGGCTCTTGGCGTCGGGCCGCAGGAAGGGCAGGCGGCCGTCCTTGCGCAACTGGGCCTGGCGCTCCACGAGGCGGTGCGCGTAGTAGATGGGTGCGGGCATGAGCTCGGGCGTCTCGTCGCAGGCGTAGCCGAACATCAGGCCCTGGTCGCCGGCGCCGGTGTTCAGGTGGTCGTCGCTCGCGTGGTCCACGCCCTGGGCGATGTCGTTGGACTGCTTGTCGTAGCAGACCATCACGGCGCAGCCCTTGTAGTCGATGCCGTAGTCGGTGTTGTCGTAGCCGATGCGCTTGATGGTGTCGCGCGCCACCTGGATGTAGTCGACGTGCGCGTTGGTCGTGATTTCGCCCGCGAGCACCACCAGGCCGGTGTTGGTCAGCGTCTCGGCGGCCACGCGGCTGCGCGGGTCCTGCTCGAAGATCGCGTCCAGGATGGCGTCCGAGATCTGGTCGGCGACCTTGTCGGGGTGGCCTTCGGAAACCGATTCGGAGGTGAAGAGGAAGTCGTTCGCCATTTTGTTCAAAGCTCCTTGAAGTGATTTGGCGCGTTGCCAACTCTGCGGAGCCCTGGCGAACGCTTTAGCAGATGCCGATGAATCGGCGGGGCACAATCGCTTCTGCGCTTGTGTTTGTCGCCCTGCAAGTTGTTCCGTAACTCGGCGACAATTTGCATTCTATTCGAGCCGCGCCAAATCGTGCGCGCGCGTCCTGGTTTTCACTCCCTGTTGCTCATGGTCACCCTGTTCCGCCTGCTTGCCCGCGTACCGATGCCCGTGATGCATCGGCTCGGCGCGCTCTTGGGCTGGATCGTCTGGTATTGCGCGCCGGACTACCGCCGCCGCTTCAAGGCCAATGCCGAGAGTGCCGGATTCACCCCCGGGCAGTACCGCCCCGCCATCGCGGCCGCCGGCCAGATGGCTGCCGAGCTGCCCTGGCTGTGGCTGCGCCCGCAGGGCGAGAGCGTGCTGCGGCGCGTGGTGCGCTGGGAAGGCGTGGAGGCCTTCGAGGCCGCCATGCGGGAGAAGAAGGGCGTGATCCTGGTGGCGCCGCACCTGGGCAGCTGGGAGATGTGCGGCCAGGCGATCGGCGAGCGCTTTCTCGAGACCTTCGGGCCGATCACCGCGCTGTTCCGCCCCGCGCGCAAGAAATGGATGGCCGAGCTCATCGCCGCCGGCTCGCGCGACCGGCCCGGCCTGCAGACGCTGCCCACCAACAACACCGGCGTGCGCGGCCTCATCCGCACGCTGCGCAGCGGCGGCTACACCGGCATCCTGCCCGACCAGGTGCCGCCGCTCGGGCAGGGCGTGTGGGCGCCCTTCCTCGGCCGGCCGGCCTACACCATGACGCTGCTGCCGCGGCTCGCGCAGCAGACCGGCGCCGCCTGTTTCCTGAGCGTGTGCGAAAGGCTGCCGCGCGGCGCGGGCTACGTGATCCGCTTCGAGCCGATCGTGGGCACGCCGCTCACCGATCCGGCCGCGCCCATCGAGGCCGCGGCGGCCGCCATGAACGACGCCATCGGGCGCCTGATCCACAGCCTGCCGGGGCAGTACGTGTGGGACTACGCGCGCTACAAGGAGCCGCGCGGCGAAACCGCGGTGGCGGCCCAGCCCGGGGAGCAGGCACGATGAGTCTCGGTTCCCGGCTCGGCATCGCTTTCATGCGCGCGATCGCGCCGCTGCCGCTGCCGCTGGTGCGCGGTTTCGGCGCGCTGCTCGGCCGCGTGCTGCACACCATCGCCTTGCCGCGGCGGCGCGTGGTCGACACCAACCTGGCGGTGTGCTTTCCCGGCAAATCCGAAGCCGAGCGCCGCCGCATCGCGCGCGAGACCTTCGTGTACGTGGCGCAGTCCTGGCTCGACCGCAGCTGGCTCTGGCATGCACCCGAAAAGGTGGTGGCCAGCCGGCTCAAGGTGGTGGGCGCGGCGGCGGAGATCCGCGAGATTGCCGATGGCGACGAGCCGATGATCCTGTTCGCGCCGCATTTCTACGGCCTCGATGCCGCAGCCACGGCGCTGACCATGCACACGGCAAGGCCCTCGGCCACCATCTACACGACCCAGCGCGATCCGATGGTCGACGCATGGATCCGCGAAGGCCGCACGCGCTTCGGCAACGTGGCGGCGCTCAACCGCGTCGACGGCATCAAGCCGGTGCTCGCGGGCCTGCGCAAGGGCGGCCTCCTGTACCTGCTGCCCGACATGGACTTCGGCCGCGACCAGACGATCTTCGTGCCGTTCTACGGCGTGCAGGCGGCCACGGTGCCCTCGCTCTCGCGCTTTGCGCGGCTGGGCAAGGCGAAGGTGGTGCCGGTGGTCGCGAAGCTCACGCCGGGTGGCTACGAGATCGAAGTGCGGCCGGCCTGGCAGAACTTCCCGACCGACGACGTCGAGGCCGACACGGCGCTCATGAACCAGCGTCTGCAGGGCTACATCGACACGATGCCTTCGCAGTACTACTGGGTGCACCGCCGCTTCAAGACGCGGCCCGAAGGCGCGCCGCCGATCTATTGATGGCTACCCGGCGGCGGCGCTTCAACTGCGCTGCAGGAAGGCCTCGATCTCGCGCGCGACCAGCTGCGGCTGCTCGTGCACGATCCAGTGGGTGGCGTTGGGCACCTTCTTCACCTCGATCTTCGGCACGTAGTCCTCCAGGCCTTCGAGCAGGCCCGGCAGCAGCGCGGCGTCGTCGAGTGCCCAGAAGACGAAGGTCGGCACGTCGATGGTGAGCCGCTCGCGCGGCAGCACCGGAATGCCGTCGATGGGTTGGCCCGGCAGCGGCGGCTTCATCGGCGTGACGCGATACAGGTTGCAGGCGCCCGTGAGGCCGGCGTTCCACACCTCGCGGTAGCGCTGCTTCACGTCCTCGGTCAGCCAGCCGAAGCCGTCGGATCCGGCCTTCATCAAGGTGAAGAAGGGCCACATGCGCTTGAAGTCGTCGGCCGAGAGCAGGGCCTCGGCATCGGGCCTGGCGAGAAAGTTCATGTAGGCGCTGGCCTGCTGTTGCGCCGGGTTGTGGCGCAGCTCGCGCGTGAAGGTGCCGGGGTGCGGCGAATTGATGATGACCAGCTTGCCGACCTGCTGCGGAAAGGCATTGGCATAGCCCCAGCCGAAAGCGCCGCCCCAGTCGTGCGCGACCAAGGCGGCCATGGTGCCGTCCGCGCTCTCGGTGGCCGCCAGCTGCTGGATGTCCTGGATCAGCAGATGGGCCTTGTATGCGGCCACCTCGGTGGGTGCGCTCGACTTCTCGAAGCCGCGCAGGTTGGGCGCGATGCAGCGGTAGCCGCCGTGTTCAGGCTGGGCGAAGTGCTCGAGCAGTTCGTCCCAGATGAACGCGGCTTCGGGAAAACCATGAAGGAACACCATCAAGGGGCGCCCGGGCGTGCCGGTTGCGCGGCAGCTCAGCGTGGTTCCGTTGGGCAGGCTGCGCTGGAACGTCTCGATCATGCTTTGTCTCCTTCAACTTCCGTTGCTATTGTTTTCATAGTGGATCACGCAGATGAAACGGCCCGCGCCGGTTTTCGCCTAGGTGTCTTGCGGCGCGGCCGCCTCCGGCTTTTCTTCTCCGGGCGGATGCGCCCAGCGCCACAGCAGCTCGGCGGCTTCGCCCACGCCCTGTTTCTTGAGGGCGGAGAACAGTTTGACCTCGCCGCCGCCGGCCTGCAGTCGCGTAATGGACAGCACCTTGGCGCCCTCGCTGCGCGTGAGCTTGTCGGCCTTGGTCAGCAGCACGAGGAACTTGAGCCCCTGCTCCACGCGCGGACGGATCACGTCGAGCAGGATCTCGTCGAGCTCGGTCATGCCGTGGCGCGGGTCGCACATCAGCACCACGCCGCGCAGGTTCTCGCGCGTCATCAGGTAGTTGCCCATGACGCGCTGCCAGCGCAGCTTGGCTTCCTTGGGAACCGCCGCATAGCCGTAGCCGGGCAGGTCGGCCAGCACGGCGTCGTCGGCCTTCTGCTTGCCGACGCCGAACAGGTTGATGTGCTGCGTACGGCCCGGCGTCTTGGAAGCGAAGGCCAGGCGCGTCTGCTGCGTGAGCGTGTTGATTGCGGTCGATTTGCCCGCGTTCGAGCGGCCGACGAAGGCGATTTCGGGCAGGTCGAGCGGGGGCAGATGCTCCAGCTGCGGGGCGCTGGTGAGGAAGTGCGCCGTGTGCAGCCAGCCGAGCGCGATGCGCTCGCGCTCGGCGACAAGGGGGTCCACGGCAGGGGTCGCGCGGGAAGGGGGAGCGGCGTGCTTGCGCGACGGGGTGATCATCAATGAGCTTTCGGAACGGGCTGCCATTGTAGAATCGCGGGGTTTTGCGCCAATAAATCGAGCCCCCGATATGAAGTTGTTTGCCAATTTTCTGCTTGCAGCCCTCATGGGCGTCGCAGCCAGCGCTAGCCTTGCGGCCGACGAGCACGCCGCCGCGCCAGCTGACGGACCCGTCGCGGCCAAGCCGGCCAAGCCCGATCCCGCCAAGGGCGACGCGGTGTTCAATTCCGCCGCCCAGGCCTGTGCTTCCTGCCACAACGCGGACGGCAACTCGGCCATTGCGGCCAACCCCAAGCTGGCGCAGCAGCACCCCGAATACATCCTCAAGCAGCTGCAGGACTTCAAGTCCGGCAAGCGCAAGAGCCCGATCATGCAGCCCATGGCCGCGAAGCTGTCCGACGAGGACATGCGCAACATCGCCTGGTTCGTGGGCTCCAAGAAGATCAAGACCGGCTTCTCCAAGGAGAAGGACCTGGTCGCGCTGGGCGAGAAGATCTACCGCGGCGGCATTGCCGATCGCCAGATCCCGGCCTGCGCCGGCTGCCACAGCCCCAACGGCGCCGGCATGCCCGCGCAGTACCCGCGCCTGGGCGGCCAGCATGCCGACTACACGGTGGCACAGCTTGTTGCTTTCCGGGACAACGTGCGCCAGAACAGCGCTCCCATGACCGGCGTGGCCGCAAAGCTCAACGACCGCGAAATCAAGGCTGTTGCAGATTACATCGCCGGCCTGCGCTGACACCACGCGCTTCAGCGTGAACTAACCGCCGATAAAAAACCCAAACAGAGGGCGGGCCGATCCAGCTGGATGGCCCGCCCTTTGCTTTTTCCCTGTTCCTTTTCTCCCATCGACCGATGTCTGTCTCCACCCACGGCCTTCGCGTTCATCGCGGCCCGCAAGTGCTACGCGCTGCGGTGGAACTGTTTTCGTCGATGCGCTTCGCGATTGCGCTGCTCACCGTCATCTGCATCGCATCGATCATCGGCACGGTGCTCAAGCAGCACGAGTCGATCAACAACTACGTCAACCAGTTCGGGCCGTTCTGGGCCGAGCTGTTCCGCGCGGCCAGGCTCGACTCGGTCTACAGCGCCTGGTGGTTCCTGCTGATCCTGCTGTTCCTGGTGATCAGCACGACGCTGTGCATCGCGCGCAATACGCCGCGCATCTTCATCGACCTCAAGACCTTCAAGGAAGGCATCCGTGCGCAGAGCCTGAAGGCCTTCGGCCAGCGCGCCGAGAGCCGGCTCGACGAGGCGCCCGCCGCGGCGGCCAACCGCATCGGCCAGCTGCTGGTGAGCGGCGGATGGAAGGTCAAGCTCCAGCAGCGCGAAGCCGCGGGCGGCCATGCCGAAGCCGGCTGGATGGTGGCCGCACGCGCGGGCGGCGCCCACAAGCTGGGCTACATCGCCGCCCACAGCGCGATCGTTCTGGTGTGCATCGGCGGCCTGCTCGACGGCGACCTGGTGGTGCGGGCCCAGACCTGGTTCAACGGCAAGAGCGTGTTCACCGGCGGCGGCATGATTGCCGACGTGCCGGCGCAGCACCGGCTGTCGCCGCGCAACCCGACCTTCCGCGGCAACATCCTGGTGCCCGAGGGCGCGCAGGGCAGCGTGGCCATCCTGCAGCAGTCCGACGGCGTGCTGCTGCAGGAGCTGCCGTTCTCGATCGAGCTCAAGAAATTCATCGTCGACTACTACTCGACCGGCATGCCCAAGCTGTTCGCAAGCGAGGTGGTGCTGCACGACCGCGAGACCGGCGAGCAGGTGCCCGCGCGCATCGAGGTCAACCATCCGGCCAGCTACAAGGGCGTGGAAATCTACCAGTCGAGCTTCGACGACGGCGGCTCCAAGGTGAAGCTCAAGGCGGTGCCGATGGCGGCTGCGGCCAAGCCCTTCGATGTCGAGGGCGTGATCGGCGGGCCCAGCACTGAAATTACCAACGGCCGCGAGAAGCTCACGCTCGAATACGCCGCGCTGCGCGTCATCAACGTCGAGAACTTTGCCGACGGCGGCGCCATGGGCAGCGGCGCCGACGTGCGCAAGGTCGACCTGCGGCACGACATCGAATCGCGCCTGGGCGCCGCCAACAAGACCAGCAAGCCGAAGGTGCTGCGCAACATCGGCCCGAGCATCGGCTACAAGCTGCGCGATGCCGCGGGACAGGCGCGCGAGTACCAGAACTACATGGTGCCGGTCGATACCGGCGACGGCCAGCCGGTGTTCCTGCTCGGCATGCGCGAAAAACCCGAGGAGCCGTTCCGCTACCTGCGCGTGCCGGCCGACGAGCAAGGCTCCATGGACAGCTTCGTGCGCATGCGCACCGCGCTGGCCGATGCCGACACCCGCAACCGCGCGGTGGAGCGCTACATCGCCAAGGCCGTCGATCCCAAGCGGCCCGAGATGGCCGAGCAGCTGCGCGTTTCGGCGGCGCGTGCGCTCGCCCTGTTTGCCGGCAGCGAGCGCGCCAAGGCCGATGCCGCCACGCTGGGCGGCTGGCAGGCGATTGCCGAATTCATGGAAGCCAACGTGCCCGAAGCCGAGCGCGAACGTGCCGGCGCGGTGCTGGTGCGCATCCTCAACGACGTGCTGTTCGAGGTGCTCAATCTGAGCCGCGAGAGCGCGGGGCTCGCGGCACTGCCAAGCGACGAGAAGTCGCAGGCCTTTCTCACCCAGGCGGTGCTGGCGATCAGCGACGCGTACTTCTATCCGGCGCCGGTCGCCATGATGATGACCGACTTCACCCAGGTACAGGCCAGCGTGTTCCAGGTGGCGCGCGCGCCCGGCAAGAACGTGGTCTATCTGGGCTGCCTGTTGCTGATCATCGGGATTTTTGCCATGCTGTACGTGCGCGAGCGCCGGCTCTGGGTGTGGCTCACCCCCGATGGCGCGGGCTCCGGAGACAACACCACGGCCGCCACGATGGCCTTCTCGGTCAACCGCAAGACCATCGACAGCGATCGCGAGTTCGAGCACCTCAAGCACAAGCTGCTTGCCTTGAAGAAAGAAGGACCGGCGTCACCATGAACACCACCACCCTCACGCTGCACGAAAGCTGGTTTTCGCGGCGCAACTTTTTCGACTGGGTGTTTGCGGCGCTGGTGCTGGCAGGCGGCCTTTTTGCGTTCGCCCGGTACGCGGGCTCGATGGATTCCTACGAGAAGCCCATCCTCGGCGCGGCGATGATCTCGGTCATTGCGATCGGCTGGTTCTGGCGCCCGCTGCGGGTGCTGGCCATCGTGGTGGCCGCGGCCTCGCTGCTGGCCATCAGTTCCTACCAGGGCGACCTGGCGCGCGCGGACACGGTGTTCTGGCTCAAGTACTTCCTGTCGAGCCAGTCGGCCATCCTCTGGATGAGCGTGCTGTTCTTCATGAGCACGCTGTTCTACTGGCTCGGTTTCTTCGGCGGCAAGCAGGGCGACACCTTCGACCTGATCGGCTCGCGGCTGGCCTGGGCCGCCATTGCCATGGCGCTCATCGGCACCATGGTGCGCTGGTACGAGAGCCATCTGCTCGGGCCGGACATCGGCCACATTCCCGTCAGCAACCTGTACGAAGTGTTCGTGCTCTTTTGCTGGCTCACGACGGCCTTCTATCTCTACTTCGAATCGCGCTACGGCACGCGCACGCTCGGCGCCTTCGTGATGCTGGTGGTGAGCGCGGCGGTCGGCTTTTTGCTCTGGTACACGCTGGTGCGCAATGCGCACGAGATCCAGCCGCTGGTGCCCGCGCTGCAGAGCTGGTGGATGAAGCTGCACGTGCCGGCCAACTTCATCGGCTATGGCACCTTCTCGCTCGCGGCCATGGTGGCCTTCGCCTATCTCATCAAGGAGCAGGCCGAGGAAACGCGCTGGTACAAGCTCACGCCGATCTGGCTGCTGGGCGTGGCGCTGTGCTTCGTGCCGGTGGCCTTCCGCCAGCGCGTGCAGGAGGCCGGCGGCAGCTACTGGGTGATCTATGCGGGCATCTCCGCGCTGATTGCCGCGGGCATTCTGCTCGGCCGCCGGCGCATTGCCGCTCGGCTGCCGGCCAACGAGGTGCTCGACGACGTGATGTACAAGTCGATCACGGTCGGCTTTGCCTTCTTCACCATTGCCACCGTGCTCGGCGCGCTGTGGGCGGCCGACGCCTGGGGCGGCTACTGGAGCTGGGACCCGAAGGAAACCTGGGCCCTGATCGTCTGGCTCAACTACGCGGCCTGGCTGCACATGCGGCTGGTCAAGGGCCTGCGCGGCACCGTGGCCGCCTGGTGGGCGCTGGGCGGCCTCGCGGTGACCACCTTCGCCTTTCTTGGCGTGAACATGTTCCTGAGCGGACTGCACAGCTACGGCACGCTGTAGGCAGGGTTGCGGCTTTTCGCGAAGAATTGAAGCCACGCGCAGCGATTGCGCGTAACCGGACCAGGGAATTGCACGAACTACCCTGAGCACAACGATTCACGCGAAAGGCCGTCACATGTCGTTCCATTTCCGTCCGCAGGGTCGCAGCAGCGGCTTCATCCACCCGCTTTCGAGCGAGATCACGCCGCGCGCCGTCTACGAGGGCCGGCGAGACCTGCTCAAGCTGATGGCCGGCGGCGCAGCCGGTGCCGCGCTCGCGAGCTTTGCGGGGCGCGAGGCCTTCGCGCAAGCCACGGGACCGCACAAGCTGGCGCTGCTGCCGGGTGCCAAGTCCGCCGTGCCGGGCGCGCAAACGATGGAAAAGCTCACCGAGTACAAGGACGCGACGAGCTACAACAACTTCTACGAGTTCGGCACCGACAAGGGCGACCCGGTCAAGAACGCCGGCACCCTGAAGACCCGCCCCTGGACCGTGGAGGTCGAGGGCCTGGTCAAGAAGCCCGGCAAGTACGGCATCGAAGACCTGCTCAAGCTCAGTGCGCAGGAAGAGCGCATCTACCGCCTGCGCTGCGTCGAGGGGTGGTCGATGGTCATTCCCTGGGTGGGCTACTCGCTGGCGGAGCTCATCAAGAAGGTCGAGCCGCAGGGCAATGCGAAGTACGTCGAATTCGTGACCCTGGCCGATCCCAAGACCATGCCCTTCGTGGGCTCGCGCGTGCTCGACTGGCCCTACACCGAAGGCCTGCGCATGGACGAGGCCATGCATCCGCTCACCCTGCTGGCTTTCGGCATGTACGGCGAGGTGCTGCCCAACCAGAACGGCGCGCCGGTGCGCATCGTGGTGCCGTGGAAGTACGGCTTCAAGTCGGCCAAGTCGATCGTCAAGATCCGCTTCGTCGAGAAGGAGCCGGGCACGGCCTGGAACAAGGCGGCGGCGCAGGAATACGGCTTCTATTCGAACGTCAATCCGAACGTCGACCATCCGCGCTGGAGCCAGGCCACCGAGCGCCGCATCGGCGACGGCGGCGGACTCTTCGCCAAGCGCACCAAGACGCTGATCTTCAACGGCTACGAAGCCCAGGTCGGCCAGCTCTATGCGGGCATGGACCTGAAGAAGAACTACTGAGCCGGCACCGCCACGCGGCCCTTGCCCCATGAACAAGCTGCTCATGCATCCGGCGGCCAAGCCGGTCATCTTCCTGCTGTGCCTGCTGCCGTTCGCGCGGCTGGCCTATGGCGCATTCACCGACGGGCTGGGCGCGAATCCGGCCGAGTTCCTGATCCGCGCCACCGGCGACTGGACCCTGCGCTTCATCTGCATCGTGCTGGCGGTGACGCCGCTGCGCGTGATGGCCAAGGCCAATGCGCTGGCGCGCTTTCGCCGCATGCTGGGGCTGTTCGCGTATTTCTATGTGGTGCTGCACCTGCTGTGCTACAGCTGGTTCGACATGGGCTTCGAGTGGGCCGACATCGCCAAGGACATTGCCAAGCGGCCGTTCATCCTGGTGGGTTTCTCGGCCTTCGTGCTGCTGACGCCGCTTGCGGCCACCTCGTTCAACCGCGCCATCAAGGCCATGGGCGCCAGGCGCTGGCAGATGCTGCACAAGCTGGTCTACCTGATCGCCGGCCTGGGCCTGCTGCACTTCTTCTGGATGCGTGCGGGCAAGAACAACTTTGCCGAAGTGTTCGTCTATGCCGCGATCATCGCAGTGCTGCTCGGATGGCGCGTTTGGAACTACGCGAGCAAGCGCAGGCCGAAGCCGTCGGCCGGCGTGTGTGGCGGCAGCGGCAGCGAGAAGGCACTGCGCAGCAGCACCGGCTGACCGGCGCGAACCACCCCGGTCGCGCGCGGATCAGTCCTCGATCCGCTCGCTGCGCAGCTGGTCTTCCATCGTCTCGCGGCGGCGGATCAGCGTGGCGCTCCGGCCGCTCACCAGCACTTCGGCGGCACGGCCGCGCGTGTTGTAGTTGCTGGCCATGCTCATGCAGTACGCACCGGCGGACAGCACCGCCAGCAGGTCGCCGGACACCACGTTGAGCGCGCGGTCGCGGCCGATCCAGTCGCCGCTTTCGCAGACCGGGCCGACCACGTCGTAGGTGGGCGCATCGCCGGCGCGGATGCGCAGCGGCACGATCTTCTGGAACGCCTGGTACATCGCGGGGCGGGGCAGGTCGTTCATGGCCGCGTCGACGATGCAGAAATTCTTGTCTTCGCCCGGCTTGGTGTAGAGCACCTCGGTCAGGCACACGCCCGCATTGCCGACCAGCGAACGGCCGGGCTCGATGACGAGCTTGCGCTGGCCGAAGCCGCGCGCATCGAGCCGCGCGAGCAGCTGCTGCCACAGCGCATCGGCCTTGGGCGGCACTTCGCCGTTGTAGTCGATGCCCAGGCCGCCGCCGAAGTCGAGGTGGTGAATGGGCACGCCGGCCGCCTCGATGGCCTCGACCAGGTCGAGCACCCGGTCGCAGGCGTCCAGGTAGGGCGAGGCCTCGGTGATCTGCGAGCCGATGTGGCAGTCGATACCCACCACCTCGAGCCCCGGCAGCTTGGCGGCATGGCGATAGGCCTCGACCGCGCGGTCGTGGGCGATGCCGAACTTGTTGCCCTTGAGACCGGTGGAAATGTAGGGATGCGTCTTTGGATCGACGTTCGGGTTGATGCGGATGCTGATGGGCGCGCGGCGCCCCTCGGCCAGTGCCACTTCGTTGAGCACGTCGAGCTCGGCTTCGCTCTCGACGTTGAAGCAGGCGATGCCGGCGGCCAGCGCCTGCCGCATTTCGGCGCGGGTCTTGCCCACGCCCGAGAAGATGATCTTGGCCGGGTCGGCGCCCACCGCCAGCACGCGCGCCAGCTCTCCGCCCGAGACGATGTCGAAGCCGCAGCCGGCTTCGGCGAACACGCGCAGCACGCCGAGCGACGAATTCGCCTTCATCGCATAGCAGATCAGGGCGCTGCGGCCCTCGAAGCCGCGCTGGTAGGCGGCCAGCGCGTCGAGCATCCATTGCTTCGAATAGACGAACAGCGGCGTGCCATGCTCGCGCGCCAGCGCTTCCAGGCCGAGGCCTTCGACGTGGAGCGCGCCGTCGCGGTGCGCGATGTGGGGGTGGCCCGGGAGGGGCAGGGAAGCGTTCGTCACTTTTGGGTTCCGGTGCTGGGGGTGGCCGGAGCCGGGGCGCTGCTGGCCGCAGCGGGCTTGGGCGCGGCCTCGGTTTCGGAGGCGGGGCGCGGGCCGCCGGGGGTCAGCAGCTGAGGCAGGGTGGCGCGCTGCGCCGCCGCCGGATCGGTCGGCAGGAACAGCGGTCCGCGCTGGCCGCAAGCAGACAAACCGGCCGCCGCCACGGCAAGACTGACCATGAGCACAGCGCGGGCGGGGGCGCTCACTAGAATTTGACGAACATTCAACATAACGAAATTGTAATGACCGACTCCGAATACATGGACCGCGCCGAAGCCGCGCTCGCCGCCATCGAGCAGGGCTGCGACCGCATCAACGACGCAACCGACGCCGACATCGACAACCAGCGCGTGGGCGGCATGATCACGATTTCATTCAAGAACGGCAGCCAGCTGATCGTGAACCTGCAGAAGCCCCTGCAGGAGATCTGGCTTGCCGCGCGCTCTGGCGGCTATCACTACCGCTACGACGGCAAGGCCTGGGTCGACACCAAGACGGGCGAGGAATTCTTCGGAAATCTTTCGCGTGAGGCGAGCCTTCAGGCCGGGCAGCCGCTGGAGTTTGCGGCCGCCTGAGCCGTCAGCGGCGTCTTCTTCAGTTCCTGAAAAGGTCGAGGATGCGGTTGCGCTCCTCGGGCGGCGGGGGCGGGCTCACCGGAACGCCGCTCAGGGACTCGGCCGGCGGGGATGAAGCGGTGTCCACGCCGAGGCTGGGCACACCGCGGCCCGGCGCGTAGTCGTCGTAGTACCACTCGCCGCCCACACTCACGACGCCCGACGGCGGCGTGGCGGAAAGATCGGTCACGGGCACGCCCTTGATCGCCGTTTCCATGTAGTTGATCCAGATCGGCAGGCTCAGGCCGCCGCCGGTTTCGCGGTCGCCCAGGTTGCGCGGCGTGTCGTAGCCGATCCAGGAGATGGCGGTCATCGTGGGCTGGAAGCCGGCGAACCAGGCGTCGAGCGAATCGTTGGTGGTGCCGGTCTTGCCGTAGAGGTCGGGCCGCTTGAGCATGGCCTGGGCCTTGGCCGCGGTGCCGGCGCGCGCCACCGATTGCAGCAGCGTGTCCATGATGAACGCGTTGCGCTGGGGAATGGCGCGGATCGTCTCGTTGAGCAGCGGCGGCTGCTTGTCGACCAGCACCTTGTCCTTGTGGTCGGTGATGCGGGTCACCAGGTAGGGATTGACGCGGTAGCCGCCATTGGCGAACACCGAGTAGGCGGTGGCCATCTGCATCGGCGTGACCGCGCCGGCGCCCAGCGCCATCGGCAGGTAGGCCGGATGCTTGTCCTTGTCGAAGCCGAAATTGGTGATCCATTCCTGGGCGTAGCGCGTGCCGATCGATTGCAGGATGCGGATCGAGACCAGGTTCTTCGACTTCATGAGCGCGGTGCGCATCGACATCGGGCCGTCGTAGCCCCCGCCGTAGTTCTTGGGCTCCCAGGGCTGCCCGCCGGTGGTGCCGGCATCGAAGAACAGGGGTCCGTCATTGATGACCGTGGCCGGCGTGAAGCCCTTCTCGAGCGCGGCCGAGTAGATGAAGGGCTTGAAGCTCGAGCCCGGCTGGCGCCAGGCCTGCGTCACGTGGTTGAACTTGTTCTTGCCGAAGTCGAATCCGCCCACCAGCGCCTTGATGGCGCCATCGCGCGGGTCCATGGCGACGAAGGCGCCTTCCACTTCGGGCAGCTGGGTGATTTCCCAGGTGTTCTTGGGCGTCTTCACCACGCGGATCACCGCGCCGCGCCGGATCTTGATGTTGGGCGGCGCCTTGTCGGCAAGGCCGGACTGCGCGGGCTTGAGGCCCTCGCCCGTGATCTGCACCGGGTCGCCGTTGCCGCGCACGGCCGAGATTTCCTTGGCGTTGGCCTTGAGCACCACGGCCGCCATCACGTCGCCGTTGTCGGGATGGTCGGTCAGCGCGTCGTCGACCGCGTCGTCGAGTTCCTTCGGGTCGTTGGGCAGCTCGACGAATTTCTCGGGGCCGCGGTAGATCTGGCGCCGCTCGTAGTCCATGATGCCCTTGCGCAGGGCCTTGTATGCCGCAGCCTGGTCGGCGGCGACCAGCGAGGTGTAGACCTTGAGTCCGCGCGTGTAGGTGCTGTCGCCGTACTGCGCATACATCAGCTGGCGCACGGTTTCGGCCACGTATTCGGCGTGCAGGCGGTTCGGGTCGGCCGCATCGCGCAGGTGCAGTTCCTCTTTCTTGGCTTCGGCGGCCTGCTCGGCGGTGATGAAGCCTGCGTCCTGCATGCGGTCGATCACATAGAACTGGCGGCCGCGCGCGCGCTGCGGATTGTTGACAGGGTTGTTCGCGCCCGGCGCCTTCGGCAGGCCCGCCAGCATGGCCGCCTGCGCAATGGAGAGCTCCTGCAGCGGCTTGCCGAAATACGCTTCCGACGCGGCCGCGAAGCCGTAGGCGCGGTTGCCCAGGTAGATCTGGTTCAGGTAGATCTCGAAGATCTGGTCCTTGGTGAGCAGGTGCTCCAGCTTGAAGGTGAGCAGCACCTCGTAGATCTTGCGGGTCAGCGTTTTCTCGGAGCTCAGGTAGACGTTGCGCGCCACCTGCATGGTGATGGTCGAGGCGCCCTGGCTCTTCACGCGGTTCATGTTGGCCAGGCCGGCGCGCACCATGCCCTTGTAGTCGACGCCGCCGTGGTCGTAGAAGCGGGTGTCTTCGGCAGCCAACACCGCCTCCTTCACGAGCTTGGGGATTGCCGCGATCGGGGTTAGATTGCGCCGCTCCTCGCCGAATTCGCCAATCAGGATGCCCTCCGCGGAAAAGACCCGCAGCGGCAGTTTCGGCCGGTAGTCCGACAGCTCGGAGATGTCGGGAAGGTTGGGGTAGGCCACAGCCAGGGCGACGGCGATCACGCACAGCAGCGCCAGAACACCGGCCGCGGCGATGCCGAACCCCCAGACCATGAAGCGCAGCAGCCATTTCAGCCAGGCTGGTCGTGTGGAAGGAGGGGTCTTGGCTGGCCCTTTGGGGCGTGAAGTTTCTTGCATGTGGGCCCGGGGAGTCACCGCACATTATAAAAAGCCGCCCCCTTGCCACGGGCCGAACTTGTGTGCATCGTTGCGGGCTAAACCAAAAGTTACTAAATGTGGCTTCAGCGTCAGCTTTTGACAACGGTCCGCCATTTTGCCGGCGCGGGTTGTTTGGCCGCCGCTACGTCTGCTGCTAGCATGCAACCGAACGCAAATTTTTCCATTGGTTACAAATGCAGGGGTAAAGGGACCTAACTTGGCTGCTTTCGGATCATTGTTTCGCCGTCAGAACGCCCCCATGCTCGGCCTGGATGTCAGCTCTTCCAGCGTGAAGCTGGTCGAGCTCGGCCGTGAAGCCAGTGGCAAGCTGGTTCTCGAGCGCTGCGCGATCGAACCCCTGGAACGGGGCTGGATCACCGACGGCAACGTCGAGAAGTTCGACGAAGTGGCCGAAGCCGTCCGCCGGGTCGTGCGCAAGAGCGGCACCCGCACGCGCAACGTCGCGCTGGCGCTGCCTCCCTCGGCAGTCATCACCAAGAAGATCATTCTTCCGGGCGGCATGAGCGAGCAGGAGCTCGAAATCCAGGTCGAGTCCGAAGCCAACCAGTACATCCCGTTCTCGCTCGACGAGGTCAGCCTCGATTTCTGCGTGACCGGGCAGAGCACCGCCTCTGCCGGCGACGTCGAGGTGCTGATTGCCGCGTCCCGCAAGGAAAAGGTGCAGGACCGCGAAGGCCTGGCCGAAGCGGCCGGGCTGAAGGCGGTGATCCTCGACGTCGAGTCCTACGCCTCCCGACTCGCGACCGCCCGCCTGATCGAACAGTTGCCCGGCAAGGGCCTCGATGCCGTGGTGGCGCTTTTCGAAGTGGGTGCCTTCACCACCAGCATGCAGGTGCTGCGCAACCAGGAAGTGCTGTATGACCGCGACCAGGCCTTCGGCGGCGCGCAGCTGACCCAGCTGATCGTGCGCCAGTACGGTTTCTCGGCCGAAGAGGCCGAAGCCAAGAAGCGCAGCGGCGACCTGCCCGACGACTACGGCTCGGGCGTCCTGAAGCCCTTCGTGGAAAGCATCGCGCAGGAAATTGCCCGTGCGCTGCAGTTCTTCTTCACCAGCACGCCCCACAACCGCGTGGACTACGTGCTGCTTGCCGGCGGCTCGGCCTCGCTGCCCAGCCTGACCAGCGCCGTGACGCGCCAGACCTCGTTCGCCTGTTCGCTCGTGAACCCGTTCGACGGCATGGAACTGGGCCCGAACATCCGCGAGAAGAAGGTCCGGCGCGAAGCGCCCTCCTACCTGACCTCTTGCGGCCTGGCCATGCGGAGGTTCGTGCAGTGATCCTCATCAACCTGCTTCCGCACCGCGAAGCCGCACGCAAGCGGCGCCGCGAAGCGTTCTACGGCACCCTGGGCGCGGCCGCCGTGCTGGGCGTGCTGATCGCCGGCCTGGGCTATCTCTGGTTCGAGGCGCAGATCTCGGCCCAGCAGGCCAAGAACAATTTCCTCAAGACCGAGATCACCAAGCTCGAAGTCGAGATCAAGGAAATCTCGACCCTGCAGGAAGAAATTGCCGCGCTGCGCGCGCGCCAGCAGGCGGTCGAAGACCTCCAGGGCGACCGCAACCTGCCGGTGCACCTGCTCAACGAACTGGTTCGCCAGCTGCCCGACGGCGTCTACCTGACCAGCATGAAGCAGGACAACCAGACCGTCACGCTGCAGGGCATGGCGCAGTCGAACGAGCGCGTCTCGGAGCTGCTGCGCAACCTGGGCAACAACAGCCCGTGGCTGGTCAAGCCCGAGCTGGTCGAAATCACTTCCGCAACGGTGAGCCTGAGTCAGCGCGACCAGCGCCGCGTGGCGAACTTCACCATGCGCATCGGCCTCAAGCGGCCGACCGACGCGCAAAAGGCCGCGGCCGACAAGGCCCTGGCCGCAGCGGCGCCAGCCAAGGGGTAGACGGATCATGGCAAGCAATCGCCCCTCTCAAAAACTGGACGTCGGCGCGGCGCTGCGCGGCTTCGGCGACCAGTTCCGCAACCTGAACCCGAACGACCCGTCCGCATGGCCGGCGGTGCCCCGCTACGCCCTGTGCCTGGCGGTCACGGCCCTGGTGCTGGCCGGCCTGTGGTTCGTGTGGCTGACCAACTCCAACGACGAGCTCGAGAGCGAGCGCGCCAAGGAAGTCACGCTGCGCGCCGACTACCAGAAGAAGGTGGCGCTGGCCGCCAATCTCGACCTGCTGAAGAAGCAGCGCGAGCAGGTGCAGCAATACGTGACGCTGCTCGAGAAGCAGCTGCCCAGCAAGGCGGAAATGGACGCATTGCTGTCCGACATCAACCAGGCCGGGCTCGGGCGCAGCCTGCAGTTCGAACTGTTCCGCCCGGGACAGGTTTCGGTGAAGGACTACTACGCGGAGCTGCCGATCGCCGTGCGCGTGACCGGCCGCTACCACGACATCGGCTCCTTCGCCGCCGACGTCGCGAGCCTCTCGCGCATCGTGACGCTGAACAACCTCACGATCACCCCGCAGCAAAAAGACAAGGACGGCACCCTCACGATGGATGCCACGGCACGCACCTACCGCTATCTCGATGACGAAGAGCGCGCGGCCCAGAAACGCGCCGCGGCGCCGAAGGCGAAGAAATGAGGACCACCGCCAACCTCCTGTGGCTGGTCGCGGCCGCCCTGGGCCTGAGCGCCTGCGCCGATTCGGAGCAGGAAGACCTGCGCCGCTGGATGGTCGAGCAGCGCGCCCAGGTCAAGCCCACGGTGCCGCCGATCACGGAACCCAAGAAATTCACCCCCCAGGCCTACACCGAGGGCGCGGCGTTCGAGCCGTTCAACCTGCTGAAGCTGACCCAGGCGCTGCGCCGGGAATCGAACCAGCCCAGCACGTCGGAACTGATCGCGCCCGAGCTGGTGCGCCGCAAGGAAGCGCTCGAAGCCTTCCCGCTCGACTCCATGGCCATGGTGGGCAGCATGAACCGCAACGGCCAGCCGGTGGCGCTGGTTCGTGTCGACAAGCTGCTCTACAAGGTGCGGGTCGGCGAATACCTGGGCCTCAACTACGGGCGCATTACCCGTATCAACGAAACCGAAATCGCCCTGCGTGAAATCGTGCAGGACGCCGCCGGTGAATGGATCGAACGCGTGGCGACATTGCAGCTGCAAGAGAGTGCGAAATGAATCATAAAAAATCAACGATGGCACAGCGGCTGCGAGCTGCGGGGCTGGGTCTGCTGGCACTTGGCGCTTTCGCTTTGGCCCATGCGCAAAACGCCATCGAGGCGGTGACCAGTTCGACGCAGTCCGGCGCGGAAGTGATCCGCATCGACCTTGCCCAGCCGCTCGCGGCCTTGCCGACCGGCTTTGTCGTGCAGACGCCGGCGCGCATCGCGCTCGATTTTCCGGGCGTCACCAACGCCATCGGCCGCTCTGCCATTGAGGTGAACCAGGGCAACCTGCGTTCCGTCAATGTGGTCCAGGCCGGCGAGCGCAGCCGGGTGGTGCTGAACCTCAAGCAGGCAACCGCATACAAGACCGAGATCCAGGGCAAGTCGCTGCTGGTGATTCTCGAACCCGCGGCCGGCGCCGCGCTGGCGTCGTCCACGCCCACCGTCTTTGCCGAGAACCGCAACCGCGACACCCTGCCGCTGCGCGACGTCGACTTCCGCCTGGGTGCGGACAACACCGGCCGCGTGATCGTCGACCTGCCGAACAACCAGGTCGGCGTGGATGTCAAGCAGCAGGGCAAGAGCCTCGTGGTGGAGTTCACCAAGTCGACGCTGCCCGAGGGCTTGCGCCGCCGCCTCGACGTGGCCGACTTCAATACGCCGGTCCAGCTGATCACCTCGCAACAGTCGGGTGACCGCGTGCGCATGACGATCGAGGCCAAGGGCGACTGGGAGCACAGCGCCTACCAGAGCGAGAACCAGTTCGTGGTGGAGGTCCGCGCCCGCAAGGTGGACCCGGCCAAGCTGACGCAGGGCGTGGGCTACAACGGCGAGAAGCTGTCGCTGAACTTCCAGAACATCGAGATCCGCTCGCTGCTGCAGGTGATTGCCGACTTCACCAACTTCAACATCGTGACCTCCGACTCGGTCACCGGCGCGCTGACGCTGCGGCTGAAGGACGTGCCCTGGGACCAGGCCCTGGACATCATCATGCAGGCCAAGAACCTGGGCATGCGCAAGAACGGCAGCGTGCTGTGGATCGCGCCCAAGGACGAGATCAACGCCAAGGAAAAGCTCGAATTCGAAGCCAAGGCCGCAATCGAGAACCTGGAGCCGCTGCGCACCCAGTCGTTCCAGCTCAACTACACCAAGGCGATCGCCATTGCGCAGGGCCTGACCGGCACCGGCGCCTCGGCCGGCGGCGGTGGCGGCTCCGGCACCACCACGCGCATCCTGAGCCCGCGCGGCAGCGTGATCGCGGAGTCGCGCACCAACCAGCTGTTCGTGTCGGACATTCCCTCGCGCCTGGCGCAAGTGGCCGACCTGATCCAGAAGCTCGACATCCCGGTTCGGCAGGTGCTGATCGAAGCGCGCATCGTGGAAGCCTCCGACACCTTCGGCAAGTCGCTCGGTGTGCGGCTGGGCGGCGGTATCTCCCGCGAACGCGTCGCGTCGGCCAACGGCAATCCGGCATACGGCACCTTCGGCGTCATGCCCGTCACCACCGCCGCCGGCGGCGTGGGCGGCGCAACAGCCACCTGGACCAACTCCAACTTCATCAACCTGCCCGCAGGCGATGCCGGCGGCACCGGCAATGCGCCCGGTACCTTCGCGATCTCGCTGTTCAACTCGAGCTTGTCGCGCATGCTGAACCTCGAGATCTCGGCGCTCGAGGCCGACGGCAAGGGCAAGCTGGTGTCCAGCCCGCGCGTCATCACGGCCGACCAGACCAAGGCGCTGATCGAGCAGGGCGAGGAAATTCCCTACCAGCAGGCCACGTCCAGCGGCGCCACCTCCATCTCGTTCCGCAAGGCGGTGCTGAAGCTCGAGGTCACGCCGCAGATCACACCCGAAGGCAACATCATCCTCACGCTCGACGTGAGCAAGGATGCCCGCGGCGTCAACACCTCGGCCGGCCCGGCCATCAACACCAAGCACGTGCAGACCGAGGTGCTGGTCGAGAACGGCGGCACGGTCGTCATCGGTGGTATCTTCGAACTCACCGAAACCAATGACGAATCGCGCGTGCCGGTGCTGGGTGAAGTGCCCTACCTGGGTGCACTGTTCCGCAAGCGCGAACGCGTTGCCAACAAGACCGAAATGCTCGTCTTTATCACTCCGAAGATGATTACCGACCGCAACGCCGCGCGCTGACGCGCGGGCGTAGCAGCCACCGCGTGGCGATCGCACTCGTCGGGTTGCCCGGCGCCGGAAAGTCCGCAGTGGGCCGGCGCCTGGGCGCACGCCTGGACCTTCCCTTCGTCGATACCGACCACGTGATCGAGCAGCGCATCGGCTGCTCGATCCGCGATTACTTCGAGCGGGAGGGCGAAATCGCCTTCCGCGACCTCGAGCAGGCCGCCATCGCCGACCTGGCCGCCCAGCCCCACGGCGTGCTGGCCACGGGCGGCGGCGCCGTGCTGCGGGAAGCCAACCGCCAGCAGCTGCGGGACCACTTCCATGTGATCTACCTGCGCTCCTCGCCCGAAGACCTGTTCCGGCGCCTGCGCCACGACGTCAAGCGGCCCCTGCTGCAGGTGGCCGATCCGCTGGGCCGGCTGCGCGAACTGCACGATGCGCGCGATCCGCTCTATCGCGAGACAGCCCACGAGGTGGTCGACACCGGGCGCCCCTCGATCGCCATGCTGGTCAACATCATCGTGATGCAGCTGGAGCTTGCCGGCATCGTGGCCGCGGGCACGCCGCCCGAAGAGCCCTCCGACTGAAGCGCCGGCGCGCAGCGCCTAAACTCGCTGCCATGCCATTGCCCCCACCTTCCGCACCGCCAGAACGCGTCGACATCCAGCTCGGCGAACGCAGCTACCCGATCCTGATCGGCGCCGGCCTGCTGGACAACCCCCAGAGCTTCGCCGCCGTGCCCGCGGCCGCCAGCGCGCTGGTCGTCAGCAACACCACCGTGGCGCCGCTCTACGCCAAGGCCCTGCGCCAGGCGCTGGCCGGGCGCTTTCGCACGGTCCACCTGCTCGAGCTGCCCGACGGCGAGGTGCACAAGAACCTCGAGACCCTGAACCTGATCTTCGATGCCCTGCTCGGCCACGCCAGCGATCGCAAGACCGTGCTGTTTGCGCTGGGCGGCGGCGTGGTGGGCGACATGACCGGCTTTGCCGCCGCGAGCTACATGCGCGGCGTGCCCTTTGTGCAGGTGCCGACCACGCTGCTGGCGCAGGTCGATTCGTCGGTCGGCGGCAAGACCGCCATCAACCATCCGCTCGGCAAGAACATGATCGGCGCCTTCTACCAGCCGCAGCTCGTGGTGTGCGACCTGGCTACGCTGCAGACGCTGCCGCCGCGCGAACTCAGCGCGGGCCTGGCCGAGGTCATCAAGTACGGCCCGATCCACGACATGGCCTTCTTCGACTGGATCGAGGCGAATGTCGACGCCCTCGTGGCACGCGAGCCCGCCGCATTGGCCCATGCGGTCAAGCGCAGCTGCGAGATCAAGGCGCTGGTCGTCGGCCAGGACGAGCGCGAGACCGGCCTGCGGGCCATCCTCAATTTCGGCCACACCTTCGGCCATGCGATCGAGTCGGGCCTGGGCTACGGCGAGTGGCTGCATGGCGAAGCGGTCGGCTGCGGCATGGTGATGGCGGCGCACCTGTCGCAGCGGCTCGGCGGCGTCGATGCAGCGTTCGTCGAACGGCTCACGCGGCTGATCGAGCGTGCCGGCCTGCCGACCACCGGCCCCGCGCTGGGCGCCGACCGGTACCTCGAACTGATGCGGGTCGACAAGAAATCCGAGGCGGGCGAGATCCGTTTCGTGGTGATCGACAAGCCGGGCTCCGCCGCCGTCAGCAGCGCGCCCGATGCGCTGGTGCGCGAAGTGCTCGCGCGCTGCTGCCAGGCCGAATGAGCGCAGCGCCGAGGGTGCACCGATGAGCCTCGCGGCCTATGCCTGCCACCCCGCGCGCTCGCGCGGAAGGCGCCATGCCGAGCCGCCGGCGCCCACGCGCGACGCCTTCCAGCGCGACCGCGACCGCATCGTGCATTCCACCGCGTTCCGGCGGCTGGTCTACAAGACGCAGGTCTTCCTGAACCACGAAGGCGACCTGTTCCGGACCCGGCTCACGCATTCGCTCGAAGTCGCGCAGCTGGGCCGCTCCATCGCGCGGGCCCTGCGCATCAACGAAGACCTGGTCGAAGCGATTGCCCTTGCGCACGACCTCGGCCACACGCCGTTCGGCCATGCGGGGCAGGACGCGCTCAACGCCTGCATGGAAGGCCACGGCGGCTTCGAGCACAACCTGCAGAGCCTGCGCGTGGTCGACGCCCTGGAGCACCGCTATCCGCAGTACGACGGCCTGAATCTCAGCTTCGAGACCCGCGAAGGCATCCTCAAGCACTGCTCGCGCGCCAATGCCGAGCGCCTGGAGGCGGGTGAACCCCACGGCGTGGCGCGCCGCTTCCTGGACCGCACGCAGCCGGGCCTCGAGGCGCAGCTTTGCAACCTGGCCGACGCCATCGCCTACAACGCGCACGACATCGACGACGGCGTGCGCTCCGGACTCATCAACGTCGAGCAGCTCGGCGAGGTGGAGCTGTTCGAGCGCTACCGCCGCGAAGCGCTGGCCGAATACCCGCAGCTGGAAGGGCGGCGCGTGCTCTACGAAACCATCCGGCGCATGCTGAGCGCGCAGGTCTACGACGTGATCGACGCCACGCGTGCGGCACTCGAAACAGCGAAGCCGGCCGATGCCGATGGCGTGCGCAAGGCGCCGCCGCTCGTTGCGTTCAGCGAAACCATGCAGGCGCAATCGAACGAGCTCAAGGCCTTCCTGTTCCGCAACCTCTATCGCCATCCGCAAGTGAGGCAGACCACCGACCAGGCGCAGCAGGTGGTGCGGGAACTGTTCGAGGCCTATCTGGCGCGCGGCGCCGAGATGCCTGTTTCCTACGCAGACCGGCGCGACCAGCATCGCGCCGTGGCCGACTACATCGCCGGCATGACCGACCGCTTCGCCATGCGCGAGCATGAACGGCTGACCGGCCGGCGGGGGATTGCATGAGCGCAGCGCCGGGCCGCCCCAAGCAAGCGCGCACCGCAGCCCGTCAGGGCGAAGGTGGTCCCATGAGTCCTGCAGCCGTTGCTTCCGCGCGCGTGCCTGCCGCCGCCTTTGCGGTGGTGCTGGGCGGCGTCAGCGCCGCGCTGCACCTGGGCAAGCTGCCGCCCGCGGTGCCGGCGCTGCAGGCGTCGCTCGGCATCGACCTGGTCGAGGCCGGATTCCTGCTGTCGCTGGTGCAGGTGGCGAGCATGAGCCTGGGGCTGATCGCGGGGCTCGCGGCCGACACCATCGGCCTGCGCCGCAGCATGCTGACCGGCCTTTTGGTGCTGACGGTGGCGAGCCTGCTGGGCGGCGCGGTCGGCGCGGGCTTGTTGGGCGGTGCCTTTGCGGTGCAATGGCTGCTCGGCCTGCGCGCGCTCGAAGGCATCGGCTTTCTGCTGGCGGTCATGCCGGGGCCGGGGCTGATCCGGGCCCTGACGCCGGCGGGCGCGGACAAGGCGGCGCTCGGCATCTGGGGCGCCTACATGCCGCTGGGCGTTGCGCTTGCGCTGCTCTTCGGGCCGGCGCTGATCGCCTGGGGCGGATGGGCCGACTGGTGGTGGACGCTGTCGGCCGTGTCGGCGGCCGCGGCGCTCTGGCTGTGGCTGGCGGTGCCCGCGGATGCGTTGCGCACGGGGGCGGCGCGCGGCATGGCCGGCGGCTGGCCGTCGCGCCTGCGCGCCACGGTCGGCGCACGCGCACCCTGGATGATCGCGCTGACCTTCGCCGTGTATTCGGCGCAGTGGATGGCGGTGATCGGCTTTCTTCCGGCCATCTATGCCGGCGCCGGCGTGCCGGCCGGCTGGGGCGCGGTGCTCACCGCGGTGGCGGCCGCGATGAACATCGTCGGCAACGTCGCGGGCGGCCGTTGGCTCCAGCGCGGCGTCGCGCCCGAGCGCCTGCTGCAGGCGGGTTTCCTGGCGATGGCGTTGGGTGGCCTTGCCGCCTTCGCGCAGCTGGGGCAGGGCGAAGGCGCGCTCGGCCTGCCGCCGGTGCTTCGCTATGCCGCGGTCTGCGTCTTTTCGCTGGGCGGCGGCATGGTGCCGGCGACGCTGTTCCTGCTCGGGGTCCGGCTGGCGCCCGGTCCGTCCACGGTTTCCACCACCGTCGGACTCATGCAGCAGGCGTCCTCTCTGGGGCAGTTCCTGGCGCCGCCGGCGGTGGCCTGGGTGGCCCTGCGGGCCGGCGGCTGGCACTGGACGTGGACCGCCACGCTCGCATGCTCGCTCGCGGGCATGGCTCTGGCGCGGCGCCTCGGCAAAATTCGCCCTGCGGCGGAGGTGGCATGACCAGCCCGGCGACAATCGATGCCATCCAGGCCGAAGCCGACATGCGGCGCTGGCTCGAACGCGCGGTGATCGGGCTCAACCTGTGCCCGTTCGCGAAGGCGGTGTACGTCAAGGCGCAGATCCGCTATGCCGTGTACCTGCCCACCGATGAAGCCGCGCTGATCGACATGCTCCTGGCCGAGGCCGATGAACTCGCCGCGCTCGATGCCTCCGTGCGCGACACCACCTTGCTGATAGCACCCAACACCTTGGCCGATTTCCTGGATTTCAACGACTTCACGGCACGCGCCGAACGCCGGCTCGCACGCGCGGGCTTCGACGGCGTGTTCCAGCTCGCGAGCTTCCATCCGCGCTTCCAGTTCGCGGGCACCGACGCCGACGACATCGGCAACGCCACCAACCGCGCGCCGTACCCCACGCTGCACCTGCTGCGCGAGGACAGCGTGAGCCGCGCGGTCGAGGCCTTTCCCGAAGCCGAAGCCATCTTCGAGCGCAACATCGAGACGCTCGAAGCGCTGGGGCCGGACGGCTGGGCCGCGCTGGACGTGGGCCCGGGGAGCGCCCGGCCATGAGCGCGCCGGCAGCAACCAAGGCCGTGAAGACGGCCAAGACCGCCAAGGCCGAAGCCGAGCTGGCGGAGGTCCTGCGGCCGGGCCAGTCGATCGAGCTTCTGAAGGAACTGCACATCCTCACGCGCGAAGGCCGGCTTAACCAGGATTCGCGGCGCAAGCTCAAGCAGGTCTACCACCTGTTCCAGTTCATCGAGCAGCTGCTGCGCGAACTGCCGGGCGGCGGCGCGGAAGCCACGCTGGCCGACCATGGCGCGGGCAAGTCGTACCTGGGCTTCATCATCTACGACCTGTTCTTCCGCTCGCGCGAAGGCGGCCATGTCTACGGCATCGAGACGCGCAGCGAGCTGGTCGAGAAATCGCGGGCATTGGCGCGCCAGCTCGGCTTCGACCGCATGTCCTTCCTGAACCTCACCGTGGCCGAGTCGGCCCAGGCGAGCGAACTGCCCGAGCGCATCGACGTGGTCACCGCGCTGCACGCCTGCGACACCGCCACCGACGACGCGATCGCCTTCGGGCTCGCGAAGAAAGCGCGCTGCATGGTGCTGGTGCCCTGCTGCCAGGCCGAGGTGGCGGCCTGCCTGCGCGAAACCAAGGCGCTGGCCTTGTCGCGCACGCCATTGGCCGAGCTCTGGCGCCATCCGCTGCACACCCGCGAAATCGGCAGCCAGCTCACCAACGTGCTGCGCTGCCTGTACCTCGAGGCCAATGGCTACAGCGTCACGGTCACCGAACTGGTGGGCTGGGAGCACAGCATGAAGAACGAGCTGATCCTGGCGCGCCACACCGGCCAGCGCAAGGCCGGTGCGGCGGCGCGGCTCGGCGAGCTGCTGTCGCAGTTCGGGCTCGACACGCTGGGCGAGACGCGGTTTCGCCTGCCCTGAACTCCCGCCGAAGCGCACAGCGCCGCGCTCGTCACGCCATGGCCCGTCTGCCCCGCCTCACGCTTCCCGGCCTGCCGCACCACGTGATCCAGCGCGGCAACAACCGCCAGGCCATCTTCATCGACCGCGCCGACCACGAGCGGCTGCTCGGCCTGATGGCGGACGCGGCCCCGCG
Source organism: Variovorax sp. 05T418 (assembly GCF_056396385.1). Lineage (NCBI taxonomy): Bacteria > Pseudomonadati > Pseudomonadota > Betaproteobacteria > Burkholderiales > Comamonadaceae > Variovorax > Variovorax sp. 05T418. The sequence goes on along the minus strand of NZ_JBFTLJ010000003.1, from coordinate 87,788 downwards.
CTTCGGCGTGGCGCTGCATGCCTACGTGCTGATGGACAACCACTTCCATCTGCTGGCCACGCCCGACACGACCACCGGGCTGCCGCAGTTCATGCAGGCGGTGGGGCGCAGCTACGTGCGCTATTTCAACGACCGCCACGGCCGCAGCGGCACCCTGTGGGAAGGGCGCTACAGGTCGACGCTGATCCAGACCGACCGCTATCTGCTGACCTGCATGGCGTACATCGACCTGAATCCCGTGCGGGCCGGCCTGGTGTCGGACGCGCGCGACTTTCCATGGTCCAGCCACGGGCACTACGCGGGCCTGCGGCACGACAGGCTGCTGACGCCGCATCCCCTGTATTGGGAGCTGGGCAACACGCCGTTTGCCCGCGAGGCGGCGTACGTCGAACTGGTGCGCGGCGGCGTGCGCGCGGCCGACCAGGGCACGCTGACCGAGGCCACCTTGCGCGGCTGGGCGGCCGGCGATGCCGATTTTTTGGCGTCGCTTCAGAAAGCGACCGAACGCCGCGTCGCCAAAGCCAAGGCCGGGCGTCCGCCGGCGGCTTCCGATTCCTGAGCCAAAGCTTCCCGCCGCGGGACTCCGAGCGGAGTTTTTGCTCTCTTCATTTATGTGTCCCCAATTTTATTCTGACCATAAGAGTCGGGATTTAATTGGAATCTGACCCCATTTAAAATGTTTGGCATTCTTTGTGCATCGCAATATCCTTCTCTTCCCTGCGAAAAACTGAAGGAGTGCGCCATGACGACGGCTGCCGAGATCGAACATCTCCAACAACACGGTCTGTATTCCGGTGCCGACGAGCACGATGCCTGCGGCGTCGGCTTCGTCGCGCACATCAAGGGCGAAAAGAGCCATGCCATCGTGCTGCAGGGCCTGAAGATCCTCGAGAACCTCGACCATCGCGGCGCAGTGGGCGCTGACAAGCTGATGGGCGATGGCGCCGGCATCCTGATCCAGCTGCCCGACCGCCTCTACCGCGAAGAAATGGCCAAGCAGGGCGTGGCGCTGCCCCCGCCGGGCGAATACGGCGTCGGCATGATCTTCCTGCCCAAGGAACATGCCTCGCGCGAAGCCTGCGAGCAGGAAATGGAACGCGCCATCAAGGCCGAAGGCCAGGTGCTGCTGGGCTGGCGCGACGTGCCGGTGAACCGCGACATGCCGATGTCGCCCACCGTGCGCGCCAAGGAACCGCTGCTGCGCCAGGTGTTCATCGGCCGCGGCAACGACGTGATCGTGCAGGACGCGCTGGAACGCAAGCTCTACGTGATCCGCAAGACCGCCAGCGCCAACATCCAGCGCCTGAAGCTCAAGCACAGCAAGGAATACTACGTTCCCAGCATGTCGAGCCGCACCGTGGTCTACAAGGGCCTGCTGCTCGCCGACCAGGTCGGCACCTACTACCTGGACCTGCAGGACAAGCGCTGCGTCTCGGCCCTGGGCCTGGTGCACCAGCGCTTCTCGACCAACACCTTCCCCGAGTGGCCGCTGGCCCACCCGTACCGCTACGTCGCCCACAACGGCGAAATCAACACGGTCAAGGGCAACTACAACTGGATGAAGGCGCGCGAAGGCGTCATGTCCTCGCCCGTGCTGGGCGCCGACCTGCAGAAGCTCTACCCCATCAGCTTTGCCGGCCAGTCCGACACCGCCACCTTCGACAACTGCCTCGAGCTGCTGACGATGGCCGGCTACCCCATCAGCCAGGCCGTGATGATGATGATTCCCGAGCCCTGGGAACAGCACGCCACCATGGACCCGCGCCGCCGCGCGTTCTACGAATACCACGCCGCGATGCTGGAGCCGTGGGACGGCCCGGCCTCCATCGTGTTCACCGACGGCCGCCAGATCGGCGCCACGCTCGACCGCAACGGCCTGCGGCCTTCCCGCTACTGCGTGACCGACGACGACCTGGTCATCATGGCCTCGGAGTCGGGCGTGCTGCCCGTGCCCGAGCAGAAGATCGTGCGCAAGTGGCGCCTGCAGCCCGGCAAGATGTTCCTGATCGACCTGGAGCAGGGCCGCATGATCGACGACGAGGAGGTCAAGGCCACCCTCGCCAACAGCAAGCCCTACAAGCAGTGGATCGAGAACCTGCGCATCAAGCTGGACAGCGTCGAGGCCGAGCCGGTGCCCGCGCCGCTCTCGCAGGTCGCGCTGCTCGACCGCCAGCAGGCCTTCGGCTACACCCAGGAAGACATCAAGTTCCTGATGAGCCCGATGGCGCAGGCCGGTGAAGAAGGCATCGGCTCCATGGGCAACGACAGCCCGCTGGCCGTGCTCTCCAGCAAGAACAAGCCGCTCTACAACTACTTCAAGCAGCTGTTCGCGCAAGTGACCAACCCGCCGATCGACCCGATCCGCGAGGCCATCGTGATGTCGCTGGTGTCCTTCATCGGCCCCAAGCCCAACCTGCTGGACATCAACCAGGTCAACCCGCCGATGCGGCTCGAGGTGAGCCAGCCGATCCTCGACTTCGCCGACATGGCCAAGCTGCGCGACATCGGCACCTACACGCAGGGCAAGTTCAAGAGCTACGTGCTCGACATCACCTACCCGCTCGCCTGGGGCTACGAGGGCGTCGAAGCCAAGCTCGCGTCGCTGTGCGCCGAAGCGGTGGATGCCATCAAGGGCGGCCACAACATCCTGATCGTGAGCGACCGCGGCGTGAGCCCGACGCAGGTGGCGATTCCCGCCGTGCTGGCGCTGTCCGCCGTCCACCAGTACCTGGTCCGTGAAGGCCTGCGCACCACCGCCGGCCTGGTGGTGGAAACCGGTTCGGCGCGCGAAGTGCATCACTTCGGCGTGCTGGCAGGCTACGGCGCCGAAGCCGTGCACCCCTACCTCGCGATGGAAACGCTGGCCGCCATGCACGCCGACCTGCCGGGCGACATGAGCGCGGAGAAGGCGGTCTACAACTACGTCAAGGCGATCGGCAAGGGCCTGTCCAAGATCATGTCGAAGATGGGTGTCAGCACCTACATGAGCTACTGCGGCGCGCAGCTCTTCGAAGCCATCGGCCTCAACACCGAGACGGTCAACAAATACTTCACCGGCACCGCGAGCCGCGTCGAGGGCATCGGCGTGTTCGAGATCGCCGAGGAAGCCATCCGCATGCACAAGGCCGCGTTCGGCGACGACCCGGTGCTCTCCAACATGCTCGACGCCGGCGGCGAATACGCCTGGCGCACGCGCGGCGAAGAGCACATGTGGACGCCCGACGCCATCGCCAAGCTGCAGCACAGCACGCGCGCCAACAACTGGAACACCTACAAGGAATACGCGCAGCTCATCAACGACCAGAACCGCCGCCATCTCACGCTGCGCGGCCTGTTCGAATTCAAGCTGGATCCGGCCAAGGCTATTCCGGTGGACGAGGTCGAGCCCGCCAGCGAGATCGTCAAGCGCTTTGCCACGGGCGCGATGTCGCTCGGCTCGATCAGCACCGAGGCGCACTCCACGCTCGCCATTGCCATGAACCGCATCGGCGGCAAGAGCAACACGGGCGAGGGCGGCGAAGACCCGGCGCGCTACCGCAACGAGCTCAAGGGCATCCCGATCAAGCAGGGCGACACGCTCAAGAGCGTGATCGGCGCGGCCAACGTCGAGGTCGACCTGCCCCTGAAGGACGGCGACTCGCTGCGTTCGCGCATCAAGCAGGTGGCGTCGGGGCGCTTCGGCGTCACGGCCGAGTACCTGCATTCGGCTGACCAGATCCAGATCAAGATGGCGCAGGGCGCCAAGCCGGGCGAAGGCGGCCAGCTGCCGGGCGGCAAGGTCACCGAGTACATCGGCAAGCAGCGCTACGCGGTGCCGGGCGTGGGCCTGATCTCGCCGCCGCCGCACCACGACATCTACTCGATCGAAGACCTCGCGCAGCTGATCCACGACCTGAAGAACGCCGCGCCGCACGCGAGCATCAGCGTCAAGCTGGTGAGCGAGATCGGCGTGGGCACCATCGCGGCCGGCGTGGCCAAGTGCAAGAGCGACCACGTGGTGATCGCGGGCCATGACGGCGGCACGGGCGCATCGCCCTGGTCGTCGATCAAGCACGCGGGCAGCCCGTGGGAAATTGGCCTGGCAGAAACCCAGCAGACGCTGGTGCTCAACCGCCTGCGCAGCCGCATCCGCGTGCAGGCCGACGGCCAGATGAAGACCGGCCGCGACGTCGCCATCGGCGCGCTGCTGGGTGCCGACGAGTTCGGCTTTGCCACGGCCCCGCTGGTGGTCGAGGGCTGCATCATGATGCGCAAGTGCCACCTGAACACCTGCCCGGTGGGCGTGGCCACGCAAGACCCGGTGCTGCGCAAGAAGTTCTCGGGCAAGCCCGAGCACGTCGTCAACTACTTCTTCTTCGTGGCCGAGGAAGTGCGCCAGATCATGGCCCAGCTGGGCATCCGCAAGTTCGACGACCTGATCGGCCGCGCCGACCTGCTCGACATGCGCAAGGGCATCGAGCACTGGAAGGCTTCGGGCCTGGACTTCAGCCGCCTGTTCGCGCTGCCGATCGTGCCGGCCGAGGTGCCGCGCTTCCACGTCGAGAACCAGGACCACGGCCTGGAGCGTGCGCTCGACGTCAAGCTCATCGAGAAGTCGCGCCCGGCCATCGAGCGCGGCGAGAAGGTGCAGTTCATCGAGGTGGCGCGCAACGTCAACCGCTCGGTGGGCGCCATGCTGTCGGGTGCGCTGACCAAGGCGCATCCGCAGGGCCTGCCCGACGACTCGATCCGCATCCAGCTCGAAGGCACGGGCGGCCAGTCGTTCGGCGCGTTCCTGGCGCGCGGCATCACGCTCTACCTGATCGGCGATGCCAACGACTACACCGGCAAGGGCCTGTCGGGCGGCCGCGTGGTGGTGCGCCCGAGCCTCGACTTCCGCGGCGAAGCGGTGCGCAACACCATCGTGGGCAACACCGCGCTCTACGGCGCGACCACCGGCGAAGCCTACCTCTGCGGCGTGGCCGGCGAGCGCTTTGCCGTGCGCCTCTCGGGTGCCACGGCCGTGGTCGAAGGCACGGGCGACCATGGCTGCGAATACATGACGGGCGGCACGGTCGCGGTGCTCGGCAAGACGGGCCGCAACTTCGCGGCCGGCATGAGCGGCGGCGTGGCCTTCGTCTACGACGAGGACGGCCAGTTCGCCACGCGCTGCAACCTTTCGATGGTGTCGCTCGACAAGGTGCTGACCTCGGCCGAGCAGACCGCGAGCATGCACCGCAAGGTCTGGCACGGCGGCGAGACCGACGAGGCCCAGCTCAAGAAGCTGCTCGAGGAGCACCACCGCTGGACCGGCAGCAAGCGCGCGCGCGAACTGCTCGACAACTGGGCCGTGTCGCGCACCAAGTTCGTCAAGGTGTTCCCGAACGAGTACAAGCGCGCGCTGGCCGAGCTGCACGACCGCAAGGTCGAACTCACGAGCAGTGGCAACAACGCGCACATGGGCCTGGAGCCGCACGCGCTGGCTGCCGCGCCGCAGGCCACCCCGGCTGCGGCCTGAGCGGCAACGAAAACGAAGAACAGAGGAAAGCACGATGGGAAAGATCACCGGCTTCATGGAGCATGAGCGCATCGAAGAGGGCTACAAGCCTGCCTCCGAGCGCGTCAAGCACTACAAGGAATTCGTCGTCGGCCTGGATGCCGAGCAAGCCAAGGTCCAGGGCGCGCGCTGCATGGACTGCGGCACGCCGTTCTGCAACAGCGGCTGCCCGGTCAACAACATCATTCCGGACTTCAACGACCTCGTGTACCGCAACGACTGGCAGAACGCCTTCGCGGTGCTCGACTCGACCAACAACTTCCCGGAATTCACCGGCCGCATCTGCCCCGCGCCCTGCGAGGCGGCCTGCGTGCTCAACGTGAACGACGACCCGGTCGGCATCAAGTCGCTGGAGCACGCGATCATCGACCGCGCCTGGGACGAAGGCTGGGTGGCGCCGCGCGTCGCCAAGCACAAGACCGGCAAGAAGGTGGCCGTGGTGGGTTCGGGCCCGGCCGGCATGGCGGCGGCGCAGCAGCTCGCGCGCGCCGGCCACGATGTGACGCTGTTCGAGAAGAACGACCGCATCGGCGGCCTGCTGCGCTACGGCATCCCCGACTTCAAGATGGAGAAGACCCACATCGACCGCCGCGTCGAGCAGATGAAGGCCGAGGGCGTGAGCTTCCGCACCGGCGTGATGGTCGGCGCCGCGAAGGATCCGCTCGGCAAGGGCTCCAAGGTCACCAATCTGGCCAAGGAAACCGTCACGCCCGAGCAGCTGCAGAAAGACTTCGACGCCGTGGTGCTCACGGGCGGCGCCGAGCAGTCGCGCGACCTGCCGGTGCCGGGCCGCGACCTCGACGGCATTCATTTTGCGATGGAGTTCCTGCCGCAGCAGAACCGCGTCAACGCGGGCGACAAGGTCAAGGGCCAGCTGCGCGCCGACGGCAAGCACGTGATCGTGATCGGCGGCGGCGACACCGGCTCCGACTGCGTGGGCACCAGCAACCGCCATGGCGCGGCCAGCGTCACGCAGTTCGAACTGATGCCGCAGCCGCCCGAGGAAGAAAACCGCCCGCTGACCTGGCCCTACTGGCCGATCAAGCTGCGCACCAGCTCCAGCCATGAAGAGGGCTGCGAGCGCGAGTTCGCCATCTCCACCAAGGAATTCATCGGCGAAAAAGGCAAGGTCACGGGCCTGAAGACCGTGCGCGTCGAGTGGAAAGACGGCCGCATGCAGGAAGTGGCCGGCAGCGAGCAGATCCTCAAGGCCGACCTCGTGCTGCTGGCGATGGGCTTCGTGAGCCCCGTGGCCACCGTGCTGGACGCCTTCGGTGTCGAAAAGGACGCACGCGGCAATGCCAAGGCGACGGTCGATTTCATCGGCGGCTATGCCACCAACGTGCCGAAGGTGTTTGCGGCGGGCGACATCCGCCGCGGCCAGTCGCTGGTGGTCTGGGCCATTCGCGAAGGGCGCCAGGCTGCGCGCTCGGTGGATGAATTCCTGATGGGATTCAGCGACTTGCCGCGCTGATTTTTGTTTCAGTTTTGCGGGGCCGGCCACGGCCCCGCTATCATTCGCGGAAACCGCATGCCGGGATGCCTGAGAAGGTGCCCGGCTTTTTTATTGAGATGGAATCAGCCGCACCCCTGCCACACCCCTTTGTAGAGTTCCGCGACGTTGCGTTCGGCTATGGTGCGCGCGCGATCCTCGGCGGTGTGTCGTTTGCCGTGCCGCGCGGCAAGGTGACGGCGCTGATGGGCGCCTCGGGCGGCGGCAAGACCACCGTGCTGCGGCTCATCGGCGGCCAGCAGCGGGCGCAGCGCGGCGAGGTGCTTTTCGACGGCCAGGACGTCGGCAAGCTCGATGCCGCCGGGCTGTACAAGGCGCGGCGGCGCATGGGCATGCTGTTCCAGTTCGGTGCGCTGTTCACCGACATGAGCGTGTTCGACAACGTCGCGTTTCCGCTGCGCGAGCACACGCAGCTCTCGGAAGCGCTGGTGCGCGACATCGTGCTCATGAAGCTCGACGCAGTCGGCCTGCGCGGTGCGCGCGACCTGATGCCGAGCGAAGTGTCCGGCGGCATGGCGCGGCGCGTGGCTCTTGCGCGCGCCATTGCGCTCGACCCCGACCTCGTGATGTACGACGAACCCTTTGCCGGCCTCGACCCGATTTCCCTCGGCACGGCCGCGCGGCTGATCCGCCAGCTCAACGACACGCTGGGGCTGACCAGCATCGTCGTGTCGCATGACCTCGAGGAAACCTTCCGCATTGCCGACCACGTGATCATCCTGGCCAACGGCGGCATCGCCGCGCAAGGCACGCCTGAAGAAGTGCGGGGGAGCGCCGATCCCCTGGTGCACCAGTTCGTCAATGCACTGCCCGACGGGCCGGTGCATTTTCACTATCCCGTGGCCGGCATCGAGGAAGATTTCGGCAATGAAGGGGGACGGGCATGAGCGCAGCGCTGGGCCGCCCCGAGCAAGCGAAGGCCCCCTCGGGGGGCAGCGAGGACACGAAGTGCCGAGCGAGGGGGCAGGCATGAGCTGGTGGAAGCCCGCCGACATCGGCTTTGCGGTTCGCAGCAAGCTGGCCGACCTGGGCTACGGCGCCAAGCTGTTCCTGCGCCTGCTGGTGCAGGGGGCACGAAGCTTGCAGCGCTTCGGCCTGGTGCGCGACCAGATCCATTTTCTCGGCAACTATTCGCTGGCCATCATTGCGGTGTCGGGGCTTTTCGTCGGCTTCGTGCTGGGCCTGCAGATGTACTACGCGCTGCAGCGCTACGGTTCTTCCGAGGCGCTCGGCCTGCTGGTGGCGCTGAGCCTGGTGCGCGAGCTCGGGCCGGTGGTGGCGGCCCTGCTGTTCACGGGGCGCGCCGGTACTTCGCTCACCGCGGAGATCGGCCTCATGAAGGCCGGCGAGCAGCTCAGCGCCATGGAGATGATGGCGGTCGACCCGGTGCAGCGCATTCTTGCGCCGCGCTTCTGGGCCGGCGTGATCACGATGCCGCTGCTGGCGGCCGTGTTCAGCGCGGTCGGCATCATGGGCGGCTATGTGGTGGGCGTGCTGATGCTGGGTGTGGACCCGGGCGCGTTCTGGGGCCAGATGCAGGGCGGCGTCGACGTCTGGCGCGACGTGGGCAACGGCGTGATCAAGAGCATCGTGTTCGGCTTCACCGTGACCTTCATCGCACTGCTGCAGGGCTACGAGGCCCAGCCCACGCCCGAAGGCGTGTCGCGCGCGACCACGCGCACCGTGGTGATGGCGTCGCTTTCGGTGCTCGGGCTCGACTTCCTGCTCACCGCCATGATGTTCAGTATTTGAAGGAGCCCCGGCTCCAATCGTTCTAGAGAGTGCAAACCATGCAACGTTCCAACAACGACATCTGGGTCGGCCTGTTCGTGCTGATCGGCGGCGCGGCGCTGCTGTTCCTCGCGCTGCAGTCGGCCAACCTGCTGAGCCTGAATTTCCAGAAGACCTACAACGTCACCGCGCGTTTCGACAACATCGGCGGGCTCAAGCCGCAAACGGCGGTCAAGAGCGCGGGCGTGGTGGTCGGCCGCGTGGAGTCCATCTCGTTCGACGACAAGTCTTTTCAGGCCAGCGTCACACTGGCATTGCAAAACCGTTACAGTTTTCCCAAGGACAGTTCGCTCAAGATCCTGACCAGTGGCCTGCTCGGCGAGCAGTACATCGGGATCGAGGCGGGCGCCGAGGAGAAGAACCTGCAAGCCGGCGACACCGTCACCTCGACCCAATCGGCCGTGGTGCTGGAAAACCTGATCAGCCAGTTCCTCTACAGCAAGGCGGCCGAAGGAAATACTTCGACGCCGGGAACAGCCAACAAGAAATGAAAACAGCCCTTTCCCCGTCTTTTGCTATCAGTAAGATAGCAAACCATGCCCGCTGGGCCAGTGTTGCCGTCGCCCTTGCGCTCATTGCAGGCTGCGCGAGCGGGCCCCACGCCAATCCGGCCGACCCTTTCGAGCCGTTCAACCGGGGCGTCACGCGCTTCAACGACACGGTCGACGAGGCCGTGCTCGTGCCCGTGGCCACCGCCTACCAGCGTGTGCTGCCCTCGATGGTGCGCACCGGGGTGGGCAATTTCTTCGGCAACCTGGGCGATGTCTGGAGCTTCGTCAACAGCGTGGCCCAGCTCAAGCTGCAGAACAGCGCCGAGACCTTCATGCGGGTCAACGTCAACACCTTCTTCGGCCTGGGCGGCTTGCTGGACATTGCCACCGAGGCGGGCATCGACCGCCACGAGGAAGACTTCGGCCAGACGCTCGGCCGCTGGGGCGTGGGCGCCGGTCCGTACGTGGTGCTGCCGGTGTTCGGCCCGTCGACCCTGCGCGACACGGCCGCCTTGCCGGTCGACCGTGCCGGCAGCGTGCTCGGCAACATGAACGACGTGGCCTGGCGCAATTCGCTGTCGTTCGTGGAAGCCGTCGATACGCGGGCGAAGTACCTGCGCGCCGGCCGCCTGCTCGACGATGCGGCACTCGACAAGTACACCTTCACGCGCGACGCCTTCCTGCAGCACCGCCGCAACGACGTCTACGACGGCAACCCCCCTGACGACGAGGGCGGGAAATAAAGCACAAAAAGGTGCGGATAGAGGCTTTTCGCGGACGGACGGGCGGTTTTCCTGCTTGCATCCGGTTTCAAGGCTTCACCTGCGCTTCAGGAACCCGGTCGGCCGGGGGCCTGTCGAACACGTTCTTTCCGGCAGGCGCAGCTTCCATTGCGCCTTCTGGATTTTCAACTTGAGGGAATTGCCATGAACAACAAGATCTTGCAACGACGCGGCTTCGGCCGCCTGGTGCTGGCCAGTGCCTTGCTTTTCGGTGCCGCGACGGCTTTCGTGCGCCCGGCCCATGCCGCCGACGAGGCGCCCGATGCGCTCGTCAAGCGCCTGTCGACCGATGTGCTCGAGACCATCAAGGCCGACACCTCCATCAAGGCTGGCGACATCAACAAGATCATGGTGCTGGTCGACAGCAAGATCATGCCCAACGTCAACTTCCAGCGCATGACGGCTTCCGCCGTCGGCCCGGCATGGCGCCAGGCCACGCCCGAGCAGCAGAAGAAGCTGCAGGAAGAATTCAAGACCCTGCTGGTGCGCACCTATGCCGGCGCGCTCGACCAGGTGAGCGACCAGACGGTCACGGTGCGCCCGTTCCGCGGCTCGCCTGAAGACACCGACGTGCTGGTGCGTACCGAGGTCAAGGGCCGCGGCGATCCGGTGCAGCTCGACTACCGGCTCGAGAAAACGCCCGGCCAGGGCGGCGGCTGGAAGGTCTACAACCTCAATGTGCTGGGCGTCTGGCTGGTCGACACCTACCGCACCCAGTTCGCGCAGGAAATCAACGCGCGCGGCATCGACGGCCTGATTGCGGCGCTGGCGGCGCGCAACAAGGGCAACAACGGCAAGAGCTGAGGCCATGCTGGTCCTGCCCTCCAAGCTCACCCACGACGAAGCCCCGGCCTGCATGCGCATGCTGCAGCAGGGGCTGGCGGGGCAGGCCGACACATCCACGGTGGTGGACGCCAGCGCGCTCGCGCATTTCGATTCCTCGGCCTTGGCGGTGCTCCTGGAGTGCCGCCGCGAATCGAGCGCGCTCGGCCGGGGCTTCGCGGTCAAGGGGCTTTCGCCGCGGCTACGCGAACTGGCAGCGCTCTACGGCATTGCGGGGCTGCTGCCGGCGGCGCCCTGACCGCCGGCGGCCCGGCAGCGGCCGCGTCAGGGCATCCGGCCGCCGCCAAGCGGCCTGCGGGGCGGGCCCGTAAAATCGCCGGCTCCCATGCCCGCGATCTCATTCCAATCGGTCTCCAAGACCTACCCTCCCTCCAGACAGCAGCGGGCCCAAGGCAAGCAGGGGCTGCGCGCCGTCGACGAGGTCAGCTTCCAGATCGAGCCGGGCGAGTTCTTCGGCCTGCTCGGGCCCAACGGCGCGGGCAAGACCACGCTCATCAGCATGCTGGCCGGCCTGTCCCGCCCCACGGCCGGCGCCATCAGCGTCCATGGCTTCGACGTGCAGCGCGACTATGCCGAGGCCCGGCGCCAGCTCGGCATCGTGCCTCAGGAGCTGGTGTTCGACCCGTTCTTCAACGTGCGCGAATCGCTGCGCATCCAGTCGGGCTACTTCGGCATCAAGAACAACGAGGCCTGGATCGACGAGCTGCTGCAAAGCCTGGGCCTGGCCGACAAGGCCACGGCCAACATGCGCCAGCTCTCGGGCGGCATGAAGCGCCGGGTGCTGGTGGCGCAGGCGCTGGTGCACAAGCCGCCGGTCATCGTGCTGGACGAGCCCACCGCCGGGGTCGACGTCGAGTTGCGCCAGACGCTCTGGCAGTTCGTCGCCAGGCTCAACAAGGAGGGCAGCACCGTGCTGCTCACCACCCACTACCTCGAAGAGGCCGAGGCGCTGTGCAGCCGCATCGCGATGCTCAAGCTCGGCAAGGTGATCGCCCTGGACCGCACCAGCGAGCTCCTGAAGTCGGCCGCCAGCAACGTGCTGCGCTTCAAGACCGACGCCATGCTGCCCTGGGCCATCGCGCAGCATGCGCGCATCACAGGGCGCATCGTGCAGCTGCCGGCGCAGAACGCCCATGAAGTCGAACAACTGCTGGCCGCGATCCGCGAAGCCGGCGTCGCGGTGGAAGACGTGGAAATGCGCAAGGCCGACCTGGAAGACGTGTTCATCGACCTGATGGCAGGCGAGCAGACGCCGCTGGAGGTGGCGAGATGAGCGCTGCGCCGGGCCGACACAAGCAAGCGAAGCTCCCCCTCGGGGGGACGCGAGGACACGCAGTGCCGAGCAAGGGGGCCCTATGATGGCCGTCACGGGGTGGCGTGCGCTGCTTTACAAGGAAACGCTGCGCTTCTGGAAGGTTGGCTTCCAGACCGTCGGCGCGCCGGTGCTCACCGCGCTGCTCTACCTGATGGTGTTCGGCCACGTGCTCGAAGACCACGTGAAGGTCTACGGCTCGGTCGGCTACACCGCCTTCCTGGTGCCGGGCCTCGTGATGATGAGCGTGCTGCAGAACGCCTTCGCCAACAGCTCGTCGTCGATCATCCAGAGCAAGATCATGGGCAACCTGGTGTTCGTGCTGCTCACGCCGCTGTCGCACTGGGGCTGGTTCTTCGCCTACGTGGGCTCGTCGGTGATCCGCGGGCTGGCCGTGGGGCTCGGCGTGTTCCTGGTCACCATGTTCTTCGCGATGCCGAGCTTCGTTGCGCCGCTCTGGATTCTCGTGTTTGCGCTGCTGGGCTCCGCCATGCTCGGCACCCTGGGGCTCATTGCCGGGCTCTGGGCCGAGAAGTTCGACCAGATGGCGGTGTTCCAGAACTTCCTGATCATGCCCATGACCTTTCTGTCGGGCGTTTTCTATTCGATCGGTTCGCTGCCGCCGTTCTGGCAGGGCGTGAGCCACCTGAACCCGTTCTTCTACATGATCGACGGCTTCCGCTACGGCTTCTTCGGCGTGAGCGACGCCTCGCCCTGGCTCAGCCTGGGCATCGTCGGCGCCGCCTGGCTGGTGGTGAGCGCCATCGCCGTCCACCTGCTGCGCATCGGCTACAAAATCAGAGGCTGAAAAGCCCTTTCCAATTCCCATGACCGCCGAACAACTCCAGGCCCTGATCCAGTCCCACCTTCCCTGCGAGCACATCACGCTCGAAGGCGACGGCCGGCATTGGTATGCCACCATCGTCTCGGCCGAATTCGAGGGCAAGCGCGCGATTCAGCGCCATCAGCGGGTCTACGCGACCCTGGGTGCGAAAATGCATACCGACGAGGTGCATGCGCTCTCAATGAAGACCTACACGCCGGCCGAATGGGCGGCGTTGGAAAAATAACTCTCCGGCCCCCGGGCCCTGATTCGCTGGAAATTCGATGGACAAACTTCTGATTCGCGGCGGGCGCCAGCTCCGCGGCGAGGTACTCATTTCCGGCGCCAAGAACGCAGCCCTGCCGGAACTGTGCGCCGCACTGCTGACCGACCAGCCCGTGACGCTGCACAACGTGCCGCGCCTGCAGGACGTGTCGACCATGCTCAAGCTGGTGCGCAACATGGGCGTTGCGGCCGAGCGCGACGACAACGGCACGGTGCGGCTCGATGCGGGCGACCTCAGCAACCCCGAGGCACCCTACGAACTGGTGAAGACCATGCGTGCCTCCGTGCTGGCGCTGGGCCCGCTGCTCGCGCGCTTCGGCCATGCCAAGGTGTCGCTGCCGGGCGGCTGCGCCATCGGCTCGCGGCCGGTCGACCAGCACATCAAGGGCCTGCAGGCCATGGGCGCCGAGATCGTGGTCGAGCACGGCTACATGATCGCCAGCCTGCCGGCCGGGCGCACCCGCCTGAAGGGCGCGCGCATCCTGACCGACATGGTTACCGTCACGGGCACCGAGAACTTCCTCATGGCCGCCGCGCTGGCCGAGGGCGAGACGCTGCTCGAGAACGCCGCGCAGGAGCCCGAGATCGTCGACCTGGCCGAAATGCTGATCCGCATGGGCGCGAAGATCGAAGGCCACGGCACCAGCCACATCCGCATCCAGGGCGTCGAGAAGCTGCACGGCTGCGAGCACGCCGTGGTGGCCGACCGCATCGAGGCCGGCACCTTCCTGTGCGCCGTTGCGGCCACCGGCGGCGACGTGTTCCTGCGCCACGCGCGGGCCGACCACATGGACGCGGTGATCGACAAGCTGCGCGACGCCGGCTGCACCGTCGCGGCACAGGAGGGCGGCGTGCGCATCAGCTCCAGCGCCCCGGCCTGCGAGCACCTCAAGGCGCAGAGCTTCAGCACCACCGAATACCCCGGTTTCCCGACCGACATGCAGGCCCAGTTCATGGCCCTGAACGTGATCGCGCGCGGCGCCTCGATGGTCACCGAAACCATCTTCGAGAACCGCTTCATGCACGTGAACGAGATGGTGCGCCTGGGCGCCACGATCCACGTCGAGGGCAAGGTGGCGATGGTCGAGGGCGTGCAGCAGCTGTCGGGCGCCACAGTGATGGCGACCGACCTGCGCGCCTCGGCCAGCCTGGTGATCGCCGGCCTCGTGGCCGACGGCGAGACGCTGGTCGACCGCATCTACCACCTGGACCGCGGCTACGACCGCATGGAAGCCAAGCTGCGCGGCCTGGGCGCGGACATCGAACGCATCTCGGGAGCCGCCGCATGATCACCCTCGCGCTCTCGAAGGGCCGCATCTTCGAAGAGACGATGCCGCTGCTGGCCGCCGCCGGCATCGAGGTCACCGAAGACCCCGAAAAATCGCGCAAGCTGATCCTGGCCACCACCCGGCCCGACGTGCGCGTGGTGCTGGTGCGCGCCTCCGATGTGCCCACCTACGTGCAGTACGGCGGCGCCGACCTTGGCGTGACCGGCCTGGACGTGCTGCTGGAAAACGGCAACCAGGGCATGTACCAGCCGCTGGACCTGCGCATCGCGGCCTGCCGACTCAGCGTGGCGGTGCGCGCCGACTACGACTACGCCTCGGCCGTGAAGCAGGGCTCGCGCCTGAGGGTCGCCACCAAGTATGTGGGCCTTGCACGCGAGTTTTTCGCGAGCAAGGGCGTGCACGTCGACCTGATCAAGCTCTACGGCAGCATGGAGCTCGCGCCGCTCACCGGCCTGGCCGACGCCATCGTCGACCTGGTCTCGACCGGCAACACGCTCAAGGCCAATCACCTGGTCGAGGTCGAACGCATCATGGACATCAGCGCGCGCCTCGTGGTCAACCAGGCCGCGCTCAAGCTCAAGCGCGAGCCGATCCGCCGCATCATCGACGCCTTCGCGTCGGCCATTCCCACTGCCTGAACTTCACGCACATGACTCCGAAAGCAGCCCCCGTCCGCCTCTCCACGGCTTCAGCCGGCTTCGACGCTGAATTCAAGGCGCGGCTGCATTGGTCCGCGGATGCCGATGCGGCCATCGAGAAGGTGGTGGCGGACATCCTGGCCGACGTGCAGAGGCGCGGGGACGAGGCGGTGCTGGAGTACACCAATCGCTTCGACAAGCTCGATGCGAAGACGCTGTCCGAGCTGGAGCTAACGCAGGCCGAACTCAAGGCCGCCTTCGAATCATTGCCGGCCACGCAGCGCGATGCGCTCGAAGCCGCCGCTCGCCGCGTGCGCAGCTATCACGAGGCGCAGAAGAAGGCCAGCGGCGAGAGCTGGAGCTATCGCGATGCCGACGGCACGCTGCTCGGCCAGAAGGTTACGCCGCTTGATCGCGTCGGCATCTACGTGCCGGGCGGCAAGGCGGCCTATCCGTCGAGCGTGCTGATGAATGCCATTCCGGCTCACGTGGCCGGCGTGGCCGAAATCATCATGGTGGTTCCGACGCCGGGCGGCGAAAAGAACCAGCTGGTGCTCGCCGCCGCCTACGTGGCAGGCGTCACGCGCGCCTTCACCATCGGCGGCGCGCAGGCCGTGGCCGCGCTGGCCTACGGCACCGCCACCATCCCCGCGGTCGACAAGATCACCGGCCCCGGCAACGCCTACGTGGCCGCCGCCAAGCGCCGCGTGTTCGGCACCGTGGGCATCGACATGATCGCGGGCCCGAGCGAAATCCTCGTCTTGGCCGACGGCAGCACGCCGCCTGACTGGGTGGCGATGGACCTGTTCAGCCAGGCCGAGCACGACGAGCTCGCGCAAAGCATCCTGCTGTGCCCCGACGCCGCGTACATCGACCGCGTGCAGGCCGAGATCGACCGCCTGCTGCCCGGCATGCCGCGCGCCGAGATCATCGCGGCTTCGCTCAACGGCCGCGGCGCTCTCATCCACACCAAGAGCATGGAAGAGGCCTGCGAGATCAGCAACCGCATCGCGCCGGAGCACCTGGAAGTCAGCAGCAGCGAGCCGCAGCGCTGGGAGCCGCTGCTGCGCCATGCCGGCGCGATCTTCCTGGGCGCCTTCACCAGCGAGAGCCTGGGCGACTACTGCGCGGGCCCCAACCACGTGCTGCCCACGAGCGGCACGGCGCGCTTCTCGAGCCCGCTGGGCGTGTACGACTTCCAGAAGCGCTCCAGCCTCATCGAAGTGAGCGAAGCCGGCGCGCAGGTGCTCGGGCCCATTGCCGTCACGCTGGCCGAAGGCGAAGGCCTGCAGGCGCACGCCGAAGCGGCGCGCATGCGGCTGCGCAGGGCCTGAAGCCCGCCCGCCGCCGGCAGGAGCAAAGCAAGATGGCTCGACGCCGTTCTTTTCATCGTTCGCGCGCGACGGCATGGCTGCTGGCGCTCGCGGCTGCGGGCTCGGCGCAGGCCATGAGCATCCGCGAGCTGCGCACGCTGGAAGCGAGCGAAAAGGACGGCAAGGCCTACGCGAGCTACTACCTCGTCGGCGTGCTCGAAGGCCTGCGCGAAGGCGTGGAGGCCTCGCAGCGCAACGGCCAGAAGCCGATCTTCTGCGTCGAGGGCCGGCGCCTGGAGCCTTCGATGGCACGCTCCCTCTATCAAACCGAGCTGACCCGCAACGCCGACAGCTACGAAGCCGACATGCCCGTTCAGCTGGTCATGGCCGGCGCCCTCAGAAACAGCTACCGCTGCACCCGATGACATCTTCTTCGCCCGCCGCCCGCCCGATCGACCGCATCCGCTCCGACGTGCAGTCCATGCATGCCTATGCGGTGCAGGACGCACGCGGCTTCGTCAAGCTCGACGCCATGGAAAACCCCTTCGGCCTGCCGGCCGCGCTGCAGGCCGAGCTTGGCGCGCGGCTCGGTGCGTTGGCGCTCAACCGCTATCCGGGCGAGCGCGGCGCCGACCTGCAGCGCGCGCTGGCCGCGCATGCGCAGATGCCCGAGGGCTTTTCGCTGATGCTGGGCAACGGCTCCGACGAACTGATCTCGCTGCTCGCCATTGCCTGCGACGTGCCCGGGGCCGCGGTGCTCGCGCCCGTGCCCGGCTTCGTGATGTATGCGATGAGCGCGAAACTGCAGGGCCTGCGCTTCGTCGGCGTGCCGCTCACGGCCGATTTCGAACTCGACGAGGCCGCCATGCTTTCGGCCATCGCACGCGAGAAGCCGGCCATCGTGTACCTGGCCTATCCGAACAACCCCACCGCCAACCTCTGGGACGATGCCGCCATCGAGAAGATCGTGCAGGCCCAGGGCGAGCAGGGCGGGCTGGTGGTGATCGACGAGGCCTACCAGCCCTTTGCCGCCAGGAGCTACATCGACCGCATCGCGCGGCATGGCCATGTGCTGCTGATGCGCACGCTCAGCAAGTTCGGCCTGGCCGGCATCCGCCTGGGCTACCTCATGGGCCCGGCCGCGCTGGTCGCGCAGATCGACAAGGTGCGCCCGCCCTACAACATCAGCGTGCTCAATTGCGAGTGCGCACTGTTCGCGCTCGAGCATGCCGAGGTGTTCGAGGCCCAGGCGCGGCAGATCCGCGACGAGCGCCACCGCCTCATGATGGGGCTGGGCCGCCTGGCGGGCGTGAAGGCCTGGCCGAGCGATGCCAACATGATCCTCGTGCGCGTGCCCGATGCCGCCAAGGCCTTCGAAGGCATGAAGGCGCGCGGGATTCTTGTGAAGAACGTTTCTAAAATGCACGAACTGCTCGCAAACTGCCTGCGCCTCACCGTCGGAACGGCCGACGAGAATGCGCGGATGCTCGCGGCACTCGAAGCCTCACTATGACCACCCCCCAGACTGCCGATCGCACTGCATCGGTCACCCGCAACACCGCCGAGACCAGGATCACCGTCAGCGTCAACCTGGACGGCACGGGCAAGGCCAGGCTCTCCACCGGCATCGGCTTCTTCGACCACATGCTCGACCAGATCGCCCGCCACGGCCTGATCGACCTCGAGATCGATTGCCAGGGCGACCTGCACATCGACGGCCACCACACGGTGGAAGACGTGGGCATCACGCTGGGCCAGGCGGTGGCCAAGGCCGTGGGCGACAAGAAGGGCATCCGCCGCTACGGCCATGCCTACGTGCCGCTGGACGAGGCGCTGAGCCGCGTCGTCATCGACTTCTCGGGCCGGCCCGGCCTGGTGATGCACGTGCCGTTCACGAGCGGCATGATCGGCACCTTCGACAGCCAGCTCACCTACGAATTCTTCCAGGGCTTCGTCAACCACGCCTTCGTCACGCTGCACATCGACAACCTCAAGGGCGTCAATGCGCACCACCAGTGCGAGACCGTGTTCAAGGCCTTTGCGCGCGCGCTGCGCGGCGCGCTCGAACTCGATCCACGCTCCGTGGGCGTCATTCCATCGACCAAGGGTTCGCTCTGAACGTCCTCGCCGCCAAGCTATGAAATCTGTAGCAAATACCGTCGCCGTGGTCGACTACGGCATGGGCAACCTGCGCTCCGTCTCGCAGGCCGTGCAGCATGCGGCCGACCAGGTGGGCGTGCAGGTCTTCGTCACCTCCGACCCCGAGGTGGTGCGCAAGGCCACGCGCGTGGTGCTGCCGGGGCAGGGCGCGATGCCCGACTGCATGCGCGAACTGCGCGACTCCGGCCTGCAGGAGTCGGTGCTCGAGGCCGCGGCGAGCAAGCCGCTCTTCGGCGTGTGCGTGGGCATGCAGATGCTGCTGTCGCGCAGCGACGAGGGCCCGACCGACGGGCTCGGGCTGATTCCGGGCGAGGTCGTCAAGTTCGACCTGGCGGGCCGGCTGCAGCCCGACGGCAGCCGCTTCAAGGTGCCGCAGATGGGCTGGAACCAGGTGCGCCAGGCCCAGCCGCACCCCGTGTGGGCGGGTGTGCCGGACATGAGCTACTTCTATTTCGTGCACAGCTTCTATGCCCGGCCGGCCGACATCCGGCACAGCGTGGGCGAGGCCGATTACGGCGCGTGCTTTACCGCCGCCGTCGCACGCGATAACATTTTTGCCACCCAGTTCCACCCGGAGAAGAGTGCGGACCATGGGTTGCAGCTCTACCGAAATTTCCTCCACTGGAATCCCTGACCTTATATTCCCGCCCGGGCCGAAGCTTCCTCAGCCCGGATTCCGCACACTCGCGTCACTTCCATGCTCCTCATTCCCGCCATTGATCTCAAAGACGGCCACTGCGTTCGCCTCAAGCAGGGCGACATGGACCAGTCCACCATCTTCAGCGAAGACCCCGCCGCCATGGCCCGCAAGTGGGTCGAGGCCGGCGCGCGGCGGCTGCACCTGGTCGACCTGAATGGCGCCTTCGCCGGCAAGCCGCAGAACCACGCGGCCATCAAGGCGATCCTGCGCGAGGTGGGCGACGACATCCCGGTGCAACTGGGCGGCGGCATCCGCGACCTGGACACCATCGAGCGCTACATCGACGACGGCCTGCGCTACGTGATCATCGGCACCGCGGCGGTCAAGAACCCCGGCTTCCTGAAGGATGCCTGCGTGGCCTTCGGCGGCCACATCATCGTGGGGCTCGACGCCAAGGACGGCAAGGTGGCCACCGACGGCTGGAGCAAGCTCACGGGCCACGAGGTGGCCGACCTGGGCAAGAAGTTCGAGGACTACGGCGTCGAATCGATCATCTACACCGACATCGGCCGCGACGGCATGCTCTCGGGCATCAACATCGATGCCACCGTCAAGCTTGCGCAGGCGCTGACCATTCCGGTCATCGCCTCGGGCGGGCTGTCGAACATGGCCGACATCGACCAGCTCTGCGCGGTCGAGTCCGAGGGCGTCGAAGGCGTGATCTGCGGCCGGGCCATCTATTCGGGCGACCTCGACTTCGCCGCCGCGCAGGCCCGCGCGGACGAGCTCGCCGGCGCCTGAGGCCGGCGCCTTCCTCTTCTGTAGCGCGGCGTGCTTTCCGCGCTTGCCATTGCCAACTACCGCTCGCTGCGCCAGCTGACGGTGCCGCTCGGACGGCTCACGGTGGTGACCGGGCCCAACGGCAGCGGCAAGTCCAGCGTCTACCGCGCGATGCGGCTCCTGGCCGAGATTGCCAACGGCGGCGCGATCCGCTCGCTGGTGCGCGAGGGCGGGCTTTCCTCCACCCTGTGGGCCGGTCCCGAGCGCTTCTCGGCCGCCATGCTGCGCGGCGATGCGCCGGTGCAGGGCACCACCCGCAGCGAGCCGGTCGCGTTGAAGCTGGGCTTCGCCGGCACCGAGGCCGATGAGTTCGGCTACGCCATCGACATCGGCCTGCCGCCGCCGATCCCGGCGACGGCCTTCTCGCGCGACCCCGAGATCAAGCACGAAACCATCTGGCACGGCCCCTTGCTGCGCCCCGCGGCGCAGCTGGTCGACCGCAGGGGCGCGGCACTGCGCCTGCGCGAGGGCAAGGGCTGGCAGGCCATCGGCCGGCCGATTCCCGCCTTCGCCAGCATGATGACCGAGTACGCCGATCCCCACGCCGCACCCGAGATGCTCGCGCTGCGCGAGCAGATGCGCTCCTGGCGCTTCTACGACCACTTCCGCTCCGACGCCGATGCGCCCGCGCGCCAGCCGCAGCTCGGCACCCGCACACCGGTGCTCGCCAACGATGGTGCCGACCTGGCCGCCGCGCTGCAGACCATCCGTGAGATCGGCGACGGCGAGGCGCTCGACCGCGCCGTGGACGACGCATTTCCGGGCGCCCGCATCCAGGTGCGGGTGAACGAAGACCGCTTCGAAACGCTGATGCACCAGCACGGCCTGCTGCGGCCGCTGACGGCGGCGGAGCTTTCGGACGGCACCCTGCGCTATCTGCTCTGGATTGCCGCGCTGCTGACGCCCCGGCCGCCGGCGCTCTTGGTGCTCAACGAGCCGGAGACCAGCCTGCATCCCGACTTGCTGCCGGCGCTCGGCCGCCTCGTCGCGCAGGCCGCGCGCGAGTCGCAGGTGATCGTGGTGTCGCATGCCGCGCGGCTGATTGCCGCGCTCGAAGACAGCGGCGAGCTGCAGTCGGTGGTGCTCGAGAAGCGCTTCGGCGAAACCCGCATCGCCAACCTCGACATGAGCGAGATCCCGCGCTGGGAGTGGCCCGTGCGCTGAGGCTGCGGGCTACTCGGCCTTCACCGACATCGTCTGGATGATGGCTTCCAGCTGCGCGCTCATCGGCAGGTCGATGCTTTCCCCGGTGGGCAGCTTGCGCAGGAACCAGCGCTTGTACTGGCGCTCGATTTCGCCGTCCTGCGCCAGCACCTGGAAGGTGTCGTTGATCACCTTGGCCAATTGCGCGTCGCCCTTGCGGTACATGATGCCGTAGGGGTCGTAGGAGAGGTAGTCGCCGACCACCTCGTACTGGGCCTTGGCGGCGTCGCGCGCGATCAGGCCGTAGAGCAGCACGTCGTCGGTGGCAAAGGCGTCGGCCTGGCCGCTTTTCACCAGCCCGAAGGAATCGGCGTGGTCGCGCGCCACCCGCAGGTCGATGCCGAGCCTGAACTTCTGCGACAGCTCGCGCAGCGTCTTCTCGTTGGTGGTGCCCGCGGTGACGGCCACCCGCTTGCCCGCCAGGTCGCGGAACGACTTGATCGGCGAGCCCTTCTTCACCAGCACCTTGGTGCCCGAGACGAAGATGGTGGGCGAGAAGCTCACGCGCTTTTGCCGCTCGAGGTTGCTGGTGGTCGAGCCGCATTCGAGATCGACCGTGCCGCGCTCGACCGCATCGATGCGCGAATCGGAGGTCACCGGCACCCACTTGATCGCGAGGCTCTTGTTCACCGCCTCTTCAATGGCCGTGACCAGTTCCCGGCAGAGCTCGATCGAATAGCCGACAGGCTCCTGGCGTGCATTGAGAAAGGAAAACGGCACCGACGACTCGCGGTAGCCGATGGCGATGGTGCCGCTCTCGCGCACCTTGGCGAGCGTGCCCGTCAAGGTCTCCGGGGCCTGCGGCTGCGCCCTGGCCGGGGTCGCCGCGACCAGCGCAGCGGCCGCCAGCAGGCCGGCAAGAAGAAACGACAGCGCGGCCTTGGCCTTCATGGCGAGCCTCACGCGTGGGCCGGATGGGCGAGGGTGGCCGAGGCTTCGGCGTCGAGCGTCCTCGCATTGGCCGCCGCGTCGCTCTCGGAGAGCAGCTCGCCCTCCCACTTGGCGACCACGGCCGTCGCGATGGAGTTGCCCACCGCGTTGGTGGCCGAGCGCCCCATGTCCAGGAAGGTGTCGACGCCCAGGATCAGCAGCAGGCCGGCTTCCGGAATGTCGAAGTGGTTGAGCGTGGCCGCAATCACCACCAGCGAAGCGCGCGGCACGCCAGCCATGCCCTTGGAGGTGAGCATCAGGATCAGCAGCATGGTGATCTGCGTGCTGATCGGCATGTGGATGTTGTAGGCCTGCGCGATGAACAGCACGGCGAAGGTGCAGTACATCATCGAGCCGTCCAGGTTGAACGAATAGCCCATCGGCATCACGAAGCTCGAGATCTTGCGCTTCACGCCGAAACGGTCGAGCGCCTGCAGGATCTTCGGGTAGGCCGCTTCCGAGCTGGCCGTGGCGAACGACAGCAGGAAGGCTTCCTTGATGAGTGCCAGCAGCTTGAACACGCGCGGGCCCAGGAACGAAAAGCCCGCGAACACCAGCACGCCCCACAGCACGAACAGGCCCAGGTAGAAGTCGCCCATGAAGACCGCGAACTTGAGCAGGATGCCCAGGCCGTTCGTCGCAACCGTGGCGGCCATGGCGGCCATCACCGCGAGCGGCGCCAGCTTCATCACGTAGCCGGTGATCTTGAGCATGGCGTGCGAGAGTTCGTCGATGGCGGCCACCAGCGTCCTGGCCTTGTCGCCGAGCGAGGCGAGCGCCACGCCGAAGAACATCGAGAACACCACGATCTGCAGGATCTCGTTGTTGGCCATGGCCTCGGCAAAGGACTTCGGCACCATGTGGCTCACGAAGTCCTTGAGCGTGAACTTCGCGGTCGCCAGGTTGGCCGAAGCGCCGATGTCCGGCAGCGGAAGGCCCAGGTTCTCGCCGGGCTTCAGCACATTGGCCATGACCAGGCCGATGACCAGCGAGATCAGCGAAGCAGTGAGGAACCAGCCCAGCGACTTGCCGAACACCCGGCCCACCGACTTGGCGTCGCCCATGTGCGCGATGCCCACCACCAGCGTGGAGAACACCAGCGGGCCGATCAGCATCTTGATGAGGCGCAGAAACACGTCCGACACAATCGACACGTAGCCTGCGATCTGCGCCGCGGCCTTCTTGTCGGGAAAGCTCGTGAAGATCATGTAGCCGACAAGGATGCCGAGCACCATGGCGATCAGGATCCAGGCGGCGGCCGGCAGTTTTCTCTTCATAGGTGTCCCTTCGGGGTGTGTGTGGTTCTGGGGCGGGCGCACATCGGCCGGCGCCCTGTTCTTGCGCGGCAGCGAAGGGTATCCAAGAAGGTCCCCTGTACGCAACCGGCGCCGGCGCGGCGGCAATGAAGCCTTAAGTGTCCAATGCCAATTCCGTGCCCGGAACTTCGCTGCCTACAATTCTCCAATGGATATCAGCCCGATCGAGTTCCGCGGCCAGCCCGCGCTTCGTGCCGCCGGCGCCGACGGCGGTGCCTTCACCGTGGCGCTGCACGGGGCGCAGCTGCTTTCCTGGACCACCGCCGATGGGACGGAAAGGCTCTACCTGAGCCCCTCTGCGGTGTTCGACGGACAGGCGGCGATCCGCGGCGGCGTGCCCATCTGCTGCCCCCAGTTCAACCAGCGCGGCATGTTGCCCAAGCATGGATTCATGCGCAATCTGCCTTGGGAAAACCGGGGGATCGACGCCACATCGGGCGAACTGACCCTGCGGCTGCGCGACAGCGAGGCCACGCGCAGGCTCTGGCCGCACGCTTTCGAGGCGCGGCTGCAGATCGGCATGGCTGCGGGCCGGCTGCGCACCGCGCTGACGCTGCTCAATACCGGCCATGGCCCGTTCAGCTTCGCAGCCGCCCTGCACACCTACCTGCGCGTCGACGACATCGCGCAGGTGCGCCTCGAAGGCCTGCAGGGTGCCAACCGCTGGGATTCGCTGCGCGACGACCGCCACGTGGAAACGGCCCCGGCGCTGCATTTCAGTGCCGAGTTCGACAGCGTCTATGCCGCGCCCGCGAAGCCGCTGCGCCTGGTGCAGCCGAGCGGCACGCTCGAGATCGCGCAAAGCGCCAGCTGCAGCGAAACCGTGGTCTGGAACCCCGGCGCCGTGCTCGGTGCGAAACTCGCCGACATGCCCGAAGATGGCTACAGGCACATGCTCTGCGTGGAGGCCGCGCGCATCGACGAGCAGGTGCTGCTCGCGCCCGGCGCCCAATGGCAGGGCTGGCAGCAGCTTCGCGTTTCCTGATTTTTTCCCTTTACGACCGACCATGCTCGCAAAACGCATCATTCCCTGTCTCGACGTCACCGGCGGCCGCGTGGTCAAGGGCGTCAACTTTCTCGAGCTGCGCGACGCCGGCGATCCGGTCGAGATTGCGGCGCGCTACAACGCGCAGGGGGCCGACGAGCTCACTTTCCTGGACATCACGGCCACCAGCGACGGGCGCGACCTGATCCTGCCGATCATCGAGGCGGTGGCCTCGCAGGTCTTCATTCCATTGACCGTGGGCGGCGGCGTGCGCACCGTGGCCGACGTGCGCCGGCTGCTCAACGCGGGCGCCGACAAGACCAGCTTCAATTCGGCGGCCATTGCCGATCCGCAGGTGATCAACGACGCCTCGCAGAAGTACGGCTCGCAATGCATCGTCGTGGCCATCGACGCCAAGCGCCGCAGCCCCGAAGAAGCCGCCACGCGCGGCGCGGGCTGGGACGTGTACAGCCATGGCGGCCGCAAGAACACCGGCCTGGACGCCGTCGAATGGGCAACCGAGATGGTGCGCCGCGGCGCCGGCGAGATCCTGCTCACGAGCATGGACCGGGACGGCACCAAGAGCGGCTTCGACCTTGCGCTCACCCGCGCGGTCAGCGACGCCGTCAACGTGCCGGTCATTGCCTCGGGCGGCGTGGGCAGCCTCGACGACCTGGCCGACGGCATCCAGACCGGCGGCGCCGACGCGGTGCTGGCCGCCAGCATCTTCCACTACGGCGAGCACACGGTCGGCGAGGCGAAAGCCCGCATGGCCGCGCGGGGCATTCCGGTCCGGACCTGATCCGCTTCAGGGCCGCCCGGCGGTGGGACAATACCCGCCATGAATTGGCTTGACGAAGTGAAATGGGACGCGAACGGGCTGGTGCCCGTGATCGCGCAGGAACAGGGCAGCAACGACGTGCTGATGTTCGCCTGGATGAACCGCGAGGCGCTCGAAAAGACCGCCGAGCTCGGGCGCGCCGTGTATTTCAGCCGCTCGCGCAACAAGCTCTGGTTCAAGGGCGAGGAATCGGGCCACGTGCAGACCGTGCACGAGATCCGCCTCGACTGCGACAACGACGTCGTGCTGCTCAAGGTCACCCAGCTCGGCCACGAGCCCGGCATCGCCTGCCACACCGGACGCCACAGCTGCTTCTTCAGCAAATACGAGAAGGGCCAATGGCACGCGGTCGAGCCGGTCTTGAAAGACCCGGAGTCGATCTACAAATGACCGCCACAGTGAACACCTCGGACGCCCTCGCA
This sequence comes from Variovorax sp. 05T418, assembly GCF_056396385.1. NCBI lineage: Bacteria > Pseudomonadati > Pseudomonadota > Betaproteobacteria > Burkholderiales > Comamonadaceae > Variovorax > Variovorax sp. 05T418. The sequence goes on along the minus strand of NZ_JBFTLJ010000003.1, from coordinate 61,835 downwards.
CGCCTGGCTGCGGTCATCGAAAGCCGCCTGCCCGCGCGCGGCGGCGACCCCGACAAGAGCTACGTGGCGCGCCTGCTGCACAAGGGCCCCGATGCCTTCCTCAAGAAGATCGGCGAGGAAGCCACCGAGGTGGTCATGGCCGCCAAGGATGCCGACCATGGCGGCGACCGCACGAAAATAGTGAACGAAGTGGCCGACCTGTGGTTCCACACCATGGTGGCGCTGGCGCACTACGGTTTCTCGCCCGGCGAGGTGATCGCGGAGCTGGAGCGCCGCGAGGGCACCAGCGGCATCGAGGAAAAAGCCCTGCGCAAGGCGCAGGCCCGCGAGGCATCCAACGATTGAAAGGACGTCCCATGGCCAACGACATCGTGAACGTGGAACCCGACGACTCGCTCAAGACCTGGGGCTGGATCAGCTACATCCTGCACCTGATCGTGGCCATTGGCGCCGTCCTGCCGGGGGCGCAGGCCTCGGTGGCGCTGCTGCTGCTGGCGCTCTTGATCGACTTCATCAAGCGCGACGACGCGGCCGGCACCTGGCAGGCCACGCATTTCAGCTGGCGCATCCGCTCGGTGCTGTGGGCGGGCCTGCTGTACATCCTGACCTCGTGGCTCTGGCTGCTCTTTCTCGTGCCGGGCTGGATCGCCTGGAGCCTCATTTCGCTGTGGTTTCTCTACCGGATCGTGAAGGGCATGATCCGCATGAACGGCAGCCGTCCCATGGAACCCAAAGATGTCATCTGATCCGAACTGCGTCTTCTGCAAAATCATCGAAGGCAAGATTCCTTCGCGCAAGGTCTACGAGGACGACGAACTGTTCGGCTTTCACGACATCGCCCCCTGGGCGCCGGTGCACTTCATGCTGGTGCCCAAGCGGCACATCGCCTCGATGGCGCAGCTCACCCCCGACGACGCCGCGCTGATGGGCCGGATCATGACGCTGGCACCCCGGCTCGCGCTGGAACAGGGCTGCAGGCCCTATCCGGAGGGCGGCTACCGGGTCGTCGTGAACACCGGCGCCGAGGGCGGGCAGGAGGTCCACCATCTCCATGTGCACGTCATGGGCGGCCCCCGCCCGTGGCTGCGCGGCTGAATCCCATTAATCCGAACTGTCACATTCAGCCCGACTAAAATCGGACACATTCTTAGGAGTCTTCCATGGGTTCTTTTTCTATCTGGCACTGGCTGATCGTGCTGCTCGTCGTGGTCATGATCTTCGGCACCAAGAAGCTGCGGAACATGGGTTCCGACCTTGGTGGCGCCGTCAAGGGCTTCAAGGACGGCATGAAGGACGGCAGCACCACCGATGCACCCGCCGCTTCGTCGGCTCCTGCAGCGCAGGTGACCGGCCAGCCGGCCAGCAGCGACAAGTCCACCATCGACGTCGAAGCGCGTCAGAAGTCCTGAGCGCGGGTCATAAGTGCTCGACCTCGGCATTGAGAAGCTGGCGCTCATCGGCGTCGTGGCTCTGATCGTCATCGGGCCGGAAAAACTGCCCCGGGTGGCGCGCACCGTCGGCACCCTGCTGGGCAAGGCGCAGCGCTACGTGAACGACGTCAAGGCTGAAGTCAACCGCTCGATGGAGCTGGACGAACTGCGCAAGATGAAGGGCACGGTGGAAGAGGCCGCGCGGGACGTCGAGCAGAGCATCCACAGCGGCGCCAGCGAACTCGAGAAGCAGTTCTCCGGCTCGGGCGAAACGCTTTCGGCGCTGGCCGAACCCGAGCCCGCGGTGCCCGAATACAGGCACCCGCGCAAGAACTGGCGCCTGAAGCAGGGCGCCACGCCGCAGTGGTACAAGGCGCGCAACGGCGTGCGCACCAAGGCGCTCTCGGGTGCCGCGCGCGTCGCCCGCTTCCGTCCCCACAAGATCAACTAGCGGCTTTCCCACCAGCGCGTCCCTCGTGCGCCGCACGCCGGCCGAAGCCACGCTTTTCTCCTGCTTTTTCTCTTTCCAATGGCCGATTCCGACAACAAGAACAAAGACGCAGAAGACGAGCTGGCGGGCACCGAGCAACCGTTCGTGCAACATCTGGTCGAGCTGCGCGACCGGCTGCTCTACTGCGTCTACGGCCTGGCGGTCGCGGGCATCCTGCTGGCCATCTGGCCCGGCCCGGGCGGGCTGATCGACCTGATCGCAATGCCGATCCGCGCACACATGCCGCCGGACGCCAAGCTCATCGCCATTGGCGTGTTCTCGCCGTTCTTCGTGCCGCTCAAGGTGCTCATGATGACGGCGGTGCTGCTGGCGCTGCCCTGGCTCATGTACCAGGCCTGGATGTTCATTGCGCCGGGGCTCTACAGCCATGAAAAGCGCTTTGCGCTGCCGCTGATCTTCTTCGGCAGCCTGCTGGCCTATGCGGGCATCGCCTTCGTGCAGTTCTTCGTGCTGGACAAGATGTTCAGCTTCATCCAGAAGTTCACGCCGGCCGCGGTGGCGGCCACGCCCGACATCTCCTCGTACGTCGAGGCCATCCTCTCGCTCTACATCGCGTTCGGCGTGGCCTTCCAGGTGCCGATCGTCGTGATGCTGCTGGTGCGCTTCGAGATGGTCACCATCGAGAAGCTCAAGTCCTTCCGCGGCTACTTCATCGTGGTGGCTTTCGTGGTGGCCGCGGTGCTCACGCCGCCGGACGTGGTGTCGCAGCTTGCGCTGGCGGTGCCGATGTGCCTGCTCTACGAGGTCGGCATCATCGGCGCGCGCTATTTCGCAAATACCACCAAGAAATCCGAAGAGGAAGAAAAAGAAAGCGCCGATTCGTCGGCGTCTTCCTGAGCGCTCACTCGGGCTGGTTCGGCACCTGCCGCATCGGGCTCTTGGGCCGCAGGCCCGGCGTCACGTCCAGTTCCATCTTGTCGGTGCCGCGCTGCAGTGCGAAGCGCGTGGTGCTGCCGGGCTTGAGGCCGGCCACGGCGGTCAGCAGGGCCTGCACGTTGTCGGTCTTCTTTTCGCCGACCGAAGTGATCACGTCGCCCGGCCGGATGCCGGCCTTGGCTGCCGGCCCGTTCTGCAGCACGCCGGTGATGATGACGCCGGCATCGGCCTTCACGCCGAAGGTCTCGGCCAGCTCGGGCGAGAGTTCGTTCGGCTCGACGCCGATCCAGCCGCGGCGCACCTGGCCGTCCTTCACGATGCCCTCGAGCACGATCTTTGCCATGGAAACGGGAATCGCGAAGCCGATGCCCATGCTGCCGCCCGAGCGTGAATAGATGGCGGTGTTGACGCCCTGCAGGTTGCCGTTGACGTCGATCAGCGCGCCGCCCGAATTGCCGGGATTGATGGCCGCGTCGGTCTGGATGAAGTTCTCGAAGTTGTTGATGCCGAGCTGGTTGCGCCCGAGCGCCGAGACGATGCCGCTGGTGACGGTCTGGCCCACGCCGAAGGGATTGCCAATGGCCAGCACCTGGTCGCCCACCTGGAGCTCGTCGGAATTGCCCAGCACGATCGCGGGCAGCTTGTCCATCTCGATCTTGAGCACGGCAAGGTCGGTGTCCGGGTCGGTGCCGATCACCTTGGCGCGCGTGTGGCGGCTGTCGTTGAGGGTGACCTCGATCTCGTCCGCGCCTTCGACCACGTGGTTGTTGGTGAGGATGTAGCCCTCGGCGCTCACGATCACGCCGCTGCCCAGGCCGACCTGGGGCTGGTCGCCCTGGTCGCCGAAGAAAAAGCGGAACCACGGATCGTTGCTGCGGGGATGGCGCTGCGCCGCCTTGCTGGTGTTGATGCTCACGACGGCCGGCGAGGCTTTCTTTGCGGCCGCGCTCAGGCTGCCGGCCGCCGGCACCGCGGGGGCGCCCGCCGGCGCCTCGACGATCGAGACCACGCCGCCCAGCGAGGTGGCGCGGCGGTTGATCCACTCGGGCTTGAGCGTGGCAACAACGAAGTAGGCCGCCAAAAGGACGGTCACGGCTTGGGCAAAGAGCAGCCAGGTGCGTTTCATGAAGCTTGAGATAAAACGGGGGAACGCGCCGTCCACGCGGCGCCGACGGGTCCATTGTCCCTCAACCCCCAGCCGCCAGAAACCGCGCGCTGCGGTCGAGAATGACAAAGGCCTCGTGCGCCAATAAGGGATAACCCTTAGCATCGCGCAGCGAGCCCACACGGCTCCGAGCTCCGGCCTTCCGCGCCGCCCATCCGGCGGACGCGGCCAGGCGTTTCGCCGGCGCGCCGATTTTCCGCTTCCCATCCCTCGGCGGCCCCGGCGCGCGGCAACGACCTCCCTGCCCGCCATGACTTCTCACGCAATCTCCCCGGACGGCACGCAGCCGGTGCCGGCGCGCACGCTCGACGCGCGCGACTACAAGACCCTGGCCCTGTCCGCGCTCGGCGGCACGCTGGAGTTCTACGACTTCGTCATCTACGTGTTCTTCGCCACCGTGCTGGGTGCGCTTTTCTTCCCCGCCGACATGCCCGACTGGCTGCGGCAGCTCCAGACTTTCGGCATCTTCGCGGCCGGCTACCTGGCCCGCCCGGTGGGCGGCATCGTCATTGCGCATTTCGGCGACCTGCTCGGCCGCAAGCGCATGTTCACGCTGTCGATCTTCCTGATGGCGGCGCCCACGCTGGTCATCGGCCTCTTGCCCACCTACGCGAGCATCGGCATCGCCGCACCCTTGCTGCTGCTCGCGATGCGCGTGCTGCAGGGCGCGGCCATCGGCGGCGAGATGCCGGGCGCCTGGGTCTTCATCGGCGAGCACGTGCCGGCGCAGCGCTACGGCTTCGGCATCGGCGCGCTGACTTCGGGCATCACGGGCGGCATCCTGCTGGGCTCGCTGGTGGCCGTGGCCATCAACCGCCACTATTCGCCGGCGGAGGTGAGCGGCTTCGCCTGGCGCATTCCCTTCGTGCTGGGCGGGGTGTTCGGCCTCGTCTCGGTGTACCTGCGCCGCTTCCTGCACGAGACGCCGGTCTTCAAGGAACTGGCAGGCCGCAGGACGGTGGCCCGCGAGCTGCCGCTGCGCACCGTGCTGCGCGAGCACCGCGCGGCCAGCGTCTACGTGGCGCTCTTGACCTGGGTGCTGTCGGCCGCCATCGTGGTGGTGGTGCTTTACACGCCCACCTACCTGCAGAAGGTGCACCACATTCCGGCAGCGCTGGCGCTGGAAGCCAACGCCCTGGCCACGCTGACGCTGACCATCGGCTGCGTGCTGGCAGGCTGGGCCAGCGACCGCATCGGCACGCGTGCCGTGATGCTCATCGGATGGGGCGGGTTGTTCGCAACGGCCTATCTTTTCTACACGGGACTGCCCGGCACGCCGGCCACGCTGTTCTGGCACTACGGCCTGGTGGGATTGTTCGTGGGCACCATCGCCACCGTGCCGATCGCCGGCGTGCGCGCGTTTCCGGCGCCGGTGCGCTTCACGGGGCTTTCGTTTGCCTACAACATGTCGTATGCGGTGTTCGGCGGCCTCACGCCGGTGATCCTCACGCTCTGGCTGCAGTACGACACCATGGCACCGGCGCACTACGTCGCCGTGCTGGCCGGGCTGGGCTTCGTGCTGGCCCTGTGGCCATTGGCGGCGCGCGGCCATGCGATGCGCGACGGCATCGGGAGCGCGACAATGGCGCGATGAGCACCACTCGCCATGAATTGCTGCATGCCTTCGACCTGCTCCTTGCGCCGTCGCGCTTCAAGGACTACGGACCCAATGGCCTGCAGGTCGAGGGCCGCACCGTGGTGCGGAAGATCGTCTCCGGCGTCACGGCGAGCCGCGCGCTGATCGAGGCCGCCATCCATGCCGAGGCCGACGCGATCTTCGTGCACCACGGCCTGTTCTGGCGCGGCCAGGACGGCTGCGTCACCGGCTGGATGAAGCAGCGCCTGGGGCTGCTGCTGGGCGACGACGTCAACCTTTTTGCCTATCACCTGCCGCTCGATGCGCATCCGGAGCTGGGCAACAACGCACAGCTCGGCCTGCAGCTCGGCCTGCTCGCCCATGCGGGCTCGACCGGGCGCTTCGGCGAGCAGGAGCTGGGCTTCCTGGGCGCGCGCGACAACGGGGAAGCCTTTGCCAGCGCCAAGGAACTGGCCGCGCACGCGGAAAAGGTGCTGAAGCGGCCCGTCACCCTGGTGGATACGGCGCACCGCCCGATCAAGAACGTCGCGTGGTGCACGGGCGGCGCCCAGGGCTACTTCGAGGCGGCCATTGCGGCCGGGGCCGACGCCTTCATCACCGGCGAGATCTCCGAACCCCAGGCCCACTACGCCCGCGAGATGGGCGTCGCCTTCCTGGCCTGCGGCCACCATGCCACCGAGCGCTACGGCGCGCAGGCGGTGGCCGGGCACGTGGCGGCCCAGCTCGGGCTGAAGCACGAGTTCATCGACATCGACAATCCGGCATGAACGCAGCGCCGGGCCGCCCCAAGCAAGCTCGCACCGCAGCCCGCCAGGGCGAAGGTATTCCGATGAACGGCCACGCTCCCCTTGCCATCACGCTGGGCGATCCCGCGGGCATCGGCCCGGAAATCATCGCCAAGGCCTTCCGCCAGGCACCCGACGCCGCGCGCGGCGCGTTCGTGGCCGGCGACGTGGCCGCGATGCGCCGGGCATCGCAGGCGCTGGCCTCGCCGGGGCAACCCGCCTGGCCGGTGGCGCGGATCGAGCGCATTGCCGAAGCGGCCGCGGTGCCGCCGGGCTGCATCCCGGTGCTGCAGGTGGTGGCCGCGCCGGCGGAAGACATCGTGCCGGGCCGCATCAGCGCCGAAGCCGGCCGCGTGGCCGGCCACTGCGTGGTCTGGGCTGCGCGCGCCGCCTTGCGTGGCGAGATCGCCGCCATCGTCACGGCGCCGCTGCACAAGGAAGCACTGGCCGCGGCCGGTTTTCCCTATCCCGGCCATACAGAGCTGCTGCAGGCCGAGGCCGCTGCGCATGCGGGCCTCGCGGTGGACGGCATGCCGGTGCGCATGATGCTGGCCAACGACGAGCTGCGCACCGTGCTGGTGAGCATTCACATGTCGCTGCGCGACGCCATCACGGCCGTGAGCTTCGGCAGCGTGCTGGAGACGCTGCGCATCACCCACCGCGCCTTGCAGCGCATGCTCGGGCGGGCGCCGCGCATCGGCGTGGCCGGCCTCAATCCGCATGCGGGCGAGGGCGGACTGTTCGGCTCCGAAGAGCACGACATCATTGCGCCGGCCATTGCGGCCGCCCTTGCCGAAGGCATCGACGCCCACGGGCCTTATGCGCCCGACACCGTCTTCATGCGCGCGCGTGCCAGGCCCGGGGTGCCGGGGAGCGGCGAGTTCGACGTGGTGATTGCGATGTACCACGACCAGGGCCTGATCCCGGTCAAGTACCTTGGCGTGGAGAAGGGCGTGAACGTGACGCTGGGCCTGCCGCTGGTGCGCACCAGCCCCGACCACGGCACCGCATTCGACATTGCAGGCACCGGCCGGGCCGATGCGTCGAGCCTCGTCGAGGCGCTGCGCATGGCCAGAACCTTGGCGGGCGCCTGATCAGGAAGGCGCGCGAGGGCGGCTCAGGGGCGCTTCAGGCTGTCGCGGATTTCGCGCAGGAGGGCGATGTCCTCCGGCGGTGCCACCGGTGCCGCGGGCGCCTCGGCATGCGTCTTGCGCAGCTTGTTGATCTGCTTGACCATCATGAAGATGATGAAGGCAAGGATCACGAAGTTGACCGCGATGGTGATGAAGTTGCCATAGGCCAGCACCGGCACGCCGGCCTTCTTGAGGTCGGCCAGGTTGTTGGCGACCCCCGCCGGCACGGTGCCCAGCACCACGTACAGGTTAGAGAAATCCAGCTTGCCGAACACCAGCCCGACGACCGGCATGATGATGTCGGCAACGATCGAATCGACGATCTTTCCGAATGCTGCGCCAATGATCACGCCGACTGCGAGATCGATCACGTTGCCCTTGACGGCAAATTCCTTGAACTCACTGAGGATGCTCATGATTTCAATATGCTCCAGGAGCGCTGGTGTTGAAGGTGCCGCAAGTATGCCTTCGGAACGGCTCCGGCCGGCGATGGCGAAGCAATAGAAAAGCGCACTTATTTCACGTTAATGAATAATTTCTGGTTAATTGCCACCGGCTTCGGTGACAGCGGCTTCCTGTTGCCCACCGCATTGGGAATTGCTATTTGGCTCGCAATCGACCGCGGCACGCGCCCGGCGGCGGTGCGGTGGACGCTGCTATTCGGCGGTTGCGGTTTCATCGTGATGCTGTCCAAGCTTCTGTTCATGGGCTGGGGCATTGGCAGCGCCCATTTCGATTTCATCGGCTTCAGCGGACATACCGCGCTGGCAACCAGCGTCTGGCCGGTCGTTTTCTGGCTGGCGGCGCGGCGCCGCGCACCAAAGGTGCGCATGGCGGCTGCGGTATCGGGATGGGTATGGGGCGTCTTCATCGGCGTGTCGCGCCTGGCCCTCGAAGTTCACTCCACCGCAGAGGTCGTCACGGGTGCGATGCTTGGAACAGTTGTAAGCGCAAGCTTTTTGCTGTTGCATTGGCACCAGTCCATGTTGGTCAGGACACCCCGCTGGCTCACCTTGGCGATGGCGCTGCCGCTCCTCTTTTTCATAGTGGGGCGGCCTGCACCCACACAGGACGCGCTGGAAACGCTTGCCGCGTGGATGGCGGGCATCGAGCGCCCGTTCACCCGTGCCGATCTCCTGCAGAACCGCAGGGCCGTGCGTCAGCCTGCCAACAGCACACAGTTCCTTACAAAAGAGCAAAGCTTTTCACCAAGCGATTGAGGCGGAAGATTTGTGGCCGGAGCGCCACAATTGCTCCGCGCAGCCGGTTAATTGATAGTTCACATTTGCAAACTGCAGGACACAGTTGCAAGCGTGCCATCGAAGCCCTTTTTCCCAATGAAAGAGGCACTTCAGGCATTGATCTCAGGGATAACCCCATCAAGTCCTGGGTTAATCCGCATATAGACACATTTTTTGCATCTATTGAACGGAAATGGGTCAATGTGCGGGCAGCGACAATTCGCTCCAGCCCGCCTGTCCACGATGCGCGGGCTTTGCTTTGACAAACCGCGGCAAAAAAAGTCCCGCCCAATATCAACTGGGCTCGGGCCTTGCATATGAATCGCGGCTGCTGAAAACCAATTTGTGCAATGGGGATCAATTTGACACGCTTCGTGAACCCGAAGGGGTGGGGTTTTGCCCTAATGGGCGCGTTATTGCTGCAGGGCTGCGCACCGGGCTTCAATTCCATGGGCGCCTACGAGGCGGACCAGAGCCTGCCGCCGGAGTTCCAGTACCTGCCGGCCGATGGTGCGCCGGATGGCGTCATCACGTCCATCTCGCCGGCCTTGATCCGCACGATGGCCGAGTCCCAGCCGGCCGCGGTTCCTGCGGAGGTGAAAGCGCTCTTCGGCGAATCGCCGGTCTACACCATCGGCCCGGGCGACGTCGTGGGCGTGATCGTCTATGACCACCCGGAACTGCTGCCGAATGCCGGTGCGGTGATTACGCAGCAGGCCGACCCGACGGGCATCAGCGTGGCGCCCGGCTTCATCGTCGGCGCGGACGGGCAGATCACCTTCCCCTACATCGGCCGTGTCAAGCTCCAGGGGCTGACCGAGATCGAGGCCTCCGACCTCATCGCCGACCGCATCGCCACCTACATCAAGGCTCCGCAGGTCACGGTGCGCATCCAGTCCTTCCGAAGCCGGCGCGCCTTCGTCGAGGGCGAAGTGCGCAACCCGGGGCTGCAGATCTTCACCGACGTGCCGATGACGCTGGCCGAAGCCCTGAGCCGGGCCGGCGGCATCACCGCCAATGGCGACCGCTCGTTCGTGACGCTCACGCGCGGCGACAAGACCACGCTCATCAACCTGCCCAACCTGCAGGACCTGGGCGCCGACGCCAGCAGGATTCCGCTGCGCAACGGCGACGTGGTCCAGGTGCGGCACCGCGACGAGAGCAAGGTGTTCGTGATGGGCGAAATTGCCCGTCCGTCGGCGCTGCTCATGCACAACGGGCGGCTCAGCCTCAACGAGGCGCTGGGCGAGGCCGGCGGCCCCAACCTGACTTCGGCCAACACGGGCCAGATCTACGTCATCCGCAACAACGCGCGGGGCTTGCCGGCCATCTTCCACCTGAACGCCAGGAACCCGGCGGCGCTGGGCCTGGCCGAGCGCTTCCCGCTGCAGCCGCGCGACGTCGTCTACATCGATTCGGTGCCGCTGGTCACCTGGAACCGCCTGGCCAGCCTGATCCTGCCGGCTGCGCAAGTGATCAATTCCGGCGACGAGGTCTGGAGCCGCCACAGATGAAATCCGTCCTGACAGTCTGCATCGGCAACATCTGCCGCAGCCCGATGGCCGAAGGCATCCTGGCCGCGGGCCTGCCGCACCTGCGCGTGGTGTCGGCCGGCACCGGCGCTCTCGTGGGCAAGCCGGCCGACGCGATGGCGCAAAAGCTCATGCAGGAGCGCGGCATCGACATTTCCGGCCACCTGGCGCAGCAGGTGAACCAGATGCTGTGCCGGCAGGCGGACCTGATCCTTGTCATGGACATGGCGCAGCGCCGCCATCTCGAGTCGGCCTACCCCTTTGTGCGCGGCAAGGTCTTTCGCATTGCCGAGGCCGCCAAGCAGGACGTGCCCGATCCCTACCAACAGGACGAGGCGGCCTTCGAGCATGCCCTGGCGCTCATCGACGTGGGAGCCAGGACGTGGATCGACCGCATTTTGAAAATTACAAAACCTGAGCAGCAACCGACATGAACGCACCCCAGCAAGCCGCCCTGCCGATGCCCGCGCTGGAAGAGGAGAACGACGGGTTCAAACTCGTCGAGTACCTGGACATCCTGATCGACCACCGGTGGTTCATTGCCATCGTGGTTGCCGTGGCCCTGCTGCTTGGCATGGCCTACGCCCTTTTCGGGCAGCCGATGTACGAAACCAATGTGGCCGTGCAGGTCGAGGACTCAGGCAATTCGGCAGGCAGCTTCCTGGGCGATGCGGCGTCGTCGCTGCTGAGCGTGAAGACGCCGGCCGCGGGCGAGATCGAGATCATCAAGTCGCGCGCCATCCTCGGCCAGGCGGTGGAGAACACCAAGCTGTACATCAGCGCGCAGCCGCGCTATGCACCCATCGTGGGCAGCTGGCTCGCGCGGCGCGCCACCGAGCTGTCGAACCCGGGCTTCATGGGGCTTTCCGGCTACGTGACGGGGGCCGAGGCGATCATGGTTCCGCAATTCGACGTCCCCGCGGAGCTCGAAGCGAAGCCTTTCATGCTGACCCTCGGGCCGGACAACCGCTACGAACTGCTCGTTCCCAACGTCGACACGCCGCTCAAGGGCACCGTCGGAATCCCGCTCGTGGCCAACGTTCCGGGCGGCAGCCTCCGGCTGCTGGTCAGCTCCATCAGTGCCAAGCCCGGCGCGCAGTTCCAGCTGGCCCGCAACTCCAGGCAACTGGCGCTGCTGTCGCTGCAGGACAACCTCAAGGTCGTCGAGAAAGGCAAGCAGTCCGGCGTTCTCGACGTCAGCCTGAAAAGCCCGGATCCGGAAAAGCTGACGCAGCTGCTCAATGAAATCGGGCGGCTCTATGTGCGCCAGAACATCGAGCGCAAGGCTGCCGAGGCCGAGAAGACCCTGGGCTTCCTGGACACCGCGCTGCCGCAGTTCAAGAAGCAGCTCGAGCAGTCCGAAGACCTCTACAACCGCTATCGAAACGAGAACGGCACCGTCAGCCTCGACGACGAGGCCAAGAATGCGCTGGCCCAGACGGTCGACCTGCAGTCCAAGCTGCTCGAAGCCGAACAGAAGCGGCGGGAGCTTTCGGCGCGCTTCACCGACAAGCACCCGAATCTCCAGACGCTGGACGCGCAGATTTCGGCATGGCGGAGCCAGATCTCGGCGGTCGATTCGCGCATCCGCAAGATGCCGCTGCTGCAGCAGAACACCGTTCAGATGCAGCGCGACATCAAGGTCAACACCGACCTCTACGTGTCGCTCCTGAACAGCTCACTGCAGATGCGGCTGGCCAAGGAAGGCAAGGTCGGCAACGTGCGCCTGCTGGACGACGCCATCATTCCCGAGGAGCCCGTCTGGCCCAAGCGGCCGCTGATCATCGTCCTGGCGCTGCTGCTGGGCCTGGGGGCCGGCGTCGTGCTCGCCATTGCCAAGAACTCGCTGTTCGGCGGCATCCGCAATCCGAGCGAGATCGAGATGCACACGGGCCTCAACGTGTACAGCAGCATCCCGTTGAGCCCGGCCCAGCGCACGATCGACAAGAACATCGAGAGCAGGGCGCCGGGAATGCACATTCTCGCGCTCCAGCAATCGGAGGATCCCGCGGTCGAAAGCCTGCGCAGCCTGCGGACCGCATTGCAGTTCGCCATGCTGGAGGCGCCCAACAACCGCCTGCTCATCTCCGGCGCGACGCCGGGAGTCGGGAAGACCTTCGTCTCGGTCAATTTCGCGGCCATCACCGCTGCGTCAGGAAAGAAGGTCCTGCTGATCGACGCCGACCTGCGCAAGGGCCGGGTCAACCAGTTCTTCTCCCTTTCGCGCTCGTCCGGCCTTTCGGAATTGATTGCCGGCACGCTCGGCTTCGAAAAAGCCATTCGCTCGTCGATCCTGCCGAACCTGGACGTCATGACGACCGGCATGCTGCCGCCCAATCCGGCCGAATTGCTCATGAGCGATTCTTTTTCCCAGATCCTGGAAAAGCTTTCGCCGGATTACGACCTTGTGATTATCGATACCGCGCCGGTGCTGGTGGCGGCGGACACCGCATCGGTGGCGCCGCTCGCAGGCTCTCTTCTGCTCGTTGCCCGGGCCGAAAAGACGCACCTGGGCGAATTGAACGAAAGCGTCAGAAGGCTGGCGCACGCGGGCTGCTCGGCCAATGGCGTAATTTTGAATGCTATGGACTTATCCCGGCGCCATGCGGGCAGCAGCAGCTACAAATACGGTGGTTACCGTTACACACACTATAAATACAAAAACAACAGGGATACCACCTAGTCTGGTGGATAGTTTCTGAGAAAATTTAGCGAGATTGTGATAATTATCACATTGCGCACTCAATCGGTGCCATCAATCAAACGCTAATAACAAAGGACTAGAGACAAGTGCGTCGCTCTTTTGTATTACGTATTTGGATCGCTCGGCCTGCGCATTGATTTTTCTGCGCTGCAACCTTCACGGCTTCCGTGCAGGGCCGTATTGGCCTGAAAACCAAGCCGCCACGTATCACTGAACCCGAAAGGGACAAGCACCTGCTTGTAAGACGAAAGGTTCTCCTGCAATGAGAGTTCTCAAGCTGCAAATTTGCCTCCGCTTCGAATGTGAGAAGGGGGCATTCCTATGACGAATTTCCGCCATGAAGAGTCGATGGCGCCCGCAGGCGATGAAGCGATCGGCGCCATTGCGAACGACGTCGCATGGACGAGGGTGGAGCATCCCGCGCTGCTGCGCGCCGGAAAAAGAGCGGTGGACATTGCGGCCGCCCTGTTCTTTTTCTGCGCCTTCGGCTGGCTCTACGTCCTGATCGCCCTGGGCGTGTTCATCACTTCCGGGGCGCCTGTCCTGTATTCCCAGCCGCGCTTCGGGCGGGGAGGGCGCGTGTTCAAGTTCTACAAGTTCCGCTCGATGCTGCGGAACTCCGCCGAGATCCTGGAGGAGCACTTGCGCAACGATCCGGTGGCGCGCCAGCAGTGGGACGACTACCAGAAGCTCGAAAACGACCCGCGCATCACGCGTTTCGGCAAGTTCATCCGCAAGACCAGCCTGGACGAGCTGCCGCAGTTCTGGAACGTGCTGGTCGGCGACATGAGCCTGGTCGGCCCCCGGCCCTGCATGCTCGACCAGAAGATGCTGTACGGGGCGGACTGGTCGTTCTATTGCGCCGTCCGGCCCGGCATCACGGGCCTGTGGCAGGTCAGCGGGCGCAACCAGCTGAGCTACAAGAAGCGCGTGGCGCTGGATGTCGCCTATGTCGAGACGCTGTCGGTCGGCCGGGACATCGGCATCTTCATCAGGACCATCTGGGTGGTCGCCGTGGGCCACGGGTCGCGATGAGCGGCTTGGCTTCGAAGGCAACCGATGCTTGATTCACAGATGAAAAAGATCCTTATCTGCGCCGTGCCTTTCAGCGACAACCTGGGCGACGGCGTCATCGCGGCATCCCTGGCCCATATTGCGGGCCTGAAATATCCGCAGGCCCGGGTCGAATTCCTGGACATTGCCGGCCGGCTCGGCTTCGAGGAAGAAAACCTGCGCGGCGGCGGCGCATTCCGGCTCTTTGCGAAGCTGCCTTCGTTCATCAGGTCGGTGATCGTGTTCCTGTATTGCCTCAAGGGCTATTTTCTCGGCTGGCGGAAGAACTGGAAGGCCGCTGTCGACGATGCGGACCTGATCGTCATTGGCGGCGGCCAGCTGTTTTGCGACGTGGCGCTCAATTTTCCGGCGAAGCTGTTTCTCCTGAGCCGGCTGCTGCGTGGAAAGAAGGTGGTGATCCTGTCGGTGGGCGTGACGGCGAAATGGTCTTTTCTCGGGCGCTTTCTCGTCGGGCGATTCCTGAAAAACGCGAGGCCCGCCTTCTACGCCACGCGCGACCAGGAATCGGCCAGCAACCTGCACAATTACTTCCGAATCCCGAGGAGCGACATACAGGTGGTGCCCGATCCGGCGCTCATCTGCGCCGATGCCTTCTCGGACGAGCTTTCGCCGGAAAAGAATTGGGACATCGGAATTTGCGTCAGCAGCCTCGATGCGCTGGTGATGAATTCCGAATACGAAGGCTCTAATTCAACGCAATCGGCCAAATTCTTTGCCACGCTGGCCGAATCATTGCGGGCCGAGGGAAAGCGGGTGCTTTATTTCACGAACGGCGCCTCCGAAGACAACAAGGTCCTGGAAGAAATTTCCTCGGCCTCCGATGCGCCGAAATCGATTTTTCTCGTTCCCCGGCACCCGGATGAACTCGTTGCCTTGATCAGCGCCTGCTCGTGCATCGTGGCCCACCGGCTGCACGCGAATATCGTGGCCTACGGTTTGAACATTCCGTCCATAGGAATGAATTGGGACAAGAAGGTGGAGTCGTTTTTCGAACTGACCGGCAGAAAGCGCTACCTCTTCGACTTGTCGCCCCGCGTCGAAAAGCTGGGTACCTCGGTGCTGGGCCTGCTCGATGACCGGCACCCGGACCGCAAAGCGCTCGACGCATTGAGAAGCCAGGTGGTGGCCGGTATCCATGCATTGATCTGATTGGCACCTATGAAGATATTGCACGTTGCCGAAACGCTCAAGGGCGGGCTCGAAACCTATCTTCGGCTGGTTTCGGGCTTTCAGCAGAACTCTCCCGTGATCAGCCAGGCCAAGTTCATCTTGCCCGGCCCGGTGGAGTGGCTGGACTCCCGGGACACGCATGTGGTCCCCACGGCCCGCAGTCCTCTTGCCCTTGCAAGCTACGCCGCCGAGATCAAGAAAATCATCCGCTCGGAGCGCCCCACGGTGCTGCACCTGCACAGCTCGATTCCGGGCGGAATCGTTCGCGCCATGGCGCTGCTCGGCCAGGTGCCGGCCGAGACCAAGATCGTCTATTGCTCGCACGGCTGGGCCTTCGACCAGGTCGGGCCCTCGTACAAGAAGTCGATCTATCGGTGGATCGAATGGCTGCTGTCCCATTGGAGCGACGCGATCATCTGCATCAGCGGCCACGAGTTCCGGGTGGCCGAGAAATTCGGCATCAAGCGGTGCAAGTGCATTCCGAACGGGATCCAGCCCACCGCGCCCATTGCGGAAAACACGGTGGCTCCCAGGGCCCCGGCACGGCCCCGAAGAGTCCTTTTCGTGGGGCGGCTCGACCGGCAGAAGGGCATCGACGCCTTGCTCGACGCCTATGCCCGCGTCCAGCCCGGCTTCAAGCTCGTGATCGTGGGCGGCGCCGTCAGGAACGATCTTTCCCTTGCGCGCTCGAGCGAGATCGAGTTCGCCGGATGGCTCGAGAAGGACGAGCTCGAAGAAGCCTACCGGTCGTGCGACGCGGTCATCGTTCCCTCCCGGTGGGAAGGCTTCGGCCTTGTCGCGGTCGAGGCCATGGCGCGCAGCAAGCCGGTTTTTGCATCCGCCGTGGGCGGCCTGGTCGACATCGTCGAAGACGGCAGGAACGGAAGGCTGTTTTCGCTCGACGCGCTGGACGACGTGCTGCGCGAGATCGATCGGATCTCCGATGAGGAATTGCAGCGGATGGGGCGTGCCGGCCGGCAGATTTTCGAAGAGAAATACACCGCCGACCGAATGAACGCCGCCATCCTGGACTTGTACAAGGAGTCGGTACAGTGAAGAAGCCTTCATTTTTTTCTTCGGTGGCGGGGCGTTTGCGGGGTGCCTTCAGGCTGCTGTGCGCCTCGGCGGCGCTGGCGGCCGTGGCCTGCACCGCACAGGCCCGCGGCATCGCCGAACTGGGCACGGAATATCCGGTCGCGCTGAGCGTGCAGATCGACCCGGCCACCATCACGAACGAGGATCTGAACGAGATCAGGGCATCGGGCTTCGAATTCGTGAGATTCGGCGCGCGGCCGCCGCTGAAGAGCGTCAACCCGGCATCGGTCGACTACTCGGGCCTGATCAAGCGCGTGAAGAACGCCAGGCTCCAGGCGATCGTGACCTTGTTCGGAGGCCGCGAGATCTGGGGGCAGAGCCCGGCGGAAGCGGGAGAAGGCCAGCGCGAAAAGCTGTTTGCCAAGTTCGCGCTCGAGTTCATGAGCGCGCACGCGGCCGATGTCGCCGTCTGGGAGCTGTGGAACGAGCCCGACCACAAGACCTTCCTGAACCCGTCGCTTTTCTCGAGCTTTGAAACCGCGACCGCCGAGTTCTGCCGCAGCATCGCGCAAATGAAGACGCCGCCGAAGATCGTCATGGGATTCGGCTTTGCGAAGCTTCCCTTCAGCCCGGGCCAGGTTCCCTCGCAGCTCGAGAATGCCTTCGTGTCGGCGGCCAAGGCCGACTGCCTGACGGACATATCGATCCATCCCTACCGCTCCATTCCGGAAACCGCCATCGCGGACTATGGAAAGCTGCGCGCAAAGCTGGACCAGCAACAGCTCGGAAAGGTCGGGATCGTCGCTTCCGAGTGGGGCTATGCCTCCTACCTGCCGGTGCGGGACCGCAACACCCAGGCTTCGCTGATCCTGCGCGAATACCTGACCAACGTGGCCGCGGGCATCAGGCTGCTGAATCTCTATGCCTGGCAGGACCGGGGAACCTCCGTCATCTCGAGGGAAGACAACTTCGGCCTCAAGTCGAAGGGCGGCGAAAAGAAGGAAGCCTTTTCGAGCCTCACCGAATTCCTCAAGATCGCCCGCAATTCGAAGAAGCTTTCATACCAGAGCAATGCCGGCCTGAACAAGCTGGTGCTGAGCCGCGGCAATTCCCTGCTGCACGTGGTGTGGACGCAAAGCGCCGAGCAGAACGTGCTGGTTCCCGCCGACAAGGGAAAAAAGTGCACGCGGGTCGACTTCTTCCCGCAGGTGCGCCACGGCAGCTGCGGCAGCCCCGTCGACGGTGGCTTTGCTGCCAAGGCCACCGACTATCCGGTCCTGTTTTCCATTTCGGAATAGGGTGAACAGGCCCAGGATGGCGTCCCTGTCCGGAATTCGAAAGCGCCTCGCAGGTCCGATCTACGCAGTTGCAGACCAGTGCATCTACAGCGCGAGCCAGCTGCTGCTGAGCTTTGCGCTGGCGCGGGCGCTGTCGCCCTCCGACTTCGGCATTGCCTCGGCCTTCCTGGCGATCGTCAGCTTCCAGTACATCGTGCATACGGCGGTGGTGCACGAGCCGCTGCTGATCAAGCGCTACTACGCGGGCCGGTCCGCCGCCTGGTGGAGCTGGGCGCTCGTGCTGGGGGTCTCCATTGCGGGCTTCCTGGCCTGGCAGTTCACGAGCTTTCCGGGGCCGCTCCGCTGGGCCGGCGTGGCCCTGATCGCGGGCTATGAAATATTCTGGATTTCCCGAAGCATCCTGCTCGTGGGACGCCGCTACCTGGTGCTCTGTGCATCCGGCGTGCTGGTCTGCGTCGGATACGTGGCGGTGCTGATCGGCCTGAAGCCGGCGTCATGGACGCAGGCGCTGCTGTGGATCGCCGTCATCCAGCTGCCCTTTGCCATCCTGGTGGCGACGAGCCTGCGCCAGGTGATGGCACCGCTGCCGGCCGCCGCCAACGCCCAGGCCCTGACGCTCGGGGAAGCCGCCAGCTACGGCTGGAAGGCCAGCCTTTCGCAGTTGATGAGCTGGATCATGACGGGAGGCGCCATCCTGCTGCTGGGCTCCTCGGCGGATTCGGTGCAGGGCGGGCTGCTGAAGATCTACATCACCTTCCTGCTGCCGATGCAGTATGTGCTGCTTGCGTTGGGCTACTACATCCTGCCCAGGCTGGCGGCCAACTGGGCATCCGATCGGCGCAAGGACGCCTTTGGCCTGTTCGTCAAGTTCGTCGTCTTCGGTTTCCTGGTGGCCGAGATCGGCGGAATCCTGCTGGGGCTGCTGGGCCCGTACCTGGTGGTGCTGGCCTTCGGCAAGAACTACGGCGGCATGGATTTTTCGCCGTTCTTCTACGCGCCCGCCATCTTCGGCCTGACGATGTGCCTGCGTACGGGGTTCAGGGCCGCCGGCCGGCCCGGTGCGCTTCTGTGGTGCTCGATCTTCGGTGCGCTGGTGTTCGCTGCGGCCATGCTCGCGGCCACGCCGCCCATTTCCTACATCCAGACCATCAACGCCATGACGCTGGGCTTTGCCTGCATGGCGGCCATGATGATGGCCTGGCTGTTCTTCATCATGCGCGCAGCCGGCTCGGACCAGGCCGGCTGATTCCTGTTCTTCGAAAGCCCTGCCGCACGGGTGAGCGCGGCAGGGGATTGGCGGCCGCGCCGCGTCAGCGCGGCCGTTCGAAGTTCAGGATGTTGTCGCCCGTGCCCGGCGTGCCGCTGTCCGGCGGCGCGAACTTGTAGGCGCTCGGGTCGCGGGCCGAGGTCATCTCGTAGAGCGGATGGATCCGGCCGAGCCGCGCACCGCCGTCGCGCACCAGCGGCGCCCAGGCGAAGTTGGCGGTGAACTTGTTCGAGCGCGGCAGCAGCGCGTCGAAGGGAATGGAAAGATAGATGCCCTTGTCGAAGCTGCCTTCGCCGAACTGCCTGGCCGATACGTTGGTCTTGGTGGCGTAGGCCCCGAGCACCACGCCGTTGTCGAAGCGGCGGCTGATGTCGATGGTGACGCCGCGGTCGCCCGCCAGGTACTGGCCCGCGCTGATCTTGGCCAGCACGCCGTGCCAGCCGGTGTCCCAGTAGAGCGTGGCGTGGCCGGTGTTCACCTTGTAGTCGCGCAGGCCGAAGTCCTGTTCGAAGTCGCGCTGGCGCACGTGGTTGAAGTCGACCCCGAAGGCGATCCGGCTGCGCCATGGCCGGTAGAGCCATTCACCGCCGACGCCCGCATACATGGTTTCCAGGGCACCGCCGTACACGCTGTAGTACTGGTTGTCGGAGAGCCTGCCGACGTGCGTCAGCTGGAGCACCGGCATGGTCAGGCGCCTGGCGGTGACGTACTCGCGCTGCAGGGTTCGCACGCGGGGCAGGTTGCTGCCCGCCGTGTAGGTGAACTTGTCGAAGTTGTCGACCATGCGCAGGTTCAGCGCGCCGTTGACCCAGGTGCTGGGCGTGAAGCGGTATTCCGCCACCGCCTGCACGCCGATCTGGTAGAGCACGAATGCGTTGGGCCCGCCGAGGATCTGGCCGAGGCTGGGCGTGAGGCCGATGCTGAACTTGTCGCTGCGGCGCTCCCACGGGCCAAGGGCCTTGTTGTCGGCCGTGGCGGAAGAGGCATCTGCGGATGCGGCCGCAGTGTGGGCGCTGCTGCCCGGCGGAACGAAGGTGGCCGGATCGCCCGAGCCCACGGGCGGGGGCGCATAGTCGCGCTGGCTGGCCGCGCGAACCTCGCCGGGCGTCTGCGCCTGGTAGTGCGCGGTCACCCATTCATTGCGGTTGACCACTTGCGCGTGCATCGGCAGGCCCCGCTCCGAGTAATGGAGCACGAAGTTCTTGATCGAGGCCGGCGCATCGCGATGCAGCACGGCAATGATCTTCTCGACCCGCACATCCCGGTAGACGGTGGCGCTTTCGGTGATCCACACATGCAGCATCTGGCCTTGCGGTGCGATGCGCTGGATGGTCCAGTCCGTGCGGCTTTCGATGTCGGCCGCGGTGGCGGCCCAGCCCGGCGAGGCGGCCGGCGGGTCCGGCGAGAAGCTCGGCGCCGGCGGGTCTGCCGCCTTGGGCATCTGCAGGGTGGCCAGGTTGGTCTGCAGCGTGAGGCCCAGCATCACCTTGTTGCCGCGTTCGAAGCCGGCCGAGAAAATCACGCCGGGGGAGTAGCGGTACTCCAGGCCGATGTTGAACGGGGAGCGCTGCCGCTGGGGGTTGTTGAGCGGCTCGTTCTTGTAGTCGTTGCCGTCGTATTCGAGCTTGAGCGTCAGCGGGTCCCAGGGCGTGCGCCATTGCACGCCGCCAAAGAGCGCGGCAGGTCCGCGAAAGAGCCGGCCGAAGTTGGCGCCGCCCCAGGTCGTCTCGCTCACGCGGGTCTTGAAGCGGCTGCTCAGCAAGCCGAAGGGGTTGCTGATGTTTCCGCTGCTCCCCAGGTAGCCCCAGCCGATGCCGAGGCTGAAATCCAGGTCGCCGTGGCGCTTGCTGGCCACCAGGTACTCGGAGGAGAAGAGGCCGGTGCCGCCGATGTCGCGAAAGCCCAGCGCCACCTCGGGCAGGTAGGCCGACTCCTTCCACAGCCGCGCCTTCAGGTCGATGCTCTTGTCCTTGTAGCCCTGGTTGCTGAGGCCGACGCCGTAGATCCGGTTGCTGATGGAGGTGTAGCGAAAGCCCGCTTCCAGCCAATCCAGCGGCTGGAACATGACGTTCAGCCGCGTGTAGGGCGAGACGTGCGTGAGCGAGGTCCGCATGTCGCCCGCCTGGCCCATGCGCGCGGTGGGCGTCTGCAGCAGGCCGGTCTCGCCCCAGTCGTTGCCGCTCGTCTGGAGCGCGCGGTATTGCGGTGCTGCTTCGGGACGCACGGAAATGGCCGTCGATGGCGCCGGCGCGGCAGGTGCCGGCGGCACGTCGGGCAAGGCAGGCAGGGCGGGCGGTGCAGCGGGTGCGGCGATGGCGGCGGCCGGTACGGCCGCACCCGCCGAAGGCTGCAGGACCGCGCCGCCTTGCGGCGACGGCCCTTGCGTGGCCAGAAACTTGATGATGCCCTCGGAGATCGCCTCCAGGTCGTCCATGCCGCGCGGCGCGGCCCAGACCCATGCGCCCGGCGCCGGCTCGTTCGAGGGATGCGCATTCCAGGGCGCTACGCCCACGCGGGCGGTGCGCCCGTCGGGCTGGGCGACCCAGGCCCAGTCGTGCTTGCCCTCGGGGCTGCAGGCGGCGACATAGTCCCACGCCGTGCGGCCGGGTTCATGGGCCACCTGGCAAAGCTGCCCATCGGGCTGCAGGACCGAGATGGTCTTCAGCGCTGGCGGCGGCGCCACCAGCTGCTGGCCGGCCGTCAGCACCGGATCTTCTTCCGGGTGCGCCTGCAGCCAGCGCGGATCGACGATGCCGAGCGCGACGCGGCCGGTCACCGGCAGGCCCTGCAGCCAAGCCATCAACTGCTTGCGCCGGCCCTGCTCTTCCGGCGGCACGCGCCGGCTGGCGGCATCGAGCCGCAGCAGCAGGGTGTTCTTCAGGAACTGCTGCGCCAAGCGCTCTTGCGGGATGCGCCATGACAGTCCCGGGGAGGCCGTTTCGGCCGGCTGGCGCAGCAGCCAGGCGCTCAGCCGCTCGCCGGGACGGATATCGGCGTCGTCGGCGGGTGTTTTGTTGTCGACGGGGCTGTTGCCCAGGGGCTGCGCGCCGGCGGCGCAACTCGCCGCCAATGCGCAGGCCACCGCCGCGCGAAGAGGCCAGGGATGTCTGCCGAAGCCACGCAGGAGCGAACTGCTCATGTACCAGCGCTCGCCGCTGCGACGGGTGCTGGGGGGGAAGGCGTCCACTGCTCGAAGCTCATACACAGGTCATTGGAAATACATTGCTCGGAATAGACGACCCGAGGCGTGCCGCCCGCTTGCGAAACGCCAAAGCGCGCCGGAGGCAGCGAGGCGCTCGCCGGATGCGAAACGCTGCGCTCCTCGTACCAGCGCAGCGACGCGCCAGCCGTGCCGGCCAGCGCGGTCTGCTGCGGTGCAGCAATGGGCGTGCGCACGACCTCGTCGCGAATGCCGAACCGGTAGCCCGGCATCATGTCGCGCTCGCGCTGGTAGGTCTTTGGCGCCGCGCCGTTCGCATCGCCAGTCCACGCGGGCAGGCTGGAAAAGCGCACCTCGCGCCAATCGGTGCGAAGGCCGGTGGTTCCCACGAGGCGCCCGTCGAGCAGCCTCACGACCTCGCCGTTGCCGCTGTACCAGACCTCGACGGCGCCTTCGGGGCGCTGGTCGATGTAGCCGAGCACCATGAAGACCGTCTGCTTGCCGACGGCGACCCGCAAATAGCGGTAATTCGGGTTGAAAGTGGGCTGGGGCGTCGCGGCGCTGCCGCTATAGATATGCCGCGCCGTGGCCAGCATGGCCGAGGATCCGGAAGAACAGCCGCCAACGCCCAAAAGAAATGCCGACAAAAGGCAGCATTCAATAAGTCGCGTGGCCAGACCAACGCGCGGAGCCTTCGGCGAATGCCCTCCCGCGAAGAGGGCCCGCACGTTTAATTCGTGCCGGTCGTGCCTGTACCCGTGCCCGTGCCGCCGGTGCCGCCCGTGCCGCTGCCGCCGCCGCTGTTGCCGCCATTGCCGCTGCCAACGGCAGCCGCCAGGCCAACGGCGGCCGCGACGCCACCGGCTTGCTGCGCGGTGATGCGTCCGAATGCGGAATTGGTTGCGCCGGTCGCGCTGGCCGGCTGGGGACCAGGCGTCTGGACCGGCGGGGGCGTTTGTGTTTGTGCCAAGGCCGAGGAAATGCCCAGCGCAGCAATGAAAGTGGCGGAAATCAGGGGGGCGATTCGCATGGCAAATATCCTCTCAATTAGCAGTTAACAGTTGGGACAAGATTAGCAGTTGGCGAAGTGTGCCGCAACTAATTTAGCCCTTGAGACATCTTTTACGCGTGCAAATCCTTGTGTCGAAATGTCTTGTAAATCAGGATTAATTCATTGTTATTAATTGCCTCTTTCGCATGGCCGGGAATGCGCGTTCGCGCAGCGCCAGGCCGGCCCCATTGAATATGCGCGCAACAGCCCGCTACAATCGCCGGTTGACCCTGCTCCAGCGAAGAAGACTTAGAGGATCCCCATGAGTGACATGACCTCCGGCTCCCCCCGGATCGACACAAGCAAGCGGACGTGGTTAATCGCATCCAGCTGTGCCGGCGTAGCGGGAGGCGTGGCCACCGCGATTCCCTTTGTGAGTACGTTCCAGCCCTCCGAGAAGGCCAAGGCCGCGGGCGCTGCCGTCGAAGTCGACATCGGCGGCCTCAAGGTCGGCGAGAAGATCACCGTCGAGTGGCGCGGCAAGCCCGTCTGGATCCTCAAGCGCTCGCCCGAGCAAGTGGCCGAGCTCCCCAAGCTCGACGGCCAGCTGGCCGATCCGCTCTCCAAGCGGCACCCCGACGAATTCACCCCCAAGTACGCGCAGAACGAGCACCGCTCGATCAAGCCCGACGTGCTGGTGGTGGTGGGCATCTGCACCCACCTGGGCTGCTCGCCGACCGACCGCTTCCAGGCCGGCCCGCAGCCTTCGCTGCCGAGCGACTGGGAAGGCGGCTTCCTCTGCCCTTGCCACGGTTCCACGTTCGACCTGGCCGGCCGCGTCTTCAAGAACAAGCCCGCGCCCGACAACCTGCCTGTGCCGCCGCACATGTACCTGTCGGACACCAAGCTCCTGATCGGTGAAGACTCCAAGAAGGCCTGAGGCAGAAGAACAACATGGCTGAATTCCACGAAATTTCCCCCAACGCGCCCGCCGGCGAGAAGCTGCTCAACTGGGTCGACAACCGCTTCCCGCTGAGCAAGCTCTGGAACGACCAGTGGGGCAAGTACTACGCACCGAAGAACTTCAACTTCTGGTACATCTTCGGCTCGCTCGCGATGCTGGTCCTCGTGATCCAGATCGTGACCGGCATCTTCCTCGTGATGCACTACAAGCCCGACGCGAACCAGGCGTTCGCATCGGTCGAGTACATCATGCGCGACGTGCCCTGGGGCTGGCTCATCCGCTACATCCACTCGACGGGCGCCTCGGCGTTCTTCATCGTGGTGTACCTGCACATGTTCCGCGGCCTCATGTACGGCAGCTACCGCAAGCCGCGCGAGCTGATCTGGGTCTTCGGCTGCGCGATCTTCCTGTGCCTGATGGCCGAGGCCTTCATGGGCTACCTGCTGCCATGGGGCCAGATGAGCTACTGGGGCGCCCAGGTGATCGTGAACCTGTTCGCGGCCATCCCGTTCATCGGCCCTGACCTCGCGCTGCTGATCCGCGGCGACTACGTGGTGAGCGACGCCACGCTGAACCGCTTCTTCAGCTTCCATGTGATCGCCGTGCCGCTGGTGCTGCTCGGCCTGGTGGTGGCCCACCTGATCGCGCTGCACGAAGTGGGCTCCAACAACCCCGACGGCATCGAGATCAAGGCCAAGCGCGGCCCCGATGGCCATCCGCTGGACGGCATTCCGTCGCATCCGTACTACACGGTGCACGACATCTTCGGCGTGGTGGTGTTCCTCACGATCTTCTCGGCCGTGATCTTCTTCGCGCCGGAAGCGGGCGGGTACTTCCTCGAGTACAACAACTTCATTCCGGCCGATTCGCTCAAGACGCCGAACCACATTGCGCCGGTCTGGTACTTCACGCCGTTCTATTCGATGCTGCGTGCAACCACCGACGACATGGTCAACGTGTTCGCGCTGATCATCGCCGCGGCCGCCGTCCTGAACTTCATCAAGGGCAAGTCGAGCATGGCCCTGAAGATCGCGCTGGTCGTCGTGGCGGCCGTGGTCATCTTCCTGCTCAAGGCCTTCGACGCCAAGTTCTGGGGCGTGCTCGTGATGGGCGGCTCCGTCATCATCCTGTTCTTCCTGCCATGGCTCGACAAGAGCGAAGTCAAGTCGATCCGCTACCGTCCGGGCTGGCACAAGTATGTCTACGGCGTCTTCGTGTTCTTCTTCCTGATCCTGGGCTACCTGGGCATCCAGGCGCCCGGCGTCTGGGGCAGCCTGGTCATCGGTTCGTTCGCGCTGGACATCGCGCAGACCATTTCCCAGATCGGCACGCTTTTCTACTTCGGTTTCTTCCTGCTCATGCCCTGGTGGAGCAGCAAGGGCGAGTTCAAGCCCGTGCCTGAGCGCGTGACCTTCGCCGCCCATTGAGAAGCCCAAGAGAGCTCGAGAGAAACACGATGAAGAAAAGCATTTCTGGCTGGCTCGCGGTTGTTGGCCTGGCCTTGGGCCTGACCTTTTCCGCAGCCGCATCGGCCGAGTCCGGCGGCATGGCCTGGGACAAGGCGCCCAACAAGACCACCGACGTCGCCTCGCTGCAGAACGGCGCCAAGCTGTTCGTCAACTACTGCCTGAACTGCCACTCCGCGGCGTTCATGCGCTACAACCGGCTGCAGGACATCGGCATTACCGAGCAGCAGATCAAGGACAACCTCCTGTTCGCCACCGACAAGGTCGGCGAGACCATGAAGGCCAACATCGACGCGCGCCAGGCCAAGGAATGGTTCGGCACGACGCCGCCCGACCTGACCCTGGTGGCCCGCTCGCGCGCCGGCCATGGCGGCACGGGTGCGGACTACCTGTACACCTACCTGCGCACCTACTACCGCGACGACACCAAGGCCACCGGCTGGAACAACCTGCTGTTCCCGAGCGTTGCCATGCCCAACCCGCTGTGGGAGCTGCAGGGCGAACGCCGTCCCGTCTACACCAAGATCTCGCAGCATGGCCACGAGACCGAAGTGTTCAAGGGCTGGGAGCAGGTGACCCCCGGCACCATGACGCCGCTGCAGTTCGACACTGCGGTCGGCGACCTGGTGAGCTACCTGCAATGGATGGCCGAGCCGGCACAGAACACGCGCATCCGCATCGGTGTGTGGGTGCTGCTGTTCCTCGTCATGTCGTTGGTCTTCGTGTGGCGACTGAACGCCTCGTACTGGAAAGACGTCAAGTAGTTCCGTCCACGCCGACCGCGCGCCTGGTGCGTGCGGTTCCACAGAGTGGGTTGCCAACGCGACCCACTCTTTTTGATTTTTAGGAGTCTCTCGCCATGATGGTCTTGTATTCAGGAACGACCTGCCCCTTTTCCCACCGCTGCCGCTTCGTGTTGTTCGAAAAGGGCATGGACTTCGAGATCCGCGACGTCGATCTCTACAACAAGCCTGAAGACATCAGCGTGATGAACCCGTACGGCCAGGTGCCCATCCTGGTCGAGCGCGACCTCATCCTGTATGAGTCGAACATCATCAACGAGTACATCGACGAGCGCTTCCCGCATCCGCAGCTGATGCCCGGCGACCCGGTCGACCGCGCGCGCGTGCGCCTGTTCCTGCTCAACTTCGAGAAGGAGCTGTTCGTGCACGTGGCCGCTCTCGAGAACCGCACCGCCAAGGGCAACGAGAAGGCGCTCGAAAAGGCACGCTCGCACATCCGCGACCGCCTCACGCAGCTGGCCCCCGTGTTCCTCAAGAACAAGTACATGCTGGGCGACAATTTCTCGATGCTCGACGTGGCGATTGCGCCGCTGCTCTGGCGCCTGGACTACTACGGCATCGACCTCAGCAAGAACGCGGCGCCGCTCCTGAAGTACGCCGAGCGCATCTTCTCGCGCCCGGCCTACATCGAAGCACTGACCCCGTCCGAAAAGGTCATGCGAAAGTAAGTAAGCTGCGTGCCTGCTTCCATCGTTTTTCGCCGCCCTTCATGATCAACGCGCTCGAGTCGTCCTCCACCCGCCCGTACCTCATCCGGGCGCTGTACGAATGGTGCACCGACAACGGGTTCACGCCCTATGTCGCGGTGCAGGTCGACGACACCGTCCAGGTGCCGCGCGAGTACGTGAAGAACGGCGAGATCGTGCTGAACATCAGCTTCGACGCGACCAGTTCGCTCAAGCTCGGCAACGATTTCATCGAGTTCAAGGCCCGCTTCGCGGGCAGTGCGCGCGAGATCGTCGTGCCCGTGGGCCGCGTGATCGCGATCTATGCGCGCGAGAACGGGCAGGGCATGGCGTTTCCCGCACCGGTACCTGCCGGCAGCGGCGCCGAGGGCGGCGGGCCGTCCCAGGCGGCCGGCGCGCCTTCTTCGCCCCAGGGGCCTGCACGCATGCCGCTGCGCGATGCGTCGCGCGGCACCGAAGGCGATGCCGGCAAGATCGTCCACCTGGTGACGGGTGAAGACGCGGACGAAATGGTCGATGCCGGCGACGACGCCGGCTCGCCCACCGACCCCACCGATGAGCCGCCGCGCCCGCCGGCAGGCGGCGGCAGCCGCCCGTCGCTCAAGCGCGTGAAGTAGCGACAGCAGGCAGCCGACGCACACCGCACCGTTAAAATCCCGCAAGTCAATCCGTGCCGCTTTAGCTCAGTTGGTAGAGCACCCGCCTTGTAAGCGGAAGGTCGTCAGTTCGATTCCGACAAGCGGCACCATATCGAACATACCGGAAAGCCCCCGTGCTGACCGGCAAGAAGGAAGCGGCGACCTGCCCGCTTCTTTCATTCCCGCGGCTGAAGATCAGCAGCGCCCCTTCTTGGCCTGTCCCGGCGGGCAGTGGTATCCGCCACCGCCAGGATGCTCTTCGGCGTGGCGATGGTGCGGCTCCGCGCGGCGCCAGTCGCCTTCCATCCACCGCCATCCGCCATCGGCCTGCACCCAGCGGCCCGGCGCATACGCATAGTCGGGCCGCGCCGCCTGCCAGTAGCCCGAGCGCCAGACGTAGGCGCGCTCGTTCCACTGCCAGTGCCCGGGCACCCACACCTGGCCGGCCCTCGGCCCCGGCATGGGTTCGTAGCGCGGCGCGGGAGGCGCCACCTGGATCAGGCCGGGCACGTTGATCTGGACCGAAACCTGCGCCGCGGCGGGCAAGGCCGAAGCCACGAGTGCGGCCGCGGCCAGGAGAGTTGAGACTTTCATTGAAACCCTTGGATGTGTGTACAGGCCTGCACAACGCAAGCCGGCGGGAAAGTGTAATCAGCACATTCCCTTGGGGGCGGCGGCCGGCGGCGTAGAACGCGGTCGATGGGCGTTCGTCCGGGTGCTAGAGTCCAAGCGCAAGTTGCACGCCGATGCGCAGACTACGCTTCCTTACCCACCGCCACCGCGCACCCTCCACCAACCGGGTGCTCGGCCTGCTGCTGGCCTTCAATGCCGGCGCCGTGAATGCGGGCGGGTTCCTGGTGCTGCACATGTACACCTCGCACATGACGGGCTTCGCATCGCAGTTTGCGGACGGGCTGGTGCTGGGCAACACCAAGCTGCTGCTCAATGCGCTGGGCGCCATCCTCGCCTTCCTGGCGGGTGCGGCGGTCTGCGCCATCCTGGTGAACTGGGGCCGCCAGCACCGGCTGCGCAGCGTCTATGCGGTGCCGCTGCTGCTGGAAGCCGCGCTCATGTTCCCGTTCGGATTGATGGGCGCTATCACGCTGACCTGGCCGACCCCGTTTGCGGTTCCGCTCACGGTGCTGCTGCTGTCCTTCATCATGGGGCTGCAGAACGCCGTCGGCTCCAAGACCTCCGGCGGCAGCGTCCGCACCACCCACATGACGGGCAACATCACCGACGTGGGCATGGAGCTGGGCAAGCTGCTCTACTGGAACCGGCATGCCACGCCGGCGCATGCGATGGTGCGCCACAACCGCCGCCGGATGCAGATGGCGGGCGGGCTTGTCGGCATGTTCGTGCTGGGCGGCATCGTCGGCGCGCTGGGCTTCAACTACATCGGCTTCGTCTGCGTGGTGCCGCTGGCGGCGCTGCTGCTGGCCATCTCCATCCCGCCGCTCATGGAGGACGCGCCGCGCTCCAGGCCGCTGCAGAAGCTCTTGGCCGCCTTCAGACGGCGCCCACGCTGCCCGTGACCGGCAGCACGATGCCGGTGATGTAGCTGGCGCAGCTCGGCGCGGCCAGGAACACGTAGGCAGGCGAGAGCTCTTCCGGCTGCGCCGGCCGTTGCAGGTCGGTGTTCTTGCCGAAATCCTTGATCTTCCCGGACGGGCTGTCGGCGGGATTCAAAGGCGTCCACACCGGCCCGGGCGCCACCGCATTCACGCGGATACCCTTGGGCAGCAAGTTGCTGGCCAGCGACTTGGTGAACGCGTGGATCGCGCCCTTGGTGGTCGAATAGTCGAGCAGGTGCGCGCTGCCCTCCAGGCCCGTGACCGAGCCGGTATTGATGATCGAGGCGCCCTGGCCCAGGTGCGGAACCGCGGCGCGCGCCATCTGGAAATAGCCGAAGACGTTGGTCCGAAGCGTGAGTTCGAAGCGCTCGTCGGTGATGTCCTCGATGGACGCCGCATGCAGCTGGAAGGCCGCGTTGTTCACCAGGATGTCGAGCTTGCCGAAGGCCCCGATGGTCTGGTCGACCGCGTCGCGGCAGAACGCCGGATCGCAGACGTCGCCCTTGACGAGGATGCAGCGTGCGCCTTCCGCCTCCACGTGGCGCCGGGTTTCCTCGGCGTCCTCGTCTTCGTCGAGGTAGGCGATGGCGACGTCGGCGCCTTCACGGGCATAGAGCAGCGCCACGGCGCGCCCGATGCCGGAATCGCCGCCGGTCACCAGGGCCGCCATGCCCTCGAGCTTGCCGCTGCCCTTGTAGTCCGGCGCTTCGAAGCGCGGGCGCAGCGCCATCTCGGCCTCGAGCCCGGGCTTGCTCAGGTGCTGCGCCGGCAGGGGATTGACCGGCTGCGAGCGCGGCCCGGCCTGCGCGGGCTGGCTGGACTTCTTGGCGGCGGGCTTGGCGCTGTCCTTTGCGTCCTGCGTGCGCTGGACGGTCCGCTGCTTGGCGGCGGTGTGCGCGCTTGCGCCGGACCGGGTGGATTTTGCGGGGGATGCGGTGGTCGATTTCATGTGCGTGGGCTCCTGCATGTGAAAGGCAACCGTAGAACGCCGCCGCGCGGCCCGCGTAGGAATCCGTCCCGAATGCACGCCCACCGAAGCTGACCCGGGGATTTCCGAGCCGAGCTGTGGCGAGCTAGATCTCAGCGCCTTCGACAAGGAAGCGCACCCGGCGCACACCCTGCCATTCGTCGGCATCGAGCCTGAAGGCGAGCTTCACGCGCGCGGGCAGCGGCTCGGTGTGGCCGAACCAGATGCCGTCGACCGGCTGTCCCTGGTGCCGCAGCTTGAGCGCCAGGTGCTTCTCGCCCACGAGGCGCTGCGACACCACTTCGACTTCCTCGCTGAAGGTGGGCGGCGCGAAGCCCTGGCCCCACACCTCGCGGTGCAGCGTGTCGACCAGGTCGATGCGCATGTACTCGCGCGCGATCGGCCCATCCGTTTCGATCTGGCGCGTGAGCGCGGAGGCGGCCAGCCATTCATGTGCGACCTCGGCCAGCGCGCGCTCGAACACCTCGAACTTCTCGCGCGCCACGGTGCAGCCGGCAGCCATGGCATGGCCGCCGAAGCGCAGCAGCACGCCCGGATGGCGCTTGGCCACAAGGTCGAGCGCATCGCGCAGATGGAAGCCCGGGATCGACCGGCCCGAGCCCTTGAGCTCGTGCTCCTTGCCGGGCGCGCCGCTGGCGGCAAAGACGAAGGTCGGGCGGTGGAAGCGGTCCTTGATGCGCGAGGCCACGATGCCGACCACGCCTTCGTGGAAGTCGGCATCGAACACGCTGATGGCTGCGGGCGGCGCCTCGCTGCCGTCGGCGGTGGCACCGAACAGCGATTCGGCCAGCAGCAGCGCCTGGTCGCGCATGCCGCCCTCGATGTCGCGCCGCTCGCGGTTGATGCCGTCGAGCATGCGCGCGAGTTCGTCGGCGCGGCCGGCATCGTCGGTCAGCAGGCATTCGATGCCCAGCGTCATGTCGGCGAGCCGGCCGGCCGCGTTGATGCGCGGGCCGAGCGCAAAGCCGAAGTCGAAGGTGGTGGCCACCGCGGCGTTGCGCCCCGCGGCCTTGAACAGCGCCGCGATGCCCGCGGGCAGCGCGCCGGCGCGGATGCGCCGCAGGCCCTGTGCCACCAGGCGGCGGTTGTTGGCGTCGAGCTTCACCACGTCGGCCACGGTGCCGAGCGCCACCAGCGGGAGCAGCACGTCGAGCTTGGGCTGCGCGGCCGCGCTGAAGACGCCGCGCGCGCGCAGCTCGGAGCGCAGCGCCAGCAGCACGTAGAACATCACGCCGACACCGGCGATGCTCTTGCTCTCGAAGCTGCAGCCGGGCTGGTTGGGATTCACCAGCACGTCGGCGGCCGGCAGCTCGGGGCCGGGCAGGTGGTGGTCGGTCACCAGCACCTGCAGGCCGCGCGCCTTGGCGGCGGCCACACCCTCGACGCTGGCGATGCCGTTGTCGACGGTGATCAGCATGTCGGCGCCACTGTCGGCCACGCGCTCGGCAATCGGCGGCGTGAGGCCGTAGCCGTCGACCACGCGGTCGGGCACCAGGTAGCTCACGTTCTTCGCGCCGAGCAGGCGCAGGCCGCGCACCGCGACGGCGCAGGCGGTGGCGCCGTCGCAGTCGTAGTCGGCCACGATGCACAGGCGCTTGTCCTGCGCCATCGCGTCGGCCAGCAGCACCGCGGCCTCGCGCGTGCCGTGCAGCGTGTCGGGCGGCAGCAGGCGCGCCAGGCCGTCGTCGAGCTCGTCCTTGGCCAGCACGCCGCGCGCGGCGAACAGGCGGGCCAGCAGCGGATGCACGCCGGCCTGCTCGAGCGCCCAGACCGTGCGGGGCGGAATTTCGCGGGCAATGATCTTCACAGGGCCTCCAGCACGCTGGCGGCGCGCGGCCGGTCGAACAGGCTTCGGGCCCAGCCCACCAGCCCGCGCGGCTGCACCGCATGGCGCTGCGCGGTGCGGTCGCCGCACAGCGTGAGCGTGACGTCGGCACCGGCGGTGTAGGCGGCCAGCAGGCCGGCGACGGGGCCTGCGTCCAGCGCCTGCCAGGCTTCGGCCCAGCCCAGGCCGTCGTCGCGCAGGGCGGCCACGCGCAGCGTGTCGCTCACCGTGGGCGCGGCGGTGCCGGCCGGGGGAACGCCGGGCTCCAGGGCGCCGGTGCCGCTGAGCCAGAAGGAATTGATCGGCGGCACGCCGCGCGCGGCGCGGTCGTCGTTCACGCGCTGGGTGTAGAGCAGCATCTGCATTTCGTTCTGGAGGCGGCGCAGCGGCCGTGCGGCTTCGGCCAGCGGCGACCACTGCGAGATCGGGTGGCCCACCGCGCGGTCGATGGAGGCCGTGGCCAGTCCCGCGAAGATGTGCGCGCGCGCGAGCCAGCGGCCGGGTGTGGGGGAGGGGTGCAGCGCGATGCCGTCTTCCTCGAAGAAGGGATGGGCGGCGGCCAGCAGCGCGGCCGATTCGGCAGCATCGATCTCGATCGCGGCCGGGTCGCCCAGCACCACGTCGTCGATGCCCACCTGCCAGTTGCACAGCGAGACCAGGCCCCAGCCTTCGCGGTCGCCGGGTTCGGCAATGCCGGCCTGCCGGGCTTCCAGCGCGGCCCAGGGAATGCAGCCGTCGGCTGCGGAAATGCCCAGCGCCCGGGCCAGCGCGCGTTCATGGGGCGGCGAGCGCGTGCTTTCGTCCTGCGTGTCGGCCTCCGCGAGCGAGAGCCGCGAGAGCAGCGCTTCGAGATTGGGAAGCCGGAGCGCGGGCAGTGCCGCGCGGCACACCGGGGAACCGCGGCCGGCAAAGGGGATCAACAAGTGACGGGAGGAAGGTTCGGCCATTCCCCCTATTGTCCGGGATGCTAGGATGAAACGCCCCCCGAAGCGCCTTCGGCGCCTCCCCCCACTGGGGGGCGCACCCAGCGGCCCGGCAAAGCCGGTTCCGCGGGTGCACCCGGCTGAGCTCAAACTGAAAATATGCGACTTCCTTATGAACTGAAGCTCGGCTGGCGCTACACGCGCGCAGGCCGGGCGACGCGGCGCAACGGCTTCATCTCGTTCATCTCCGGCGTGTCGATGCTCGGCATTGCATTGGGGGTGGCGGCGCTGATCATCGTGCTCAGTGTGATGAACGGCTTCCAGAAGGAGGTGCGCGACCGCATGCTCGGCGTGGTGTCGCACATCGAAATCTTGTCGCGCGACGGCCAGGCGCTGCCCGACATCGACGCCATCACGGCCGCCGCGCGCAAGAACCCCGAGGTGGTCGGCGCCGCGCCCTTCATTGCCACGCAGGCGCTCATTGCGCGCGGCGAGGACATGAAGGGCACGCTGGTGCGCGGCATCGTGCCCAGGCTCGAACCCGAGGTGACCGACATCGCCACGACGGCGCAGAAGGGCACGCTCGACAAGCTGGTGCCGGGCGAGTTCGGCATCGTGCTTGGCGGCGAACTCGCGCGCTCGCTGTTCGTGCAGCCGGGCGACCAGGTCACGCTGGTGGCGCCGGGCGGTCAGGTCACGCCCGCCGGCGTGGTGCCGCGGCTCAAGCAGTTCACGGTGGTGGGCACCTTCGATTCGGGCCACTACGAATACGACTCGGCGCTGGCCATGATCCATGCGGAAGACGCCCAGCGCGTGTTCCGGCTCGAAGGCCCGACCGGCATCCGCATCAAGCTCAAGGACCTGAACGAGGCGCGCGAAGTGGCCGACCAGATGGCCGTCACGCTGCCGGGCCAGTTCCTCATCCGCGACTGGACGCGCCAGAACAAGACATGGTTTGCGGCCGTGCAGGTCGAGAAACGCATGATGTTCATCATCCTCACGCTCATCGTGGCGGTGGCGGCCTTCAACCTGGTGTCCACGCTGGTCATGACGGTGACCGACAAGCGCGCGGACATCGCCATCCTGCGCACGCTGGGCAGTTCGCCGCGCAGCATCATGGGCATCTTCGTGGTGCAGGGCGCGATGGTCGGCGTGATCGGCACGGTGGCCGGGCTGCTGCTGGGGCTGGGCATTGCCTACAACATCGACGTGATCGTGCCGGCGCTCGAACAGCTCTTCCACGCGAGCTTCCTGCCCAAGGACATCTACCTGATCAGCAAGATGCCGAGCGATCCGCAGCGCGGCGACATCATGCCGATCGCGATCATTTCACTGGTCCTGGCTTTTCTTGCAACGCTGTATCCCAGCTGGCGCGCGAGCCGCGTCAACCCTGCCGAGGCATTGCGCTATGAGTGACGTGGTTCTCAAGGCGCGCGGCCTCACCAAGCGCTTTCACGAGGGGCGCATCGACCTCACGGTGCTGCACGGCGTCGACCTGGACGTGCGCGCCGGGGAGACGCTGGCCATCGTCGGCGCCTCGGGCTCGGGCAAGAGCACGCTGCTGCACCTGATGGGCGGGCTCGATGCGCCCACCGCCGGCAAGGTCGAGCTGCTCGGCAAGGACATCGCGCATGCCGACGCGGCCGAGCAGGGACGGCTGCGCAACCTGCACCTGGGCTTCGTCTACCAGTTCCACCACCTGCTGCCCGAGTTCAGCGCGCTTGACAACGTGGCGATGCCGCTGAAGATCCGGCGCATGGATTCCGCACAGGCGGCGGCCTCGGCCACGAAGATCCTCGAAAGCGTGGGCCTGGGCGAACGCCTGCACCACCGGCCGGCCGAGCTCTCGGGCGGCGAGCGCCAGCGCGTGGCCATTGCGCGCGCGCTGGTCACGCAGCCGGCCTGCGTGCTGGCCGACGAGCCCACGGGGAACCTCGACCGCAGCACGGCGGACACGGTGTTCGCGCTGATGATCGAGCTCGCGCACAAGCACCGCACGGCCTTCGTGATGGTCACGCACGACCAGGAACTCGCAAAGCGCTGCGACCGCGTGCTGCAACTGGTGGCGGGACGTCTGGCGGGTTGAGTCGATGCCGCTTGCCACGCGTGCATGCAATGTCGGCGAAACTGTCTGTCTGTTCGGCAGGATGCCGTTCAATCACAGGAGCGCTTCTTCATCATGGAAACCGACGACGACACCCCGCCCGCGGCCACCGCCGAGCCGCGCAATTCGTACCTCGAGGAAAAAGCCTTCAAGTCGCGCACGCTGCTGATCTTCGGCAGCATCACCGATTCGGTCGCTGCCGACGTGACGCGCAGGCTCATCGCGCTCGATGCCGACAGCGCCGACAAACCCATCGACATCCTGGTGAGCTCGCCCGGCGGCCACCTGGAGTCGGGCGATGCCATTCACGACATCGTGCGCTTCATCTCCGCGCCGGTGAACATGATCGGCACCGGCTGGGTGGGCAGCGCCGCCACGCACCTGTACCTGGCGGTGCCGCGCGAGCGGCGCGTGTGCCTGCCGAACACGCGCTTTTTGATCCACCAGCCCAGCGGCGGCGCGGGCGGGCAGGCGACCGACATCGCGATCCAGGCGCAGGAAATCATCAAGGCCCGGCACCGCATCGCGCACGAGATCGCGCGGGAAACCGGCAAGCCGATCGACGTGGTGCTCGCCGACATCGAGCGCGACCGCTGGCTCTCGGCCGCGGAGGCGGTCGAGTACGGCCTGGTCTCGCGCATCATCCAGCGCAAGACCGAGCTGCACGCCTGATCAGGCCTTGGGCTTGTAGGCCACCACGTCGATCTCGACCTTGGCGTCGACCATCAGCCGCGCCTCGGTGGTCGAGCGCGCCGGCTTGTTGTCACCGAAGTAGCTCATGTAGATGCGGTTGAAGGCACCAAAGTCGCGCGCGTCCTGCAGCCAGACGGTGCTCTTGCAGACGTCGTCGAGCGTGGCGCCGGCCAGTGCCAGCACCTTCTTCAGGTTTTCCATCACCTGGCGCGTCTGCGCCTCGATGCCGCCCGCCACGATCTCGCCCTCGGCATTGGCCGGCACCTGGCCCGACACGTAGATGAAATCGCCGGCGCGCACGGCCGGGGAGAAGGGACGGGCCTGGCGGTCCGAGGCAACGGGCGGGGCGCCGAGGTATTCGAGCGGCATGGGAGAACTCCTGAAAGGATTGAAAGAAAAGCAGATCGCAAGTATCGATCCAATCTGAAAATTTGTTTCAGAAAAACCCACAAACAAGGGTTAACACGGATGATTTGGCATGGATAGTGCTTCAAAGTGCGGGCCGAAAAGAAAATTTCTTTCACAATTTGCCTGCCCCACGAAGGAGTTCCCCATGTCTCACGCCGGTCTTGTCCAGTGCCTGCCAAAGCTGTCGAAGCGCAGCCTGCTGGGTGCCTCCCTGCTCGCCATGCTGTGCGCCGCGCTGCCGGGCCAGCCCGCGCATGCCCAGGGGCCGCGCAACTTTGCCACGCTCGCCATGGTGGCCGAACCGCAGACGCTCGACCCGATGGCCTCCACGGCCGACCTGGTCGGAACCATCATGCAGCACGTCTACGAGACGCTCTACACCTTCGACGCCAAGTGGAACGTGGTGCCGATGCTGGCCGAGAGCAGCCCCAGGATCTCGGCCGACGGCAAGACCTACGCGATCACGCTGCGCAAGGGCGTGATGCTGCACAACGGCCGCGAACTCAACGCCGACGACGTGGTGGCCAGCCTGCAGCGCTGGATGGACCAGTCGCCGCGCGGCAAGGCCGTGGGCAAGGAAGTCGAGAGCCTCAAGGCCAAGGGCCCGCTGGGCGTGGAGATCGTGCTGAAGGCGCCGTATGCGCCGCTGCTCTCTCAGCTCGCGCTGCCCAGCGGCATGGCCGCCATCATGGCGAAGGATTCCATCGCTTCGCCGCTGAAGGAGTTCGTCGGCACCGGCCCCTACAAGTTCAAGGAGCGCCGCCCCGACCAGTTCGTGCTGCTCACGCGCTTCGACAAGTACGCGGCGCGCAAGGAACCCGCGAGCGGCTACGGCGGCAAGCGCGAGGCGGCCATCGAGGAGCTGCGCTTCGTGCCGGTGCCCAATGCCAGCACGCGCGTGGAAGGCGCACTGGCCGGCCAGTACGACTTTGCCGACCTGCTGCCGGTCGAAGCGCTGCCGCGCCTGGAGAAGTCGGGCGGCAAGACCGTGCCGATCATGACGCCGTCGTTCGGCTTTCCGTACCTGGTGCTCAACACCAAGGAAGGCGTCGCTTCGAACCAGGCCGTGCGCCAGGCGATCCAGTCGGCGCTCGGCGAAGGCGAAATGCTCGCGGCCGGCTTCGGCGACACGCGCTTCTTCGTGGCCGAAGGCAATCACTTTCCCAAGGGCTCGCCGTTCTATTCGACGGCGGGCGCCACGCTCTACAACGAGCGCAGCGCCGCCAAGGCCAAGGAGGCCGCGGCCAAGGCCGGCTACAAGGGCGAGCCGATCCGCGTGCTCACCAGCCGCCAGTACGACTTCCACTACAACATGTCGCTCCTGATGGCCGAGCAGCTCAAGCGCGCCGGCTTCAAGGTCGACCTCAACGTGGTCGACTGGGCCACGCTGGTGCAGCGCCGCAACGACCCGAAGCTGTGGGACATCTACGTGACCCATTCGGGCCAGTTCCCCGAGCCGATGCTCTCGCCGCCGCAGCTGGGCGACGGCGCGCCGGGCTGGTGGGACACGCCCGCCAAGAAAGCGGCGCTGCAGGCCTTCAATGTCGAGAGCGATCCGGCCAAGCGCGGCGCGCTGTGGGGCAAGGTGCAGCAGGTGGTCTATGAAGAGGTGCCGTACATCAACGTCGGCAAGTTCAATGGCCTCTCGGCCAAGAGCCCGGCGCTGGACAACTACCAGCCCGCGACCTGGCCCTTCTTCTGGAACGCAAGGATCAAGTAAACCCCGCCCCGCCACGGAACCGCCCCCCCATGTTTCGCTATCTTGCTTCCCGCGCCGCCGGCATGTTGGTCGTGCTCGCGATCGTGGCGGTGCTCGTCTTCGTGCTCACGCGCGCGGCCTCGGGCGATCCGGTCTCGGTGCTGCTGGGTGACCAGGCGACGGCCGCCGACATCGCGCGCGTGCAGAAGGAATACGGCCTGGACAAGCCGCTGCCCGTGCAGTTCGGCTACTGGCTGCGCGAAGTGCTGCAGGGCAACCTCGGCACCTCGATCTTCCTGCAGCGGCCGGTCACGCAGGCGCTGTGGGAGCGGGCCGAACCGACCACGCTGCTCGCGCTGATGGCCGTGGCCATCGCGGCGCTGATCGGCGTGCCCTGCGGCATCGTCTCTGCGGTGTTCCGCGGGCGCGTGGTCGACCAGCTCTTCACCGGCATTGCGATGCTGGGCGCCAGCATTCCGAGCTTCTGGCTCGGCATCGTGCTGATCCAGATCTTTGCGGTGTCCTTCGGCTGGTTTCCTGTCTCGGGCTACGGCGCGCCCGATGCGTCCCTGGCCGAGCGGCTGCACGCGCTGGTGCTGCCGGCCACGGTGCTGGGCCTCTTGAACTCTGCGCTCATCATCCGCTTCACGCGCGCTTCGATGCTCGACGTGCTCGGCGAAGACTATGTGCGCACCGCGCGTTCCAAGGGCCTGAGCGAGAGCACGGTCGTGCTCAAGCATGCGCTGCGCAATGCGCTGGTGCCCATCGTCACGGTGATCGGCCTCACGGTCGCGCTGATGATCGGCGGCGCCGTCATCACCGAGACGGTGTTCGGGCTGCCGGGTGTCGGCAACCTGGTGGTGAGCGCGGTGCTGCGGCGCGACTATCCGGTGATCCAGGGCGCGCTGCTCGTGATTGCGGCGATCTACGTGCTGATCAATTTCTCCATCGACCTGCTCTACGCCGTCGTCGATCCGCGCGTGAAAGTCTGAGAGAACACAATGCAAATGCCTCGAATGCTCCGCCAGCTGATGCATCGCCGCATCGTGATGGTCTCCGCGCTGGTGCTGCTGGTCATTGCGGTGCTTGCCATCGGTGCGCCGCTGTTCGCCTCCATCGATCCCAATGACACCGCCGTGCTGCAGCGCCTGAAGGGCCCGAGCGCGGAGCACCTGCTGGGCACCGACGAGCTCGGCCGCGACATGTATTCGCGCATCGTGCACGGCGCGCGTTATTCGCTGGCCATTGCGGCGCTCACTGCGCTGGGCGCGGTGGTTGCTGGCACGGTGCTGGGCCTCTTGGCCGGCTTCTTCCGCCGGCTCGACGCGCCGCTGATGCGCGTGGTCGACGCGATGATGTCCTTCCCCGACATCCTGCTGGCCATTGCGCTGGTGGCGATCCTCGGGCCTTCGCTCGTCAACACCGTGCTCGCGCTGGTGCTGGTCTATACGCCGCGCGTGGCGCGTGTGGTGCGGGCCTCGACGCTGGTGGTGCGCGAGTTGCTGTTCGTCGAGGCGGTGCGCGCGCTGGGCGTGCGCACCTCGCGCATCCTGTGGCGGCACATATTGCCGAACCTGATGTCGCCGATCCTCGTGCAGGTGTCGTTCATCTTCGCCTACGCGATCCTGGCCGAGGCGGGGCTCTCGTTCCTGGGCGTGGGCGTGCCGCCCGAGATTCCGACCTGGGGCACCATGGTCGCTGGCAGCCAGCAGTACGCGCACCAGGCCTTCTGGGTGGTGCTGTTCCCGGGGCTCGCGATCATCTTCACCGCGCTCTCGCTGCAGCTGCTGGGCGACGGCGTGCGCGACCTGCTCGACCCCAAGCTCAAGAAGACCCTGTGATGACGAACGCCACGAACACCCCGCGTCTCACGGTCAGCAACCTGAGCACCAGCTTTCCCACCGAGGACGGCCTGATCCGTTCGGTGGCCGATGTGAGCTTCT
The DNA here is from genome assembly GCF_056396385.1 of Variovorax sp. 05T418. Taxonomy (NCBI): domain Bacteria; kingdom Pseudomonadati; phylum Pseudomonadota; class Betaproteobacteria; order Burkholderiales; family Comamonadaceae; genus Variovorax; species Variovorax sp. 05T418. The sequence goes on along the minus strand of NZ_JBFTLJ010000003.1, from coordinate 22,152 downwards.
CGATCCAGCCCGGCAAGACCACGGCGCTGGTCGGCGAATCGGGTTCGGGCAAGTCGGTGACCAGCCTCACGCTGATGCGCCTCCTGCCCAAGACCGCGAACGCGCAGGTCAGCGGCCAGGCCTCTTTCGTGACCCGCGAGGGCAAGACGCTCGACCTGCTGCAGATCGGCGAGCGCGAGATGCGCAGCCTGCGCGGCAACCAGCTGTCGATGATCTTCCAGGAGCCGATGACCAGCCTGAACCCGGTCTTCACCATCGGCGAGCAGATTGCCGAGAGCGTGCGGCTGCACAAGGGCCTGGACCGCAAGGCCGCCATGGCCCATGCGCTACGCATGCTGGAGCTGGTGGAAATTCCCGCGGCCGCGCAGCGCATCCACGAGTACCCGCACCAGCTCTCGGGCGGCATGCGCCAGCGCGTGATGATCGCACTGGCCATGGCCTGCGACCCGACGCTGCTGATTGCCGACGAGCCCACCACCGCGCTCGACGTCACCATCCAGGCGCAGATCCTCGAGCTCATGCGCCGGCTGCAGGCCGAAACCGGCATGAGCATTCTCTTCATCACCCACAACCTCGGCGTGGTCGCGCACCATGCGGACGACGTGGTGGTGCTCTATGCGGGCCGCGTGGTCGAAAGCGCGCCGGTGCGGCCGCTGTTCGCGCAGCCCGAGCATCCGTACACGCAGGGCCTTTTGGCCTGCCTGCCGGGCAAGGCGCGGTTGCCGGGGCAGCCCAAGCCCAAGCGGCTGTTCGCGATCCGCGGCCAGGTGTCGAGCCCGCTCGCGCCGCCGCCGGGCTGCGCCTTCGAGCCGCGCTGCGATCATGCGCTGGCGGGCTGCAAGGAAGCGATTCCGCCGCTGATCGATATCCGCCAGGACCGCCAGGCGCGCTGCATTCGCGTGCAGCCGGACGCTCAGATCGCGAGGGTTGCATGATGCGCGCGCTGCTGCTCCTGTCTTGCTCCCTCCCCTCCCGGGGGAGGGCCGGGGTGGGGGCACGCGGCCGTTCCATCGTTGCGACGGCTTCCACCGCCCAGAGCCCCCACCCCAACCCTCCCCCGGAAGGGGAGGGAGAAAGCCTACGATGACCACCGCCGCTCCCCTCATCGAAGTCCGCGGACTCAAGAAATACTTCGGCGCCAGCGACCGCCCGGTGCGCGCGGTCGACGACGTGTCCTTCGCGATCCAGCCCGGCGAAACGCTGGGCCTCGTCGGCGAATCGGGCTCGGGCAAGAGCACCATCGGCCGCACCGTGCTGCGCCTGGTCGAACGCACCGAGGGCCAGGTGCTCTACCGCGGCGACGACATCGGCGCGCTGTCGGCCGAACGCATGCGCAAGCTGCGCAGCAAGTTGCAGATCATCTTCCAGGACCCGTATGCGAGCCTGAATCCGAAGATGCGCATCAGCGCGATCCTCGGCGAGGCGCTGTCCACGCACGGCCTGCACAAGGGCGCAGCGGCGCGCGACAGGCGCATTGCCGAGCTGCTCGAAACCGTGGGCCTGCGCGCCGAGCATGCGAGCCGCTTTCCGCACGAGTTCTCGGGCGGGCAGCGCCAGCGCATCGGCGTGGCGCGCGCGCTGGCCGTGGAGCCCGAGTTCATCGTGGCCGACGAGCCGCTGTCGGCGCTCGACGTGTCGATCCAGTCGCAGGTCATCAACCTGCTGGCCGACCTGCGCGAGCGGCTCGGCCTCACCATGCTCTTCATCTCGCACGACCTCGACGTGGTCGAGTACCTGTGCGACCGCGTAGTGGTGCTGTACCTCGGCAAGGTGATGGAAGTGGCGACCACCGACGAGCTGTTCGCGCGGCCTTCGCATCCCTACACCCAGGCGCTGCTGGCGGCGAGCCCGAAGCCCGACCCGACGCTTGCCACCGAGCGCATCGCGCTCAAGGGCGACATCCCGAGCCCGATCTCGCCGCCTTCGGGCTGCGTGTTCCGCACCCGCTGCCCGCACGCCATCGAGGCCTGCGCGCAGACCGTGCCGCCGCTCGACGAGATTTCCGCCGGACACTACAGCGCCTGCATCCGAAAAGAGCTGCTCTCCAACATTGCCGCATGAACACCATGACCGACACCACCGCCGACCCGGAATTCAACGACCCGCTGCTGGGCAGCAACTTCAAGGGCTACCCGCGCACCCAGCCGCCGCGCCGCCGCAGTGAAGTCGGCGCCGCGGGATGGAACGTGCTCGCGGGCGACCTGCCGCTGCCGCTGGCCGTGCTCAAGCGCGAGGCGCTCGAGCACAACCTGGCCTGGATGCAGTCGCGCGTGCGCGCCTGGGGCATCGACCTGGCGCCGCACGGCAAGACCACCATGTCGCCGCAGCTCTTCCGGCGCCAGCTCGACGCCGGCGCCTGGGGCCTGACCTTCGCCACCGTCACGCAGCTGGCGGTGGGCGTGGCCGCCGGCGCGCGCCGCACGCTCATCGCCAACCAGGTGGTGAGCGACGAAGACCTGGCCGGCATCCAGCTGCTGCTGCACGCGCACGCCGACCTGCGCGTGGTGTTCCTGGTCGATTCGCTCGCGCAGCTCGCATTGATCGAGGACTGGTCCAAGCGCCATCCCGAGAGCGTGCCTTTCGAGGTGATGCTGGAGATCGGCGTCGAGGGCGCACGCACCGGCTGCCGCACGCATGAGGAAGCCGTGGCGCTTGCCACGCGGCTGCGTGCCAGCGATGCGGCCAAGCTCGTGGGCATCGAAACCTACGAAGGGCAGGGCGCCACGGGTTCCAGCGAAGCCGACGCGGCCTATGCCAGCGCGCTGATGGACCGCGTGGAAGCCATCGCGCGCCACTGCGACACGCAGCAATTGTTCGAAACCGACGAGGTGCTGGTCTCGGCCGGCGGCTCGGCCATCTTCGACCTAGTGGCGGGGCGCCTGAAGCCCGCGCTGGGTTCGCCAGTGCGCGGCCTGCTGCGCTCGGGCTGCTATGTGACGCACGACCACGGCTTCTACAAGCGCATGGTGAGCGCGGTGGACGAGCGCCTGGGCTGCGGTTGCGGCGAGAGCCTGCGCCCCGCGATGGAGGTGTGGGCAACGGTGCAGTCGCGGCCCGAGCCGGGCCTGGCGATCCTGGCCGTGGGCAAGCGCGACATCTCCTTCGACCTGTCGATGCCGGTGCCCATCGCACGCGCCGCACGCGGCATGCTCGAAGCGCAGGCCGTGCCCGCCGGCTGGAAGATCAGCGCGCTCAACGACCAGCACGCCTACCTGCGCTGGGACGCCGCCGAAGAGGCGCAGGCCCCCGTGGTCGGCGACCGCGTGGGCCTGGGCATCTCGCACCCCTGCACCACCTTCGACAAATGGCACTGGATGCCGGTGGTCGAAGAGAACTACCGCGTGAGCGACGCCGTCGCCATGCATTTCTGAACCCGCTGCGATGACTCCTTCCCTGCTTCAGAAGATCGCGCAGGCCCGCAGCAGCGCGCCGGCCACGCGGCGCGCGATTCTCGACCTGATCCTCGAAGACCCTGACCGCGCGCTCGAAGAGAGTTTCGAGCAGCTGGCCGAGCGCTCGCGCAGCTCGGTGCCCACCATCATGCGCACCTGCCGCGACCTGGGCTTTGCGGGGCTGCGCGAATTCAAGCTCGCGCTCGCGCAGGAGCTGGCGCTCGGCGGCTCGCCGCTGCACCGGCGCGTGAACATCGAGGATGCGGCCGACGAAGTCGTCGGCAAGATCGCGCGCAGCGCGGCGGCCTCGGTGTCCGGCGTGCGCGGGCAGCTCGACATGCAGGTGCTCGAAGGCGCCGTGGCCGCCATCGCGGCCGCACCGCACGTCGACCTGTACGGCGCGGGCGCCACCTCGTGGTTCATGGCCAACGACCTGCAGGCGCGGCTCTTCAGGCTCGGCCTCTCGGCCAATGCCTGGGCCGACTACCACCTGCAGCAGGTGGCGGGTGCGGCGCAGCGTCCGGGCGGCGTGGTCATCGCCATCTCGCACGTGGGCGGCATGCCTTCGCTGCTCGATGCGGTGGACATCGCGCGCGGGCAGGGCGCCAAGGTGGTCGCGCTCACGCGGCCCGGCACGGCCCTGGCGGCCAAGGCCGACTTCCTGCTGGGCCTTTCGGTGCCCGACGATGCCGTGATGCACGTGGGCATCGATGCCTACCTGACGCACCTCACGGCGATCGAGATCCTCACGGTGCTGGTGGCCCAGCGACGCGGCGAACCCGCGGTGCAGCGCCTGCAGCGCGCGCGCGAAGCCTTCCAGCGCCACGGCATCGACGCCACCACGCATCCGCTGCAAAGCTGGGACGGCGGCGGCATCAACACGGGAGGGCCCGCATCGTGAGCGATCGATCGAAAGCCATCCTGCTCGAGGCCGGACTCGTGGTCGACGGCTCGGGCGGGCCTTCGTGGCCCGGCGACGTGCTGCTGCGGGACGACCGCATCGTCGCGCTCGGCGAAGGCCTGCGCGGGCGGCTGCCCGAAGGCCTCGCGCCCGAAGACGTCGAGATCGTCGACTGCCGCACGAAGGTGATCGCACCCGGCTTCATCGATGCGCACACGCACGACGACGCCATCGTGCTGCGCGACCCGCTGTGCCTGCCGAAGGTGTCGCAGGGCATCACCACCGTGGTGACGGGCAACTGCGGCATCTCGCTCGCGCCGTACCGCACGCCGCAGTCCAAGCCGCCGCTCACGCTGCTGGGCGCGGAATCGTTCAGGCATGCGACCATGGCCGAGTACCGCGCGGCCGTCGATGCCGCGCAGCCCGCGCTCAACGTGGCGGCGCTGGTAGGCCACACCACCTTGCGCTTTGCAGCGATGGAAGCGCTTGATCGTCCGGCCAGCGGCGACGAGCTCGCGCGCATGGCGGCGCTGCTCGAGGGCTGCATGGCCGAGGGCGCGCACGGCTTGTCGTCGGGGCTGTTCTATGAAGAAGCATTTGCTGCGCCGGCCGAAGAAGTGACCGCGCTCGCGCGCGTCGTGGCAAGGCACGGCGGCGTCTACGCCACGCACCTGCGCAGCGAGATGCAGCAGATCATCGAGGCGCTGCATGAAGCGGGCGACACCGCTTTCAGCGCCGGTGTGCCGCTGGTCATTTCGCACCACAAGTGCGCGGGCCCTGCCAACTGGGGCCGCACGAAGGAAACGCTGCCGTTGATCGAAGCGCTCGCGCAGCGGCAGAAAATATCGATGGACGTGTACCCCTACGTGGCCGGTTCCACCGTGCTGCGCGAAGACCTGGTCGACGGCGTCATCGACGTGCTGCTGACCTGGTCCGACCCGCACCCCGAGATGACCGGCCGCCTGATCTCCGACATCGCGCGCGAGTGGGGCACCACCGAGCAGGAGGCGTGCTTGCGCCTCAAGCCTGGTGGCGCCTGCTACTTCCAGATGCAGGAAGAAGACGTGGAGCGCGTCATTGCGCATCCGCTCACCATGATCGGCAGCGACGGCCTGCCGCACGACCGCCATCCGCATCCGCGGCTGTGGGGCGCCTTCCCGCGCGTGTTCGCGCGCTACTGGCGCGAGCGCCGCCTGTTCACGCTCGAGCAGGCCGTGCACAAGATGACCGGCATGACCGCGCGCAACCTGCGCATCGCAGACCGCGGGTTGCTGCGTGTGGGTGCGATGGCCGATGTGGTGGTGTTCGACCCCGAGACCATTGCCGACACCGCCACCTACGACAAGCCGCACGGCGTGAGCCTGGGGGTGGAGCGGGTGTTCGTGAATGGGGTGCTCGCGTATAGGGGCGGTGATGCTGAAGCGAAGGTGCTCGCGCGGGCGGGGCGGATGCTGACTCGAGGGAGCTGAGGCGCACGTTGCGCTGGGGTCTTGTGTTCGGGGCGCGTGCACAGGCCACCGGGTACTCCCCTCCGCGAATGTCCCCCGGCCTGCGGCCTCCTCCTTGATTTCGCTGCGGGGAGCACCCGATGCCCTGTGCACCTGGGCACGCCGCTGGTGTACCGCTGATCAACAACTGCTCTGTCCAACGCTCCCGCTGATGGGGTGCCTTGCGCAGCGAAATCAAGGGGGAGGCCGAAGGCCGGAGGACATTCGCGGAGCAAGGGACCCCGTCGGCGGGAGCGCGCCCCGAACAACAGCGCCAAGCCGAACAACGCCAAGCCGAACAGCGGCGCCAAGCGCGCGCGCAGAAGGCGTGGCATGCTGGCGCATGGCCCATTCCACACCGCTTTCCGACTCCCCGGCCCAGCCTTCGTCTTTCCACCGCCGCCCGGTCCCCCTCGCCAAGGCCTACCGCCTGCTCAACCACGGCCCCACCGTCCTCGTGAGTGCGGCGCATGGCGGCCAGCGCAACATCATGGCTGCGGCGTGGGCAATGCCGCTGGATTTCGATCCGCCCAAGGTGGCGGTGGTGCTCGACAAGAGCACCTGGACGCGCGTGCTGCTCGAAGGCGCGGGCAGCTTCGCGCTGCAGGTGCCCACGCGGGCGCAGCTCGATCTCACCGATGCGCTGGGCAACAGCTCGGGCCGCGAGATCGTGGAGCGCGACGGGCACGACAAGTTCGCGGCCTATGGCCTGCAGACCTTCGCGGGCGTTGCAACCGAGGCGCCGCTGCTGGAAGGCTGCGCGGCCTGGCTCGAATGCCGCCTGCTGCCCGAGCCGCCGATCCAGCAGCGCTACGACCTGTTCCTGGGCGAGGTGATCGCGGCGCAGGCCGATGCGCGCGTGTTCGCCGACGGCCGATGGAACTTCACCGGGCATGACGAGCTGCGCACGCTGCATCACGTGGCGGGCGGGCATTTCATCGTCGATGGCGAGGCCATCGATGCGCGGCCGCTGGCACCCGTGCCCCGCTAGCCTTGCCGCGCGTGGCCGGCTCCCGTTTCAGGGAACGGGGTTGCGCGCGACCGGTACCACCAGCATGCGGCGCAATGCGAGCACGCCGCACAGGCCCGCGATAAAGACGAGCAGCAAGGCCCACGCCGTGTCCGCCGTCGAGCTGCCATCCGGCCAGTCGCCGATGAAGATCGTGCCGCTGTTGTAGGCCGCGTGCAGCGCGATGCACGGGATGAGCGAGCGGCTGCGCTCATAGAGCCATCCGAGCACGGTGCCCATCACCAGGCCCACGACGAACTGGTAGATGTTCAGGTGCGCGGCGCCAAAGAGCAGCGCCGAGCCCACGATGGCCTGCCAGCGCGAATAGCGCAGCAAGAACCCGCGCAGCACGATGCCGCGGAACAGCATTTCCTCGAGCAGCGGCGCCATCAGGCACACGGCCAGGGTGGCCGCGACGCTGCCGTCGGCCATGCGGCTGAACATCGACTCCTCCCAGGCGGAAAGCGGCGCGATGAGAATCAGCAGGTTGAGCACGGCGCTCATCACCACCATCAGCCCCGGCACGAGCAGCAGCACGGGCGGCACGACCAGCATCAGGGTGGCGCGGGCGGAAGCCGGCGACTGGTGGAAGAGTTCGCGGTAGCTGAGCTTCTGCTGGTGCATGACCACGGCGAACACGCAGCCGTTGCCCAGCACCGCCGACAGCACGCCGAGCTGCATGCCGTTCAGGCCGAGCCAGCGATTGGCATCGCGCAGCGCCGCGCCAATGACGAATTCGCAGAGAAACACCGCGAGGAACAGCAGCGCGGCCTGCGTGGCAGAGGGAAAGGCCGTGCTTTTGGGGGAGGGCATGGGCTGGGCTGCTACAGCACGAACGGAATGAAGCGCCGCGTGCCGCGCATGTATTCGCGGTAGTCGTCGCCGAAGTGCGCGATGCATTCCTTCTCGTCGCTCAGGGCCGTGAGGAACAGCAGCACCGTGGCCGCCACTACCAGCGCCAGCGTGAGCCAGGTGAACTGTTTGAGGAAGGCGCCCCAGGCCAGCAGCATGAGCGCCGTGTACATCGGGTGGCGGATGTAGCGGAAGGCGCCGGTCGAAACAATGGAAGAGGTCTTCTCGAAACCGTAGAGCGCCGGATCGTCGCTGCGCGCCTCGGTCGGCTTGCCGTGGGCCTTGAGCAGTTTCACCGCATGGATCGGCAGCCAGATCGACAGCGCGAGGAATACGCAGGACAGCAGCTGGGTGAACGACAGCGGGTCCACATGCCACACCGGCAGGTTCACGATGATCAGCGCCAGCATGCATTCCCACGCGAAGAAGCGGTAGAAGCCATGCGAGCCGGGCTGGCGCAGCGGGCCGCGCGAAACGTACAGCAGCGCGGCCGTACCGGCGACGAAAAGAAAGATCTGGAACCAGGCAAGCATGGCGGCCGAATTTACACGGGCCGCCCGGCTTCAGCCAGAGATGGAGAATCCGCCGTCGACCGGGATCGCGGTGCCGGTCACGTAGTCGGAAGCAGCGCTCGCAAGGAACACCGCGGTGCCGGCGATGTCGGCCGGCTGGCCCCAGCGCCCGGCAGCGGCGCGGGCCACCACGCGGTCATAGAGACCCGGGATCTGGCTGCGGGCGCCGTCGGTCAGCTCGGTCTCGAACCAGCCCGGCAAGATGGCATTGACCTGGATGTTGTCGGCCGCCCACGAAAGCGCGGTCGACTTGGTGAGCTGCACGATGCCCGCCTTGCTCGCGGCATAGGCGGGTGCGTAGGGCGCGCCGAAGATCGACATCATCGAGCCGATGTTGATGATCTTGCCGCCGCCGGCCGCCTTCAGGTGCGGATGCGCAGCACGGCTGCAGAGAAAGGCGCTGGTCAGGTTGGTGTCCAGCACCAGGCGCCATTCGTCCAGCGCGAGCTGGTCGACGGGCTTGCGCACGGTGGTGCCGGCGTTGTTGACGAGGATGTCGAGGCGGCCGCAGCGCGCGGCTGCTTCATCGACCGCCTTCTGCACCGAGGCTTCGTCGGCCACGTCGACTTCGAGCGCGAAGCTGTCGCTGCCCAGGGCCCGGAGCGCCTCGACCGCGGCGGCCGACTTCTGCATGTTGCGCGCGGCAATGACGACGCGGGCGCCGGCCTTGGCCAGCCCCTGCGCCATGCCCAGGCCGATGCCGCCGTTGCCGCCGGTGACGAGCGCTGCTTTTCCTGTGAGATCGAACATCAGGTGGTTTCTGGTTTCTTGGAGACGAGGGTCAGGATATCGTAGCTCGCGACCAGCTCGCCGTCCTGGTTCGTCACCTCCACGTCCCAGGCCACCACGCCCTGTCCCTGGCCGCTCGCGTCCTTCCTGTTGCGGTCGATCTTGCGCTTGCAAGTGAGGCGTGCGCGGATGGTGTCGCCGATGCCCACGGGCTTGACGAAGCGCAGCGTGTCGAGGCCGTAGTTGGCAAGCACCGGGCCCGGCGCGGGCGACACGAACAGGCCCGCCGCGGCCGACAGCACGAAGTAGCCGTGCGCGATGCGTTTGCCGAACGGCGACTCCCTGGCCGCCACCTCGTCGAAGTGCATGTAGAAATAGTCGCCCGAGATGCCGCCGAAGGCCACGATGTCGGCCTCGCCGACGGTGCGGCGGTGCGTGAGCAGCGAGTCGCCGATGCGCAGGTCTTCGAAGTGGCGGCGGAACGGGTGCACCTCGCTCTCGCGCACGGCCGCGCCGCGCACGTGTTCGCCGGTGATCGCGGCCAGCATGGTGGGCGAGCCCTGCACCGCGGCGCGCTGCAGGTAGTGCTTCACGGCGCGCAGGCCGCCGAGCTCTTCGCCGCCGCCCGCGCGGCCCGGGCCGCCATGCTTGAGCTGCGGCAGCGGCGAGCCGTGGCCGGTCGATTCGGCCGCGGCCTCGCGGTCGAGCACCAGCAGGCGGCCATGCCATGCGGCGGCCACCGGAATGGCCCTGGCCGCGATGGCCGGGTCGCGCGTGACCAGCGTGCCGACCAGGCTGCCGCGCCCGCGCGCGGCCAGCGCCAGGGCTTCGTCGATGCCGTCAGCACTGTCATAAGGCATCAGCGTGCTGACGGGGCCGAAGGCTTCGACATCGTGCGCGGCGTCGTGCTCGAGGGGCTTCCGGCTCAGGAGCAGCGTGGGCGCGAAGAAGGCACCTCCGGCCACGCCGTCGCCCACCGGCGAGAAGCCGTCGCGCTCGCCGTACACCAGCTCGGCGCCCTGCAGCAGCGTGGCGACGCGCTCGGCTACGTCGGCCTGCTGCGCATGCGAGGCGAGGGCGCCCATGCGCACCTCTTCGCGCGAGGGATCGCCGATGACGGTCTTGGCCAGCCGCGCGCGAAGGCGTTCGGCCACCGCATCGAGATGCTGGCGCGGCACGATCGCGCGCCGGATGGCGGTGCACTTCTGGCCGGCCTTGACGGTCATTTCGCGCGCCACTTCCTTCACGAACAGGTCGAACTCCTCGTCGCCCGGCGTCACGTCGGGCGCGAGGATCGCGCAGTTGAGCGAGTCGGCCTCGGCGTTGAACGGGATCGAGTGGCGCACCAGGTTCGGGTGTACGCGCAGCCTGGCGGCGGTGTCGGCCGAGCCGGTGAAGGTGACCACGTCGGCCCCTTCGAGCCGGTCGAGCAGGTCGCCCGTGCCGCCCACGACCAGCTGCAGGCTGCCCTCGGGCAGGATGCCCGACTGCACGATGAGCCGCACCAGCGCCTCGGTGAGATAGCTGGTGGCCGTGGCCGGCTTGCCGATGCAGGGCATGCCCGCGAGAAAGCTGGGTGCGAATTTCTCGAGCAGGCCCCACACCGGAAAGTTGAAGGCGTTGATGTGCACCGCCACGCCGCCGCGCGGCACCAGGATGTGCGTGCCCGCAAAGCCGCCCTTCTTGCCGAGCGCAAAGGCCGGGCCTTCGTGCACCAGGTTGCCCGAGGGCAGCTCGTTGCTGCCGATGCCGGCATAGGCAGCGAGCGTGCCGGCGCCGCCTTCGATGTCGATCCAGCTGTCGGTGCGCGTGGCGCCCGTGTGGGCCGAGACCGCGTAGAGCGTTTCCTTGTGGGCCGCCAGGTGCTTGGCCAGCGCCTTCAGCCGCTCGGCGCGCTGCTGGAAGTCGAGCGCCATCAGCGCCGGCAGGCCGACGCGGCGCGCATGGGCGAGCGCCTCGGAAAAGTCGATGGCTTCGGCGTGCGTGCTGGCCACGGGCTGGCCGTTGACGGCGCTGCGCAGCTGCTGCGCGCCCTGCTGGCCGATCCAGCGGCCGGCGATGTAGCTTTGAAGGGTGGTCATGGTGATGTCCTTTCGCTGTCTTGGTATTGCTCCTTCCCCTTCCGGGGGAAGGTAGGGATGGGGGCAAGTGGCGTTCGTTCGGCGCAGTGCTCTGTCAAGCGCCGCTCGCCCCCACCCCAACCCTCCCCCGGAAGGGGAGGGAGAAAGGCAGGGGTCATTCCTTCTTTCCGATGCCCAGGTAGGTGTCGATGATTCTCTGGTCGTGCATCAATTCGCGTGCATGGCCTTCGAGCGCGACGGCGCCCATCTCGAGCACATAGGCCCGGTCGGCCACCTGCAGGGCGGCGCGTGCGTTCTGCTCCACCAGCAGCACCGAGACGCCATGGCTTCGCAATTGCGAGACCACGCGCAGCACTTCGCGCACCACCAGCGGCGCCAGGCCCAGCGATGGCTCGTCGAGCATCAGCAGGCGGGGCCGCGCCATCAGCGCGCGGCCGATGGCCAGCATCTGGCGTTCGCCGCCCGAGAGCGTCGAAGCCAGCTGCGGCTTGCGTTCGCGCAGCCGCGGGAAGATCTCGAACACCTCTTCCATGCGCGCACGCTGGTCGCGCTTGCCCTTGCGCCACTGGTAGAAGCCGCCGAGCAGCAGGTTGTCCTCGACCGACATCTCGCCGAACAGCTCGCGCCGCTCGGGCACCAGCGCCACGCCGCGCGCCACCATGGTCTCGACGCTCGGGCGCGCGATGCGCTCGCCGTGCAGCATGAGCGCGCCGGTGGAAGGCAGGAGCCCCATCGCCGCGCACAGCAGCGTGGTCTTGCCGGCGCCGTTGGGGCCGATCACGGTGACGATCTCGCCTTCGTTCACATGCAGCTGCACGCTGTGCACCGCCTCGACGCTGCGGTAGGCGACGCAGAAGCCGTCGAGTTGGAGGATGGGCGTGCTCATCTTGCGTCCTCCAGCAGTTCGTCGTCGGCACCGCCCAGGTAGGCTTCGAGCACGCGCGGATTGGCCTGCACTTCGGCCGGCGTGCCGGTGGCGATCACGGTGCCGAATTCAAGCACCGTGATGCGGTCGGCCAGGTTCATCACGAATTCCATGTCGTGCTCCACCACGAGGATGCCCAGGCCTTCGGCGCGCAGCTGGTCCAGCAGCACCGAAAGCGCGCGCTTCTCAAGGTGGCGCAGGCCCGCGGCGGGCTCGTCGAGCAGCAGCACCGAAGGCTGGCCGGCCAGCGCGCGTGCAATCTCGACCACGCGCTGCTGGCCCAGCGAGAGCGATGCGGCCGGCGTGTCGGCATGCGCGCCGAGGCCGCAGCGCTCGATCTGGCGGCGCGCCTCGGCCATCAGTGCGGCTTCCTCGGCGCGGTCCAGCCGCAGCATCGCGGCGAGCCAGCCGCGCCTGGCGCGCAGGTGGGCGCCGAGCGCCACGTTCTCGGCCACGCTGCGCTGCCCGAGCAGGCGCACATGCTGGAAGGTGCGGCCCAGGCCCAGCGCGGCGAACACGCGCGAGGGCCTGGCCGTCATCGGCTGGCCCGCGAGCCGCACTTCGCCGGCGCTCGGATCGTCCACGCCCGAGACCATGTTGAAGAAGGTGCTCTTGCCCGCGCCGTTCGGTCCGATCAGCGCATGGATCTCGCCGGCCTTCAGCGTCATCGAGATGTCGTTGTTGGCCACCAGGCCGCCGAAGCGCTTGCTGACCTTGGTGGCCTGCAGCAGCACCTCGCCCCGGGCGGGCAGGTTGCGCTGCGCGAGCTGCACGGCCGGCGCGGTATGGCTCGCGGCCGGGGCATGTGGGCGCACCCAGCGGCTCGCGATGCGCGCGAGCGTGGGCCACAGGCCGTCCGCGAAGCGCTGCAGCACGAACAGCATGAGCAGGCCGAACACGATCACTTCGAAGTTTCCGCTGCTGCCCAGCAGCGATGGCAGCACGTCCTGCAGCTTTTCCTTCAGCAGCGTGATGAGCGCGGCGCCCAGCACCGCACCCCACAGGTGGCCCGCGCCACCGACCACCGCCATGAACAGCAGCTCGATGCCGATGTTCAGGTTGAAGGGCGTCGGATTCACGAAGCGCTGCAGGTGCGCATAGAGCCAGCCCGAGACGGCCGCCAGCAGCGCAGCCAGCACGAACAGCTTCACGCGGTGGCGCGCCGTGTCCACGCCCATCGACTCGGCCATCAGCCGCCCGCCCTTGAGCGCGCGGATGGCCCGGCCTTCGCGCGAGTCGAGCAGGTTGTGCATGGCCCATAGCGCGAGCAGCAGCACGGCCCAGATCACCACGCCCAGCGCGCGCGGCGTGGCCAGCGAGTAGCCGGCAATCACCAATGGCGGCACGCCGGTGATGCCCGTCTGCCCGCCGAGGAAGTCCATGTTGCCGAGCAGGTAGTACAGGCTCAGGCCCCAGGCGATGGTGCACAGCGGCAGGTAGTGGCCCTGCAGCTTGAGCGTGACCGCGCCCAGCGCCCAGGCCAGCGCAAAGGTGAAGGCGAGGCCGAGCATCAGCCCGGCCCACGGCAGCAGCGCGGGGCCCACGGCGCCGCCCAGCCATGCGGCGGCCATGGGCGAGGTGCAGATCCACGCGGTGGCGTAGGCACCCATGCCGACGAATGCGGCCTGGCCGAAGGAGGTCATGCCGCCCACGCCGGTGAGCATCACCAGCCCGGCCGCGACCAGCGCATAGAGCCCGATGTTGCTGAGGACCGAGACCGTGAACTCCGGCAGGAAGCCCCAGGCGAGGGCCAGCGCCGCCACGCAGGCGAGCGTCAGCTGCCGGGGCGTGACCAGCGCGCGGCCGGCCGGTGCGGCGGCGGTTGCAGTGGTGCTGGACGGGGTGTTGTTCATTCCTCGTCCTCCACATGGTGGCTGTGCAGTGAACGCCACCACAGCACCGGAATGATCAGCGTGAACACCAGCACCTCCTTGAACGGACTGGCCCAGAACGAGGCAAAGGCCTCGAGCTGCCCGACCAGCAGCGCGCCCGCGAGCGCCAGCGGATAGCTCGCCAGCCCGCCCACGATGGCGGCGACGAAGCCTTTCAGCCCGATCAGGAAGCCGGTGTCGTAGTACACCGTGGTGAGCGGCGCAATCAGCAGGCCCGAGACCGCGCCGATGAGCGCCGCAAGCGCAAAGCTCAGGTCGCCCGAGAGCTCCGTCGGAATGCCCGACAGCCGCGCGCCCACGCGGTTGATGGCGGTGGCGCGCAGCGCCTTGCCGATCATCGAGCGGCCGAAGAAAAGAAACATTGCAAGCACCAGCAGCAGCGTGACGCCAACCACCACCAGCGACTGCCCGCCGACCGGGATGCCGCCGATGTCAAAGCGCTCCTCGGAGAATGCCGTGGTGCGATAGCCCTCGGCACCGAAGAACAGGAGGCCCAGGCCCACCAGCACGCCATGCAGCGCGACGGAAACGATCAGCAGCATCAGCACGTTGGCGCTGGCCAGTGGCCGGTAGGCCAGGCGATAGAGCAGCGGCCCGAGCGGCATGATGAGCAGCAGCGTGGCGAGCGCCTGGCCCGCCATCGACGTGGGCTTGAGCAGCAGCACCAGCGCGGCCGCGGCCAGCGGCAGCACCACGCACCATGCGAGCGCGGAGGCCCAGTCGACCACCGCGCCGCGCTTCCAGCGCCAGAACTCGACCACCAGCACCATCGCCGCCAGCGCGAGCAGCAGCCACAGCGTGGCCGGCACGCGGCCGGCCTGCAGCACCGCCATCGAGAGCGCCCCGAAGGCGACGAACTCGCCCTGGGGAATGAAGATGACGCGCGTGACCGAGAACACCAGCACCAGCGCGAGCGCCATCAATCCGTAGACGGCACCGTTCACGATGCCGTCCTGCCCCAGAAGCAGGGCGATCTGCAGATCCATAGAAAAACCTTCGGGCCTTGCCCGTGTGTCGAATCAGTGTCCGGCGCGAGCCCCCACCCCGACCCTCCCCCGGGAGGGGAGGGAGCAAGACCTGCGATCAGGGTTGGTATTTCCAGGCGCCGTTCTCGATCTTGACCATCACGCGTGCACGCTGGTCCAGGCCCAGATGGTCATTGGCAGTCATGTTGAACACGCCATGCGCGCCCGACACTTCCTTGACCTGCTCGAGCGCGTCGCGCAGCGCGGCGCGGAACTCGGGCGTGCCGGGCTGCGCCTTCTTGAGCGCCACCGGCACGGCCGAGGTCATCAAGAGGCCCGCGTCCCAGGCGTGCGCGCCGAAGGTCGACACCGAGTTCTTGCCGTTCGCGGCCTCGTAGGCCGTGACGTAGGCCAAGGCCGATTTCTTCACCGGATGGCTCGCGGGCAGCTGCTCGGCCACCAGCACCGGACCGGCAGGCAGGAAGGTGCCTTCCACGTCCTTGCCGCCGACGCGCAGGAAGTCGGCATTGGCCACGCCGTGCGTCTGGTACATCTTGCCGGTGTAGCCGCGCTCCTTGAGCGTCTTCTGCGGCAGCGCGGCCGGCGTGCCCGAGCCCGCGACCAGCACCGCATCGGCCTTGGCGGCCATGATCTTCAGCGCCTGGCCGGTCACCGAGGTGTCGGTGCGCGCATAGCGCTCGTTGGCCACGATCTTGAGCTTCTTCAGCTCCGCCGCCTTGGCGAATTCCTGCGACCAGCCCTCGCCGTACGCATCGGAAAAGCCGATGAAGGCCACCGTCTTCACGCCGCTCGCGGCCATGTGCTCGGCAATGGCGAGC
The DNA here is from genome assembly GCF_056396385.1 of Variovorax sp. 05T418. NCBI lineage: Bacteria > Pseudomonadati > Pseudomonadota > Betaproteobacteria > Burkholderiales > Comamonadaceae > Variovorax > Variovorax sp. 05T418. Next base: position 6,508 of record NZ_JBFTLJ010000003.1, on the reverse strand, counting down.
GACATCATGATGTCGTTCTGCGGCGTCTTGAAGACCCACTGCTTCTTGGCATCCATGGGCTCGACGATGCGGGCCGACGCGGCAATGGAGATCATCGGCGTCTTGGCTTCGCTCACCACGTCGATCATCGCGAGCGAGTTGGGCGTGGTGGTCGAGCCCAGCACGATGTCGACCTTGTTCTCGGCGATGAGCTTGCGCGTGTTGGCCACCGCGGCCGTGGTGTCCGAGGCGTCGTCCAGCACGATGTAGTTGATCTTCTGGCCGCCGATGGTCTTGGGCATCAGCGCAATGGTGTTCTTCTCGGGAATGCCGAGCGAGGCGGCCGGGCCGGTGGCCGACAGCGTCACGCCCACATTGACGTCGGCCCAGGCCGCGGCGGCGGTGGCGCACAGCGCGGCGATCAGCAGGGGCTTGAAGAAAAATTTCATTTTGGACTTGTCTCCGGGTTGAAAAATCGTTGTGGCGTCAACGCTCGTCGAAGGACAAGGTGACGCGCTCTGTGAGAGGGTGGGCCTGGCAGGTCAGCACGAATCCCGCGGCTACTTCATTCTTGTCGAGCGCGAAGTTTCTTTCCATGCGGACTTCCCCCTCCACCAGCTTCGCGCGACAGGTGCCGCACACGCCGGATGTGCAGGAGAACGGCACTTCGAGCCCGGCGGCCGACGCCGCATCGAGGATGCTCGGCTGCCCTTCGGTGAAAGTGATCTCGCGCTGCAGCCCGTCGCGCACGATGGTGATGCGCGCCTGCTTGGCATCGCCGGGCAGCGCTTCGTGCACCACCGCACCCACCTGGCCCGCCGACGCGGCCGAAGGCAGCGCAACGCCGAAGCGCTCGATGTGGATGCGTTCCTCGGGCACGCCCGCGGCCAGCAGCGCGGCCTCGGCCTCGTCGTTCATCTGGAACGGGCCGCAGATGTAGGCGTGGTCGATGCCGGCCGCCGGCACCAGCGTGTTCAGGAATTCGCCGATCTTCTCGCGGTTCATCACGCCGCGGCCCAGCGGCGAATCCGTCTGCTCGTCGGAGAACACCAGCTGCAGCGCGAGCCGCGTCATGTAGCGGTTCTTCAGGTCCTCGATCTCTTCCTTGAACATCGTGGACTGCAGCTGCCGGTTGCCGTAGATCAGCGTGAAGCGGCTCAGCGGTTCGCGCGCCAGCACGGTCTTCATGATCGAGAGGATCGGCGTGATGCCGCTGCCGCCCGCAATGCCGACGTGGTGCCGTGCGGAGCCCGGCTCGATCGGCACGAAGAAGCGGCCCTGCGGCGCCATCACCTGCACCGTGTCGCCGGGCTGCAGGTGCGCGTTGATCCAGTTGGAGAACACGCCGCCCTGCACCTTGCGCACGCCCACGCGGAGCTCGCCGTCGTCCAGGCCGGCGCAGATCGAATAGGAGCGGCGCAGGTCCTGGCCGTCGATGTCGCGGCGCAGCGTGAGGTACTGGCCCTGCGTGAAGCCGAAGACCTGCTGCAGCGCGGGCGGCACTTCGAACGAGACGATGACGGCTTCCGAAGTGTCGGGCTCGACGGTCTTCACGCGCAGGGGATGGAAGAGGGTGCTCATCGCTCAGATCGGCTTGAAGTGTTCGAAGGGTTCGCGGCAAGTCATGCAGCGATACAGGGCCTTGCAGGCGGTGGAGCCGAAGGCGGAGAGGCGTTCGGTGTGCTCGCTCGCGCAGCGCGGGCAGGCAATGCGTTCGCCGCCGGCGATGCGGCCGAAGAGGCGGATGGGCATGGCGGTGCCGGCTGCGGCTTCGGGCGTGAGGTGGGCCGGCGGCGCAATGCCATAGGCCTTGAGCCTGGCGCGGCCTTCTTCGCTGATCCAGTCGCTGCTCCAGGCGGGCGCGCGGCGCAGGGTGGCGCGTGCGCGGCCGAGGCCCGCCTTTTCGATGGCGGCCAGCACGTCGTGCTCGATGGCCTCGGTCGCGGGGCAGCCCGAGTAGGTCGGCGTGAGCACGATCTCCAGGCCGTCCTCATGTTCGATCACCTCGCGCACGATGCCCAGGTCGCAGACCGACACGGCCGGCACCTCGGGGTCGAGCACGGTGTGCAGCACGGCCCAGGCCGCGTCGATGCGCGTTGCAATGGCGGTGCTCACCACACGCCTCCAGGATAGCTGCGCTGCAGGTGCTGCATCTCGGCCAGGATGTAGCCCATGTGTTCGCTGTGCACGCCCTGCTTGCCGGTGCTGCGGAAGGCGGTCTCCTGCGGCATGGCGAGCCCGGCGGCGTCGAGCACCTGCTGCATCTCGGCGAGCCACGGTTCGCGCAGTTCGCTCCATGCGGGGCCGAGGCCGCTTGCGCTGGCTTGCGCATCGACCGCATCGCTCTCGAACAGCTCGGGCATGTAGAGCCAGAGCTGCTGCAGCGCCTTTTCCGTGCGGCGGCGCGATTCGTCGGTGCCGTCGCCGAGCCGCACGACCCAGTCGCCTGAATGCTGCTGGTGGTAGCGCGCTTCCTTCACGGCCTTGCCGGCGATGGCGGCCACCTCGGCATCGCTCGATGCGGCAAGGCGCTGCCACAGCAGCTTGAGCAGCGTGGCGACCATGGTGTTGCGCACCACGGCAAAGGCAAAGTCGCCGCGCGGCAGCTCGACCAGCGTGAGGTTGAAGTAGTCGCGCTCGTCGCGCAGGTAGGCGAGCTGGTCTTCGTCGTGTTCGCGGCCGGCGCCTTCGAGCTTGCCGGCGTGCGTGAGCAGCGCGCGGGCCTGGCCGACGAGGTCGAGCGCGATGTTGGCCATGGCGATGTCTTCTTCCAGCACGGGCGCATGGCCGCACCATTCGCCGAGGCGCTGCGCGAGCACGAGGCAGGTGTCGCCTATGCGCAGCAGGTATTGCACGGGAGGTGTGCGGTTCAGTTCGATCGAGGCTTGCATTCAGTGGCTCCAACTCTGTCTTGCTCCCTCTCCCCTTGGGGAGAGGGTTGGGGTGAGGGCGTGGGCGGTGGAGGAAACCTGTCGGTGGCGAAGGCCGGCAACCCTCACCCTGGCCCTCTCCCGGAGGGAGAGGGGACAACTCAAAGTCCACTCGCGGGCGCTCATCGAGGTCTCACATGTGATCGACCGACTTGGGCAACTTGTAGAAGGTCGGATGCCGGTACACCTTGTCTTCCGCCGGATCGAAGAACATGTCCTTGTCCCCCGGGTCGCTCGCCACGATCTGGTCCGAGCGCACCACCCAGATGCTGCTGCCTTCCTGGCGGCGCGTGTAGACGTCGCGCGCCATCTGGATCGCCATCTTCGGATCGGCCGCATGCAGGCTGCCGCAATGCTTGTGGTCGAGACCGGCCTTGCTGCGCACGAACACTTCCCACAAGGGCCACTCTTGCTGGATATCGGCGCTCATGCGGCCTCCTTCATCGGTTGCTTGTTGGCGTAGGCCATCGCGGCTTCGCGCACCCACGCGCCTTCTTCCCAGGCATCGACGCGGGCTTGCAGGCGTTCGCGGTTGCAGGGGCCGTCGCCGCCGATCACGCGCCAGAACTCGCTCCAGTCGATGGCGCCGAAGTCGTGCGCCTGGCGCTCTTCGTTCCACTTGAGGTCGGGGTCGGGCAGGGTCACGCCGAGGATGCGGGCCTGCTCGACGGCGGCGTCGATGAACTTCTGGCGCAGCTCGTCGTTGCTGAAGCGCTTGATGCCCCAGCGCATCGACTGCGCGCTGTTGGGCGACTGGTCGTCCGGCGGGCCGAACATCATGACCGAGGGCCACCACCAGCGGTTGACCGCGTCCTGCACCATCGCCTTCTGCGCCTCGGTGCCGTGCGTCATCATCGTCAGCAGGGCTTCGTAGCCCTGGCGCTGGTGAAAGCTCTCCTCGCGGCAGATGCGGATCATGGCGCGTGCATACGGTGCGTAGGAGCAGCGGCAGATCGGCACCTGGTTCATGATGGCCGCGCCATCGACCAGCCAGCCGATGGTGCCCATGTCGGCCCAGGTGAGCGTGGGGTAGTTGAAGATCGAGCTGTACTTGGCCTTACCGCTGTGCAGCGCGTCGAACATCTGGTCGCGCGAGGTGCCCAGCGTTTCGGCGGCCGCGTACAGGTACAGCCCGTGGCCGCCTTCGTCCTGCACCTTGGCCAGCAGGATGGCCTTGCGCTTGAGCGTGGGCGCGCGGCCGATCCAGTTGCCTTCGGGCAGCATGCCGACGATCTCCGAATGCGCATGCTGGCTGATCTGGCGCACCAGCGTCTTGCGGTAGTGCTCGGGCATCCAGTCCTTCGCCTCGATGAAGTCGCCGGCGTCGATGTGCGCGTCGAAGCGCTCCTCGAGCCGCATTTCCTCGGCGGAGCGCACGGCTTTCTTCTGCTTGCCGTCGCCTGCGTCCTTGCCCATGGTGTCCATTGCCTGGGTGTACATGTGCGTGTCCTTTCTGTGCGGTGTGTGGGCGCGCGGGCGGCTCAGCGCGGGCGCGTGTCGATCACGCGGCGGGCCTTGCCGGTCTGCGTGCGTTCCATTTCGTCGGGGCCGTGCACGACCACGCGGGTGGAGATGCCGATGAGCGTCTTCACGCGTTGCTGCACCCAGTCGGAGATGGCGTTGCGGTCGGCCGCGGCGGCCTCGTGCGGTGTGAGTTCGCAGTGCACCTCGACCTGGTCGAGCAGGCCTTCGCGGCTCACGCGTACCTGGTAGAGGCCGGTGAGCGCGCTGTGCGCGAGCACGATCTCTTCCACCTGCGTGGGAAAGACGTTGACGCCGCGGATGATCATCATGTCGTCGCTACGCCCGACGATCTTGCCCATGCGGCGGAACGAACGCGAAGTGGGCGGCAACAGGCGCGTGAGGTCGCGCGTGCGGTAGCGCACGATCGGCATGGCCTCCTTGCTGAGCGAGGTGAAGACCAGTTCGCCTTCCTCGCCGTCGGCCTTGAGCTCGCCGGTGTCGGGGTCGATGATCTCGGGGTAGAAGTGGTCTTCCCAGATGACGGGGCCGTCCTTGCTCTCGACGCATTCGCTGGCCACGCCGGGGCCCATCACTTCGGACAGGCCGTAGATGTCGACCGCATCGAGGCCGGCCTTGCCCTCGATGTCGCGGCGCATGGCCTCGGTCCACGGCTCGGCGCCGAAGATGCCGATCCGGAGCGAGCTGTCCTTGGCATCGAGGCCCTGGCGCTCGAACTGCTCGATGATCACCTGCATGTAGCTGGGCGTGACCATGATGATGTCGGGCTTGAAGTCCTGGATCAGCTGCACCTGCTTCTCGGTCTGGCCGCCCGACATCGGGATGACGGTGCAGCCCGCGCGCTCGGCGCCGTAGTGCGCGCCAAGGCCGCCGGTGAAGAGGCCATAGCCGTACGACACGTGCACCATGTCGCCGGCACGGCCGCCCGCCGCGCGGATGGAGCGCGCGACCAGGTCGGCCCAGGTGTCGATGTCCTTGAGCGTGTAGCCGACCACGGTCGGCTTGCCGGTGGTGCCCGACGAGGCATGGATGCGCGCCACCTGCGCGCGCGGCACGGCGAACATGCCGAAGGGGTAGTTGTCGCGCAGGTCGGTCTTCACCGTGAACGGAAACTTCGAGAGGTCGGCCAGCGACTTCAGGTCATGAGGGTGCACGCCCTTGGCATCGAAGGCCCGGCGATAGTGCGGCACGTGGTCGTAGGCGCGCTGCAGCGTGGCGCGCAGGCGCTGGATCTGCAGCGCGGTGATCTCGTCGCGGCTCGCGGTTTCGATGGGCTCGAGCTCGCCGGGGGCAGGGTGTCTGGCTGTCATGGGCTTGTGTCTCCTCAGGCGGCAACGGCGGGGCGGCCCTTGGCGGTGTACGAACGGCCGCGGAACATGGCGATGCGCTCGCCGCGCTGGTTGGTGATCTCGGTGTCGTACACGCCGGTGCGGCCGGCCTTCGACACTTCGAAGCAGCGCGCGGTGAGCACGTCGCCTTCGCGTGCCGGTGCGATGAAGTCGATCGAGAAGCCCGAGGCCACGGTCAGTTCGTTGTACGAGTTGCACGCGAAGGCAAAGGTGGAGTCGGCCAGCGTGGCCATGAAGCCGCCGTGGCAGATGGCATGGCCGTTGAGCATGTCGGTGCGCACGCGCATCTCGAGCGTGGCCTGGCCGGGGCCGACCTCGACGATGCGCATGCCGAGGCCCTTGGAGGCGTTGTCGTTCGCGAACATGCCGTCGCGGACGTACTCGGCGGTTTGCTGGGGGGTGCGGGTGGTGTCGGTCATTCTTGGGTTCCGCTTGTGCCGGGCTTGGGGTGTCTTGTTTCTTGGCGCTGTTGTTTTTGTTGTTCGCGTTGTTCGGGGCGCGTGCACAGGCCACCGGGTACTCCCCTCCGCGAATGTCCCCCGGCTTCGCCTCCTCCTTTATTTCGCTGCGGGGAGCACCCGATGCCCTGTGCACGGTGGGCGCGGCTCTTGTGCCGGCCGATCAACCAATGCTCTGTCCAACGCTCCCGCTGATGGGGTGCCTTGCGCAGCGAAATGAATGCGAAGGGACTTCTCGCTTCCTGGTCACGGCATCGAGTGCCAAGATTGATTTGCGAAGTCAATCTGAAACCTTTGGAAGGAGAAGCCC